>NZ_JBIWGU010000037.1:0-1252 GCF_044763775.1 Streptomyces sp. NPDC094448 | reverse complement strand
TTGTTTGATCGTGGGTCGGTGGTGTTGTTGGTGGAGCGGTTTGTGCGGGTGTTGGAGGGTGTGGTGGGGGATCCGTTGGGTCGTGTGGGTGGGGTGGGTGTGTTGTCGTCGGTGGAGCGGGCGGGTTTGGTTGCGGGTTCGGTGGGTGTGGGGTCTGTGGGTTCTGCGGGTGTTGTGGGTGGTGTGGGGTCTGTGGGTGGTGTGGGGTCTGTGGGTGGTGTGGGGTTTGGTGATGGTGTGGGTGGTGTGGGTGGGTTGTCGTTGGGGGGGTGGTTTGAGCGGCGGGTGTTGGTGTCGGGGGGTGCGGTGGCGGTGTGTGGTGGTGGGGTTTCGTTGTCGTATGGGGAGTTGGACGGGCGGGCGAATGCGTTGGCGCGGTTGTTGGTGGAGCGGGGGGTGGGTCCGGAGCGGTTGGTGGCGGTGGCGTTGGAGCGTTCGGTGGATTTGGTGGTGGCGTTGTTGGCGGTGGTGAAGGCGGGTGGGGGTTATGTGCCGGTGGATCCGTCGTATCCGGTGGAGCGGATGGCGTTTGTTCTGGAGGATGCGGCGCCGGTGGTGTTGATTTCGTCGGCTGGTGTGGTGGCGGGTCTGGAGGCTGCGAGGGGGGTGGGTGTGGGTGTGGGGTTTGGTGTGGGTGTGGTGGTTTTGGATGATCCGGGGGTTGTTGCGGATCTTGCGGGGCGTGGGGTGGGGGCGTTGTCGGACGGGGAGCGGGGTGGGGTGGTGGAGGCGGGGCATCCGGCGTATGTGATTTATACGTCGGGTTCGACGGGGCGGCCGAAGGGTGTGGTGGTGTCGCACGGGCAGGTGGTGCGGTTGTTTGCGGAGACGGAGGGGTGGTTCGGGTTCGGGGCGGGTGATGTGTGGACGTTGTTTCATTCGTATGCGTTTGATTTTTCGGTGTGGGAGTTGTGGGGGGCGTTGTTGTTCGGGGGGCGGCTGGTGGTGGTGCCGTTTGGTGTGTCGCGTTCGCCGGGGGAGTTTTTGGGGTTGTTGGTGGCGGAGGGGGTGACGGTGCTGAATCAGACGCCGTCGGCGTTTTATCAGCTGATGCAGGCGGATGCGGAGCAGCCGGGGGTGGGGGACGGGCTGGTGTTGAGGTGTGTGGTGTTCGGTGGTGAGGCGTTGGATCCGGGCCGGCTGGCGGGGTGGTATGCGCGGCATCCGGAGGAGGGGGGCGGGCCGCGGCTGGTGAATATGTACGGGATCACGGAGACCACGGTCCATGTCACCCGCCGGGTCCTGGACCACA
>NZ_JBIWGU010000036.1:0-1412 GCF_044763775.1 Streptomyces sp. NPDC094448 | reverse complement strand
TCGACCGGCCCGACGAGGCCGGGCGCCGACCGGTGACCGTCCACGCCCGCCCCGAAGGCACCGACACCTGGACCCGCCACGCCACCGGAACCCTCGGACGCGCCGAAGGCACCGTGGAGGAGATTCCGGCCGCGTGGCCGCCACCGGCAGCGCACGCCGTCGACCTCACCGGCTTCTACCAGGAACTCGCCACAGCCGGTTACGGCTACGGCCCTGCCTTCTGCGGCCTGCGCGCGGCCTGGCGCGACGGCGACACCGTCTACGCGGATGTCGCCCTCCCCGATGAGCAGGCCGCCGAGGCACCCCGCTACGGCATGCACCCCGCCCTGCTCGACGCGGCCCTGCACATCGTCGCCCTGACCGCGCCGGACGACAGCACCGCCGAGCTGCCGTTCGCCTGGACCGGCGCCCGGCTGGTCGCCGTCGGCCCGGCCGCGCTCCGGGTCGCCGTCATCCGCGACGGCGACGAGCTGAGCTTGCGCGCCGCCGACTCCACCGGACGACCCGTCGCCGAAATCCGGACGATCCGCACCCGTCCGCTGTCCCTGCCCGTGGGCACCGGCCTGATGCGACTGACCTGGACCGAGCCCGCCGCACCCGTGGACATCCCCGCGACCGAGGTCGACGTCCTCACCTTGCACGCCACCGACGACGACCCGCCGGCCGAGACCCGTGCACTGACGGCCCGCCTGCTGGAGGCCCTGACCGGCACCGACGGGACCCTCCTCGTGCAGACCACCGAGGGGCTCGCCACAGCCGCGGCCGCCGGGCTCCTCCGTACCGCCCAGGCCGAACAGCCGGGGCGCTTCGTCCATGTCGAGACCGCGCCCGGAGTGACCCTCGATACCGAACGGCGGCACACCGCCGTCGCCCTGGGCGAACCCCGACTCCGCCTGCGCCACGGCCGGTTCGAGGCGGCCCGCCTCACCCGCGTCCCGGAGCCGCTCGCCCTGCCGGAGAGCGACACCTGGCTGATCCGGCCGGCGCTGACAGGCACCATCGAAGGACTCACCGCCGTCGATTCCTCGGAACCGTGGCGGCCGCTGGCCCCCGCCGAGGTCAGGATCGGAGTCCGCGCGGCCGGTCTCAACTTCCGCGATGTGCTGATCGCGCTCGGTACCTACCCCGGCCGGGGCGTGCTCGGCGGGGAAGCCGCCGGGGTCGTCCTGGAGACCGGCCCCGGGGTCCATGACCTGGCGCCCGGCGACCGCGTCTTCGGTCTGGTCGGAACCGGCTTCGGCCCCACCGCCGTCGCCGACCACCGGATGCTCGGCCGGATACCGGACGGATGGACATTCCCGCAGGCGGCTTCCGTGGTCACCGTGTTTGCGACGGCGTGGTACGGGCTGGTCGATCTGGCGGGGCTGCGGCCCGGTGAGAGGGTCCTGATCCATGCGGCGGCCACCGGTGTG
>NZ_JBIWGU010000035.1:0-1790 GCF_044763775.1 Streptomyces sp. NPDC094448 | reverse complement strand
CCGACGCTGTTGGCGAATTCTTCGGGCCTTGGCTTCGCCCCGCTGGTTATCCGGCGGGGCGAAGTGCTGCCAGGTGGGAGGTTCGGGTGCGGGCTCGGGGGGTTGAGGTGAGCCAGGCGTCGATGCGGGTCAGGTTGATGGCTGCGCCGGTGAGCTGGTGCTGGAGGCTGGTCTTGGCCAGGCCACGGTAGCGGGATCTGCGCAGGCCGAACGCGAGGACGCCTTGGGAGATGGTTCCCTCGATCCCGGCGCGAACCTGGTAGCGCTTCTTCCACTCGTCGGTCTGTTGCAGGGCTCTGGCCTGTTGGGCTGCTTCGTACTCGTCCCGGTGACGCAGGCTGATCTCGCGCCGCTCGGCTTTCGGCGAGCTCACGCAGTTCCGCAGGGCCGGGCAGGGACGGCAGTCGGCCGGGGAGAACCGGACCCGGAGCACGGGCAGGCCCTGCTGCGATCGCCCGTGGCGCCACTGGGTGCTGGTGACCCCGTTGGGGCAGGTGACCTGCTGTTTCTCCCAGTCGATGGTGAAGGCGCCCTGCCCGTAGGGGCCGGATGCCTGGGCGGTGGTGTTCCCGGCGAGCGGGCCGTGGAGCTCGACGTTGTGGTCCCGGCGGGCGGCCGCCAGTGCGCCGGCGCTGACGTAACCGGCGTCCACCCAGTGCTCGGCGGGCAGCCGTCCCGTCTCGGCGAGACGGGCGTGGACGACCGCGGCCATCCGGTCGTCGGGCACCGGGGCCGGGGTGGTGATCACCTGCGTGATCATGTTCGGGGCGTCCACTTCACAGGTCTCGGTGAAGTGGACCTTGTATCCGTTCCAGACGATGTCGCGTTTGACGCTGCCCCGGGCCTGCGGGTCATACGGGGTGACCACCCGCATCGCCCCGGGCGGGACGTCTTTTGGGCCCCGGCGCCGCACCATCCCCTCGACCACCTCGAAGTGCTGCACCCACACCCGCCGCAGGATCTCCACCGCCTCAAGCGAGCGCACCTCCGGTGGAGCCTGGTCCGACCAAGCGGCCTGGAGCAGGAACATCCCGTCCGTGCCGATCCGCTCGCCGACCTCGACGCGTCTGGCGCGGCTCTTGGGGAAACGCGACTCCTGCAACGGCGTTCCGTAGTGTTCGAACCACTCGGGAGCCGCGACAGAGCCGAGCCACGAGGGCGCGGTCGCGGCGGCCGCGTTCAGAGCCGACCGCAGCGTCTCGCCGACCAGCTCCAGCCAGCTCAGCTCGCGGGCCGCCGACTGCACATGCGTGGAGTCGGTGCGGGCCCGCCCGCCGCTCTTGAGCAATCCACGGCCTTGGGCCGCTGCCAGAACCGCGTCCAGCAGACCCCGGCCCGCATCGTCGGCCACCAGCCGGTCCCGGAACTCCGACAGGACCGAGTAGTCGAACCCAGGGTCCTCCAGTTCCAGGCCGAGAGCATACTTCCAGTCGATCCGGGCCCTGACCGCCTCCGCGGCCTGCCGGTCGGTCAGCCCTTCCACGAACTGGAGCACCACCACCAGCGCCAGCCTGCCCGGCGACCACGCGGGCTTTCCCCTGCCAGGGAACACCGCGGCAAAGTCCTGATCCCGGAACAACACCCCCAGCTCGTCCCGGACCCTGATCGCGAGACTTCCCTTGGGAAACGCCCTCCGGGCCACCCGGACCGTCCCTGCCGGAACCTCCCCCGGCTCCTCCACACGCAACGACACGGACACCCTCCCCAAAGACAACATCGGCCTTCACGACCACAACCAGGTCATGAAGGCCGACGTCACGCTCAGGACCCGAATTCGCCAACAGCGTCGG
>NZ_JBIWGU010000034.1:0-1840 GCF_044763775.1 Streptomyces sp. NPDC094448 | reverse complement strand
CTACCTCCGCCAACACCTCCCCGACCACCTCATCCCCACCCACATCACCACCCACCACCAACTCCCCCTCACCCCCAACGGCAAAATCGACAAACGCGCACTGTCCCGGATCGCCGCTCCCGTGGCCGACGAGGGCGGGCGAGCGGCCCGCACTCCGCTGGAGGAGATCGTCTGCGCCCTCTTCGCGGAGGTGCTGGACCTCGAAGGGCCGCCGTCCGCGGACGCCGACTTCTTCGTCCTCGGCGGGCATTCGCTGCTCGCCGCCAGGCTCGCGAACCGCCTCTCCTCCGCGCTGGACGCCCCGCTGGGCCTGCCCGACGTCTTCCGGCGGCCCACCCCGGCCGGGCTCGCCGGGCAGTTGGCGGAGCTGACCGGCCGCGGAGCCGTACCGGCGCCGCCCGCGCGCCCCGAACCGCGGCCGGAGCGGCTGCCGCTCTCCTTCGCCCAGCAGCGGCTGTGGCTGGTGAACGGGCTCGAAGCCGGCGGAACGGCCTACAACGTCCCCCTGTCGGTCCGGCTGGACGGGGCGCCGGACCCGGCCGCGCTGCGGGCCGCCGTGGGCGATGTGATGGAACGCCATGAACCCCTGCGGACCCGGATCGCCGTCACCGACGGCGAACCGCACCAACGGGTGGACCCGGTGGGACCGGTGCCCTTCGAGGTCCGCGACATCGCCCCGGAGGCGGTGGAGGCCGAGCTGACGGCCGCCGCCGGGCACGTCTTCGACCTCACGGCGGAGGCGCCGCTGCGGGTGACCCTGCTGCGCACCGGGCCGGAGTCGGCCGTACTGCTGGTGCTGCTGCACCACATCGCCACGGACGGGCAGTCGCTGCGCCCGCTCTTCGCGGACCTCTCCACGGCGTACGCGGCACGGCTCGCCGGACGGAGCCCCGGACTGGCGCCGATCCCCTTCGGCTACGCCGACCATGCCCTGTGGCAGCGGTCCGTGCAGACGGGCCCGGTCCTGGACGGGCAGCTCGCCTACTGGCGGCGGGCCCTCGCGGAGCTGCCGCGGGAGCTGGGTCTGGTGCACGACCGGCCCCGGCCGACGGTGGCCGGGGGGCGCGGCGGTGCCGTGGCGGTCGACTTCGGCGCGGACCTCGGGCGCCGGATCGCCGGGCTGGCCCGCGCCGAGCGGTGCACGCCCTTCATGGTCGTACAGGCGGCCCTGGCCGCCACCCTGACCCGGCTCGGCGCGGGCACCGACGTCCCGCTGGGCACTCCGGTGGCGGGCCGTGCGCACGACGGTCTTGCGGAGCTGGTGGGGTTCTTCGTCAACACGCTGGTGCTGCGGACGGACACCTCGGGCGATCCGGAGTTCCGGGCGCTGCTGCGCCGGGTCCGCGCCACGGACCTGGACGCCTTCGCCCATCAGGACGCCCCGTTCGACGTCGTACTGGAGGCCGTGAATCCGGAGCGGTCACTGGCCCGCCATCCGCTGTTCCAGATCTGCCTTGCGGTGGAGAGCGGGCCGGCGCCGCGGCCCGTCCTGCCCGGGATCCGCAGCGGTCCTGTCCTGCCGGTGGTGTCCGGGGCGGTCAAGTTCGACCTGGAGTTCCTGCTGCACACCGGCAGTGCCGACGGCGAGCCGGACGGACTGGCGGGCACGGTGCTGTACAGCGACGACGTCTTCGAGCGGGCGTCCGTGGAGCGGATCACCGGAATGCTGCGGCGGACGCTGGAACAGGCCGTCGAAGCGCCGGAGCTGCGGCTGTCCCGGCTGGACCCGATGTCGGCCCGGGACCGGCGGCGGGTGCTGTACGAGTGGACGGGGGTACGGGTGCCGGTGGACGACCGGCCGCTGACCGAACGGTTCGAGGAACAGGCCCGGATCCGCCCG
>NZ_JBIWGU010000033.1:0-3877 GCF_044763775.1 Streptomyces sp. NPDC094448 | reverse complement strand
CGCTGTCGGGTTCGTACTGGTGCAGGAACCACAGCCGCTGCTGGGCGTACGAGAGCGGGATCCGCTGCGGGCGCTCCGCCCGCGCCACCACCGGCCGACCCGTCCGTCCGCCCACCGTAACCAGCTTGGCGAGTCCGGCAACCGTGGGGTTGTTAAACATGTCGCGGACCGACAGCTCCATGCCGAGAACTGAACGAGCCCGAGCCAACAGCCGGATGGCGAGCAAAGAGTGCCCACCCAGTTTGAAGAAGTCGTCGTCCCTGCCGACCCGGTCGACGCCCAGTACGTTCGCGAAGAGGCCGCTGAAAGCCTCCTCCAACGGGTTGTGGGCCGCATTGACGGACGTAGCCGGTGTACGTTCGGCCGCCGACTCCTCTGCAGGGGCGGGAAGGGCGAGCCTGTCCAGCTTCCCGTTGGCGGTCAACGGCAGAGCGTCGAGCAGGACGAACGCCGACGGCACCATGTAGTCGGGCAGACGATCGGCCACGTAAGCCCGCAGGGTCGCTGCGGTCGCCGCGGGCTCTCCTCCGGTGTCCGGTACGACGTACGCGACGAGGGACCTGTCACCCGAGCTGTTCTCACGGACCACGACTGCTGCCTGATGAAGCTCGGCCATGCTCACGAGTACGGACTCGATTTCGCCCGGCTCCAGACGGAAGCCGCGCAGCTTCACCTGCTGGTCGGCGCGGCCCACGTACCGTAGTTGTCCGTCCCTGCCCCACCGTACGAGGTCGCCGGTGCGGTACATGCGCGCGCCGGCCCGGCCGAACGGATTCGCCACGAACCGCTCCGCCGTCATGTCGGGACGCCCCAGATATCCCCGCGCGAGGCCGGTGCCGGCGATGTACAGCTCGCCCGGGACGCCGGTCGGCACCGGCTGCAGGTTCGCGCCCAGGACATAGGCCTGGGTGTTCCAGAAAGGCCGACCGATCGGCACGGGGCCAGACGGGGTCGGGATGCCGGGCTCAAGCCTGAAGTCCGTGCAGTTGACGGTGGCTTCGGTCGGGCCGTAGGCATTGATGACTGTTACGTCGGGGTGCCGCTCGCGCCACTCGGCCAGGCTCTCGCCGAGAAGTTGCTCGCCGCCGAGGATGAGCGTGCCGGTCGGGGAGGCGGCGTCGGGCAGGGTGCCCAGAAGTGCCATATGGCTCGGCGTGGCCTTCATGAAGGTCGGCCGGGCCGTGGCGGCGAATCCGTCCCCCGTCTCGTCCCTGAGATCGGCCAGACGTACACTGCCGCCCGACACCAGCGGTGTGTAGAGCGCGGTCACGGTCAGGTCGAAGCCGATACGGGAGTGCAGCAACGCACTGCCGGAGGCATCCGGGTACGCGTGGCGTGCGCGCTGAAGATAGGCGCCTACCGAGCGGTGTTCGACGACGACTCCCTTGGGACGTCCCGTGGAGCCCGACGTGTAGATCACGTAGGCCGGGTCGTGCGGAGCCGGGAGATCGCCGGGTCGTGGCGCCCCCTTCGGGTTCGGGGCTATGAGCGGCTCACCGGAGACCTCTGCCAGCGCCTTCTCGGTCTCTTCCGCATCCCACAGCAGCGGCTTGGCCCCGGGTGCCTCCGCCACGAGGCCGGACAGCTCTTCTCGGGCCACGATCACCTGAGGGTTGGCGTCGTGGAGCATGTAGCGGATGCGCTCCGCCGGATGGTCCAGCTCCAGTGGCAGATAGGCGCCACCGGCCTTGAGTACGGCGAGGAGGCTCACGATCAGTTCCACGGAGCGTGGCAGGGCCACAGCGACAATGCGCTCGGGGCCGACACCGTGCTCGATCAGCAGCCGGGCGAAGCGGTTACTCCGCTCGTCCAGTTCCGCGTAGGTAAGGACGGTGTCCTCGAAGATGAGCGCCTCGGCGTCCGGAGTGCGCGCGACCTGGGCCGAGAACAGCTCCACCACGCTCGTCGGCTCGACATCCCGTGCAGTGGCGTTCCAGTCCTCCAGTAGACGGTCGCGCTCGGCACTGTCCATTACGTCGACCTGACCCACACGCCGCTCCGGCTCCGTAACGGCCGAACGCAGTACGCGCAGGAAACGCTCGGACAGGGACTCGGCGGTGGAAGCGTCGTAGAGGTCCGCGCTGTACTCCAGCACGCCGCCCAGACCCGACTCCGTCTCGTAAAGGCGGAACAACAGGTCGAACTTTGCGCCTTCGTCAGCAGTGCCTTCTGCGGACACGGAGAGCCCAGGCAGTTCGAGCGTGGCCCCCATTGCGGCGCGCGGATCGGCGTTCTGCACCACGAGACGTATCTGGAAGAGGGGGTGTCGGGAGGGGGAGCGTTCGGGGTTGAGGTGGTGGACGAGGCGTTCGAAGGGGATGTCCTGGTGGGTGTAGGCGGCGAGGTCGGTTTCGCGGACCCTGGCCAGCAGTTCGGTGAAGGTGGGGTTGCCGGTGAGGTCGGTGCGGAGGACGAGGGTGTTGACGAAGAAGCCGACCAGGTTTTCGAGGGTGTCGTCGGTGCGTCCGGCGATGGGGGAGCCGATGGGGATGTCGTTTCCGGCGCCGAGGCGGGAGAGGAGGACGGCGAGGGCTGCCTGGAGGACCATGAAGGTGCTGGCGTGTTGCTGGCGGGCGAGGTGGGTGAGGGCGGTGTGGAGGGGGGTGGGGATGGTGAAGGTGACGGTTCCGCCGCGGTGGGTGGGGACGGCGGGTCGGGGCCGGTCGGTGGGGAGGTCGAGTTCGGTGGGGAGTCCGGTCAGGGTGTTCTGCCAGTACGCGAGCTGGCGGGAGACCGTCGACTCGGGATCGTCTTCGGAGCCGAGGATCTCGCGTTGCCAGAGGGTGTAGTCGGCGTACTGGACGGGGAGCGGGGCCGGGTCGGGGGTCCGGCCGGTGGCACGGGCCGCGTATGCGGTGGTGAGGTCGCGGGCCAGAGGGGCGAAGGATCCCTCGTCCGCGGCGATGTGGTGCACGACCAGGAGCAGGACGTGCTCGTCCGGTCCCAGGCGGAACAGGGTGGCCCGCAGGGGCAGGTCCCGGGTCAGGTCGAAAGTCTCGCCCGCCGCGGCGGCCAGCGCCTCCTCCAGCCCGTCTTCGGTGACGGCCCGCACCTCCAGGTCCGGCCGCGCAAGCCCGGCAGGACGCACCACCTGATAAGCACCACCACTATCGCCGTCGCTGTCGTGGTGGGTGAAGACGGTCCGCAGTGCTTCGTGGCGTGCTACCAGATCTGTGAGGGCATCGCGGAGTGCTTGTTCGTCGAGGGTGCCGGTCAGGCGCAGGGCGACGGGGATGTTGTAGGTGGCGGTGGGGCCTTCGAGCCGGTGGAGGAACCACAGGCCCTGCTGAGCCGCGGAGAGCGGGATCCGTTGCGGGCGCTCCGCCCGCGCCACCACCGGTGTGCGTGCGGAGGCTGCTTGGGTGAGTTGCTGGGCGAGGCCTGCCACGGTCGGTGCCTCGAACAGGGCACGGACCGACAGCTCCGCACCCAGAGTGCTACGGACGCGGGACACCAGCCGCGTAGCAAGCAGCGAGTGACCGCCGAGGTCGAAGAAGCTGTCGTCGATACCCACCCGCTCCAGGCCCAGCACGTCGGCGAAGAGGGTGGAGAGGATTTCTTCCTGGGGGGTGCGGGGGGTGCGGCCGGTGGTGGTGTGGGTGGGGTCGGGGTCGGGCAGGGCCTTGCGGTCGAGCTTGCCGTTCGCGGTCAGTGGGAGAACATCGAGAGCGACGAACGCCGAAGGAATCATGTAATCGGGAACAGCGCGGGCGAGATACCGGCGTAGTTCTTCCCCGGGTACCGCTGTGCCGGTGGTGTAGGCGGTGAGACGTTCCCCGCGCACGGTTGCGACGGCCTGGTCGACGTCCGGATGAGCCCGCAGCAGAGTCTCGATCTCACCCAGCTCGATACGGAATCCGCGGACCTTGACCTGATC
>NZ_JBIWGU010000032.1:0-3901 GCF_044763775.1 Streptomyces sp. NPDC094448 | reverse complement strand
CCACCAGCGAGAGCGAAACCGCATCCTCACCCACCGGCACCATCCGCGCCCGCACCACCGAAGCACCCGCCGCATGCAACGAAACCCCACGCCACACCACCGGCACCAACTCCCCCTCCCCCACAACCACCCGCACCACCTCAGCCAACAACGCCGGATGCAGACCGTAGAGCCCCGCGTCCTCGCCTCGGCCGGGCAGGGACGCGCCGACCTGCTCACCGTCGTCTGCCAGGCCGACGGCGGGCGCCTCAGTCGTCAGACGTCCGGTGGCATGGCAGGTCCACGGTCCGTCGGGTGTCTCCTCGGGCCGGGAGTAGCAGCCGACCGTACGGACCCCGGCCTCGCCGGGAGCACCGACCGTCACCTGGACGACCACGGCTCCCGCCCCGGGCAGGACCAGCGGATGTTCGGTGAGGGTCAGTTCCGCGATGTGCTCACAGGCGGCCTCTTCCCCGGCTCGCAGCACCATGTCCAGCAGGCCTTCGCCCGGGAAGACGGCCACCCCGTCGACGAGGTGGTCCGCGAGCCACGGCAACGCCGCCAAGGACAGCCGGCCGGTGAGCAACATGCTGCCGCCGGAGTCGGCGGGGGTCACCGCCGCGCCCAGGAGGGCGTGCCCGGTCGGCGCGAGGCCGGCACCCGCCACATCGCCCGTTCGGACGGCCGGTACGGGCCAGTACCGCTCGCGCTGGAAGGCGTACGTCGGCAGATCCACGTACCGGGCGCCGGTACCGTCGTACCAACGCTCCCAGTCGACCGCCACGCCCGCGCAGTGCAGCCTGGCCAGCCCTTCGACGAGGGTCCTCTCCTCTCCCCGGTCCTTGCGCAGTACAGGGACCGCGGCCATGGCTTCCACGCTCAGCCGGGCGAGCGCGCAGAGGGTTCCGTCCGGGCCGAGTTCCAGGAACGTGTCGGCGCCCTGGTCGGCCAGTGAACGTACCGCGTCGGCGAACCGTACGGTGTCCCGGACGTGCCGCACCCAGTACTCCGGATCGCACACCACCTCCGCATCAGCGGCCAGCGCAATCTCCGGCGCCGAGAACGACAGCCCCGACACCACCGCACGGAACTCGTCCAGCATCGGATCCATCAACGGCGAATGGAACGCATGCGAAACCCGCAGCCGCGTGGTCCTGCGGCCCGTGCCCCGGAAGTGCGAGTCGATCCTTTCGACGGTCTCTTCGGTACCGGAGACGACCAGTGAGGAAGGACCGTTGACGGCGGCAATCGACACCGACTCGTTCAGAAGAGGACGGACTTCCTCCTCGGTGGCCTGGACGGCGAGCATCGCGCCGCCCTCGGGCAGGGCCTGCATCAGCCGACCTCGGGCCCCGACCAGCGTGCACGCGTCCGCCAGCGACAACACCCCCGCCACATGCGCCGCCGCGACCTCCCCCACCGAATGCCCCGCCACAAAACCCGGCCGCACCCCCAACCACTCCACCAGACGAAACAACGCCACCTCGACCGCAAACAACCCCGCCTGCGCAAACACCGTCCGATTCAGCTCATCCGCATCCTCACCCCACACCACCTCCCGCACCGGAACACCCAGCCCCGCACACACCGCATCAAAAGCCTCAGCAAACACCGGGAAACGCCCGTACAACTCCCGCCCCATCCCCAACCGCTGCGACCCCTGCCCCGAAAACAACACCCCAAGCGAACGCGAGGCAGCCACACCCCGAGCAACCTCCACCCCGTCCACCAACACCGCCCGATGCGCAAACCGCGCCCGCGAGGCCACCAGGGAGAAACCCACGTCCAGTCCGGACAGTGCCCTTCCCATCAGCTTCTGCACCTGTGCGTCGAGCGCCGCTTCGGACCGGCCCGACACCACCCAGGGCGTCACAGCCGCCGTATCCGACGGTGCCACCTCTGCTTCGACCGCCTGCTCCAGGACAATGTGCGCGTTGGTGCCGCTGAGGCCGAACGAGGAGACACCCGCCCGCCACGGCCGACCCGCCTCGGGCCAGGGCGTGTTCTCCGTGAGCAGCCGTACGCCGCCGGTCGTCCAGTCGACGTGCCGGGACGGCGCATCCACGTGCAGGGTGCGGGGCAGCACACCCTCCCGCATCGCCATCACCATCTTGATGACACCCGCCACACCGGCAGCGGCCTGCGTATGCCCGATATTCGACTTCACCGAACCCAGCCACAACGGCCGACCGCCCTCCCCCCGCTCCCGGCCGTACGTCGCCAGCAGCGCCTGCGCCTCGATCGGATCGCCCAGCGGCGTACCCGTACCGTGCCCCTCCACCACATCGACATCCGCCGCCGACAACCCGGCCGCCGCCAGCGCCTGCCGGATCACCCGCTGCTGCGACGGCCCGTTCGGCGCCGTCAGACCGTTCGAAGCGCCGTCCTGATTCACCGCCGAACCACGGACCACGGCCAGCACCCGGTGCCCATGGCGACGGGCATCCGAGAGCCGCTCAAGAACCAGTACGCCCACACCCTCCGACCACCCGGTGCCGTCGGCGGCGTCCGCGAACGCCTTGCACCGGCCGTCCCCCGCCAGCCCACCCTGCCGGCTGAAGCCGAGGAAGCTCATCGGCGTGGACAGGACGGTCACACCGCCGGCCAGGGCGAGCGTCGACTCTCCGCTGCGCAGCGATTGGACGGCCCAGTGCAGGGCGACCAGCGAGGAGGAGCAGGCGGTGTCCACGGTCACCGCCGGGCCCTCCAGCCCGAAGGTGTAGGACACCCGCCCGGAGATGACGCTGTTCGCCAGTCCCGTACTGGCGTGGCCTTCCACGTCCTCACGCGAGTTCATGACGAGGGAGGCGTAGTCCTGCCCGGTGGTGCCCACGAACACGCCGGTCCGGCTGGAACGCAGCCGGGACGGGTCGATCCCGGCCCGCTCGAACGCCTCCCAGGAGGTTTCCAGCAGCAGCCGCTGCTGCGGGTCCATGGCGAGGGCCTCGCGCGGAGAGATGCCGAAGAAGCCCGCGTCGAAGTCGCCCAGTGCGGAGAGGAATCCGCCGCGCCGGGTCGCGCTGGCTCCGCGGTTGCCGGGGGTGCTGTCGCCGAAGAGAGTGGCCAGGTCCCAGCCGCGGTCGGTGGGGAAGTCGGTCATCCCTTCCCGGCCTTCGAGAAGCATTTCGAACAACGCTTCCGGGGTGTCCACGCCGCCGGGCATCCGGCAGGCCATGCCGACGATCGCGATCGGTTCGTCGACCGCGGACACCACCGGCACGCCCGGCTCCACGGTCTGCTGCCTGTCGAGCAGTTCGGCGCGGAGATGCGCGGCGAGTGCCCGGGGAGTGGGGTAGTCGAAAACCAGGGTGGCGGAGAGCCGCAGGCCGGTGACGTGACTCAGCCGGTTGCGTAGTTCGAGTGCGGTGAGGGAGTCGACGCCCAGGTCCTGGAACTCCCGCTCCGGGTCGACCGTCGTCGCCGAGGTATGTCCGAGCACCCCGGCTGCTTCGGTTCGTACGAGGTCCAGCAGGTGCCGGAGCTGTTCCTCGTCGGCCAGGCCGGCGAGCCGCAGCCCGAGTGCACCGGCAGTCGTCGACACAGCCATCCGCCGGGCGCCCTTGAACAGCGCGCGGAACAGCGGAGGTACGGCTGTGCCCGGATGCTGTGTCGTCCCGATCCGGCCGAGGGGGACGAGGTGGGGGTGGTCGGTGGCCAGCGCCGTGTCGAGTAGCGCCAGACCCTGCTTGACGGAGAGCGGCTGAACACCGGAAGAGGCGATGCGCTGCCGGTCCGCTTCGGACAGGGTCGCGGTCATCCCGCCCGTCGGCACCCACGCACCCCAGGCCAGCGACTGCCCCGGCAGACCCTCCGCACGACGGTGCACAGCCAGCGCGTCCAGAAACACATTCGCAGCCGCATAACTGCCCTGCCCCGCCGAACCCATCACACCCGACACCGACGAGAACATCACAAACGCCGA
>NZ_JBIWGU010000031.1:0-4117 GCF_044763775.1 Streptomyces sp. NPDC094448 | reverse complement strand
CAGTTATGCGGCTGCGAATGTGTTTCTGGACGCGCTGGCTGTGCACCGTCGTGCGGAGGGTCTGCCGGGGCAGTCGCTGGCCTGGGGTGCGTGGGCGCCGACGGGAGGGATGACCGCGACCCTGTCCGAAGCGGACCGGCAGCGCATCGCCTCTTCCGGTGTTCAGCCGCTCTCCGTCAAGCAGGGGCTGGCGCTACTCGACGCTGCGCTGGCCACCGACCACCCCCACCTCGTCCCCCTCGGCCGGATCGCCACCGGAGCCGGGGCACGGCTGCTCGGCGACGTACCCCCGCTGCTGCGCGGGCTGGTCAGAACCGCGAAACGGCAGGCCATGGCCGGTGGCGGCCCCGCGGCCGATACGCACCACAGCTTGGCGGCCCGGCTCCGGGAGCTGCCCGAAGGGGACCGGCTGCGGCAGGTGAGGGAACTCGTACAGGCTGAGGCGGCGGCCGTGCTCCGGCATACCTCGGCCCGGACCGTCGACGCCGGGCTGGAGTTCAAGGAGCTGGGCATCGACTCCCTCACCGCGCTGGAACTGCGCAACGGGCTGACATCCGTCACCGGACTCCGGCTGCCCGGCACCCTCGTCTTCGACTACCCGACGCCGAACGCCTTGGCGGAGCACCTGCTGGCGACGCTTCTCCACGAACACGGGGGCGGCCGAGATGATCAGTACACCCTCCTCGCGGAACTCGACAGGGTGGACGCGGCACTGACGGCGGCCGAGCCCGACGAGCACACCCGCGCGGCGGTCTCGCTACGGCTGCGCCGCCTCCTGGAGAAATGGCGAGCCGGTGCCGAGGACACCGAATCCGCCGAGGTCGTGGAGCGGATCGAAGCCGCCACCACCGACGAAGTCCTCGCGTTCATCGACAACGAACTCGGCCGGCTGAGCGACCGCTGACCGGGCCGTCCGCGCCTTTGACCTCTCCCTCCTTCGCCGTAGGAAGGCTCCACCCCCATGTCGAACGACAGCAAGCTCGTTGACTACCTCAAGTGGGTCACCGCTGATCTGCACCAGACTCGCCAACGACTGCTGGACGTCGAGTCGGAGAAGCAGGAGCCGATCGCGATCGTCGGTATGTCCTGCCGCCTGCCGGGCGGTGTGCGTTCACCCGAGGACCTCTGGCAGCTGGTGAAGGAAGGCCGCGACGGCATCTCCGCCTTCCCCGCCGACCGCGGCTGGAATCTGGCGGCCCTGGCCGGCGAGGGGAACGGCAGCAGTGCCTCCGTGGAGGGCGGGTTCGTGGACGCCGCGGCCTTCGACGCCGAGTTCTTCGGCATCTCACCGCGCGAGGCGATGGCGATGGACCCGCAGCAGCGGCTGCTGCTGGAAACCTCCTGGGAGGCGTTCGAACGGGCCGGGATCGACCCCGCGACCCTGCGCTCCAGCCGGACCGGCGTGTTCATCGGCACCGCGGGTGTGGACTACGTGGGCGTGGTCATGAACTCCCTGGAGGATGTGGAGGGCCACGCGACGACCGGCCTGACGGCCAGCGTGCTCTCCGGCCGTATCTCGTACGCCCTCGGGCTGGAAGGCCCGGCGGTGACTCTGGACACCGCTTGTTCGTCCTCACTCGTCGCACTCCACCTCGCCGCGCACGCCCTGCGCTCGGGTGAGTGCACCATGGCACTGGCCGGCGGTGTGACCGTCCTGTCCACGCCGATGAGCTTCGCCGGCTTCAGCCGGCAGGGTGGGCTGGCGGGGGACGGCCGGTGCAAGGCGTACGCGGACGCCGCCGACGGCACCGGCTGGTCCGAAGGCGTCGGCCTGCTCGTCCTGGAGCGGCTCTCGCACGCCAAGCGCAACGGACACGACGTCCTCGCGGTGATCCGTGGCTCGGCAGTCAACCAGGACGGGGCGACGAACGGTCTGACGGCGCCGAACGGGCCGTCGCAGCAGCGGGTGATCCGGCAGGCGCTGGCGGCGGCCGGGTTGTCGGCGGCGGATGTCGATGTGGTGGAGGGGCACGGTACGGGTACGCCGCTGGGCGATCCGATCGAGGCGCAGGCGCTGCTGGCGACGTACGGTGAGAACCGCCCCGAAGGCAGGCCGCTGCTGCTCGGTTCGCTCAAATCGAATATCGGGCATACGCAGGCCGCTGCCGGTGTGGCGGGTGTCATCAAGATGGTGATGGCGATGCGGGAGGGTGTGCTGCCCCGCACCCTGCACGTGGACAAGCCGACCACGCATGTCGACTGGTCGACCGGCGAGGTGTCGCTGCTGACCGAAGAGACGGCCTGGCCGGCCACGGGCCGACCGCGCCGGGCCGCGGTGTCGGCGTTCGGTATCAGCGGCACCAACGCCCACACGGTCATCGAACAGGCACCGCCGGCCGAAGACGAGCCGGTCGAGCCGGTCGAGCCGACCGTGACACCTGCCATCGCCCCGTGGACGGTATCGGCCAAATCCCGGACAGCGCTGGAGGCACAGCTGGCGCGGCTGGGCACGGCCCCCGGTAAGTCCCCCCTGGACGTGGGTTATTCGCTGGCCGCCCGGCGCACTCTCCTGACCCACCGGGCGGTGTTGGTGGACGGGGTGGAGGTTGCCCGGGGTGTGGCTGCCTCGCGTTCGCTTGGGGTGTTGTTTTCGGGGCAGGGGTCGCAGCGGTTGGGGATGGGGCGGGAGTTGTACGGGCGTTTCCCGGTGTTTGCTGAGGCTTTTGATGCGGTGTGTGCGGGGCTGGGTGTTCCGGTGCGGGAGGTGGTGTGGGGTGAGGATGCGGATGAGCTGAATCGGACGGTGTTTGCGCAGGCGGGGTTGTTTGCGGTCGAGGTGGCGTTGTTTCGTCTGGTGGAGTCGTTGGGGGTGCGGCCGGGTTTTGTGGCGGGGCATTCGGTGGGGGAGGTCGCGGCGGCGCATGTGGCGGGGGTGTTGTCGCTGGCGGACGCGTGCACGCTGGTCGGGGCCCGAGGCCGGCTGATGCAGGCCCTGCCCGAGGGCGGTACGATGCTCGCCGTCCAGGCCACCGAGGAGGAAGTCCGTCCTCTTCTGAACGAGTCGGTGTCGATTGCCGCCGTCAACGGCCCGTCGGCCGTCGTGGTCTCGGGAGCCGAGGACGCCGTTGACACCGTACGGAGTCACTTCGAGGCCTTGGGCCGCAAGGTCAACCGCCTTCGTGTCTCCCACGCGTTCCATTCGCCGTTGATGGATCCGATGCTGGACGAGTTCCGTGCGGTGGTGTCGGGGCTGTCGTTCTCGGCGCCGGAGATCGCGCTGGCCGCTGATGCGGAGGTGGTGTGCGATCCGGAGTACTGGGTGCGGCACGTCCGGGACACCGTACGGTTCGCCGACGCGGTGCGTTCACTGGCCGACCAGGGCGCCGACACGTTCCTGGAACTCGGCCCGGACGGAACCCTCTGCACCCTGGTGCAGTCGAGCCCCGACGCGCTGGCCGTCCCGGTGCTGCGCAAGGACCGGGGAGAGGAGAGGACCCTCGCCGAGGGGCTGGCCCGGCTGCACTGCGCGGGCGTGGAGGTCGACTGGGAGCGTTGGTACGACGGTACCGGCGCCCGGTACGTGGATCTGCCGACGTACGCCTTCCAGCGCGAGCGGTACTGGCCGCGGCCCGCGCTGCCCGTGGGGGATGTCGCCGGTGCCGGGCTGATGCCCGCCGAGCATCCGCTGCTGGGCGCCACGGTCTTTCTGGCGAGTTCGGACGGGACGATGCTCACGGGCAGGCTGTCGTGCGCATCACAGCCGTGGCTTGCGGAGCACCTGGTGGGCGGTCAGGTGATCTTCCCTCCGGCCGGGCTGCTGGAACTCGTCATCCGGGCCGCCGACCAGGTGGGCTGCGGTCGGATCGAAGAACTGACACACACCGAACCGCTTGCGCTCACGGAGAACGGTGCGGTCGCCGTTCAGATCTGGGTGGGTGCTCCGGACACGTCGGGCGAGCGGCCGTTCCGGCTGCACTCCCGGCGCGAGCAGGACTCGGAAGCCGAGTGGACCGAGCACGCTAGGGGCGTCCTGGCTACCGGCTCGGCTGCTGCGGTGGAGGTCACCGGCACGGAGGTGCAGCTCGCCCTGTCGGGTGAGGTGGCGCGGGAGGCGGATCGGTTTGGTCTGCATCCGGCGTTGTTGGCTGAGGTGGTGCGGGTGGTGGTGGGGGAGGGG
>NZ_JBIWGU010000030.1:0-4516 GCF_044763775.1 Streptomyces sp. NPDC094448 | reverse complement strand
GCCCCCAAGGCGGATGCCGCCTGGTATCTGCACGAGCTGACCCGGGACATGGACCTGGCCGCGTTCGTCCTGTTCTCCTCGGCCGGCGGACTGGTACTGACCGCCGGACAGGGCAACTACGCGGCGGCGAACGTCTTCCTCGACGCCCTCGCCGAGCACCGGCAGGCCGAAGGACTGCCCGCGACCTCCATGGCCTTCGGCCTCTGGGACGCGGGAGCGGGCATGGGCACGCGCCTCGCCGACGTGGACCGCCGGCGGATGGCGGACCAGGGACTGCCCGTCCTCTCGGCCGATACCGGCCTGGCGCTCTTCGATTCGGCGTTGCGTTCCGCCCGCCCGACCGTCGTCCCCGTCGTGGTCGACTCGGCGGCCCTGCGCGCCCGCACCGACGAGATGCCCGCTCTGCTCCGCAGGCTCGCCCCGGGGCGCGTCCGCCGGGCAGCCGCCGGACACGACAGCGTCACAGCCGCCTCGCTGACCCAGCGGCTGTCGGGTCTGTCGGCGGGGGAGCGCCGGCGTACGGTGCTGCATCTGGTCCGGGCGCAGGTCGCGTCCGTACTCGGGCATGCGTCGGCCGAGGCGATCGGCGCGGACCGGGCCTTCCAGGAACTGGGCTTCGACTCACTGGCTGCGACCGAACTGCGCAACCACCTCAGCCGGGCCACCGGCCTGCGACTGCCCGCCACCCTCGCCTTCGACCACCCCAACGCCCACTCCGTCACCGACCACCTCCTCACCCTCCTCGGCGGCGGCGACGCGACCTCGGATGCGGCCGTACGGGACACCGGCGAGCGGCGTCCCGTGGACGGCGACCCGATCGCGATCGTCGGCATGGCCTGCCGCTACCCGGGCGGGGTGACCTCGCCCGAGGACCTGTGGCGGCTGCTGATGGACGGTGGGGACACCGTCTCCGACCTGCCCGCCGACCGCGGCTGGATCATCGAGGACCTGTACGACCCGGAGCCCGGCAAGGAGGGCAAGAGCTACACGCGCCGCGGCAGCTTCCTCCATGAGGCGGCGGACTTCGACCCGGCGTTCTTCGGCATCTCGCCCCGCGAGGCCCTGTACATGGACCCGCAGCAGCGGCTGCTGCTCGAAACCTCCTGGGAGGCCCTGGAGCGGGCCGGTATCGACCCCGCCATGCTCAGGGGCAGCCGCACCGGTGTGTTCGCCGGCGTGATGTACCACGACTACGCGCTCGGCGCGCACCCCTCCGGTACCAGCGGCGGCAGCATCGTGTCCGGCCGGGTCTCGTACACGCTGGGCCTGGAAGGCCCGGCCGTCACGGTGGACACCGCGTGCTCGTCCTCACTGGTGGCCCTGCACCTCGCGGTACAGGCTCTGCGGTCCGGAGAGTGCTCCCTGGCCCTGGCCGGCGGTGCGACCGTCATGTCCACACCCGGCATGTTCATCGAGTTCAGCCGTCAGCGCGGGCTGTCCCCGGACGGCCGCTGCAAGGCGTTCGCCGGCAGCGCGGACGGGGTCGGCTGGTCCGAGGGCGTCGGCGTGCTGCTCGTCGAGCGGCTGTCCGACGCCGAGCGCAACGGGCACCGGGTGCTGGCCGTGATCCGTGGTTCCGCGGTCAACCAGGACGGTGCCAGCAATGGCTTCACCGCCCCGAACGGGCCTTCGCAGCAGCGGGTCATCCGCGAGGCCCTGGGCGCCGCCGGCCTGTCGGCCACCGAGGTGGACGCGGTGGAGGCACACGGCACCGGCACCACACTCGGCGACCCCATCGAGGCCCAGGCGCTCATCGCGACCTACGGACAGGACCGGCCGCAGGACCGGCCGGTCCTCCTCGGCTCCGTCAAATCGAATATCGGGCACGCGCAGGCCGCGGCCGGTGTCGCGGGCGTGATCAAAATGGTCATGGCCCTGCGGGAAGGCGTACTGCCCCGGACCCTGCACGTGGACGAACCCTCGCCGCACGTCGACTGGACCGAGGGCGCGGTGGCGCTGCTCGGAGAAGCGGTGGAGTGGCCCGAGACCGGCCGTCCCCGCCGCGCGAGCGTCTCGGCCTTCGGCATCAGCGGTACCAACGCGCACGTGATCCTCGAACAGGCCGCCACGGAGAGCCCGATCCCGCAGACCGGGACCGGGACCGGGCCCGGAGCCGTGGCGGGACCGGAGACCGGCGTACTGCCGTGGCTGCTGTCCGCCGCGACCCCCGAGGCCCTGCGTGAACAGGCCGCGCGCCTGCTCGCGTATATCGACACCCGGCCGGACCTGGACCTGGACCTGACGGCGACGGCCGGCGCGCTGGCCACCACTCGGACCGCGCTGGAGCAACGGGCCGCGGTCGTCGGCACCGGACGCGAGGAACTGGCCGGGGGACTGCGCGGGCTGGCTGCGGGCGACCTCGCACTTCCGGGTGGTGTCGTCACCGCGTCCGCACGGAAGACCGGAACGTGCGCCTTCCTCTTCTCGGGCCAGGGCTCCCAGCGTCTCGGCATGGGCCGTGAGCTGTATGCCCGCTTCCCCGTCTTCGCGGAGGCTTTTGATGCGGTCTGTGCTGAGTTGGATGTTCCGGTGCGTGAGGTGGTGTGGGGTGGGGACGCGGATGTTCTGAACCGGACGGTGCATGCTCAGGCGGGTCTGTTCGCGGTTGAGGTGGCGTTGTTCCGGCTGGTCGAGTCGTGGGGGGTGACTCCGGACTTTGTGGCTGGTCATTCGATCGGTGAGGTGGCTGCGGCTCATGTGGCGGGGGTGTTCTCCCTGGCTGATGCGTGTGCGCTGGTGTCGGCGCGTGGCCGGTTGATGGACGCCCTGCCGGAGGGTGGTGCGATGCTGGCGGTGCGGGCGGGCGAGGACGAGGTTCTGCCACTGCTGGGCGCGTCGGTGTCCGTCGCTGCGGTCAACGGCCCTTCTGCGGTTGTGGTGTCCGGTGCCGAGGAAGGGGTGGAGGCGGTACGGGTCCACTTCGAGGCCCTGGGCCGTAAAACGACCCGGCTCAAGGTCTCGCACGCCTTCCACTCGCCGTTGATGGACCCGATGCTGGACGGTTTCCGTGCGGTCGTCTCCGGGCTGTCGTTCTCCGCGCCGTTCATCCCGGTCGTCTCCAATGCGACAGGTGAGATCGCCGAAACCGAGCGGCTGTGCACCCCGGAGTACTGGGTGCGGCACGTCCGTGACGCGGTCCGCTTCGCCGACGGCGTCCGCACCCTGGCCGACCTGGGGGTGACCTCCTTCCTGGAGGTGGGACCCGACGCCGTGCTCTGCGGTATGGCAGCGGACTGCTCAGACGGCATCCCCGCCCAACCCTTGCAGCGCGCGGGCCGGGACAGCGCCACCACCCTGGTCGCGGCGCTCGCCGCACTGCACTGCGCCGGAATCGCCGTGGACTGGCGGGCGTTCTTCGGCGGAACGGACAACCGCCGCATCGACCTGCCGACCTACGCGTTCCAGCGACAGCGGTACTGGCTGGACGCGGCCCAAGGGGCAGCCGACTTGGACTCGGCCGGTGTCTCCGCCGCGGATCACCCGCTGCTGGGCGCCGCGACGGAACTCGTCACGGCCGACGGCTACCTCTTCACGGGACGGCTGTCGATCCGGACGCACCCGTGGCTGGCGGACCACACCGTGATGGGCGCGGTGCTGATGCCCGGCACCGGTCTCCTCGAACTCGCCCTGCGGGCGGGTGCCCAGGTCGGTTGTGCGGTGGTCGAGGAGCTGACGCTCGCGGCACCGCTGACACTGCCCGATGAGGGCGGCGTACAGATGCAGATGTGGGTCGGTGAGCCGGACGACTCCGGCCGCCGCCGGATCACCGTGCACTCCCGGCCGGACGACGAACAGGACGGGGTGTGGGTCCGGCATGCAGCCGGTGTGCTGAGCCCGGACGCCCCGGACACGGTGGATACCGCCGGGTTCGACGCGGTGACCTGGCCGCCGGTGGACGCGGAGCCCGTTCCCGTCGAAGGTGCCTACGAGGGCTTTGCCGAAGCCGGGTTCGGTTACGGGCCGGTGTTCCGCGGGCTGCGGGCGGTATGGCGCCGCGGCGAGGAACTCTTCGCCGAAGTCGCGCTGCCGGTGGAGGAGCGGAGCACAGCGGGAGACTTCGGCCTGCACCCCGCCCTCCTGGACGCCGCGATGCACGCGGCGATCCTGACCAGCACCGGCGAGACCGCGATTCCGTTCGTCTGGAACGACGTGGCGCTGCACGCCGTCGGTGCGGCCGAGGTACGGGTACGGCTGACCCGTACCGGCGACGACGGCTGGGCCCTGGCACTCGCCGATACCACCGGCACACCGGTGCTCTCGGTCGGCTCGATGGTGAGCCGGCCGGTCTCGGCAGAGCAGTTGGGGGTTTCGGGGGGTTCGTTGTTGGGGGTGGAGTGGTCGGTGGTTGCGGCTGCTCCGGCTGCTCCGGCTGCTTCGGTGGCTTCGGTGGCTTCGGTGGCTTCGGTGGTTTCGGTGGGTGGGTCGTGGGTTGGTTGGGAGGAGGTTGTGGCGGGGGGTTCGGTGCCGGGGGTGGTGGTGCTGGATTGTGGTGTGGGGGTGGGGGTGGGGGATGTTC
>NZ_JBIWGU010000029.1:0-4836 GCF_044763775.1 Streptomyces sp. NPDC094448 | reverse complement strand
CACACCGGTGGCCGCCGCATGGATCAGGACCCTCTCACCGGGCCGCAGCCCCGCCAGATCGACCAGCCCGTACCACGCCGTCGCAAACACGGTGAGTACGGATGCGCCGGTTGCGTACGTCCATCCGTCGGGCAGCCGGCCCAGCAGCCGCCGGTCCGTGACCGCGACCGGACCGAAGGCGCCCGCGAGCATTCCCATGACGCGGTCGCCGGGCGCCAGGTCCTGGACCCCGGGGCCGGTCTCCAGGACGATCCCGGCGGCTTCACTGCCGAGCGGCCGCTCGTCGGAGATCACGCCCAGCGCCACCGTGACATCACGGAAGTTCAGGCCCGCGGCCCGTACCCCGATCCGCACCTCACCGGCCGCGAGCGGCCGGTCCGGTCCGTCGGTGGGCACGACGGCGAGACCGTCGAGCGACCCGGTGGCAGATGGGCGCAGCTGCCACGATCCACTGTCCGGAAGGGGCAGGGCCGGTGCGGCCCGCATGATCCTGGCCGCCTCGTAGCGGTCGCCGCGCAGACGCAACCGGGGCTCACCGAGCGCCGCGATCGTGGCGCACCGCGCAGGGTCCAGGACTTCTCCCGGGTCCGTTTCGACGAGGAAGAAGCGGCCCGGCCGCTCGTTCTGGGCGGTGCGTACGAGTCCCGAGGCCGCCATCGCGGCGAGGCCGCCGGTGACCTGGACGATCAGTGTGCGCTCGGCCCGGAGCAGGGCGTCGAGCACCCGGGCGGTGAGGTCCCGGGTCTCCTGGAGCGGGTCGGCGTCGTTGCCGTGCAGCGTCAGAACGTCCGCGTCGCACGGGGCGACCCCGGCCGGTACGGGCACGGCGCTCCAGCCGATACGCAGCACCGGATCGGCGGGTGCCGGCTCGGCCGGGGGCCGGGTGACCAGCGCGTCCACGGACGCGACGGGCCGGTTCCCGCTGTCCGCGGCCTGCAACCGGAGCCCGTCCGGACCGGGTGTGATCGCGACCCGCAGCGAGGTCGCACCGGTCGCATGGAAACGGACGCCGTGCCAGGAGAAGGGCAGTTGCACACCCTGCGCGCCATCGGAAGCGAGCATCAGGAGGCTGCCGCTCTGCAAGGCGGCGTCGAGCAGGGCCGGATGGACACCGAAGTGTTCCGCGTCGGCGGTACGGTCCTCGGGGAGCGCCACCTCGGCGTAGACGGTGTCACCGTCGCGCCAGGCCGCGCGCAGCCCGCGGAACGTGGGGCCGAACCGGTAGCCCAGCGCGGTGAGACGCGGGTAGAACTCGTCGATGTCGACGGCAGTGGTACCGGCCGGGGGCCACTGCGGGAACGCTTCGGGGGTGGTGGTGCCGGTGGTGGTGAGGGTTCCGGTGGCGTGGCGGGTCCAGGTGTCGGTGCCTTCGGGGCGGGCGTGGACGGTCACCGGTCGGCGCCCGGTCTCGTCGGGCCGGTCGACGGTGACGGTGAGATCGACGGCGCCGGTGACCGGGAGTACGAGCGGTGTCTCGATGACCAGTTCGTCGATGGTGTCGCAGCCGGTCTCGTCACCCGCGCGGATCACCAGCTCCAGGAACGCGGTGCCCGGGAGCAGTACCGTGTCCTGGACGGCGTGGTCGGCCAGCCAGGGGTGGGTGCGCAGGGAGATCCGGCCGGTGAGCGCGGTGCCGTCGTTCGTCGGCAGGGCCGTGGTCGCGGCCAGCATGGAGTGCGCCGTGGCGGTGAGGCCCAGGGTGCTGAGATCGGTGGGGGCCGCCGCCTCTATCCAGTAGCGTTTGTGGTCGAAGGGGTAGGTGGGCAGGTCGAGAAGCCGTTCTCCGGTGGGCGGGACGAGAGTGGTCCAGTCGACGGTGGCACCCTGGACCCAGGCCTCCGCGAGCGCGGTGGCGAACCGGTCCCCGCCGCCTTCGCCGGTACGCAAGGAAGCGACGGTACGTTCCTGGTCGATCGCGGGCAGCAGCACCGGATGCGCACTGCACTCGATGAACAGGGAACCGTCGAGTTCCGCAATCGCGGAATCCATCGCGACCGGTTGACGGAGGTTGCGGTACCAGTAACCGTCCTCGACCGGTTCGGTGACCCAGCGGCTGTCGACCGTGGACCACCAGGGGACGGTGGGAGTGCGTGCCGTAACCCCGGTCAGTGCTTCGGCGAGTTCGTCCTCGACGGCTTCGACATGGGGGGTGTGGGAGGCGTAGTCGACTGCGATCCGCCGCACCCGAACCCCTACAGCCTCATACCCCGCCAGAACCCGTTCGACAGCCTCGGGGTTGCCCGCGATCACCGTCGAGGACGGTCCGTTACGGGCCGCGATCCACACCCCCTCCACCAGCTCCACCTCCCCCGCGGGAAGCGCGACCGAGGCCATCACCCCACGCCCCGCCAGCCGGCCCCCGATCACCCGGCTCCGCAACGCCACCACCCGCGCCCCGTCCTCCAGACTCAGCGCACCCGCCACACACGCCGCCGCAATCTCCCCCTGCGAATGACCCACCACCCCGTCCGGCACCACCCCATGCGCCCCCCACAAAGCCGCCACACTCACCGCCACCGCCCACGACAACGGCTGCACCACCTCCACCCGGTCCAGCAACTCCGGCGACCCCAGAGCCTCCTCCCACGACCAGTCCACATAAGGCGCCAACGCCGCCCCACACTCGGCCATCCGCCGCGCGAACACCTCCGACCACCCCATCAACTCCACACCCATC
This sequence comes from Streptomyces sp. NPDC094448, assembly GCF_044763775.1. Classification (NCBI taxonomy): domain Bacteria; kingdom Bacillati; phylum Actinomycetota; class Actinomycetes; order Kitasatosporales; family Streptomycetaceae; genus Streptomyces; species Streptomyces sp. NPDC094448. The sequence continues at coordinate 2,159 of NZ_JBIWGU010000029.1, read as the reverse complement.
CCCACCCACTGCGACCCCTGCCCCGGAAACACGAACACCGTCCGCACCCCCTCACCCGCCACACCCCTCACCACACCATCCCCCAACAACACCGCCCGATGACCGAACACCGCACGCCCCCGCACCAACCCATCCGCCACCACACCCACATCCCGCCCACCCCCCACCAACCCACCCACCCGCTCCACCAACACACCCACACCCACACCAGAACGCGCCGACACCGGCAACGGCACCAACCCCCCAGACACCGAACCCCCGGAATCAGCCGGAGCAGCCGAGACGTCCGGCACCCCCTCCAGCACCACATGCGCATTCGTCCCGCTGATGCCGAGTGACGAAACGCCCGCCCGCCGCGGACGGTCCGTCTCGGGCCACGGCCGGGCCTCCGTCAGCAGCTCCACCGCCCCCGCCGACCAGTCCACATGCGACGACGGCTCACCCACATGCAACGTCTTCGGCAACACCCCGTACCGCATGGCCATCACCATCTTGATGACACCCGCGATGCCCGCCGCGGTCTGGGTGTGGCCGATGTTCGACTTGACCGAACCGAGGTAGAGAGGTGTCTCGCGGTCCTGTCCGTAGGTCGCGATGACGGCCTGCGCCTCGATGGGGTCGCCCAGAGGCGTACCCGTGCCGTGCGCCTCCACCGCGTCGACGTCGGCGGGGGCGAGCCCCGCCCTGTCGAGTGCCCTGCGGATGACGCTCTGCTGGGACGGGCCGTTGGGCGCGGAGATACCGTTGGATGCACCGTCCTGGTTGACGGCGGAGGAGCGCAGGAGCGCGAGGACGGTGTGCCCGTTGCGCCGGGCGTCCGAGAGCCGCTCCACGATGACGACACCGGCGCCTTCCGAGAAGCTGGTGCCGTCGGCGGCGTCCGCGAACGCCTTGGCCCGGCCGTCGGGGGCGAGTCCGCGCTGGCGGCAGAATTCGACGTATCCCAGCGGTGTGGGCATGACCGTGACACCGCCGGCGAGCGCCAGTGAACAGTCCCCGGCCCGGAGCGACTGCGCGGCCTGGTGCAGGGCGACCAGCGACGAAGAGCACGCCGTATCGACCGTGACGGCCGGTCCTTCCATGCCGAAGAAGTAGGAGATACGGCCGGAGAGCACGCTGTTCTGGGTGGCGGTGGCGCCGAAGCCGCCCAGGTCGACGCCTGCGCCGTACCCGTGCGAGAACGCGCCCATGAACACACCGGTGTCGCTGCCCCGCAGGGTGCCCGGGACGATGCCCGCGTGTTCGAACGCCTCCCAGGCCGTTTCGAGGATGACGCGCTGCTGCGGATCCATGGCCCATGCCTCGCGCGGGCTGATGCCGAAGAACGCGGCGTCGAAGTCCGCGGCGTCGGGGAGGAAGCCGCCGTGCCGGACGTACGTCTTGCCGGGCGCGTCCGGATCCGGGTCGAACAGCGCGTCGATGTCCCAGCCGCGGTCGGCGGGGAACTCGGTGATCGCGTCCGTGCCGGACTCGACGAGCCGCCACAGCTCCTCGGGCGAGGTGACGCCGCCGGGCAGCCGGCAGGCCATGCCGACGATCGCGAGGGGTTCTTCGTGGTGGGTCCGCGCGGTTCGTACCGGCAGGGGAGCGTCCGTGCCGAACAGATCGGCGCGGAGCTTCGCGGCCAGCACCCGCGGTGTCGGATGGTCGAACACCATCGTGGAGCTGAGCCGGAGCCCGGTCGCCTCCGCGAGCCGGTTCCGCAGTTCGATCGCGGTGAGCGAGTCGATGCCGAGATCCTTGAACGCCCTGGTCGGCCCGATGTCCGTGGCGTCGGCATGCCCGAGCACGGTCGCGGTGGCATCCGACACCAGCGCGAGCAGAGCCGTCTCACGGTCGGCGTCGGGCAGCTCCGCGAGCCGCTGGGTGAACGTCTGCCCGGCTCGGGCGGTACGGCGCGCGCCTCGGCGCAGACCGCTCAGGATCGGCGGTACGTCACCCGACGACAGCTGCGCCGGGTCCATCGGGGCCGCCAGCACGAAGTCCTTGCCGGAGGCGATGGCCGCGTCGTAGAGGCGCATGCCCTCTTCGTCCGAGATGGGCAGGAAGCCGCTGCGCCGGATGCGCTGTCGGTCGGTGTGGGTGAGTTGGGCGGTGAGGGTGGTGGTGGTGTGCCACATGCCCCAGGCGATGGTGGTGGCGGGTTGGTTGTGGTGGTG
>NZ_JBIWGU010000028.1:0-5168 GCF_044763775.1 Streptomyces sp. NPDC094448 | reverse complement strand
CCGGGGCGCCCCCCCCCCCCCCCCGCCCCCCCCCCCCCCCCCCCCGGCCGGGGGGGCCCCCCCCCCCCCCGGGGGGGCCCCCGTGCCCCCCCCCCCCCCCCCCCCCGGGGGGGGCCCCCCGCGGTTCCGTGTGTACGGCTGCGGCGCAGGGGAGCGTACGGTGCGCACCGCCCGCCCCGCGGTGGAGGTGCGGTCAGTCCGCCGGCCCGTACTCCGCCGCCCAGGCTTCCACCATGTCCGCCGCGCGGTCGAAGGCCTCGACCCGGGAGAGGAAGTCCGCGTTGTGGTCGGTCAGCAGCTCCAGCGGCTCGTTCCGGCCCCGGCGGTGCAGCCGCAGCGCCTGACCCTGCACGGTCCGCGGCAGCCCCAGCCAGCGCACCGGCTGCTGGACCGTCTGGACCCGGGTCACGTCCGACCAGCGGAGCGTCGAGGTGGTGAAGAAGCCGACCCGGCGCAGCCCGTGGCGGCTCACCCAGACGCCCGACCGCAGCAGCCGCAGCGCCAGGGCGATCATCACCAGGCCCACCGAGAGGCAGAGACCGGCCGCGGACATGGCGCCCGCAACCGCAACGATCATGGCCGCGATCATCACGAACGACGTCAGCAGCAGAAGCAGGGCCGCCGCCCCCACCCGCCAGGGGCCGGGGCGGTACGGCCGCCGCCACTGGTCGTGATCGTCGAAGGGCAGGGCGACGTCCGAGGAGTCCTCCGCCGGGGCGCCGAACGCGCGGTCGGCCGTCAGAAAGGTCAGGGGCACGACTGTTCTCCACTCACCAGCACACTCGAATTGTGGGGGCTGTGACGGGTGAGGCTACCGAGGCGCTCCGGGGCCGACTACCCCAGGGGGCTGTGCGGCTCACCGGCGCTCGGCCGCCTCGCTCTGCTCTGCGGTCTCGGGCGAGCTGCCGGACTCCAGCGCGGGCACGCCGAACAGCAGCGAGCCCACCAGCCCGGCGACGATGCTCAGTCCGATCAGCGTACGACCGGTGAGCTGGGAGACCGTGGGACGCTCGCGCGGCGGTGGAGTGACGTTACTGCGGAAGCGCTCGGCATCCTCTTCGGCCCGGGTGGCCTCGGCGACGAACGAGAACGGGACGGCTTCCCGCCGGCGAAACATGGGATCACGCTCCTGTGGAGTGGGGAGTGACTGCTGGAAGGGCTGTTACCCAGAGAGACGTACGGAACGGCGATTCGGTGCCGGATCCGTGCGAATCGGTCCGGAAAACATCAGCGAAGCGTGAAGGGGGGACGGCGCGAGGGGTGGACTAAGGTGGTTGCCGCCCCCCACCCGCCCCAGGAGAGGACACCTCCAGGTGACCGACACCCCCGCCGATTCCGCGACCCCCACCTTCCGCAGCGATGTCACCGTCGAGCTGGTCAAGCACTCCGCCGCGGACTCCGACGTCCTGTGGGCCGCCCGGGTCTCCACGGCAGGAGAGCAGTCCCTGGACGAGCTGAAGAAGGACCCGGAGCGGTCGAAGGGGCTCATCAACTTCCTGATGCGCGACCGGCACGGCAGCCCGTTCGAGCACAACTCCATGACCTTCTTCATCAGCGCCCCCATCCTGGTCTTCCGCGAGTTCATGCGGCACCGCGCGGGCTGGTCGTACAACGAGGAATCCGGCCGTTACCGGGAGCTCCAGCCGGTCTTCTACGTTCCGGGGCAGGACCGCAAGCTGGTCCAGGAGGGCCGCCCCGGGAAGTACGTCTTCATCGACGGCAGCCCCGAGCAGCACAAGATCGTCTCCGAGGCGATGGAGGACTCCTACCGCCGGTCGTACGAGACCTACCAGGAGATGCTGGCCGCCGGTATCGCCAGGGAAATCGCCCGTTCGGTCCTGCCGGTGGGTCTCTTCTCCTCCATGTACGCCACCTGCAACGCCCGCTCGCTGATGCACTTCCTCGGCCTGCGCACTCAGCACGAGCAGGCGAAGGTCCCGTCCTTCCCGCAGCGCGAGATCGAAATGGTCGGCGAGCAGATGGAGCGGCACTGGGCGCAGTTGATGCCGCTGACGTACCAGGCGTTCAACGCCAACGGCCGAATCGCGCCCTGAGCCGTCCGGAGCCACCGGACCGCCCGAATCCCGCCCCCCGGTCGGGCAGTGGCGGTACAGATGTACGGATTCTCCAGGTGGAATGTCCGCATTGCGGTGTTTCATGAAGTTCATCTAGGCTGATCAAACGGACCCGGCACTGCTTGAACCCCCGAGCAGGCAGTGCCGGGCTCCGCATCCCACGTCGTACGTCACGTCCCCTCAAGGGCCACACCGCACTGAGCAGCGAGTAGCGTGTTACCCATGGCTCCGATCCCCACTCCGCAGACCCCCTTCGGGCGGGTCCTCACCGCCATGGTCACGCCGTTCACCCCGGACGGCGCACTCGACGTCGACGGCGCCCAGCGCCTGGCGGCCCATCTGGTGGACGCAGGCAACGACGGCCTGATCGTCAGCGGCACCACCGGCGAGTCGCCCACCACCAGCGACGCGGAGAAAGACCGGCTTCTGCGGGCCGTCCTGGAGGCCGTCGGGGACCGAGCCCTGATCGTCGCCGGGATCGGCACCAACGACACCGGCCACAGCATCGAACTCGCCCGCGCCGCCGAAAGCGCCGGCGCCCACGGTCTGCTCGCCGTCACTCCGTACTACAACAAGCCCCCGCAGGAGGGCCTGTTCCGCCACTTCTCGGCGATCGCCGACGCCACCGGACTGCCCGTGATGCTGTACGACATCCCCGGCCGCAGCGGCGTCCCCATCGACACCGAGACCATCGTCCGGCTCGCCGAGCACCCCCGGATCGTCGCCAACAAGGACGCCAAGGGCGACCTCGGCCGGGCGAGCTGGGCCATCGCCCGCTCCGGCCTCGCCTGGTACTCGGGCGACGACATGCTCAACCTCCCCCTGCTCTCGGTCGGCGCCGTCGGTTTCGTCTCCGTGGTGGGCCATGTCGTCACCCCGGAGCTGCGGGCCCTGCTCGATGCCCACCTCAGCGGCGACGTGCAGAAGGCCGCCGAGATCCACCAGCGGCTGCTTCCGGTCTTCACCGGAATGTTCCGCACCCAGGGCGTGATCACCACCAAGGCCGCTCTCGCCCTACAGGGCCTGCCCGCGGGCCCCCTTCGACTTCCCATGGTCGAGCTGACCCCCGACGAGACCGCGCAGCTGAAGGCGGACCTCGCGGCCGGAGGCGTCCAGCTCTGACCCCGGACCTGGCAAGACCCGACAACTGCATAGGTACGACACAGCACGTGCACGAAGCTCATGCCGCCGGGCCCTCGCGAGAGGGTGGCCGGCGTGCATGGTGAGGAGAGTCTTTTGAGTCATCCGCATCCCGAACTCGGCCGTCCGCCGAAGCTCCCGAAGGGCGGCCTGCGGGTCACCCCACTCGGCGGCCTCGGTGAAATCGGCCGGAACATGACGGTCTTCGAATTCGACGGCCGACTGCTCATCGTCGACTGCGGCGTCCTCTTCCCCGAGGAGGAGCAGCCCGGTGTCGACCTCATCCTGCCCGACTTCACCACCATCAGGGACCGCCTCGACGACGTCGAGGGGATCGTGCTCACGCACGGCCACGAGGACCACATCGGCGGCGTCCCCTATCTGCTGAGGCTGAAGCCGGACATCCCGCTGATCGGTTCCAAGCTCACCCTCGCCCTGATCGAGGCGAAGCTCCAGGAACACCGCATCCGGCCCTACACCCTCGAAGTCACCGAGGGACAGCGCGAGCGGATCGGCCCCTTCGACTGCGAGTTCATCGCGGTCAACCACTCCATCCCGGACGCACTGGCTGTTGCGATCCGCACCCCCGCGGGCATGGTCGTCCACACCGGCGACTTCAAGATGGACCAGCTGCCGCTGGACCGCCGGCTCACGGACCTGCACGCCTTCGCCCGGCTCAGCGAGGAGGGCATCGACCTCCTCCTCTCGGACTCCACCAATGCCGAGGTCCCCGGCTTCGTCCCGCCCGAGCGCGATATCTCGAACGTGCTCCGCCAGGTCTTCGCCGGCGCCCAGAAGCGGATCATCGTCGCCAGCTTCGCCAGCCATGTGCACCGCATCCAGCAGATCCTGGACGCGGCGCACGAGTACGGCCGGCGAGTGGCCTTCGTCGGACGCTCGATGGTCCGCAATATGGGCATCGCCCGTGACCTGGGCTATCTGCGGGTCCCGCCGGGGCTGGTCGTCGATGTCAAAACCCTCGACGATCTGCCCGACCACGAGGTCGTCCTGGTCTGCACCGGATCCCAGGGCGAGCCGATGGCCGCCCTCTCCCGGATGGCCAATCGCGATCACCAGATCCGGATCGTCCAGGGCGACACCGTGATCCTGGCGTCCTCCCTGATCCCGGGCAACGAGAACGCGGTCTACCGCGTGATCAACGGCCTCACCCGCTGGGGTGCGAACGTCATCCACAAGGGGAACGCCAAGGTCCATGTCTCGGGCCATGCCTCGGCCGGCGAGCTGCTGTACTTCTACAACATCTGCCGCCCGAAGAACCTGATGCCGGTCCACGGCGAATGGCGCCATCTGCGCGCCAACGCGGAACTGGGTGCACTCACCGGAGTCCCCAAGGACCACATCGTGATCGCCGAGGACGGCGTCGTCGTCGACCTGGTCGACGGCCGGGCCCGCATCGTGGGCAAGGTCCAGGCCGGTTATGTGTACGTGGACGGCCTCTCGGTCGGAGATGTCACGGAGGCCTCCCTCAAGGACCGCCGGATCCTCGGTGACGAGGGCTTCATCTCGGTCTTCGTCGTGGTGGACTCCACCACGGGCAAGGTCGTCGGCGGCCCCCATGTCCAGGCCCGGGGCTCCGGTATCGACGATGCGGTCTTCAGCGCGGTGGTCCCCAAGATCGAAGAGGCCATCGCCAAGTCGGCTGCGGACGGGGTCGCCGAACCCCACCAGCTCCAGCAGCTGGTCCGCAGGATCGTGGGCCGCTGGGTCTCCGACACCTACCGTCGTCGCCCGATGATCCTCCCGGTCGTCGTAGAGGTCTGACGCCGGCGCCGGTTCCCCGGCCCGACCTCGCACTTCCCGGAGCGGGGGGGGGGGGGGGGGGGGGGGGGGGGGGGGCGGCGCGCGGCGGGGGGGGGGGGGGCGGCCCCCCCGCCCCCCCCCCCCCGGCCCCCCCCGCGCCCCCCCCCCGCCCCCGCGGGCCCCCCCCGCGCC
>NZ_JBIWGU010000027.1:0-6265 GCF_044763775.1 Streptomyces sp. NPDC094448 | reverse complement strand
GCACCCCCCAGGAAGAAATCCTCTCCACCCTCTTCGCCGACGTCCTCGGCCTCGACCACGTCGGAATCGACGACAGCTTCTTCGACCTCGGCGGCGACAGCATCATGTCGATTCAGCTGGTCAGCCGGGCCCGCCGAGCCGGGCTGGTCCTCTCGCCGCGGGACGTGTTCGAGTGCAAGACGATCGAGGCGCTCGCCGGAGTCGTCGGCAAGGCAGCCGGGGACGGCGGCAACACCGTGGCCGTGGAGAGCGAGGACTCCCGGTTCGGTGTCGTACCGCTGACTCCCGTGATGCACTGGCTGGCGGAGCGTGGCGGACCCGTCGCGCAGTTCAACCAATCCGTCGTACTGCGTGTACCGGCGGCGCTGGACGACGAACGGCTGGTCACCGCCGTACAGCTGCTGCTCGACCAGCATGATGCCCTGCGCCTTCGGCTGCGTACGGACGCCGGATGGGCCTTGGACGTCATGGCTCCTGGCGGAGTGCCCTCCGCGGCGTCGGTCGTGCGGCGGGTGGACGCCGCGGCGATGGACGGCACTGCGCTGGACGAGCTGATGGCGGCCGAGGGAGAACGGGCCCGGCGTCTGCTGGACCCGGCGGCGGGTGCGATGCTCCGGGCGGTGTGGTTCGACCGTGGCCCCGACCGGCAGGGGCGGCTGCTCCTGGTCGTGCATCATCTCTCGGTGGACGGTGTGTCCTGGCGGATCCTCGCGCAGGATCTGGAGGAGATCTGGCAGGCCCTGTCCGAAGGACGGGAACCGGGCCTGGAGCCCGTGGGCACCTCGTTCCGGAGCTGGGCCCGGAAGCTCGTCGAGGCCGCGCCCGCCCGGGAGACGGAGCGCGACTTCTGGGAGCGGATGGCGGCGGAGTCCGACCCGCTGCTCGGCGACCGGGCCCTCGACCCGGCGCTCGACACCTTCGCCACGGCGGGCCGGCTTGAGCTGCGGCTCCCCGTCGATGTCACCGAGACGCTGCTGGGCGAGACGCCCGCACTGTTCCGGGCGGGTATCGAGGAAGTTCTGCTGGCCGCCTTTGCGACAGCGGCGACGCGGTGGCGGCGGGGGCACGGTGACCCCCGGGCTACGGAGGTGCTGCTCGACCTGGAGGGGCACGGCCGGATTGAGCACGCAGTGCCCGACGCCCAACTGTCCCGGACCGTAGGCTGGTTCACGAGCATCCACCCGGTCCGGCTGATACCTGAGACGCAGGTATCCGGGGGCGGGCAGAGCGATGCGGCAGCGGCCGGGGCGGCGCTGAAGCGGGTCAAGGAGCAGCTGCGTTCCGTTCCCGACAAGGGCATCGGATACGGGGTCCTGCGGTACCTGGCCCCGCGGCCGGGACCGGACGACGAGCCGGTGTCGGTCCGGCCGCAGATCGGGTTCAACTACCTGGGCCGGTTTGCATCGGCGGTCCAAGCGGCCGACGCCCCGGACTGGACGGCCGTGCCGCTCGCCGGCGCGGCCGAGGATCCCGGAATGGCCCTGGCTCACACAGTGGAGGTCAACGCCGCCGTGCACGACGGCGAGCACGGGCCCGAGCTGGTCGCCTCCTGGACCTGGGCCGGGGAACTGCTCGGCGAGGAGAGCGTACGGGAGCTGGCGGAAGGCTGGTTCCGGTCGCTGCGTGGGCTTGCCGAGCACAGCCGGACCCCGGAGGCGGGCGGTCTCACCCCCTCCGACGTGCCCCTGGTCACGGTGAGCCAGGCCGAGATCGAGATCCTGGAGGCGAAGGCGGCCGCAGCGGTGGACGGGTCCACGGTACGGCCGGGCCGCGTGCTGGAGGACGTACTGCCGTTGTCGCCGCTACAGGAAGGCCTGTTCTTCCACAGCGTCTACGACGACTCCGCGCCGGACGTCTACCTGGCGCAGCTGGCCGTCGACATCGAGGGTGCCCTCGACTCCGCGGCACTGCGTGATGCCGCACGGCAGGTACTGGACCGGCACACGGCGCTCCGCTCGGCGTTCCTCAGGACCGCGGCCGGGCATGCCGTACAGGTCGTGGTCGCCGAGCCGCCGCTGCCATGGCGTGAGGTCGATCTGACGCACCTGGCGGAAGCAGACCGGGAAGCCGGTGCCGCCCGGATCCTCGAAGAGGAGTACGGCAGCCGGTTCGACCTCGGCCGGGCGCCGGCCCTGCGCTTCGTCCTGCTGCGCCTGGGCGGGGAGCGGTGGCGACTCGTGCTGACGAACCATCACATCATTTTGGACGGCTGGTCGTCCCCGGTCCTGGTACGGGAGCTGCTTGCCCTGTACGCGGAGCGCACCGGTCGGGCTGCCGACGCAGCACGCCTGCCACGGGTCCGCCCTTACCGGGACTACCTGGGTCACCTGGCCGGGCAGGACCGCGAAGCCGCCCGGGCGGCCTGGCGGGCGGCCCTCGACGGGATCGACGCGCCGAGTCTCGTCGCGCTGCCCCGGCCCGGCCGGGCGGCGCTCGCCCCGAAGCGGCTGGAGTTCACCCTCTCCGAGGAGGACACGGCTGCCCTTGCCGAACGGGCCCGGTCCTCCGGCGTCACCCTCAACACCCTCGTCGAGGCCGTGTGGGCCGTCGTCGTCGGCCGGCTCACCGGGCGGGACGACGTCGTCTTCGGGATCACCGTCTCCGGGCGGCCCGCCGACCTGGACGGCGCCGAGGACATGGCCGGCCTGTTCATCAACACCCTTCCGCTACGTGCGCGGATCAACCCCTGGGAGACCGTGAGCGCGTTCGCCGGGCGCCTCCAGCGCGAACAGGCCGCCCTCCTCGACCACCAGCACCTGGGCCTCACGGAGATTCAGCAGCTCATCGGCCTGGGCGAACTCTTCGATACCGCCATGGTCTACGAGAGCTATCCCCTGGACGCCGCAGCCCTCGGCGAGCTGGCGGGGCACTCGGGACTGACGCTGACCGGCGCCACCGACCGGGACGCGACGCACTTCGCCCTCGCGCTGGTCGTCCTGCCCGGCACCCGTCTGGCATTCCGCCTCGACCACCGGCCCGACCTGTTCGACGAGCGGGATGCCCGGTCGGTCACCGGTCGGCTCCTGGACATGCTGCGCGATGTCGCCCACCACCCGGACCGTCCGGTCGGGCGTACCGACGCCCCCGCCGCCGAACAGCGCGAGCGGTTCGCCGCCCAGGGGAACGGGCCCGCCCGCGCACTCGCCGAGGCCACGCTGCCGGAGCTGTTCCGTGCCCAGGCCCTGCGCAGCCCGGACTCGCCCGCGGTGGCCGACGAGGGCACCCGTCTGTCGTACGCGCAGCTCGACGATGCCTCCGACCGGCTGGCCGGCCGACTCGTCGCGGCGGGACTCGGCCCCGAGCAGGTCGTCGCCGTGGCGCTGCCGCGCTCCGCCGATCTCGTCGTGGCGATGCTCGCCGTTATGAAGGCCGGGGCGGCCCATCTGCCGGTGGACCCCGAATATCCCGCGGACCGTATCGCCTTTGTCCTCGGTGACGCCGCCCCCCGTCTGCTGATCACGACGAGCGCCCTGAACGAACGACTGAACGCCGCCGACGCGGTCGGGCCCGAGCTGCCGCGCCTGCTGCTCGACGGGACCGGGGCCGGCGCACCCGGACAGCGCCCTGAGTCCGAACCGGCGACGGGCGTGCCCTCTGCCGTACCGGGCCGCCCTCCGCAGCCCGCGAACCCGGCGTATCTGATCTACACCTCCGGCTCGACCGGCCGCCCCAAGGGGGTCGCCGTCACCCACGGCGGACTGCCCAGTCTCGTGTCCGCGCAGATCGAGGCGTTCGCCGTCGAACCGGACAGCAGGGTCCTGCAGTTTGCCTCGCCGAGTTTCGACGCCTCCGTCTCGGAGATCTGCATGGCGCTCCTCTCGGGCGCCTGCCTGGTCCTTGCCCCGCAGGAACGTCTGCTGCCGGGCGCACCGCTGGCCGCGCTGCTCGACGAGCAGCGGGTGACCCATGTGACCCTGCCGCCGTCGGCGCTGCCCTCCATGTCCGAGGACGCGATGAGCACCGTTACGACGCTGGTCGTGGCGGGCGAGAGCTGCCCGGCCGACCTTGTGGACCGCTGGTCGCGAGGCCGTCGGATGATCAACGCGTACGGACCGACGGAAACGACGGTCTGCGCGACCATCAGCAGCCCTCTCGCCGGGCGCGTCGCGCCTCCGATCGGCCGCCCGATCGCCAACGCGCGCACGTATGTACTGGATTCGGCCCTGCGACCGGTTCTCGACGGCGTCACGGGCGAGCTGTACGTCGCGGGCGCCGGCCTCGCCCGCGGCTACCTCGGCCGCCCCGGCCTGACGGCGGAACGGTTCGTCGCCGACCCGTTCGGTCCGCCCGGCGCCCGCATGTACCGCACCGGCGACCTGGCCCGGTGGACCGCACAGGGCGAGCTGGAGTACCTGGGACGCGTCGACGACCAGGTCAAGGTCCGCGGATTCCGCATCGAACCCGGTGAGATCCAGGCCGCGCTGACCACTGCCGTACAGGTGGACCAGGCCTTCGTCATGGTCCGCGAGGACCGGCCCGGCGACCGGCGTCTGACCGCGTACGTGGTTGCGTCGCCCGGTACGGCCGCCGACCCGATGTCGCTGCGCACGCACCTGGCCACGACCCTGCCCGCGCACATGGTCCCTTCGGCGTTCGTCGCTCTCGACGCGCTGCCGCTGACCGCGAACGGCAAGGTCGACCGCAGGGCCCTGCCCGCTCCCGACCTCGGCGGTGCCGCGACGGGCCGCAGGCCGCGCTCACCGCAGGAGGAGATCCTGTGCGGGCTGTTCTCCGAGGTGCTCGGCATCCCCGAACCCGGTATCGACGACAACTTCTTCGACCTCGGCGGCCACTCCCTGCTCGCCACCCGGCTCATGAACAGGATCCGCTCCACTCTCGGCGTCGAGATGCCGGTCCGTCGGCTCTTCGAGACCCCGACGGTGGCGGGGCTCGCCACCTTCCTCGCCTCGGCCGAAGGCGCCCGTACGCCGCTGGCCGCCGGGCCGCGTCCCGAGCGTGTCCCGTTGTCCTTCGCCCAGCAGCGGTTGTGGTTCCTCAACCGGTTCGAGGGACCGAGTCCCACCTACAACCTGCCGACCGCCCTGCGTCTGACCGGTGCCGTCGACCACGAGGCGCTCCGTACCGCGCTGGCGGACGTGGCGGAGAGGCACGAGACCCTGCGCACGGTCTTCGCGAGCGACGCCACCGGTGTCCACCAGGTCGTCGTCTCCCCACAAGAGGCACGTCCCGAGCTGCTCGTCGAATCGGTCGAGGCCGGCGCACTGCATGACCGGATCACCGAGGCGGCTCGCTACGGCTTCGATCTGGCTCAGGAACTCCCGGTCAGGGCATGGCTGTTCGAGATCTCCGCACAGGAGCATGTCCTGCTCGTCCTGATCCACCACATCGCAGGCGACGGCTGGTCCATGGACCCCCTGGCCCGCGACCTGACGGCCGCGTACGCGGCCCGCCACGCAGGCATCAGCCCCGAGTGGGCTCCGCTCCCGGTCCAGTACGCCGACTACACGCTGTGGCAACGGGAGGTGCTGGGCTCCGAGGACGACCCCGAGTCGACGGTCTCCCGGCAGCTTGCCTACTGGAAGCGCGAACTGGACGGGCTTCCGGCAGAGCTGGAGCTGCCCTTCGACCGTCCTCGTCCGGCCGCCCCGTCCCACCGGGGCGACTCGGTTCCGCTGACCGTCTCCGCCGAGCTGCACCAGCGGCTGGAGGAACTGGCGCGTGAGCACCAGTGCAGCAGTTTCATGGTGATCCAGGCGGCGCTGGCGGTGCTGCTGTCGAGGCTGGGTGCGGGTACGGATATCCCGATCGGCTCGCCGATCGCCGGACGCACCGATGACGCGGTGTCGGACCTGGTCGGGTTCTTCGTGAACACCCTGGTCCTGCGCACGGATCTGTCCGGCGACCCGACTTTCGCGGAACTGCTGGCCAGGGTCCGGGAGGCCGACCTGGCTGCCTATGCTCACCAGGACATCCCCTTCGAACGTCTCGTCGAAGCCCTCAACCCCGAACGCTCACCCTCCCGCCACCCCCTCTTCCAGACCGTTCTGGAGTGGAACAACGACGAGCAGAGCGTGGCGCTCGACACGGTGGCGCAGCTTCCCGACCTGACGGTGGCGCCCGAGCGCGTCGCCACAGGGGTGGCGAAGTTCGATCTGGTGTTCCACATCTCCGCAGTCCGGGCCGAGGAAGGCCGGGCCGGGGGGCTGCTGGGTGAGGTGGAGTACAGCGTGGATTTGTTTGATCGTGGGTCGGTGGTGTTGTTGGTGGAGCGGTTTGTGCGGGTGTTGGAGGGTGTGGTGGGGGA
>NZ_JBIWGU010000026.1:0-10079 GCF_044763775.1 Streptomyces sp. NPDC094448 | reverse complement strand
GGGGGGGGGGGGGCCCCTCCCTCGTTCCCCGGGGGGGCGGGCAAACCGCCGGCCCCCCCCGCCCCCGGGGGGGGGCGGCCCCCCGCCCGGGGGGGCCCCCCCCCCCGGGGCGCGCCCCCCCCCCCCGCCCGTTTCTCCGTACGGACTGCGGTGGCGCCGGGTCTTCCGCGCGTCCCGCGTCGCCCGGTCAGGCCCGGCTCAGCACCGGGTCCGCCTGCGCCGGGATCGCGGCGGAGGGCTCCGCGGGCCGCTCGCGCATGCTCAGCGCCAGCCGTACCACCGCGATCCACATCAGCGACGAGCCCAGCATGTGCACCCCGACGAGGATCTCCGGGACCCCGGTGAAGTACTGGAGGTAGCCGATCCCGCCCTGGAGCAGCAGGACGACCAGCAGATCGCGGGCCCGGGACCGGATATCGCCCGGGGCGTCCACCACCCGCAGAACCAGCCACATGGCAAGCGCGAGGGCACAGATCACCCATGCGGAGACGGCGTGCAGATGCGCCGCGTTGACCCAGTCCCACGGCATCCGCGGGACATCGCTGCTGTCCCCGGCGTGCTTGCCCGCTCCGGTGACCCCCGTGCCCAGCACGATGGCGAGCCCGGCGGTGATCACGATGGCCCAGGACAGCCTGCGCACCGGGAGCGGTACCCGGGGGCGGGGTTCCCCGTCGCCCTCGCCCGCCCGGTGCCAGGTCAGCACGGCGATCGTGAGCAGGGCGTTGGCGAGGACGAAGTGTCCGGCGACGGTCCAGGGGTTCAGCCCCGTCCAGACCGTGATGCCGCCGACGACGGCGTTGCTCAGCACGATCCAGAACTGCGCCCAGCCGAGCCGGCTGAGCGAACGGCGCCTCGGCTTGGCCGAACGGGCCGCGACGATCGTCCAGCCGACGGCCGCGGACAGGACGTACGTCAGCAGCCGGTTGCCGAACTCGATCGCCCCGTGCAGCCCCTGCTCGGGGGTGGCGAAGAGGCTGTCGTCGGTGCACTTGGGCCAGGTGTCGCAGCCCAGGCCCGATCCGGTGAGCCGGACCGCGCCCCCGGTGACGATGATGATCACGGTCATCACGACGGCGGAGAGTGCGGCCCGCCGGACGATTCCCGGGGCGGGCGTCCAGCGCTGGGCGATGCGGTCGATGGGGGTTTGCACGCGCTCCATCGTAGGCGGGGCCTTGTGCACCGATTCACGAGGGGGGTCCGACAGGCCGGGAACGGCCCCCCGGACTCACTGCGGGCCGCTGTTCCCGGCGTACGCGCTACTCCCAGCGGAAGAAGCGGGCCGCCGCGCCCAGGCCGAGAGCCGCCCAGACCGCGAGGGTGCCGAGGGCGGACCAGGGGACGCCGCCGCCGTCGGTGAGGACATCGCGCAGCCCGTCGGAGAGGGCGGAGATCGGGAGCAGCCCGAGGACCCCGGCCACACCGTCGGGGAAGCGGTCCAGCGGAACGATCACCCCGCCGCCGACCAGGAGCAGCAGAAAGACCAGATTGGCCGCCGCCAGGGTGGCCTCCGCCCGGAGGGTGCCCGCCATCAGCAGACCGAGTCCGCTGAACGCGGCGGTGCCCAGTGCGAGGAGCAGCAGCACGGCCGCGAGCCCGGCGGGTCCTCCCTTCGGCGACCAGCCCAGGGCGAGGGCGATCGCCGTCAGCAGGGTGATCTGGAGGATCTGCGTCGCCAGCACCGAGAGCGTCTTCGAGCACATCAGCGCCCAGCGGGGGAGCGGTGACGCGCCCAGGCGCTTGAGGACCCCGTACCGGCGCTCGAAACCGGTGGCGATCGCCTGACCGGTGAACGCGGTCGACATCACCGCCAGCGCGAGCACCCCCGGCGCCAGGAAGTCGACGGCCTTCTCACTGCCCGTGTCGACGATGTCGACGGAGGAGAACAGGACCAGCAGCAGGGACGGGATGACCAGGGTGAGCAGCAGCTGTTCGCCGTTGCGCAGCAGCATCCGGGTCTCGAACGCGGTCTGGGCGGCGATCATGCGCCCGAGGGGCGCCGCGCCGGGGCGCGGGGTGTAGGTACCGGTGCTCATCAGCGCAGCTCCTTGCCGGTCAGCTCCAGGAAGACGTCCTCCAGGGTGCGGCGCTCCACCGAGATGCCGTCCGGCATGACGCCGTGCTGGGCGCACCAGGAGGTGACCGTGGCCAGCAGCTGGGGGCCGACGTCACCGGTTATCCGGTACGTGCCCGGGAGGGGTTCGGCGGCCTCGGTGCCGTCGGGCAGGGCCTTGAGGAGGGAGCCGACGTCGAGTCCGGGCCGGCCGGTGAAGCGGAGGGTGTTCTCCGCGCCGCCGCGGCAGAGCTGCTCGGGGCTGCCCTGCGCGATCACCCGGCCGCCGTCGACGACGGCGACGTCGTCGGCCAGCTGCTCGGCCTCGTCCATGAAGTGGGTGGTCAGGACGGCGGTGACGCCGTCGGAGCGGAGTTCGCGGACCAGGTCCCAGGTGGCGCGGCGGGCCTGCGGGTCGAGTCCGGCGGTGGGCTCGTCGAGGAAGACCAGCTCGGGGCGGCCGACGACGGCCATGGCGAGCGACAGCCGCTGCTGCTGGCCGCCGGAGAGCCGGCGGTAGGTGGTGCGCCCGCAGTCGCCGAGGCCGAGCCGTTCGACCAGGAAGTCGACGTCCAGGGGGTCGGCGTGCAGTTTCGCGATATGGCGGAGCATCTCCACGGCCCGGGCACCGGAGTAGACGCCGCCGGACTGGAGCATCACCCCGACCCGGGGGCGCAGCCGTCCGGCGTCGGCGGCGGGATCGAGGCCGAGGACGCGGACCGTGCCCGCGTCGGGACGGCGGTAGCCCTCGCAGATCTCGATGGTGGTGGTCTTACCGGCTCCGTTGGGGCCGAGGACGGCGGTGACGGACCCGCGGGGGACCGTCAGGTCGAGGCCGTTCACGGCCGCCTTGGATCCGTACCGCTTGACCAGGCCCTGGATCCGGACGGCGGGCTCGCTCTGCATGCCGCGAAGTCTAAGTGGCCCGCTCGGGCGTCCGGGGCCGTACCCCCTGACTTCGGCCGGAGCGCGACGCCCGGGATCCGGTGGATTCGTCCGCGGGCCGCTGTGACCGGGGCGAAGGGGGGACGGACCCCGGGCGCGGGGCCGTTCCGTATGGTGTTCTGCCTGGTCGGAGGCGGTACGAAGGTGCCTAGGAGGTCAACCGGCTTAGGTTACCCTAAGTGATGAACGGCACCGCAGGGACCCCCGGGCGGCGGTTGTCACGCCTCCGTGAATTACGCAACAATGGCGTTGTGAAATACGTCGGCGAGGCTCCTCGGGAGGAACTCGCGGCCGGGGCGCGGTCGGACCGATCGACGCGCAACCGGGTCGCGCGGTCCATCCTGGACCACGGTCCGTCCACCGTGGCGGACCTTGCGGGCCGCCTCGGCCTCACCCAGGCCGCGGTCCGCCGCCACCTGGACACCCTGGCCGCGGAGAAGGTGGTCGAGGCCCGGGAGAAGCGGGTGTACGGCGCCCGTGGCCGCGGCCGCCCCGCCAAGGTCTTCGCCCTGACCGACTGCGGCCGGGACGCCTTCGACCACGCCTACGACGCGATCGCGGTGGACGCCCTGCGCTGGATCGAACGGCATGCGGGAGGGGAGGCGGTCACCGCCTTCGCCCGCGACCGGCTCGGCAGCCAGGCCGACAGCTACCGCGAGGCCGTCGCCGCCGCACCCCCGGAGGAGCGCACCGAAGCCCTGGCGAAGGCGCTCAGCGCCGACGGGTACGCTGCTGTGGCGCGCAGTGCGCCGGGCGCCCAGCAGGGCGAGCAGCTCTGCCAGCACCACTGCCCGGTCGCCCATGTCGCCGAGCGGTACCCGCAGCTCTGCGAGGCGGAGACCGAGATCTTCTCCGAGCTTCTCGGGACCCATGTGCAGCGTCTGGCCACCATCGCCCACGGCGACGGGGTGTGCACGACGTTCATCCCGCGGGGCGCCGCTCCACCGGCGGCACCGCCCCCGCAGACACCGACCACCACATCATCAGCGTCCGCAAGTATGGCCGGGAGGAACCCCGCATGACTCTCCCCACGGAGACTGCTCACCCCGAACTGGAGGGTCTGGGCACCTACGAATTCGGCTGGGCCGACTCCGACGAGGCCGGTGCCGCGGCCAAGCGCGGCCTGTCCGAGGAGGTCGTCCGCGATATCTCGGCCAAGAAGAACGAGCCCGAGTGGATGCTGAAGCTGCGGCTCAAGGGTCTGCGGCTGTTCGACCGGAAGCCCATGCCGAACTGGGGCTCCGACCTCTCCGGTATCGACTTCGACAACATCAAGTACTTCGTCCGCTCCACCGAGAAGCAGGCGGCGTCCTGGGAGGACCTCCCCGAGGACATCAAGAACACCTACGACAAGCTGGGCATCCCGGAGGCGGAGAAGCAGCGTCTCGTCGCCGGTGTCGCCGCGCAGTACGAGTCCGAGGTCGTCTACCACCAGATCCGTGAGGACCTGGAGGAGCAGGGCGTCATCTTCCTCGACACGGACACCGCGCTGAAGGAGCACCCTGAGCTGTTCCAGGAGTACTTCGGCACCGTCATCCCGGTCGGCGACAACAAGTTCGCCTCGCTGAACACCGCGGTCTGGTCCGGCGGCTCCTTCATCTACGTCCCCAAGGGCGTCCACGTCGACATCCCGCTCCAGGCCTACTTCCGGATCAACACCGAGAACATGGGCCAGTTCGAGCGGACGCTGATCATCGTCGACGAGGACGCGTACGTCCACTACGTCGAGGGCTGTACGGCTCCGATCTACTCCTCGGACTCGCTGCACAGCGCCGTGGTGGAGATCATCGTGAAGAAGGGCGGCCGCTGCCGCTACACGACCATCCAGAACTGGTCGAACAACGTCTACAACCTGGTCACCAAGCGCGCCGTGGCCTACGAGGGCGCGACCATGGAGTGGGTCGACGGCAATATCGGCTCCAAGGTCACCATGAAGTACCCGGCCGTCTATCTGATGGGCGAGCACGCCAAGGGCGAGACGCTCTCCATCGCCTTCGCGGGCGAGGGCCAGCACCAGGACGCCGGCGCCAAGATGGTCCACATGGCGCCCAACACCTCCTCCAACATCGTCTCCAAGTCGGTGGCCCGGGGTGGTGGCCGCACCTCCTACCGCGGTCTGATCGAGATCGGCGAGGGCGCCCCCGGCGCCAAGTCCAATGTGCTCTGCGACGCGCTCCTCGTGGACACGATCTCCCGTTCGGACACCTACCCGTACGTCGACGTCCGCGAGGACGACGTCTCCATGGGCCACGAGGCCACCGTCTCCAAGGTCTCCGAGGACCAGCTCTTCTACCTGATGAGCCGGGGCATGACCGAGTTCGAGGCGATGGCGATGATCGTCCGTGGCTTTGTCGAGCCGATCGCCAAGGAACTGCCGATGGAGTACGCGCTGGAGCTCAACCGGCTGATCGAGCTCCAGATGGAGGGTTCGGTCGGCTGACCCGGCCCGCCGTACCCCCTGGGCGGGCACGCCCGTGCCCGCCCGCTCCCCGACAGTTTCCCGACCGACAGGCAGAGAGAGAGCACGACGACAGCCATGGCTGAGGCTCAGAACATTCCGGCGGGTTCCACCACCGCCGGCGCGATCGCGGTGGCCGCCGAGTCGACCGTCGCCACTCGTATGAGTGCGCCCCCGTCGTTCGACGTGGCCGACTTCCCGGTGCCGCACGGCCGCGAGGAGGAGTGGCGCTTCACCCCGCTGGAGCGGCTCGCCGGACTCCACGACGGGACCGCCGTCGGCTCCGGCGGCGTCAAGGTGGCCGTCGAGGCCCCCGAGGGCGTCACGGTCGAGACCGTGGGCCGGGACGACGCCCGGCTCGGCCGGGCCGGCAAGCCCGTGGACCGGGTGGCGGCCCAGGCGTACAGCGCCTTCGAACAGGCGACGGTCGTCACCGTGCCCAAGGAGACCGTGCTCACCGAGCCGGTCCGGATCACCGTCCGCGGCGAGGGCGGGGTCGCCTACGGCCACCAGGTGATCGAACTCGGCGCGTTCGCCGAGGCCGTCGTGGTGATCGACCACAGCGGCGACGCGGTGCTGGCCGCCAATGTCGAGTACGTCATCGGCGACGGCGCCAAGCTGACCGTGGTCTCCGTCCAGGACTGGGACGACAAGGCCGTCCATGTCGCCCAGCACGACGCGCTGGTCGGCCGGGACGCCTCCTTCAAGTCCGTGGTCGTCACCTTCGGCGGCGATCTGGTCCGGCTGCACCCCCGGGTGGGCTACGCGGCCACCGGCGGCGAGGCCGAGCTGTTCGGCCTCTACTTCACCGACCGCGGCCAGCACCAGGAGCACCGCCTCCTGGTCGACCACAACGCGCCCCACAACAAGTCCAACGTGGTCTACAAGGGCGCCCTCCAGGGCGAGGACGCCCACGCGGTGTGGATCGGCGACGTCCTCATCCGGGTCGCGGCCGAGGGCACCGACACCTACGAGATGAACCGGAACCTGGTCCTCACGGACGGCGCCCGGGTCGACTCGGTGCCCAATCTGGAGATCGAGACCGGCGAGATCGTCGGCGCCGGCCATGCGTCCGCCACCGGCCGCTTCGACGACGAGCAGCTCTTCTACCTGATGGCCCGCGGTATCCCGGAGCAGGAAGCCCGCCGTCTGGTGGTCCGCGGCTTCTTCGCCGAGCTGGTCCAGCAGATCGGCCTCCCGGATGTCGAGGAGCGTCTGATCGCCAAGATCGAAGAGGAGCTGGAGGCGTCGGTCGCATGAGCTTCGTCCGTGCCTGCGCGCTGAGCGAGCTGGAGGAGGACACCCCCAAGCGGGTGGAGTTCGACGGCCTGCCGGTCTCGGTCGTCCGTACCGAGGGCGAGGTCTTCGCCATCTACGACATCTGCTCGCACGCCAACGTCTCGCTCTCCGAGGGCGAGGTGGAGGACTGCCGGATCGAGTGCTGGCTGCACGGCTCCAGCTTCGATCTCCGCACCGGCAAACCGTCCGGACTGCCCGCGACGCGCCCCGTCCCCGTATACCCCGTAAAGATCGAAGGGGACGATGTGCTCGTCTCCGTCACCCAGGAGTCCTGAGCTACCCATGGCAACGCTTGAAATCCGCGATCTGCACGTCTCCGTCGAGGCCGAGAACGGCTCCCGGGAGATCCTCAAGGGCGTCGACCTGACCGTGAAGCAGGGCGAGACCCACGCCATCATGGG
This sequence comes from Streptomyces sp. NPDC094448, assembly GCF_044763775.1. Classification (NCBI taxonomy): domain Bacteria; kingdom Bacillati; phylum Actinomycetota; class Actinomycetes; order Kitasatosporales; family Streptomycetaceae; genus Streptomyces; species Streptomyces sp. NPDC094448. Next base: position 2,926 of record NZ_JBIWGU010000026.1, on the reverse strand, counting down.
CCCCAACGGCTCCGGCAAGTCCACCCTCGCCTACTCGCTGGCCGGTCACCCCAAGTACACGATCACCGGCGGCCAGGTCACCCTGGACGGCGAGGACGTGCTGGAGATGTCCGTCGACGAGCGCGCCCGCGCCGGCCTCTTCCTCGCCATGCAGTACCCGGTCGAGGTCCCCGGTGTCTCCGTCTCCAACTTCCTCCGCACCTCCGCCACCGCCATCCGCGGCGAGGCGCCCAAGCTGCGCACCTGGGTGAAGGAGGTCAGGGAGACCATGGAGCGGCTCCAGATGGACCCCGCCTTCGCCGAGCGCAATGTGAACGAGGGCTTCTCCGGCGGTGAGAAGAAGCGCCACGAGATCCTCCAGCTCGAACTGCTGAAGCCGAAGATCGCGATCCTCGACGAGACCGACTCCGGTCTGGACGTCGACGCGCTGCGCGTGGTCTCCGAGGGCGTCAACCGGGTCCGCGAGAGCGGTGAGGTCGGCACCCTGCTGATCACCCACTACACCCGCATCCTGCGGTACATCAAGCCCGACCATGTGCATGTCTTCGCGGCCGGCCGGATCGCCGAGTCCGGCGGTCCCGAGCTTGCGGACAAGCTGGAGGCCGAGGGCTACGAGGCGTATGTGAAGGGTGGTGCCACCACGTGACGTTCTCCTCGCCGGGGCTGCTCGACACCGAGGCGATCCGCAAGGACTTCCCGATCCTCGACCGGGTGATCCACGACGGCAAGAAGCTGGTCTATCTCGACAGCGCCGCCAGCTCGCAGCGGCCGCGCCAGGTCATCGAGGCCGTCAGCACCTACTACGAGCAGCACCACGCCAATGTGCACCGCGGTGTCCATGTGCTCGCCGAAGAGGCCACGGCGCTCTACGAGGACGCCCGGACCAAGGTCGCGGAGTTCATCAACGCGCCCAGCCGCGACGAGGTGATCTTCACCAAGAACGCCTCGGAGTCGCTGAACCTCGTGGCGAACATGCTCGGCTGGGCCGACGAGCCCTACCGGGTCGACCAGGACACCGAGATCGTCATCACGGAGATGGAGCACCACTCCAACATCGTTCCGTGGCAGCTGCTGGCGCAGCGCACGGGCGCGAAGCTGAAGTGGTTCGGCCTCACCGACGACGGCCGGCTCGACCTGAGCAACATCGAGCAGATCATCACCGAGAAGACCAAGATCGTCTCCTTTGTGCTGGTCTCCAACATCCTGGGCACGATCAACCCGGTCGAGGCGATCGTCCGCCGCGCCCAGGAGGTCGGCGCGCTGGTGCTGATCGACGCCTCCCAGGCCGCTCCGCACGCCCCGCTGGACGTCCAGGCCCTCGGCGCCGACTTCGTGGCCTTCACCGGCCACAAGATGTGCGGCCCGACGGGTATCGGCGTGCTCTGGGGACGCCAGGAGCTGCTGGAGGACCTGCCGCCGTTCCTCGGCGGCGGCGAGATGATCGAAACCGTCTCGATGAGTTCCTCCACCTATGCCCCGGCGCCGCACAAGTTCGAGGCCGGTACGCCCCCGATCGCCCAGGCCGTCGGCCTCGGCGCGGCGGTGGACTACCTCAACGCCATCGGCATGGAGAAGATCGCCGCTCATGAGCACGCGATCACCGAGTACGCGCTGGCGCGGCTCGCGGACGTCCCCGATCTGCGGATCATCGGCCCCGCTTCGGCCGAGGAGCGCGGCGCCGCGATCTCGTTCACCCTGGGTGATATCCACCCGCACGATGTGGGCCAGGTCCTCGACGAGCAGGGCATCGCGGTCCGCGTCGGGCACCACTGCGCGCGGCCGGTCTGCCTGCGCTACGGAATTCCCGCGACCACCAGGGCGTCGTTCTATCTGTACTCCACGCCCGCAGAGGTCGATGCGCTGATCGACGGGCTGGAGCACGTCCGTCAGTTCTTCGGGTAGAAGCGGAGCCTTTCGTGAAGCTTGATTCGATGTACCAGGACGTCATCCTCGACCACTACAAGAACCCGCACGGCCGGGGTCTTCGTGAGGGCGACGCCGAGGTGCACCATGTCAACCCCACGTGCGGCGACGAGATCACGCTGCGGGTGAGGTACGACGGCACGCGGGTCGCGGACGTCTCGTACGAGGGCCAGGGCTGTTCCATCAGCCAGGCCAGCGTCTCCGTACTGAACGAACTCCTGGTCGGCAAGGAGCTGGCCGAGGCGCAGAAGATCCAGGAGACGTTCCTGGAGCTGATGCAGTCCCGGGGCCGGATCGAGCCGGACGACGCCATGGAGGAGGTGCTGGAGGACGCGGTCGCGTTCGCCGGTGTCTCCAAGTACCCGGCCCGGGTCAAATGCGCGCTGCTCGGCTGGATGGCCTGGAAGGACGCGACCGCCCAGGCGCTGGGCGAGGGATCCGGTGCCACCGCCGGTGCCACCGAGAGGAAGACGGCATGACCGAGAACGCAGGGGCCGCGCTGAAGCCGGCCTCCGAGGAAGAGATCCGCGAGGCGCTGTACGACGTCGTCGACCCCGAGCTGGGCATCGACGTGGTCAACCTCGGACTGATCTACGGCATCCACGTGGACGACTCCAATGTCGCCACGCTGGACATGACGCTGACGTCGGCGGCCTGCCCGCTGACCGATGTGATCGAGGACCAGGCCAAATCGGCGACGGAGGGCCTGGTCAACGAGCTGAAGATCAACTGGGTCTGGATGCCGCCGTGGGGCCCGGACAAGATCACGGACGACGGGCGCGAGCAGCTGCGCGCGCTCGGGTTCAACGTCTGAGCCTTTCGTTCCTCGCGGTTCCGGAGCCGTTTCCCGTGCTCCGAGCGTGCGGCCGTGCCCGCCGGTGATCCCGGCGGGGCCCGCCCGTTTCGCGGTGAACCGGGCGGCGGGGGCGCCACCCCCCGGCGGGCCGGGTGACCCCCGGGGGGCCCGTTAGCCCCACGCCGGCGGGGGCCCGTAGTGTGTTCT
>NZ_JBIWGU010000025.1:0-12921 GCF_044763775.1 Streptomyces sp. NPDC094448 | reverse complement strand
CGTCGTGGTCACGTGCATCCTTGGTCGGAGCACATGATCAGACGAACGCCGCCCCCATGTCCGGCGAATGCCCACGTGAGCTGCTCAGTTCGAGGAGCCTTTCGAGGGGACCCGAACGTCGAGTGAGTCCCTACCAACCCATGTTCTTGGCCACCTCGGCCTGGGCTGCGGCGATCTCTTCACCGGTGGACTCGGTGATGTCCACCTCCTCCAGACGAGCCAGCAGATCTGCAAGAGCTTGCTTCTGAGCCGGGTGCGTGATCGGTACGGTGTCCAGGTCGGTGCTCATCAGCCAGTCGAACAGCACGATCGCATCAGCACGCCACAGGCGGAGATCGACGGTTGGTGTAGACCCCCAGGGGAACCCAGATTCCATGTGAGCATCTTGCCAGGTCAGCACGCTGTGGATCGCATCAGCTCAACGGTCACGCCGCTGCGTTCCCAACCTTCGGCGTCGAGGCCGGAAGAAAAAGAACAAGCTGAGCGAGCCCGCAGGACGGTGATCACGGGCGTGGCCGTCACTCAGACGACTGCGGTCACTGTGGTGACCGGACCGTGGAGGGACCGTCACGCCGGGGTGGTGTGACGGTCCCTCGTCGTCGGGGCTGCTGCTCGTCAGTCCCGGTACCGCTCCGGGTTGTTCAGGACCGAGGCGAGCGAGTCGTACCCGGCGTCGCCGGAGCCGTCCAGTTCGTCGAGCCACGCCAGCACCTCGGCGTCGAGTGAGTCCATGGGCCGGGGTACCTATTCCACACGCCTGAATATCCGAACCTACCGACAAACGGTACTGATAACAGAGCGTGTTGAGCTGCCGTGAGCCGGCCGGGCCCGGGCCGTGCCGGCGGGTTTGGTGAGCCGGTCAGCCGCTCGTGAGATCCACCCAGATCCAGGGCGCGTGGTCCCACCTGCGTACTTCGCCGACGACCAGCCCGATCGTGGTTCCCACCGCCGGGAGACTATGGGCCAGTCGGCTCACTCCCGGCTCGCTGCCGCGGCGGATGACGTCCAGTGACGCGCCGACCGGCTCGTATCCGTCGATCGTCGCGATGAAGCCCCAGGGCTGGTGGCTGGTGATCGTTGCCTGGACGCGTTCGCCGGCACGGAGCTCACTGACCGGCCGTTCCCGTTTATCGGGCATGGAGGTGTTCCTTTCCGGTGCTGGCATCAAGTGGTTCTCGGTTTGACGGGGCGGCGCTCTGGGAGGTGCAGGCTGCCCAGGGCGCCCCGGCCTGCACGGCGAGGGGACGGGGCGGCGGTCACCGGTTGCCTTCCGGCGCCAGAGCCCAGTCGCGGAAACGGCCGTGACGGTCCCGGCGGGCGGTGAGCCGGAGGCCTTCCACGTGATCGAAGACGACACCGACGGCGATGCCGGCGGAGCGGTACCTCTCGGTGGTCTTGCCCCGTCGGTGATGACGGTGGCCCGGACCTCCACGCGGCCGGGAGCGGCGCCCGCTCCCGGGTCGCCCACCCGGCTCCGAAAACCGACACCCCCCACCCCGCACCCCGCTACGACGTCGGCAAGACCGTCAAAACGCCCCGCCACCACACCGAACGTAACAGGAAATGTTAAGGAACAAGCTTAGGCGGAGGCGGCGGCCACGAAGAACGGCACGGCGATGAGGAAGCAGTCGGTTTCTGCACGTCGGCGCTGCTCGGTGAGCCACTCGTCGGCCTGGTCGCGGCCGACGGCGCCGCTCGTACAGGCCGGCTCGGCGAGCCTGGTGAGCAGCGGCAGCATCGCAGGGTCGGTGAATACATTGGTGTGCACCTCGACGGTGACGTCGTCGAAGCCGCCCTCCAGGAGCAGGTTGCGGTACTGGCGGCCGGCGCGGGGCGCGCCCAGGAGGTCGGCGCGGGCGTGCACGATCGTGCGGGTGAGCGCCGCGTCATCCGAGTCGATCATGATCGCGTCCCAGTCCTGCCCGACCAGCACGATCCTGCCGCCCGGGCAGAGCACACGACGCGCTTCCTCCACCGCGCGCCCCGGTTCCTGAAGTATGTGGAAGACCTTGTCGGCGCGGTAGCCGCGCATGCTTTTGTCGGCGAACGGCAGACCTTCCGCGCCCGCCTCCCGGAACTCGGCCGCCGGCCATCGTTCCCGGGCCGCGGCCACCATCCGCGGGTCGGGGTCCACGCCCACCGCGTGGACGCCGCGTTCGGCCAGCTCGGTGACGGCGCGTCCGGCGCCGCAGCCGACGTCCACGACGGTCGAGCCCGGGACGAGGGACAGCAGTTCGTAGGAGCGGGCCCGCAGCCGGACGGCGCTCAGCATCTCGTCCGCCGTGTCGAGGACGGCCAGCAGGGCCTCGGTGTCGCGGTGCTCTTCCACCGCTTCCTGGTTCTTGGACATGGACTCCAGCCTGGGACTTAATGTCAGCATGAAGTCAAGCGAAGACAGCGACGTCAGCGCGATGAGCATCGGCGCCCTTGCGGCACGCTTCGGCCTGGCCACGCACGTTCTGCGGCACTGGGAGTCGATGGGCCTGCTGCACCCCGGACGGGATGCGGGCGGGCGCCGCCGCTACGGTGCGGACGACCTCACCCGCGTGGCGGCAATCCTCATCTCCAAAGAGGCCGGCCTCGGCCTGGATACCGTCAGGAGCCTGTCCGCCACCGTCGACCGCGCCACCCGGCACGAGATCCTGCGCCCCGCGGCCAAGGAACTCCGGGCAAGGATCGCAGCGGCCCGAGCCTCGTTGGAACTCATCGAGGGCGCCTTGAACTGCGAGCACGAGGACGTCACCCAGTGCCCGAGCTACCGGCGACTCATCGCCGAGCGGGTCCACTCCCAAGCGCCGGCGCACGGGCGGGCGCAAGGCGGGAAGCCGGCTGCTTCGTGACTCTCTGCCTCAGATCACGCGGCCTGAACAGTTCCTGCCGGTCAGGGTGCCGTCGATGTGGGTTAGGCGGTCCGGCGGGTGGGGCGGCGGGGCATGAGCGTGATGGCGACGAGGGTGAGCATCGCTTCTGAGTGTTCGGGCCGGGTTTCGTGGTCCCGGACGTTCCTGCGGGCGTGAAGCCACCACGCCAGGCTGCGCCCGATGACCCAGCGTCGTGGCAGGAGAACGAAGCCTTTCGCTCCTTCGGGCCTGCTCACGGTCTTGACTGTCCGGTTGAGGAAGGACTTGGCCCAGTCGGCCGGCGTTCCGCCGTAGACGGAATCGGCCCAGACGACGGCGATCTGCGGGTGCATGAGACGCAGGCGGAAGAGGACCTTTTGGGCCGCGACGGCGTCGTGGGTGCTGGCCGGTGTCAGCATGACGAACAGCAGCAGCCCTTTCATGCCGACGGCGATATGTCTCTTCCGGCCCGGTATTTTCTTGCCCGGATCGTATCCGGAGGTGGATCTCGGGACGGTGGCGGCGACCTTGACGGACTGTGAATCGATCGCCGCGGCCACGGGGTGCGGGGAGGTCCCCATGGCGCGGCGGACCCGGCGCCGGAGCTGGCCGCGGACGAGGTTGAAGACGCCGGCCGCGCGCCATCGGCTGAGGAACCCGAACACGGTCCGGAAGGTGCGGACATCAGCAACCGCCAGACGGCTTCGGCGTCTCGCGGGCGGCATCGCCCCTGCGCCACGATCGGCGCGGCACGGCTACTCGCCCCGCAGCAGCTTGGTCAGCTCCTCGTCCATGTCCAGATGGCCGCTGCCGACGGCGGTCACAATCCACTCGCAGGCCGCCCGGACACGGTCGACGTTCTTGTCACCTCCCGCTCGTCCTCGGACAGGCGGCGCCCGCGCATCTGGGGCACCAGGCGGCCGGTGCGGCCACGAACTGGTGGCAGGCCCCGAGTCAGGGCCGGTCCTCCCTCGGCAACCCAGACCACTCCCACCCACCCGACACACCCACCACCCCGGCCGGAGCAGGCAAGGAAGCACCACAGCAGATACCGCTCGGGCCGGTGCTACGCAGGCAGGTCGGCGTGGAGCAGATGGTGATCCGAGTACGGGGAGGGGTGCATACCGTGGCGGAGCGGAACGATGCCCCGCAGGAAGACGTAGTCGAATTTACGCTCCCAGTCGGTCGTCGGCATGCACGAGCCGGTGGACGCGGGGTGGCATTGAGGGTCCGTGTCGATCGCCAATGACCATATTCCGGCCAGTTCGGCAGAGTCCGGTACGGCGTTGAAATCGCCGAGCACGATCGCACGGCTGTGCCGGGCGACCTCTTCGGCCAGGACCCGGGTCTGGCCCGCCCGGACCGTCTCCTGTCGTCGCTGGGCGAGATGGGTGTTGAAGACCCGGACCGGCCGGTCGCCCACCGTGGTGGTCACCGCCATATAGCCGCGGTCCTCCGACCCGCCGTCGGGGTACTCCACGTTCACACGGTCCGTCATCGGAGCCGCCGAGAGGATCGCCTGGCCGAAGGACCCGGGATTCCAGGGTGCTCCCCCGCAGCGGCCCCGGTTGCGGAGCACCATGCCGTACTCGACCTGGTAGACCAGCCCATGACGGTTCCTCAGATACTCCCGCATCCTCTCGACATCACGCACGCAGGCCTCCTGCAGACCGATGACCTGCGGTGCGTACTTCGCGATCTCCGCGGCCCGGCCCGCGTTGCTCTCCTTGCACGGGTTGCAGATGTTCCAGGTCATGACCCGGTTCGGTACGGCATCCCTGACCTTGTCGGCAGGCAGTGGCCTCGCCATGAGGTCGGCGCCCGGTGCGCTGGGTCCGATGAGCACCATGCAGATCACCGTCATGACACCCGCGAGCAACCTCGTACACCTTCCGAGCACTACCGCCTCCTCACCGTCATGCCCTGCCTCTCCCGGGAGAGGTTATGGGAGAAACTTGTGAGGAGAGTATGCGGTGTGCCCGAACTGCTGCCGGGCCCGCCCGGACTGCAGGGTCGGCGCGGGAGGCAGCCGTATCCGCCTCGGCGCACTGGTCCGTGATCGGTGTTCGGTGTTCGGTGATCGGTGATCACGCGAAGGATCGCGATGCGCGCGAGGATTCGGGCCTTCTGTCCGAAGAAACCCTGGCCGATCGCCGGGCTCGCTGATCATCATGGGAGTGTGACGGATACCGTGACGGAGAGCGCCGGAACGACTCGCCCCAGAATCCGCGTCGCCGCCTATGTGATCAGGCAGCGTGCCGAGCCCGGTCTGCTGGTCTTCGACCACCTCGGCCTTCCCGAGGCGGGGACACAGATTCCCGCGGGTGGTGTCCGGCCGGGCGAGAGCCTGGAGGAAGCGGTGCTCCGCGAGGTGTACGAGGAGACGGGGCTCCGGTCGGTGGTGGTCCGGCAGATCGCCACGGAGAACCGGGCGCACCCCGGAACCGGGCAGCATCGGCGTACGACCTACTTCTATCTCCGGGTGGCCGCCGAGACCCCCGACAGCTGGGTGCATCAGGTACGCGGTGACGGCGAGGACAGCGGTCTCGCCTTCGGCTGCCGGTTCCTCCCCCTGCCCCTGGAACGGCCGCTGGCCGACGCCCAGGACACCTGGCTGGGGTGTATCGACAGGCGCTGGACCACCCCGTCCGGCGGCAGACACGGTGCGGTGCCGGGTGGACGGGCCACCGCCTCGGGCTGAGACGGTGGCCCGGTGCGGGTCAGGCGTAGGTATAGAACTGGGTGTGGTCCAGCACGCTCTGCGGGGTGGTGTTGGGCCAGGGCGGCATGGTCTCGTTGAGGTCGATCACATCGGGCGTGGCGGCGGCCGGAAGGTACTCCGCGCTGGTGGGGTGGAGGGCGTGCCAGTCGGCCCAGAGCTTGTCGACGAAGGCGTGGTGCAGCCAGAACACCGGGTCGTTCGGGGAGACGCTGGACTCCATCTGGCCCCAGACCCAGGTGTGCACCCGGTTGTGCATGCTCATGTAGCCGTTGGAGCCTTCGAGGGTGGAGCGGAAGCCGTCCGAGCCGCTGGCGAAGGGGGCGGAGTCGTAGTAGGGGATGGCGAGAGCCGCGTCGACCTGGGCCCGGGTCGGCAGGTTGGGGACCCGGTAGCCGAGGTTACGGGCGAGGAAGGGACGGCTGTCGACCTGGATGTTGATGTTCCAGTTGCCGGCGGAGTGGGCGAAGGGGCCGTCCATGACCTGGTCGTCCAGGGGGCGTCCGGTGCCGCCGAGGAAGTCCGGGGCCCAGAGGGAGGCGCCGACGGTGTTGTCGGCGGTCCAGTCCCAGTAGGGGATCGACACCTGCGGGTTGATCTTCTGGAGCTCCCGCTCGAAGTCGATGAGGTACTTGCGGTGCCAGGGGAGGAACGACGGGCCGAAGTGGCCCACGTATATCCCGGTGTTCATGTCCAGCGCGAACCGGAGGCGGTGGGCGGCGACGAACTCGTCGTAGATGCCCCTCCGCTTGACTTCCAGTACGGCGTCGACGAACGCCTTCTTCTCGGCGGCGGTGAGGTTCGCCTGGTTCTTCCGTACGGTCATGGCTGACTGCTCCCGGCTCAGGCGGTGGGGTTGAAGGGGACGACGGCCGCGCCCTTGAGCGTGACCACCGCGGTGCGCGCGGCGTCGAGAGGGGTCCTGAACCTCTCGTAGTGGTTGATCGCGCTGCTCCAGCCGGTTTTTCCGTGGTTCATGACGTGCAGTTCGCGTCCGTCGATCAGGACGCGGTAGACGGCGCCTTCGCCGGTGCCGGCATGGGCGTGGTGACCGCCTTCGGCGGGCTCGCCCTGGATACGGCGGCCCTGGTAGACCTCGTCGAAGGGTGCGGGCCCGGCGGACTTGGCTCCGTGTGCGTCGGCTCCGGTCCGTGCGCTGTCTGCGGTCGCGCTGGCGACACCGATGAGTGCGGTGCCCGCGGCGACGCCGGTCACGGCCCCGATGGCCTGCCGACGGGTGAATCCGGACATGGCGAATGAACCCCCTGAACATGGCTGAGGCGGCCCCCCAGGCTGTTTGCGGACCGCCGTGATCATCTGTACCCGGAAGGGGTCCGGCACAGAAGGGACGCCCCATCGGTTGGCTGCCATACGGACACGTTTGCGCAGGCCACACGGGCCGCGCCGAGCCGTGACGGGCTCTGATCTCACTGCGTGTCAGCGTCTGTCGATCATGAACCGAAGATTCCATGGTGTACGTGCCATGGTTGTGAAGATCTTTTCGGTGTGCCGGGGGATTTCGTGTTCAGGGGGCACGTATCGAACACGGCTGGAAACAGCGGCGTTCCGGACGGGGGCGAACCTCCGGCGCCGATGGCCGAAGGGCACAAGCCGGGACGGCTTACGGGCCGACCCGGAGGGTGCCGGTGCTCCCGGACAGGGTCGGACGGAGCGGGGTCGGTCGCGGGTGCCGGTTGCCGTGCCCGGCGCCCTGGTGCCCGGCGCTTGCCGCGCACGGTAGCAACGGAGCCGATATCACGCCGGGCCCGGGGTCAGGGCTTGCGGGCCACCGCGCCGTACATGGCGATATCGCGGTCGTCGCAGACGGGGTCCGTCGGGTCGGGGCGCCAGTGGTGGACCTGGCGGAGACCGGGGTCGAGGAGTTCGAGGCCGGTGAAGAAGGCTTCCGACTCGGCCCGGGTGCGGAGTCTCATCGGCATGCCCCGGCTCTCGTACTCCCGTGCCACCCGTCCGACCTCGTCGGGGGCGAAGTCCGCGGTGCCGATCGTGGCGGCGAGGAAGCTGCCCGGCGGGAGGGGGGCGAGCAGCCGGCCGAGGAGGGCGTGGTCGTCGGGCGGAGCGATGAAGTGGAGGATGCCGATCACCATGAGGGCAACCGGTCGGCCGAGGTCGAGGACGGCGCGGAAGCCGGGTGACCGGATGATGGCGTCGGGGTCGCGCATATCCGCGTCGACGTACGCCGTGCGGCCTTCCGGTGTGCTGGTGAGCAGGGCCCGGGCGTGGGCGAGGACGATGGGGTCGTTGTCGACGTAGACGATTCCGGCCTCTGGGCGCTCGCGCTGGACGATCTCGTGGAGATTGGGCGAGGTGGGCAGGCCGGTGCCGATGTCGAGGAACTGGTCGATGCCTTCCGCGCGGGCGAGGTGGCGGGCGGCCCGGTGCATAAAGGCGCGATTGGCGCGCATATGGACGGGGAGTGCGGGCCATTGGGCGCACATGGCCCGTGCCGCGTCGACATCGACCTGGTAGTGGTCCTTGCCGCCCAGTATGCAGTCGTACACGCGTGCCGAATGCGGCCGGGCGGTGTCGATGCGGGGCCGGTTCGGGCTCCGGTCACTCATGGTCAACTCCCCCTCGGCTGCGCGCGGTTGGAGTCTACGGGAGAGCGGCGTGATCCGCCGGGGGGCAGGGGATCGCCCCGCAGCTGGTCCCGCGGGCCGCCCAACCGGCCGGCCCGCGGGACCCGCGCGGGTCACCGCAGCTCCGGGGCTCCCGTCTCCGTCAGCTCGCCGCCGGCGAGCCGCAGCCACCGGTTCACGCCGATCCGGGCCAGGAAGCGTTCGTCGTGGCTGACGACGACGAACGCACCCCGGTAGGAGGCGAGCGCACTCTCCAGCCGGCCCACGCTGACCAGGTCGAGATTGTTCGTCGGCTCGTCGAGAAGGAGGAGCTGGGGGGCGGGTTCGGCACACAGGACGCAGGCCAGGGTGGCGCGCAGCCGTTCCCCGCCGGACAGGACGCCCGCGGGGAGATGGGCGCGGGCGCCGCGGAAGAGGAACCGTGCGAGGAGGTTCATCCGTTCGGCGTGGGTGCGGTGCGGTGCGGCGGCGGCGAAGCTCTCGGCGACCGTACGGTCGGGGTCGAGCAGGTCGAGGCGCTGGGAGAGATAGGCGGTCCGTCCATCGGCGTGCCGGGTCCGCCCGCCGTCGGGGGTGAGGTCGCCGCCGATCAGGCGGAGGAGCGTGGTCTTCCCCGCGCCGTTGGGGCCGGTGAGGGCGATGCGTTCCGGGCCGCGGATCGTGAGGTCGATCCCGGTGCCGGTGCCGGTGCCGGTGCCGGTGCCGGTGAAGAGGGTACGGTCACCGAGCCGGGCCTGGAGGTGTTCGCCGGTGAAGAGGGTGCGTCCGGCGGGAACGTCGGTCTCGGGCAGGTCGACGGTGATGCGCTCGTCGTCGCGGAGGGCCCGGCCCGCTTCGTCGAGCCGGGAGCGGGCCTCGGTGACCCGGTCGGCGTGCATGCGGCCGGCGCGCCCGGCGGCCTCCTGTGCGCCGCGTTTCATGTTTCCGGCGAAGATCCGGGGCAGGCCGGCGCTCTTGAGGTTGCGGGCGGCGTTGCCGGCGCGGCGTTCGGCGCGCTCGCGGGCCTGCTGCAGCTCGCGTTTCTCCCGCTTCAGTTCGGCTTCGGCGTTGCGGATGTTCTTCTCGGCCGTTTCCCGTTCGGCGTGTACGGCCTCCTCGTAGGCGGTGAAGTTGCCGCCGTACAGCCGGAGTTCGCCGGGGGCGAGTTCGGCGATGTTCTCCATGCGGTCGAGGAGGGCCCGGTCGTGGCTGACGAGGAGGAGGCAGTTGGTGAAGTTCTCCAGGACGTCGTAGAGCCGGTGGCGGGCGTCGAGGTCGAGATTGTTGGTCGGTTCGTCGAGGAGCAGGACGTCGGGGTTCTTCAGCATCTGGGCGGCGATGCCGAGGAGGACGGCCTGGCCGCCGCTGAGGGCGCCGATCCTGCGGTCGAGGGCGAGGCCGGGCAGGCCGAGGCGGTCGAGGTGGGCACGGGTGCGTTCCTCGATGTCCCAGTCGTCGCCGATGACGGTGAAGTGTTCCTCGGCGGCATCGCCGGATTCCACCGCGTCCAGAGCGCGGACGGTCGCGTCGATGCCGAGGACTTCCGCAACGGTGAGTCCTGCGCTCAGGGGAAGGGTCTGGGGCAGGTAGCCCAGGGTGCCGGAGACGGAGAGGGTGCCGCGGGTGGGGCGGAGCTCACCGGCGATGAGTTTGAGCAGGGTGGTCTTGCCGGAGCCGTTGGGCGCGACGAGTCCGGTGCGGCCGGTGCCGCAGGCGAAGGACAGCTCGGTGAAGACGGGGGTGTCGTCCGGCCAGGAGAACGACAGGCCGGTGCAGACGACGGAGGCGTCGGACATGGTGAATGACCTCGGGAGTGCGCGAGGGGACAGGGGGTACGACGGGGAGGCCGGTACGGCTGATGCTGCCGACGGCCTGCTGACTTCCGGGTATCACCCGGAGATGTCGTCGTCTCCTGTGGACACTGCCGCTCCTCGTTGCACGGGTCATGGACGTCGGCACGCTATCAGAGGGGGCTGCGGACGGGGTACGGGTTTTCCGGCGGACGGCACCGGGGGCTGATGATGCCGGGGATGATCTGCGACGAGTTCGCCGGGCGGTACGGACTCGGCGGGCTGGAGGCGGAACCGCCCGCCGGTCAGGCCTTGTCAGGCTTCGGCGGGCCGGGGGGTCAGCGGCCGGACCGTCTGCTTTCCGTACGGCCCGGGAGCAGTCCGCGGGCCGCGAGGCAGAGGGCCCCGCCGGTGGCGGTGAGGAGTAGGAGCGCGGGGACGAACCCCGGGATCGCGGGCGGGTACCAGCCGAAGGCCGTGTCGAAGAACGGCACCGACGCCAGGGCCGCGGCCGCAAGCGCGGGCGCCGCGCGGCCGCGGTCGAGGGCGAGCAGGCCGCCGGTGAGGGCCAGGACGAGGAAGGGCCACAGGCCGTAGTCCGTGGTAACCGGGAGCAGGTCCAGCGCCAGGGCGGCCAGTGGGATCGCGATCACGGTCCCCGCCGCGGCCGCCAGGAGGCGGAGCCGCGGCCCGGGGTGTTCGTCCGGTGGACAGGCCAGCAGGACGGTCACGGCCAGTGCGCTCGTGCCCACGGCCGCTGCCGTGTAGGCGGGGTCGTGTCCGGCGGTCGCCACGGTGACGGCGTAAACCGTCTGGGCGGCCGCCGCCCAGAACCGGCCGGCGGTCCATCGCCCGCTCAGGGCCACCACCGCGGCGGCGACCAGTGCCGCGCAGGCCGCCGCCAGGGCCATGTCCGCCGGGAAGAACACGGGTGTACGCCCCTCGGCGCGCATCGCCGTGGCATAGCGGGCCGTCTCCGCCAGTTCCCGGACGGCTTCGGCCGCGGAGACGGCCAGGACGATCGGGGCGGCCGCGGCGCACAGCCGGCCCGGCCCCTGGACGGAGCCGAGGCCCAGTCTCAGCCGCAGGGCGTGCGCCGCGATCCCGCCCGCCTCACGGAGGCGTTCGGCCGGGCCCGCGTCCGCGGTGATCTCCTGGTAGACGGCGGCGATCTCGTCGCCGTAGGCGGTCCGGAAGCGGCGCGGATAGAGCCGTACTAGACGGGCGATCACGCGGTGGCCCCCTTCGCGCCGAGCCCGCCGAGGCGCCGGATCGCTTCGCCGGCCGTGGCAGTGAGCCGGGCGGCTTCCGCCGCCAGGGCCTCGCGGCCGGGCTCGGCCAGACCGTAGGTGCGGCGCAGTCGGCCCTCCACGATTTCTTCGCGGTCGATCGCGATCAGCCCCTGCGCCAGCAGCCGTTCCAGGGCGCTGTACAGGGTGCCTGTCCGGAGCCTGACGCGTCCGTCGCTGATCGCCGAGACCTCCCGGAGGATCGCGTACCCATGGCGCGGCCGGTCCGCCAGGGCGGTGAGGACCAGCAGCGTCGGTTCCTGCATGGCCCGTTCGCTCATTCCGTCAACATATGACGGTCATCGGCATATGGGCAAACAGCGGGCGGGGACGCTCCTGCGGTCAGGTGCGGCGGCAGAGAAGGAAGAGTTCCGCTTCCGGCTCGGCGCCGGGCAGCCGGGGGGTGTAGTGGCCCTGGTGTTCCCACAGGACGGTGAGTCCCGAGCGGACGAGGAGTTCCTTGAAGGGTTCGGCGCCGAAGCCGGTGAACCGGATCGGGCTGCCCATGAAATCGACGTCGAAGTTCTCCACGTCGAGCGGGACGGTCCCGACGGCGAGCAGACCGCCCGGGGCGAGAGCACCGCCGATGCGGCGGAGCACCCGGGCCTGGTCGGCGCGGTCCATTTGCAGCAGGGAGAAGTAGGCGCAGACCGCGTCGTAGCTCGCCTCCTCCAGGGGGAATTCGCGGATATCGGCGCGGCGGAAGGTGCCGCCGGGCACCCGGCCGGCCGCGAGGGCGACCATCACGGGCGAGACGTCGATGCCGAGGACCCGGTGTCCCGCGGCGGCCAGGGTCGATGCGGTCGGCCGGCCCGTACCGCAGCCGATGTCCAGGACCCTGCTGCCGGGGGCGAGCTGCTCCAGCAGCCGGTCGAGAGAGGCGCGGCGAGCGGGCGATCCGGCGAAGGCGTCCTCGTAGGCGGCGCCGATCGCGTCGAACGCGGCTCCGGGGTCGGGGGCGGGGGTGGCGGGCATACGGGAGCCCGTCCCCGCCGGGGCGGCCGGCGAAACCCCGGCCGGGTGCGGCAGGGCGCCCCGATCATCGTAATCAAGTTTGACTAGAAGGAAAGCGGGCAGTACAGTGCCTGTAGTCAAATTTGATCAGCTTCTGTGAGGAGAGCACGTGGCACAGCTGCCCGACGCCGGATACACCCCGACCGCAGAGGACCTCGCCGGGATCGAGGAGTGGTTCGCCGGGTACGACGACGCCGCCGCCCGGCGCGATGTGGACGCGATGGCCGACCAGGCCGTCTTCCCCCTCAACCTGGTCAGCGACGACTCCCGGGGCGAAGGCGTTGCCGCCCGGTGGGACCGGCGGCAGTTCGTCGAGACCATGACGCAGGTGATGGGAGAAGGATCCGGGGACATCGCCTTCGACTCGGTCCGCACTCCCGTCTTCCTCAGTGCGGCCATGGCCGTGGTCTTCACCGACTCGACCATGACCGCGAACGGCACCACCCGGCAGTTGCGGTACGCCGACATCCTCGTCAAGCAGAACGGGAAGTGGGCGTTCCAGACGATGATCCAGGGCGGTTGGGGCGACAACCTGCGCTGACCCCGGGCCACGGGCCCGGCGGGGGGGGGGGCCCCCCCCGGCCCCCCCCCCCCCGGGGGGGGGGGCGGGCCGGGCGGGGGGGGGGGGCGGGGGGGCGCCCCCCCCCCCCCGCGCCCCCCCCCGGCCGCGCCGCCCGGGGGCGGCCCGGG
>NZ_JBIWGU010000024.1:0-13857 GCF_044763775.1 Streptomyces sp. NPDC094448 | reverse complement strand
ACCCCACCCACACGACCCAACGGATCCCCCACCACACCCTCCAACACCCGCACAAACCGCTCCACCAACAACACCACCGACCCACGATCAAACAAGTCCGGTCGGTAATCGAGGCGGAAGCGCTGTGTGGTGCCCGGTAGAGCGACCAGGACCAGGGGGTAGTGGGAGCGGTCGCTGGTGCTCTGGCCGGTGACGTGGACCGGGTCGGGGGAGGCGTTGGAGTCCTGGGATTCGGTGGTGGACGCGGAGAGCCGTCCGGCGTCGTGGGGATAGTTCTCGAAGACCACCATGGTGTCGAAGAGCTGGGAGTGCCCGGCCGCCTGATGGATCTCGGTGAGGCCGAGATGCTGGTGGGGGAGCAGGGCCAGCTGGTCTTGGTGGAGCCGCCCGAGGAACTGTCCGACCGGCTCGGCGGGGCGGAGCCGGACGCGGACCGGGACCGTGTTGATGAACAGCCCGACCATGGTCTCGATGCCGGGGATCTCCGGCGGCCGGCCGGAGACGGTGACGCCGAAAGCGATGTCGTCCCGGTCGAGGAGCTTGGACAGCAGCAGGGACCACGCGCCCTGGACGAGGGTGCTGACGGTGAGCCCGAGGGAGCGTGCCCGGTCGGCGAGCTGCCCGGTCTGCTCCTGGGTGAGGGAGAAGGCGATGCGCTCGGGAACGGCTGTGCCGGTGCCGGACGCCACCAGTGTCGGTTCGGCCAGACCGGACAGGGCGGCGGCCCAGGCCGTGCGGGCGGCGTCCCGGTCCTGGCGGGCCAGCCAGCCCAGGAAGGTGCGGTACGGCGTGACAGGCGGCAGGGCGCGGGCATCGCCGCCGGCGCCGTAGAGGGCGAAGAGTTCGTGCAGAACTACGGACAGCGACCAGCCGTCCAGCAGCAGGTGATGAAACGTCAGGGAGAAGCGGTACCGGCGGTCGGTGAGCCGCAGCAGGGTGAACCGGACGAGCGGGGGAGCGGACAGGTCGAAGCGGGTCTCGCGGTCGGCGCGCAGCAGTTCCTCGGCGCGGGCGTCCCGCGCCGCCTCGTCGGGTTCGCCGGCGAGGTCCTCTTCGTACCAGGGAGTGGGCACCGACCGGGGCACGATCTGCACGGGCGTTCTGAGCCCCTCGTGCCGGAATCCCACGCGCAGGCTGGCGTGGCGGGAGAGCAGCGCGTCGGCGGCCGAACGCAGGGCCGTGGTGTCGAGCGGTCCTGATATGTCGAGGATGTGCTGGGAGACATAGACGTCTTCGATGTCCGGATCGTAAAGGCCGTGAAAGAGCAGGCCTTCCTGGAGTGGAGTCAGCGGCAGAATATCCTGGAGCCCGGTCTGCTTCACTCCCGCACCTCTCGTTGTTTATGCAATGCCCTTGACGGCTGGGCAAGAGTATTGAACACGAGCACACCGGCCCTGTCACCGGTTTAAGGGGAGGCTGAATATCCGCAGGAATCTGATGTGGCGCGGCCGACGGCGCCGGCTCCCGAAAACCTCGATGGCGGCGTGAACAGTGTCAATTTTGTCGACCATGCGTGATGGGGCGGCTACCCTCTGTCATGGAGTCGGTGTTCCGTGGGTGTTCATGGTCTGTTGACTGGTCTCGGGCGCAGTGGTTATGTTCCCCGCCGGATGGAATTCTGTCGTGAGCCGCGCGTTCTGTGCCGCGTTTTTTGGGGGAATGGCCCATGTCGATTGCTGTCATAGATCTTCCCGGCGTCACCGATGCGTTTCGCAGAAATGTGCTGTCTCAGCCCGAGGCGCCCGCCGTGACTTTCGTGCGGGACCTCTCCGCCGAAAGGGTCGACGAAACACTGACCTTTGCGGAACTCGATACGGCGGCCCGCGAAATCGCCGTACGCCTGGGTGCGCGGCTGGAGCCCGGCGACCGTGCCCTTCTGCTGTACCCGGAGGGCATCCACTTCGCGGCCGCGTTCCTGGGCTGCCTGTACGCCGGTGTGGTCGCCGTGCCGGCGTCGTTGCCCGGGCAGTACCGTCATCAGCGCGAACGGGTCACGGCCATCGCGGAGAACGCCGGGGTGGGCATCGTCCTGACGAACTCCGTCGCCCACGCCGATGTCCGCGAATGGGCCGCCGGTCAGGAGGCGGTCGGGGCGGACGGCATCCTGGTGACGGACGAGGCGGGGCCGGTGGATCCGGACGCATGGGTCGCGCCGCCGCTCGACCACGACACGCTGGCCCTGCTCCAGTACACCTCAGGCTCCACCGGCGAGCCGAAGGGTGTGATGATCACCCACGGCAATCTGCTGCACAACGTGGACAGCCTGCGCCGCGCCTTCGGGATCGACGGGTCGACCCGCTTCGGCTCCTGGATTCCGTACTACCACGACATGGGACTGATGGGGGTCCTGCTGCCCCCTCTGGTGCTGGGCGGCACCTGCGTACTCATGTCCCCCACCACCTTCCTGAAGCGGCCGCACTGGTGGCTGCGGATGGTCCACACGTACGGGCTCGACTGGTCGCCTGCGCCCAACTTCGCCTACGAGCTGTGCGTCCGTCAGGTCACCGACGAGCAGCTCGCCGGACTGGACCTCTCCCGCTGGACCTACGCGCCCAACGGATCGGAACCCGTGCAGGCGGCCACACTGACTGCTTTCGCAGAGCGGTTCGCCGGGGCCGGATTCCGCGCCGACTCGCTGACCCCCTGCTACGGCATGGCGGAGGCCACCGTCTTCGTCTCGGGTACAGGCGTCCGGGAGCCGGTGGTCCGGCACGTCGACGCGGAGGCGCTGGCACGGCACGAGTTCGTACCGGCCGAGGCATCGCCGCACACCAGGGCCCTGGTGGCCTGCGGCACCGCGCACGACTACACGGTGCGCGTCGTGGATCCGCGCACCCGTGAGGTCCTGCCGCAGGGCAGGATCGGTGAGCTCTGGCTGAAGGGCGCCAGCGTCGCCCAGGGCTACTGGGAGCGGCCGGAAGCCACCCGGGGGACCTTCCGGGCCGAGACCGCCGGCGGCGAGGGCGGGTTCCTGCGGACCGGGGATCTGGGACTCGTCCACGAGGGTGAGGTCTTTGTGACCGGCCGGATCAAGGAGACGCTCATCGTCCGCGGCCGCAACCTCTACCCACAGGACATCGAGCACGAACTGCGCGCCCAGCACGACGATCTGAAGGGCCTGTTCGGGGCCGTGTTCACGGTCCCGGTGCGCGGCCGGGACCGCACCGAGGAACGCATCGTCGTCATGCACGAGGTCCGCGGCCGGCTCGGTGCGGACGTCCTCGCGAAGCTCGCCACCGGCATGCGGCAGACGGTGGCCCGAGAGTTCGGCACCGGCGTGCACGCGGTGGTCCTGCTGCGGCGCGGCGGGATCAGCCGCACCACCAGCGGCAAGATCCAGCGGGCCGCCATGCGCGAACTCTTCCTGGCCGGCGATCTCAAGGCGCTCCACCTGGACACCGGCCCGAAGGACTCCCGTCACACCCCTGCGAAGTCGGCATGAACGCACGCCCCGCCACCGCCCGTATCGCGCCGTCCGGCCGTACGGACCAGGAGCGCGACCAACCCGCGGAGCGGGACGTCCGTATCGCGCAGTCCGGCCGTACGGACCAGGAGCGCGGCGAATCCGCTGAGCGGGACGCGGAGGCGAGCCGTACGGTGCACCGGTCCGCCGTCGAAGCCCTGGACTCGGTGCTGGGAGCCCCGGGAGACGAACACGCTTCGTTCCGGCCCGGGGCGCTGGCCGAACTCGACCGGCGGGAGGCGTTCCCGTCCGCCGCGTGCCGGGTCCTCGACGACTTCGGCCTCCCCGCGCACTACGTACCCGTCACAGCCGGTGGCAGGCTGGACGACCACACCGAACTCATGCTGCTGCTGCGCACCGTCGCGCGCCGCGACCTGACCGTAGCGGTGGCGCACGGCAAAACGTTCCTCGGCGCGGCGTCGGTATGGGTCGCCGGGACCGCGGAACAGGCCGGCCGAACGGGGCAGCTGGTCCTCTCCGGGGCGATCGCGTCCTGGGGCCTCACCGAGCGGCAGTACGGCAGCGACCTCCTCGCCGGGCAGGTCACGGCGGTCCGCACGGCCGACGGCGGCTGGCTCATCGACGGTGAGAAGTGGCTGATCAACAACGCTACCCGGGGTCACCTCGTATGCGTCCTCGCCCGTACCGAACCGGACGGCGGCCCCCGCGGTTTCAGCCTGCTCCTGGTGGACAAGCGGCGCCTCACGGAGGGGTCGTTCACCTGCCTGCCCAAAGTCCCCACACACGGCATCCGCGGTGCGGACATCAGCGGTATCGCCTTCCAGCGGGCCGAAGTACCCGCCGCGGCGCTCGTCGGCGAGACCGGGGCGGGCGTGGAGATCGTCCTCAAGGCCCTCCAGCTCACCCGGACCATCTGCGTGGCGCTCTCCCTCGGAGCCGGCGACACCGCCGTCAGGATCGCCGCCGACTACGCACGCGGCCGCCGGCTGTACGGCCGCACCCTGAGCGAGCTGCCGCGGATCCGCCGCATCCTGGGGGAGATCACCGCCGCACAGCTGCTGGCGGAAGCGACCGCCATCGTGGCCGGCCGCAGCATCCACGCGCTCACCGGGGAGATGAGCGTGACCTCCGCGGTCACCAAGGCCCTCGTACCCGACCTGGTACAGGGCATCCTCGACCGTACCGCGGAGCTTCTGGGTGTCAGAAGCTTCCTCACCGAGGAGTACGCCGACGGGACGTTCGCCAAGCTGGAGCGGGACCACAGGGTCGTCGCCATCTTCGACGGCAACACGGCCGTCAACCGCAACGCCCTGATCGACCAGTTCCCCCTCCTCGCCACCGGCTACCGGCGCGGACGGACCGACCCGGCGGCCGTCGCCGCGGCGACCCGGCTCGCCGTACCCGTACCGGAGTTCGACCGCGCGGGGCTCGCGCTGATCTCCCAGGGCGGCTGCAGCGTGGTCCAGAGCCTGCCGGACGCCGTCGCACGCGTCCGGGCCCTGGCCGAGACCGGGCAGATCCCGGCAGAGGCGGCCGACCTCGCCGAGCGGATCAGGGACGAGACGGACCTCCTCCACCAGGACCTCGGCGCCCGGCGACGGACCGCACGGGACGTACCGGCGTCCGCCTTCGCGCAGGCCGAGCGTTACGAACTGTGCTTCGCGGCGGCGGCCTGCCTGCACCTGTGGCTGAACAACGCCCCCGACGCGGCGGACCCCGGCGGCCCGCCGACCGTGTGGCACGACGCACTGTGGCTGCGGGCCTGCCTGAGCACCGTCCTCACCCGCCTCGGCCACAGCCCCGGTGCCGCGGGCCCCGATGCCTACGACCGGCTCGCCGACCACGCGCTCGGCGCTTCGACACCGACCCTCACCGCCGCACTCGGGCCCCGGGTGGCAACCAGGAGTGCCTCATGACGAGCACGGCGACCGCGACGGCCCGCCCGGCGTTCCCGCACCGGGCCGACACACTGGAACAGCACCTCGGCGATCCCCGGGATCCGGTCAACCCGCTGGGCTTCCAGCAGATCCTCGCCGCGGACGAGCGGGCCGAGATGTTCACCGCCGGGGAGGACGCGCTCGACGCGTACGGGCTCAACGCCGAATTCGTGCCCCCCGAGTACGGCGGGCGCCTCACCCGGCTCGACGACCTCATCGAGATCATGCGGTCGGTCTACCGGCGCGACCCCTGCCTGGGCCTGGGCTACGGAGTCAGCTCCTTCATCGCCGCCGTCAACATCTGGACCGCGGGCAGCGAGGAGCAGCGGCGGCACGTCGCCGGACTGCTCCTGCGCAATCGGAAGGTCTCCGTCGCCTACCACGAACTGGCCCACGGCAACGATATGGCCGGAATGGAGTTCGAGGCCCTGCCCGGACCGGACGGACGCCTCCTCCTCAACGGGCGCAAGGAGGTGGTCACCAACCTCCGGCGCTCCGACGCCGTCGTCATGTTCGCGCGCACCGACCGTCGGCCGGGCAGCCGGAGCCACTCCCAGATCCTCGTCGACAAGTCCTCCGTCCCCGCCGGCCGGATGCGCGATCTGCCGCGCTTCCCCAGTGTCGGTATGCGCGGAGTCCAGCTCGGCGGAATCGAGTTCGACAACTGCCCGATACCCGCCGACAGCATCCTGGGCCGACCGGGCCAGGGCCTGGAGACGGCACTGAAGTCGTTCCAGATCACCCGCACCACGCTGGTTGCGATGTTCAACGGCATGCTCGACACCGGGCTGCGCACCGCCCTGCGGCACCTGACCACGCGGAAGCTGTACGGACGCCGGGCCGCCGACCTTCCCGAGGTGCGGTCCGTACTGGCCGCCACCCACGCCGACCTGCTGCTGTGCGACGCGTTCGCCACCGTCGGAGCCCGCGCCATCCACCTCGTCCCGGCCGAGACCGGAATCTACGCGCAGGCCGTCAAATTCTTCATATCCCGGATCCTGATGGACGCCATGCACCGGCTGTCCACCCTCCTCGGCGCCCACTTCTACATCCGCGAGGGCGAGCACGCCATCTTCCAGAAGCTGCTGCGCGACATCCAGCCGGCCGGCTTCGGGCACGCCGCACGCGCCGCCTGCCAGATGTCGCTCCTGCCGCAGCTTCCCCTGCTGGCCCGCCGATCGTGGCCCACCGGTGAGGCCGCGCCCGAAGAACTGTTCCGACTCGACGCCGAACTGCCCGCCATCCCCTTCGACCGGCTGACCGTCACCAGCGCCGGACGCGAACGACTCAGCTCCTCGCTGGCCGCGGGCCTGGAAGCGGAGCCGGCCCTGATGCTCGCCCACCCCGTGATCCGCCGGGTCGGCGCCCACCTCACCGGAGAGCTTCGCAACCTCACCACGGAATGCGCAGACCTGCCGCCCGTCGAACGGTCCGTAGCGGCAAGCTCGGCGTCGTACGACCTCACCCACCGCTACGTGAACGTGCTGGCGGCCGCCGCGTGCGTCGAGCTGTGGCGCGGCAACCAGAACCACCCGGACCCATTCCTCACCGACCCGGCCTGGCTTGCCGCGGTGCTGGCCAGGATCCCGCCGGCGCCCGGCAGCCCGCCCGAACGGCTGCCTCCCGAACTCGAACAGCGACTCTTCGACGAGCTGATCGAGCGTTACGAGTCCGCCACGAGTCTCGGCCTGGTCAGGCGACGACTCGCCGGTCACAACCTTCAGGAGAACTGATCATGTCGAGTCTCGCCACCGGAAACCCCGGCCCCAGCCCGTCGTCCGAGCAGCTCACGACCTGGCTCAAGGAGCGCATCGCCGCACACCTGGACCTGTCCGCCGATGACATACGGACCGACGAGCCCCTCGGAAGCTACGGCCTCGACTCCATCTACGCCCTCACGGTCGTCGCGGAAATCGAAGACCACACCGGCGTCAGTCTCGAACCCACCGTCATGTGGGACGAGCCGACCGTCGAGGGACTCGTGGCCGTCATCGCCGCAGAACTTCCGCTCGCGGCCTGACGGTTCGGCGGCACCACGGGCACCTGAAGCCCGCGGTCCCCGGTCCACCTGTGCAGAAGAGCCCGTCTGGATAGCGAAGAGAACGTGGGTAGGTTTGCAATGTCTGAGCATGGGTTGGTTCGTCGGGCTGTTTCGGCCGCGCAGACGGGAATCTGGGTGGCCCAGCAACTGGCCCCCGACAGCCCGCTGTACAACTGCGCGACCTACTTCGAGATCGCGGGACGGGTTGACCCCGCTCCGCTGACCGAAGCGGTCCGCCGTACGGTCGCGGAGACCGAGGCGCTGCGCGTCCACTTCGACGAGGACGACGACGCGCTGTGGCAGATCGTACGGCCGTCCGACGGCGATATCCCCCTGCACATCCTCGATGTCACCGCCGAACCCGACCCCATGGCCGCCGCCCGCGCCTGGATGGACGCCGACCTGACCACACCCTCGGACCTGCGGACCGGCCCGCTCTACACGCACGCCCTCTTCCACACCGGTGAGAACCGGTCACTGCTCTACTTCCGCCACCACCACATCGTCCTGGACGGCTACGGGCAGTCCGTGTACTGCCATCGGCTCGCCCGCACCTACACCGAGCTGGCCGCGGGCCAGGAGCCTCCCGCCGCCCGGTTCCGCCCGCTGGCCGACCTCGTCGGCCAGGACCACGACTACCGCACCTCCCCACGCCACGACGAGGACCGCGCATACTGGCAGGCCGCCTTCGCGGACCTGCCCGAGCCCGCCCCGCTGACGGGCAGGGCCGCCGAACCCTCGCCGGTCGCCCTGCGGCGCACCGTCGAAATGCCCGCCGACCACATGGCACGGCTCGCCGGAGCGGGCCGCTGGTCGGCCGTGCTGATCGCCGCGGTCGCCGCCTACACCCACCGCCTCACCGGCGCCGACGACGTGGTCGTCGGCCTGCCCCTCACGGCCCGCCCCACCCCCGGGGCGCTCGCCACACCCGCGATGTTCGCCAACGAGGTGCCGCTGCGCCTCGCCGTGACGCCGGACGCCACCCTGACCGGCCTGGTCCAGCAGGTCGCCACCGGCATCGGCGCCGCGTTCAGGCACCAGCGCTACCGCAGCGAGGATCTCCACCGCGATCTCAACCTCTCCGGCAGCAGCGGCGTCCTGCACTCCGTCACCGTCAACGCCATGTCCTTCGGACAGGAAATCTGCTTCGGCGGACACGACACCGTCATGCATCCGCTGTGGACCGGCCCCGTCAAGGACCTGTCCGTGGTGTCCTTCGGCGACCCGGCGACCTCCGAACGCGGCGTACTGCTCGAATTCGACGCCAACCCCGCGCTCTACACCGAAGCCGAACTCGAAACCCACCAGAAGCGTTTCGTCGCCTTCCTCACCGCTCTCGCGGACGACCCGGACCAGCCGGTGGGCGAAGTCGACCTGCTCGACGAAGACGAGCGCGTACGGATCCTGACGGACTGGAACGACACGGCGCACCCGCTCCCCGGCCGCTCGCTGCCCGAACTCTTCGAGACCCGCGCGCGGCAGAACCCCGCGGCAGTGGCCCTCGTCCACGGCACCACCAGGACCACCTACGGGGAGCTGAACGCCCGCACCAACCAGCTGGCACGGCTCCTCGTACAACACGGCATCGGACCCGAACAGTACGTCGCCGTGGCCCTGCCGCGCTCCGCCGAACTCGTCGTGGCTCTCCTCGCCGTCCTCAAGACGGGCGCGGCCTATGTGCCCGTCGACCCCGAGTACCCGGACGACCGCATCGCGTACGTCCTGGGCGACGCGCGCCCCTCCCTCGTACTGACCACCGGCGAACTCGACGACCGCATCACCGGACCGGACGTGCCGCGCCTGCTGCTCGACCGGACCCGCACCGGCGCCGTGCCCGCCGTCGACCTGCACCCGCGGGAGCGCACCGCCGCTCCCCACGCGGACCACCCCGCCTATGTGATCTACACATCCGGCTCCACCGGCCGGCCCAAGGGAGTGGTGATCACCCGAGGGGCCTTCGACAACTTCCTCGCCGCCATGGCCCACCGGCTGGACCTGACGGCGGACGACCGGCTGCTCGCCGTGTCCACGATCAGCTTCGACATCGCCGGACTCGAACTGTACGCGCCGCTGCTGTCCGGCGCTTCCATCGTGCTCGCGGATCGCGACGAGGTCCGCGACCCGGACACGCTGCGCATGCTCATCGCCCGTGAGTCCGTCACCGTCGTCCAGGCCACCCCCAGCCTGTGGTACGCGCTGGCCGCCGAGCCCGACGACACCCTGAAGGACGTACACGTCCTCGTCGGCGGCGAGGCGCTCCCCGCCGCGCTCGCACAGACCCTCAGCGCGGTCACCGCGTCCGTCACCAACCTCTACGGGCCGACCGAGACGACCGTCTGGTGCACGGTCTCCGACATCACGGCGGACAGCCCCGTCTCCATCGGCCGGCCCATCCGCAACACCCGCCTGTACGTCCTGGACCGGGCACTGCGTCCTGTGCCCGCCGGTGTCTCCGGTGAGCTGTACATAGCGGGCGCGGGGCTCGCCCGCGGCTACCAAGGCCGCCCGGCGCTGACCGGCGAACGCTTCGTGGCCGATCCGTTCGGCCGGCCCGGAACCCGTATGTACCGGACCGGCGACGTGGTCCGCTGGACACCGGACGGCCGCCTCGAATACCTGCGGCGCGCCGACGACCAGGTCAAGCTCCGCGGGTTCCGCATCGAACTCGGCG
Source organism: Streptomyces sp. NPDC094448 (assembly GCF_044763775.1). Lineage (NCBI taxonomy): Bacteria > Bacillati > Actinomycetota > Actinomycetes > Kitasatosporales > Streptomycetaceae > Streptomyces > Streptomyces sp. NPDC094448. The sequence continues at coordinate 3,784 of NZ_JBIWGU010000024.1, read as the reverse complement.
AGATCGAATCCGTCCTGCTGCACCACCCCTCAGTGGCCCGCGCCGCCGTCGTCGTACGCGAAGACCGGCCCGGCGACCGGCGCCTGGTCGCCTACGTGGTGCCGGGCACCGGCGCCGACCCCGACACGACGGCCCTGCGGACCCACCTCGCCGCGGCACTGCCCGACTACATGATCCCCGCCGCGTTCGTCGCGCTGCCCTCGCTGCCGCTGACCCCGAACGGCAAGCTGGACCGCAAGGCCCTTCCGGTGCCGGACTACGGCACCGACGACGTGGAACGACGTGCGCCCCGCACCGCGCGGGAGACCGCTCTCTGCGCGCTCTTCGCCGATGTACTCGGCCTGCCCGAAGTCGGTATCGACGACGACTTCTTCGCCTCCGGCGGCGACAGCATCATGGCTACGCGGCTGGTCGGCCGCGCCCGGAGGTCCGGACTGCGGCTCAGGGCCCGGGACATCTTCCGCCACCGGACCGTGGCGGAGCTTGCCTCGGCGACACCGGAGGACGAAGCCGCGGCCGGGGCCGAGCCCGTCCCGCAGATCGAACTGGCGCATCAGGACATCGCCCAGCTGAAGGCAGCGGCCCCCGGCACCGTACAGGTACTGCCGCTCTCGCCCCTCCAGGAAGGCCTCTTCTTCCACAACCAGTTCGACACCGCGTCCCTCGACCACTACAACGCGCAACTGGTCCTCCCCTTCGACGGCAGCCTCGACACCGCAGCTCTGCGTGCCGCGGCCGACACGGTCCTCGCCCGCCACGCCGTACTGCGCTGCGGCTTCCGGCAGGTCGACAGCGGCCGGGTGCTCGCTGCCGTCGCCGACACCGCAGGCGCGCCGTGGCGCGAGGTCGAGCTGGGCCACCTCGACGAGACCGAGCGCGAGACGGCCTGGCAGAGCCTCCTCGACGAGGAGCGGTGGACCCGCTTCGACCTGGCCGAACCACCGCTGATCAGGTTCACGCTGGCCCGCTTCGCCACCGACCGGTGGCGTCTCGTCATGACCAACCATCACATCGTCCTCGACGGCTGGTCCCTGCCCCTGGTCGTCCGCGACCTGCTCGCCGCCTATGCCGAGACGGCCACCGGCACCGGGGCGGCACCACAGCCGCCTCGTGTACGTCCCTACCGCGACTATCTCGGCTGGCTGGCGGGACGCGACCGCGACTCGGCGTTCGCGGCGTGGGGTGCCGCACTGGCCGGAGTCGACGAGCCCACGAGACTCGGCACCGACCGCCCGGGGACCGAACCCGCGGCCCAGCAGCGCATCCGCTTCGCCCTGCCCGGCGAAACCGCCCGCGCCCTCACCCGCACCGCCCGCCGCCACGGGGTCACGCCGAACACGGTGGTGCAGGCGGCCTGGGCCCTGCTGCTCGGACGCCTCACCGGCCGCGACGACGTCGTGTTCGGCGTGACGGCTGCCGGGCGCCCGGCCGAACTCAGCGGCTCCGACGAGATGGTGGGCCTCTTCGTCAACACCCTCCCCCTGCGGGCCGTCCTGCGTCCGGCGGAGACGATCGCCCACTTCCTCCGGCGCCTCCAGGACGAGCAGTCCGACCTCGTCGACCACCAGCACCTCGGCCTCGCCGAACTGCAGCGTGCCGTCGGCACAGGCGAACTCTTCGACACTCTGACGGTGTTCGAGAACTTCCCCCTCGACCACGAGGCCATCGCCGCCTCCGCCGCCCGGGCCGGCCTCGCCCTCGACGAAGCGGAGATCCGCGGCGGCACGCACTACGCCCTGGGTCTGGCCGTGATCCCCGGCACCGGCGGCGAGAGCATGAATTTCCGGCTCGACTTCCGCCCCGACCTGGTCGACCGCGCCCTGGCGGAGGGCGTGGCGGAGCGGTTTGCACAGGTGCTGGAAACGGTGGTGAGCGCACCGGAAACGACGGTGGGCCGGCTGCGGGTGTTGGAGGGGGTGGAACGGCGACGGGTGCTGGAGGAGTGGAACGACACCCGCACGGTGGCTGTGGCCGGGGATGTCGTCTCCTTGTTCCGGGAGCAGGTGGTGCGGGTTCCGGATGCTGTGGCGCTGGTGTTCGGCGGGGTTTCGGTGTCGTACGGGGAGTTGGATGCGTGGAGTGAGCGTGTGGCGGGGTTGCTGGTGGAGGCGGGGCTGGGCCGGGAGGGGTTTGCGGCGGTCATGCTGCCGCGTTCGGTGGAGCTGGTGGTGGTGTTGCTGGCGGTGTTGAAGGCCGGTGGGGGGTATCTGCCGCTGGACGGTGACTTCCCTGCGGATCGTCTTGCGTTCATGCAGGAAGAGACCCGGCCGGTTGTGGTGGTGGACGAGGAGTGGATGGCCGCGGCGGCACACCGCGAACCCCACCCCGCCACCACCGTGCCCCGCACCACGGACAACCAGCAGACGGCGTATGTGCTGTACACGTCGGGTTCGACGGGTCGGCCGAAGGGTGTGGTGGTGTCCCGGGGTGCGCTGGCGAATCTCCTGGTGGATATGTGTGGGCGGGTCGGGCTGGTGGACGGGGATCGGCTGCTGGCGGTGACGACGGTCGGGTTCGATATCGCGGGGCTGGAGTTGTTCGCGCCGCTGACGGCGGGCGCGGCGGTGGTGATTGCTCCTGCGGGGCTGGTTCACGAGCCGGGTGAGCTGGGTGCTCTGCTCACCAGCGAGCAGATCACGGTGATGCAGGCGACGCCGAGTCTGTGGCGGACGGTGGTGGCGGATGCGGATGCGGGTGCGGTGGGTGCGCTGGGTGGGGTGCGGGTTCTGGTCGGTGGTGAGGCCCTGCCCGGGGACCTGGCCGCACGGCTGGCGGGGGTCGCGGGCCGGGTGACGAATGTGTACGGGCCGACCGAGACGACGATCTGGTCGACCGCGGCTGTCGTCCGGGCGGACGGGGCGGTGACGATCGGGCGTCCGCTGGCGAACACGCGGGTCTATGTCCTGGACGCGCATCTTCAGCCCGTCCCGGCGGGTGTGCCCGGTGAGCTGTACATCGCCGGCACCGGCACCGCCCGGGGCTACCTCCACCGGCCGGGTCTGACGGGTGAGCGTTTCGTGGCGGACCCCTTCGGCCCGCCCGGGACGCGTATGTACCGGACCGGGGACATGGTCCACTGGACACCGGACGGGAACCTGGTCTATCTGCGCCGTGCGGACGATCAGGTCAAGGTCCGCGGATTCCGTATCGAGCTGGGTGAGATCGAGACTCTGCTGCGGGCTCATCCGGACGTCGACCAGGCCGTCGCAACCGTCCGCGGGGAACGTCTCACCGCCTACACCACCGGCACAGCGGTTTCGGGGGAGGAGCTGCGCCGGTATCTCGCCCGCGCTGTTCCCGATTACATGATTCCTTCGGCGTTCGTCGCTCTCGATGTTCTGCCGCTGACCGCGAACGGCAAGCTGGACCGCAAGGCCCTGCCCGACCCCGACCCCACCCACACCGCTACGACAGGTCGCGCTCCGCGGACTGCGCAGGAGGAGATTCTCTCCACCCTGTTCGCCGACGTGCTGGGTCTGGAGCGGGTGGGTATCGACGACAGCTTCTTCGACCTCGGCGGCCACTCGCTGCTTGCTACGCGCCTCGTCTCCCGTGTCCGTAGCACTTTGGGTGCGGAGCTGTCGGTCCGTGCCCTGTTCGAGGCACCGACCGTGGCAGGTCTCGCCCAGCAACTCACCCAAGCAGCCTCCGCACGCACGCCGGTGGTGGCGCGGGCGGAGCGCCCGCAGCGGATCCCGCTCTCCGCGGCTCAGCAGGGCCTGTGGTTCCTCCACCGGCTCGAAGGCCCCACCGCCACCTACAACATCCCCGTCGCCCTGCGCCT
>NZ_JBIWGU010000023.1:0-21170 GCF_044763775.1 Streptomyces sp. NPDC094448 | reverse complement strand
TCCCCTGCGACCTCACCGACCCCCACCAACTCACCCAAGCCCTCACCCACATCCCCCAACCCCTCACCGGCATCTTCCACACCGCAGCCACCCTCAACGACGCCACCCTCCACAACCTCACCCCCCACCACCTCACCACCACCCTCCAAACCAAAGCCCACACCGCCTGGCACCTCCACCAACAAACCCAACACCACCCCCTCACCCACTTCGTCCTCTACTCCTCAGCCGCCGCCACCCTCGGCAGCCCCGGACAAGCCAACTACGCCGCCGCCAACGCCTTCCTCGACGCCCTCGCCACCCATCGCCACCACCACAACCAACCCGCCACCACCATCGCCTGGGGCATGTGGCACACCACCACCACCCTCACCGCCCAACTCACCCACACCGACCGACAGCGGGTGCGTGACGGATTCCGGCCGCTCACCGAGGCCGAAGGGAGGCACTTCCTCGATCTGAGCCTCGCCACCGACGAGCCGTTCGTGATCGCGGCCATCCCCGCCGACCCCGAGCCCGCCCGCCGCCGCGTGGCGCGCCCCACCGTCCGTACGGGCGCGGACCACGACCGTGATCTGCTGGCCGTCGTCTGCTCCGCCACCGCCGCCGTACTGGGCCACCCGGACGCCTCCGGTATCGGGCCCGCGACCGCGTTCAAGGATCTCGGCATCGACTCGCTCAGCGGGATCCGGCTGCGCAACAGACTCGCGGAGACGACCGGCGTCAGGCTCTCCGCGACAGCCGTCTTCGACCATCCGACTCCGGACGCGCTCGCCACCCGGCTCGCCGCGGCCCTGCACAGTGCGGGCAAACCGCCGGGCGGTGCCGAGACCGCGGCCCCCGCGCCCGTATCCCCGAAGCCGGTGGCGGGGGACGAACCGCTGGCGATCGTGGCCATGGCCTGCCGGATGCCGGGTGGTGCGGACACCCCGGAAGACCTGTGGAACCTGGTCGAATCCGGTGGCGACGGGATCACCGAGTTCCCCGCCGACCGCGGCTGGGACCTCGACGCGCTGTACGATCCGGACCCCGACGCAATCGGCAAGGTCTCCGTGCGCCATGGTGGCTTCCTGGCCGGGGCCGCCGACTTCGACGCGGAGTTCTTCGGCATCAGCCCGCGCGAGGCGCTGGCGATGGACCCGCAGCAGCGGCTGATCCTCGAAGTGTCCTGGGAGGCGTTCGAACGGGCGGGCATCCTGCCCGCGAGCGTCCGCGGCAGCGACGCCGGTGTGTTCATGGGGGCGTTCGGCCAGGGGTACGGCGCCGGTGTGGACCTGGGCGGCTTCGGGGCGACCGGCACACCGACGAGTGTGCTGTCCGGACGGCTCTCCTACTACTTCGGGTTCGAGGGCCCCTCCGTCACCGTCGACACGGCCTGCTCGTCCTCGCTGGTCGCCCTGCACCAGGCCGTACGGTCGCTGCGCTCGGGGGAGTGTTCGCTCGCACTGGTCGGCGGGGTCACCGTGATGGCGACGACGACGGGGTTCGTCGAGTTCTCCCGCCAGCGCGGGCTCGCCCCCGACGGCCGGGCCAAGGCGTTCGCGGACGCCGCCGACGGCACCAGCTTCTCGGAAGGCGCCGGTGTCCTGATCGTGGAACGGCTCTCCGACGCGACCCGCCTCGGCCATCCCGTGCTCGCGGTGGTGCGCGGTTCCGCGGTCAACTCCGACGGCGCGTCGAACGGTCTCTCCGCCCCGAACGGCCCCGCACAGCAGCGCGTCATCGAGCGCGCGCTCGCCGACGCCGGTCTCGCCCCGGGCGACGTCGACGCGGTGGAGGCGCACGGCACCGGTACCCGCCTCGGCGACCCCATCGAGGCCCAGGCCTTGGCGGCGGCGTACGGCGCCGGTCGCGGACACCCGCTGCTCATCGGGTCGCTCAAGTCGAACATCGGCCATACCCAGGCGGCGGCGGGTATCGCCGGAGTGATGAAAATGGTCCTCGCGATGAGGCACGGCGTCCTGCCGCGCACCCTGTACGTCGACGAGCCGTCCCGGCACGTCGACTGGGACGGCAACGTCCGGCTGCTGCGCCGCAACGAGCCGTGGCCGGACACCGGCCGTGCCCGGCGTGCGGGCGTCTCGTCGTTCGGCATCAGCGGCGCCAACGCCCATGTCGTCCTGGAGGCCGGTCCCCCCGCCGCCTCCGGTCCCTCCGCCTCTGCTGGTCCCGCTGCCCCCTCCGGTCCCTCCACCCCTCCCAGCCCCTCCACCCCTCCCGTACCACCCGCCGACCCCGGGACGCAGGACGTGCTCTGGCCGGTCTCCGCCCGCACCCCGTCCGGGGTCCGGGACGTCACGGCCCGTCTGGCCGCCCTCACGGCACCGCCGGCCGCGATCGGGCATTCGCTCGCCACCACCCGCACGGCCATGCGCCACCGGGCGGTCGTCCCGGCCCGGGACGCGAAGGCGTTCGCCCGCGGCGAGGACGTGCCGGACGTGGTGCGGGGGACGGCCGACATCACCGACCCGCGCGCCGTGTTCGTGTTCCCGGGGCAGGGCTCCCAGTGGGCCGGCATGGGGGCCGAACTGCTCACTGCCGAGCCGGTCTTCGCGCGGCGGCTCGCCGAGTGCGCCGCGGCCCTCGCCCCCCACACCGGCTGGGACCTTCTCGACGTCGTCGCCCGGCGGCCCGGGGCGCCCGCCCTCGACCGGGTCGATGTCGTGCAGCCCGCGTCGTTCGCCATGATGGTGGCCCTCGCGGAGCTGTGGAGCGTGCGCGGTGTGGCCCCGGCCGCGGTGCTCGGGCACTCCCAGGGGGAGGTCGCCGCGGCGTGCGTCGCCGGGGTACTGACCCTCGACGATGCCGCGAAGGTCGTCGCGCTGCGCAGCAGGCTCGTCGCCGCCGGACTCGCCGGACGAGGCGGCATGGTCGCGGTGGCGCCCGAGGACTTCGACGCCGCCGCGTGGACCGGACGTCTGGAGGTCGCCGCGGTCAACGGGCCCGCGTCGATCGTCGTCGCCGGAGCGGCCGACGCCGTCGAGGAGTTCCTCGCCGCGGCACCCCGGGCCCGCCGGATCGCCGTCGACTACGCGTCGCACACCGCACACGTGGAAACGGTCCGCGAAGCCCTCCTCGACGCCCTCGCCGGCCTCACCCCGCGAGCACCGGAGATCCCGTTCTTCTCCACCGTGGACGAGGCGTGGCTCGACCGGCCCGCCGACGCCGCCTACTGGTACGACAATGTCCGACGCCCCGTCCGTTTCGGTGCCGCGACGGCCCGCCTCGCCGAACTCGGCTACCGCGTGTTCGTCGAGACCAGCCCGCACCCGGTCCTCACCCCTGCCCTGGAGGACACCCTCGCCGGGCAGCCGAACACGGCGGTCGTCGGCACCCTGCGGCGCGGGGAAGGCGGGCCGCGCCGCTTCGCCAAATCGCTTGCCGCGCTCTGGGTCCGGGGCGTACCCGTCGCCTGGCCGTCCGGGGAGTCCCCGAGCGTTCCGCTGCCCACGTATCCGTTCCGGCGCGACCGCTACTGGATCGACGCGGAACCGGCCAGCAGCTCCGGGCATCCGCTGCTGGCCTCGCTGGTCGACCGTGCCGACGGCGAAGGGGCACTCGCCACCGCACTGTTCTCGGTACGCCGACAGCCCTGGCTCACCGACCACGAAATCGACGGGCGGATCATCGTGCCCGGCTCGGCGCTCGTGGAACTCCTCGCCGAGGCGGGCACCCGGCTCGGTACGCCGACGATCGCGGAGCTGACGATCGTCGTACCGCTGGTGGTCGATGCCGACAGCGTGACAGAGGTCCAGTTCACGGTCGGCTCCGAGGCGTCCGGGCAGCGGACCGTGCGCCTGCACAGCCGTACCGGTACCGGCCCGTGGACCCTCGTGGCCACCGGAGCGCTGCATGCGGAGACCCGCGAACCGGCGACGGCCGAATGGCCTCCTCCCGATGCCGACCCGGTCGACCCGGCCGGTTTCTACGACACGCTGCCGCTCTCCTACGGGCCCGCGTTCCGCGCCGTGACGGCGCTCTGGACCGGCCGGGGACACGCCTATGCGTCGGTCCGCCTCGGTGAGCAGCTCACCGACGCCCGGTACGGGCTGCACCCCGTGCTGCTCGACGCGGCACTGCACGCGCTCGGCCTGCTCTTCGACGACCCGGAGCGGCGCAGGCTCGCGTTCTCCTGGACCGGCGTACGGATGTACACGCGCGGCGCCACCGCGCTGCGGGTGCTCCTCGAACGCGTCGGCGCCGACACGATCCGGGTCCTCGCCGTGGACGAGCACGGCGCCCCGGTGGTCGAAGCCGACGGTCTGACCGTACGGAGCGCGGAGCCCGCCAACGACGCGCTGTTCGAGGTCGCCTGGGTTCCCGTGCCGGCCTCGCCCGTCCCCGCCTGGACGTACCACGCCGATATCCCCGAAGGGGATCGTCCCCCGGTGGTGGTCCTGCCCGTGGAGCCGGGCGACCCGGGCGGATCACCCGGTGTCCGGGCCCGGGAGCTGGGCCGCGAACTGCTCGCTACGGTGCGGACGTGGCTCGCGGACCCCCGCCGGGCCGATTCCCGCCTCGTCGTGGTCACCCGTACCGGCGATCCCGCGCAGGAGGCGCTCGGCGGTCTGGTCCGGACGGCCGGGACGGAGCACCCCGGCCGGGTCGGCCTGATCGAAGCGGACGAGATCACGCCCGCCGCCGTCGCCGCCGGGCTCGCCGCCGGTGACGAGCCCCAGGTCCGGGTCGCCGGAGGGACGGTCCGCGCCGCTCGGCTGCACCGGGTCGCCGCAGCCGCGGGAGCCTCCCCGCTGACCGGGGGAACCGTCCTCGTCACCGGCGGCACCGGCGGTCTCGGCCGTCTGCTCGTGGACCATCTGCTGACCGCCCACGAGGCCGCCGAGATCGTCGTGGCGTCCCGCGGCGGACGGCCCGGCGGAGCGCCGGACGACGACCGGGTGCGGTACGCGGCCGTGGACGTCACCGACAAAAGTGCGCTGGCCGCCCTCGTGGACGGCATCGCCGGACGGCTCCGCGCCGTCGTCCACATGGCCGGGATCGTCGACGACGCGGTCGTAGCCACCATGCGGCCCCCGCAGTGGGACGCCGTGCTGCGGGTGAAGGCCGATGTCGCCTGGCAGCTGCACGAGCTGACGAAGGACCAGGACCTCGCGGCGTTCGTCCTGTACTCGTCGATCTCCGCGACGTTCGGCGGCGCGGGGCAGGCGAACTACGCGACCGGCAACGCGTTCCTCGATGCGCTCGCCCGCCACCGGCGCGCACAGGGACTGCCCGCCGTGTCCCTCGCGTGGGGGCTGTGGGACGAGGCGGACGGCATGGGCGGCCGACTGACCTCCACCGATCTGAGCCGCATCGCCCGCGGCGGCATGATCCCGATGACGGCCGCGCAAGGACTCGCCCTCTTCGATGCGGCCCTGCACAGCGACCGTCCCGCACTCGTACCCGTCCGCCTCGACCTCGCCGCCGTCGCCGCGGCCGGCCATGTCCCACCGATCCTGCGCGATCTGGTACCTGCCGCGCGCCGCAGGCCCGCCCCGGCCGGCTCGCGCGACATGCTCGAACTCGTCAGGACGAGTGCCGCCGCTGTCCTCGGCCACCGCGACGTCCATGCCATCGAACCGCTGCGCGCGTTCAAAGAGGTGGGCTTCGACTCGCTGACCGGCGTCGAGCTGCGGAACCGGCTGGCGGACGCGACAGGTCTGACACTGCCCGCCACACTCGTCTTCGACCACCCCACGGCGCAGGCACTCGCCGCGCACCTCGGCGAGCTGGCCGGCACCCGGGCGGCCACCCGGCGCCGTACCCCGACCCCGGCCCGCCGGCACGACGAACCGCTGGCGATCGTCGGCATGGCGTGCCGTCTGCCGGGCGGGGTCGCGTCGCCCGAGGATCTGTGGCGGCTGCTGGAGTCCGGTGGTGAGGGCATCACGGAGTTCCCCACCGACCGCGGCTGGGACGTGGACGCGCTCTACGACCCCGACCCCGACCATCCGGGCACGTCCACGGTCCGGCACGGCGGATTCCTCACGGAGGCGGCCCACTTCGACGCCGCGTTCTTCGGGATCAGCCCGCGCGAGGCCCTCGCGATGGACCCCCAGCAGCGGATCGTCCTGGAAACCTCGTGGGAAGCGTTCGAACACGCGGGCATCGACCCGCACACCCTGCGCGGCAGCGACACCGGCGTGTTCATCGGCGGCTACTTCTACGGGTACGGCTCCGCCTCCGATCGCGGTGGTTTCGGCGCGACCAGCACCCAGACCAGTGTGCTGTCCGGCCGTCTCGCCTACTTCTACGGTCTGGAGGGCCCGGCGGTCACGGTCGACACGGCGTGTTCGTCGTCGCTGGTCGCCCTGCACCAGGCCGGTCAGTCGCTGCGTACCGGGGAATGCTCCCTCGCCTTGGTCGGCGGCGTCACCGTGATGGCCTCGCCGTCCGGTTTCGTCGACTTCTCCCAGCAGCGGGGTCTGGCGCCGGACGGCCGGTGCAAGGCGTTCGCGGACGCCGCCGACGGCACCGCTTTCGCGGAGGGCTCCGGTGTTCTGGTCGTGGAGCGGTTGTCGGATGCCGAGCGGCTGGGCCACCGGGTCCTGGCGGTCGTCCGCGGGTCCGCCGTCAACCAGGACGGCGCCTCGAACGGGCTCTCCGCGCCCAATGGGCCGTCGCAGGAGCGTGTGATCCGGCAGGCGCTCGCCAACGCGCGGCTCGAACCGTCGGACGTCGACGCGGTCGAGGCCCATGGCACCGGCACCCGCCTCGGGGACCCCATCGAAGCGACCGCGCTGCTCGCGACCTACGGGCAGAGCCGCACCACGCCCCTCCTCCTCGGCTCCCTGAAGTCGAACATCGGCCACACCCAGGCTGCCGCGGGCGTCGCGGGCATCATCAAAATGGTCCTGGCGATGCGCCACGGCACCCTGCCCCGCACCCTGCACATCGACACACCGTCCACCCACGTCGACTGGACCTCCGGGGGCATCGAACTCCTCACCGAAGCCCGCCCCTGGCCCGAGACGAGCAGGCCCCGGCGCGCCGCCGTGTCCTCCTTCGGCGTCAGCGGCACCAACGCCCACGTCATCATCGAAAGCCGCCCCCAGCCCGCATCCGAGACCCCGCCCGACGCCCACCCGGTGCCCCTGCTGATCTCCGCCCGCACCCCCCGCGCACTCCACGAACACACCACCCGCATCCGGGCCTTCCGCGACTCCGGAAGCGACGGCGAACGTGCCGTGGCCTCGGCCCTGCTCGCCCGTACGGCCTTCCGGCACCGGGCGGCCCTGATCGGCACGGACCTGGTCACCGGCACCGCGGAACCCGATCGCCGCCTGGTGTGGCTCTTCTCCGGCCAAGGCTCGCAGCGCCCCGGCATGGGCGATGAACTGGCCGCCGCGTACGACGTGTTCGCCCGCACCCGCCGCGATGTCCTCGACGCCCTCCGGATCCCCACCGGACTCGGCCTCCACGACACCGGACACGCCCAGCCCTCGGTCTTCGCGCTCCAAGTCGCGCTCAGCGCCCAGCTCGACGCGTGGGGCGTCCGCCCCGACGCCCTCGTGGGCCACTCCATCGGCGAGCTGGCCGCGGCCTACGTCGCCGGTGTCTGGTCCCTCGACGACGCGTGCACCCTGGTCTCGGCGCGAGCCCGGCTGATGCAGGCCCTGCCGCACGGCGGCGCGATGGCCGCCGTCGTCGCGTCGGAGCGGGAGGCGCGGCCGCTGCTGCGCGACGGCGTGGAGATCGCCGCCGTCAACGGCCCCTCGTCGATCGTGCTCACCGGTGACGAGGACGCGGTGCTCGACATCGCGGCCCGCCTCGGCCGCTTCACCCGCCTGCGGACCAGCCACGCCTTCCACTCGGCCCGGATGGAGCCGATGCTCGACGCGTTCCGGGAGGTCGCGGAGGGGCTGGCGTACCACGAGCCGAGGATTCCGATGGCCGCGGGCGCAGCGTGCGCGACACCGGAGTACTGGGTGCGGCAGGTCCGCGACACCGTCAGGTTCGGAGAGCAGGTCGCCGCGTACGACGGGGCGCTGCTCCTGGAGATCGGCCCGGACCGCAATCTGTCCCGCCTCGTCGACGGCGTCCCGATGCTGTACGGCGACGACGAACCCCGGTCCGCGATGACCGCGCTCGCCCGCCTCCACATCAGCGGTGCCACGGTCGACTGGCCGAAGGTCATCGGCCCCGTACCGGCCGCACCGCCGGACCTGCCGACGTACCCCTTCGCGCGGGACCGCTACTGGTCGGCGCCCCGCGGCGGCGGCGATCCGGCTCCCGCCGGTCAGCTGGCCGTCGACCACCCGGTGCTGACCGCGGCGGTCGGCGTTCCCGGCAGCGGTGAACTGGTCCTCACCGGCCGGGTCGACGCCGCCGATCCCCTCGCGCACTCCGTGCACGGCATCCCGGTACTGCCGGCCGCGGTCCTGCTCGACCTGGCGATCACAGCGGGCGAGGAAGCCGGGTGCGGTGCTCCGGAGAGCTTCGCCGTGGACACTCCGCTCGTGCTTCCGCAGTCCGGTGGGGTCGCGCTCTCCGTCACCGTGGCGGCGCCCCGGGAAGACGGCCGCCGCACGGTCACCGTGCATGCGCGGCACGGCAAGGGCGAGTGGACCGGGCACGCCACCGGAATTCTCGCGCCCGAAGCACCGGCGGCACCGGAGGCAGCCGGCATGCCGTCGGTGTGGCCGCCCGCCACGGCCCGGCCGCTCGATATCGGCCGGCGGGCGGACGCCCTGGCCGGGGCCGGGCACACGGACGGTCCCGCGCAGCCCCGGCCGCACGCGGCCTGGACCGACGAGGGCGCCGTCTACGCCGAAGTGTCCCTCCCGGAGGAGCGGCACGCCGAAGCCGGACGCCACGGCCTGCACCCGGCTCTCCTCGGCGCCGCCCTCACCCTCGCCGCCGCGGGAACCGAGCTTCCGTACGCCTTCGACGACGTGCGTGTCCACTCCGGCGGAGCGACCGCGGTACGGGTCGCCGTCACCGCCGGCGGCGTCCACATCGCGGACGGGGCCGGAAGGACCGTCGCCACCGTCGGCGCCGTCCGCAGCCGCCCCCTGACCGTCGAAGGAGCCGTTCCGGGCCTGCTGCGGCCGGTACTGGCCGTACTGGCCGAGCCGGACGGGCTTGAGGAACCGCCCCCCACCACCGCGACAACCGGTGGACTCGACGACCCGGCGGTCCCGGACATCGTGATCCTCCCCGCGTACGAGACCGGGGGCGCCCCGCTCGACGAGGTACGGCGGCTCGGGGCCGGAGTGCTGGCCGCGCTTCAGCGCTTCCTCACCGACGACCGGTACGCCGACGCGGTGATGGCCGTCCACACCGGGCCCGGCCTCGCCGCCGCCGCGGTCGCGGGCCTCGTACGAACCGCGCAGGCGGAGCACCCCGGCCGGATCGCCCTCGTCGACGCCGCACCGGACACCGCAGCCCCGCTGCTCGCGGCCGCCGCCGTCCTCGGCGAACCGCAGACCGTGCTGCGCGACGGCCGGACCTATGCGCGCCGGCTCACCCCGGCGGCCCCGGCCGGTGACGCTCCGGCACTCGACCCGGAGGGCACGGTCCTCATCACCGGAGGGTCCGGAACACTGGCGGGCCTCGTCGCCCGCCATCTCGTCGACCACTACGGAGTACGCCGACTGCTGATGCTGTCCCGCGGCGGGACGGCGAACGACGTCCCCGGCGCCCGGGTCACGGCCGTCGCCTGCGATATCGCGAACCGGGACGAACTGGAATCGGCGCTGGCGGGGATCGACCCCGCGCACCCTCTCACCGCCGTGGTGCACACCGCGGCCGTCATCGACGACGGCGTCCTCACCGGCCTCACCCCGGAGCGCCTCGACTCCGTCCTCCGTCCGAAGGCCGACGGCGCCTGGCATCTGCACGAACTCACCAAGGACCAGGACCTCGCGGCGTTCGTGCTCTACTCGTCGGCCGCCGGTGTGCTCGGCAGCCCCGGTCAGGGCAACTATGCGGCGGCGAACGCGTTCCTCGACGAACTCGCCGTACAGCGCCGGGCCGCCGGACTTCCCGCACTGTCGGTGGCCTGGGGCCTGTGGGAGCCGGAGAGCGGACTGACGGCCGGAGTCGGCGACCGGATGCGCCGAAGCGGTGTCACCGCGTTGAGCACCGAACGCGGGCTGGCACTGTTCGACGCGGCCCTGCGGTCCCCGGACGCTGCGCTCGTCGCCGCCGACCCGGCGGGGCTCGGTGAGACGCCTCTGCTCAGGGCGGCGGGCAGGGGCCCGCGGCGCCGTACGCCCGGTGCCGGGGCCCTCGCGGACCGGATCGCCGGACTCTCCGCGGCCGAAGTCGAGAAGGCGGCGCTGGCCGTCGTCCGGGAGTGCGCGGCGGCCGTGCTCGGCCACGACGGCGCCGACCGGATCGAACCGGCCGCGACGTTCAGGGAACTCGGCGCCGACTCCCTCACCGCGGTGCGGCTGCGCAACGCCCTCACCGAGGCGACCGGGGTACGGCTCGCCGCGACCGCGGTCTTCGACTTCCCGACGCCGCAAGCCGTCGCGGCGAAGCTGACCGCGGCCCTGTCCGGCCGGACAGTGGAGCCCACCCGCGCGCCGACCCCGGCCGCTGCCGTCGACGAACCGCTGGCGATCGTCGGGATGGCGTGCCGTCTGCCGGGCGGGGTCGCGTCGCCCGAGGATCTGTGGCGGCTGCTGGAGTCCGGTGGTGAGGGCATCACGGAGTTCCCCACCGACCGCGGCTGGGACGTGGACGCGCTCTACGACCCCGACCCCGGGCATCCCGGCACGTCGACGGTCCGGCACGGCGGATTCCTTGCAGGGGCGGCCGACTTCGACGCCGCGTTCTTCGGGATCAGCCCGCGTGAGGCCCTCGCGATGGACCCCCAGCAGCGGATCGTCCTGGAAACCTCGTGGGAGGCGCTGGAACAGGCCGGCATCGTGCCCGGCACGCTCCGCGGCAGCGACACCGGGGTGTTCATCGGCGCCTTCTCCGACGGATACGGCCTCGGCACCGACCTCGGTGGTTTCGGCGCCACCGGAACGCAGACCAGTGTGCTGTCGGGCCGTCTCTCGTACTTCTACGGTCTGGAGGGCCCGGCGGTCACGGTCGACACGGCGTGTTCGTCGTCGCTGGTCGCCCTGCACCAGGCCGGTCAGTCCCTGCGTACCGGGGAGTGTTCCCTGGCCCTGGTCGGCGGTGTGACGGTGATGGCCTCGCCGTCCGGTTTCGTCGACTTCTCCCAGCAGCGGGGTCTCGCCGCGGACGGCCGGTGCAAGGCGTTCGCGGACGCGGCGGACGGTACCGCCTTCGCGGAGGGCTCCGGTGTTCTGGTCGTGGAGCGGTTGTCGGATGCCGAGCGGCTGGGCCACCGGGTCCTGGCGGTCGTCCGCGGGTCCGCCGTCAACCAGGACGGCGCCTCGAACGGGCTCTCCGCGCCCAATGGGCCGTCGCAGGAGCGTGTGATCCGGCAGGCGCTCGCCAACGCGCGGCTCGAACCATCGGACGTCGACGCGGTCGAGGCCCATGGCACCGGCACCCGCCTGGGCGATCCCATCGAAGCCGGTGCGCTACTGGAGACGTACGGGCAGCACCGCACCACGCCCCTCCTCCTCGGCTCCCTGAAGTCGAACATCGGCCATACCCAGGCGGCCGCGGGCGTCGCGGGCATCATCAAAATGGTCCTGGCGATGCGCCACGGCACCCTGCCCCGCACCCTGCACATCGACACACCGTCCACCCACGTCGACTGGACCTCCGGGGGCATCGAACTCCTCACCGAAGCCCGCCCCTGGCCCGAGACGAGCAGGCCCCGGCGCGCCGCCGTGTCCTCCTTCGGCGTCAGCGGCACCAACGCCCACGTCATCATCGAAGCCCCCGCGACTCCGGATTCACCGTCCGTCGACTCGCCGCCCGTGGAACCGAGCGAGCCGCTGTTCACCACGGAGCACACCCCGCTGCCGGTCTCGGCCCGCACCCCCGAAGCCGTCGAAGGCCAGATCCGACGGCTCCGCGCCCACCTTGCCGAACACCCCGGTGACGACCCGCGTGCCGTCGCCGCCGCGCTGCTCTCCACCCGGACCGAGTTCCCGCACCGCGCCGTGCTGCTCGGCGAAGGCGCCGTCACCGGCACGGCGCTCACCCGGCCGCGTACCGTCTTCGTCTTCCCCGGACAAGGCTCCCAATGGCTCGGCATGGGCCTGAGACTGATGGCGGAGTCACCGGTCTTCGCGGCCAGGATGAGGGAGTGCGCGGACGCGCTCGCCGAGCACACGGGCCGGGACCTGATCGCCATGCTCGAAGACCCGGCCGTCAAGAGCCGCGTCGACGTCGTACACCCCGTCTGCTGGGCGGTCATGATGTCGCTGGCCGCCGTCTGGGAGGCCGCGGGGGTACGTCCGGACGCCGTCATCGGGCACTCCCAGGGGGAGATCGCCGCGGCCTGTGCCGCCGGGGCGATCACCCTGGAAGACGGTGCCCGGCTCGTCGCGCTCCGCTCCGCCCTGCTCCAGCGCGAACTCGCCGGACACGGCGCGATGGGTTCGATCGCGTTCCCCGCCGACGATGTCGAGGCGGCCGCCGCACAGATCGACAATGTCTGGGTCGCGGGCCGCAACGGCACCGGCACCACCATCGTGTCCGGGCGGCCCGACGCCGTCGAAACGCTGATCGCCCGCTACGAGGCCCGCGGTGTCTGGGTGACCCGCCTCGTCGTCGACTGCCCGACCCACACCCCGTACGTCGACCCGCTGTACGAGGAGTTCCAGCAGATCGCCGCGGCCACCACCTCCCGTACGCCCCGGATCCCCTGGTTCTCCACCGCCGACGAGCGGTGGATCGACACCCCCCTGGACCACGAGTACTGGTTCCGCAATCTGCGCAACCCAGTGGGCTTCGCCACCGCCGTGGCCGCCGCCCGGGAGCCGGGCGACACCGTCTTCATCGAGGTCAGCGCCCACCCGGTACTGCTGCCCGCGATCAACGGCACAACCGTTGGCACGCTGCGCCGCGGCGGAGGGGCCGGCCAGGTCCTGGACTCGCTGGCCAAGGCGTACACGGCCGGTGTGGCCGTCGACTGGCCGACCGTCGTCGCAGCGCGGGGGACGGCGCATGCCACCCCGAGGACGGCATCCGGACCCGCGCCCGCACCGGTGCACGACCTGCCGACGTACGCCTTCCACCACGAGCGGTACTGGATCGAACCGTCATCCGGCACGGACGCCACCGGCCTCGGACTCGACGCCGTGGACCACCCGCTGCTCGCCGCTTCCATGGCCCTGCCCGACACCGACGAGACGCTGCTCACCGGCCGTTTCTCACGCGCCACCCACCCGTGGCTCGCCGGGCACTCCGTCGCCGGTGAAGTGCTGCTGCCCGGACCCGTGTTCGTGGAGCTGGCCGGGCGCGGCGCCGACGAGGCGGGCTGCGATCTCCTCGACGAACTGGTCATCGAAACACCACTGGCGCTGCCCGCGACCGGCGCCGTACAGGTGCGTGTGACCGTTGCCGCGGCCGACGGCGGCGGCCGCCGCGCCGTGCGTATCCACGCCCGGAAGGACGGGGACCGAACCTGGACCCGTCACGCCTCGGGCCGGGCCGGCATCGCCACCGCCGAGCCCGCCACGGCCGACGGCCCCTGGCCGCCCGCACACGCGGAGCCGATCGACATTGCCGAGTTCTACCGCAGGCTCGACGACGAGGGGTACGGGTTCGGCCCCGGGTTCCGGGGCCTGTCCGCCGCATGGCGGCACGGCGACACCGTCTTCGCGGAGGTGGCCGTCGACGGCGCCCTCGCCAGGGACGCCGCCCGCTACACACTGCACCCGGCGCTGCTCGTCACCGCGCTCCAGGCGGGCAGCCTGAGCGCTGGCTCCGAGAACGCCGGGGTCCGGGTCCCGTTCGCTTTCTCCGGTGTCCGCGTCCACTCAAGCGGCGCCACAGCGGCGCGGGTCACGTTCACGGCGGCCGACGGCGGAGCCCGCGTCCACCTCGCCGACGAGACGGGACGGCCGGTCGCGGAGATCGGGTCACTCGTCACCCGGCCGCCGGCCGCACCGGATCCGGGCGGAGACGTGCGGCTGTACCGGCGTACGTGGACCGGGGTAAGGGCACCCGCGGCACCCGGCACCACCGCCGTCAGATACCCGGGCCCCGGCGACGGCACCGCGCCCGGGGACGACCCGTTCGATGCGAAGCGCCCCGACGTCATCGTGGTGAGGGCCTCCGATCCCGCAGACGTACGTACCGCGCTCGACGACCCGAGGACCGCCGGCGCCACGCTGGTCGTATCCGCGGCCGCCGGAACCACGGCGGGAGCCGTCGCGGCACTGGTCGACACCTCCCCACCGGGACGGCTTGTGCTGGTACAGACCGCGGACACGGTCACACCCCGCCGCGCGGCAGCCTTCGCCCGCCTCGACGAACCGCACCTCCGGCTCACCGGCGGACGCCTCGAAGCACCGCGCCTGGTCCCGGCCGGGCCCCGTACCGATCCACCCCCGTACGGCGGCACCGTGCTCCTCGCCGGCGGTTCGCAGGAGCTGGTCCGACAGCTGACCGAGCGGGGAGCGGAGGTGATCCGGCACGAGCCGGGAGGGCTGCCCGAGGCCCCCGTGACCGCGGTCGTCCACGCGGCGGACACCGCCGATTCGGCCTGGGAACTGCACCGGCTGACCCGCGAACTCCCGCTGGACGCGTTCGTCCTGCTGGTGCCGCCCGGCGAGCCCGCAGGGCCGTGGGAGGCACTCGCCGAACTGCGCCGGGCGGAAGGCCTGCCCGCCATGGCGTTCACCGCGGCCGAGGACCGGCGGACCGAACTGCTCGACGCGGCACGCGCAACCGGGGAGACCGTGGTCGTGGCGACAGCCCCGCCCCCGCCCGGTGACCCGTCACCGCTGTGGCGGCCGGTCCAGCGGCCCACCCGGCGCTCCGCCGAGAGCGGCAGCTCCCTGCCGGAGCGACTCCCGGACCTGTCGCCCGAGGAACGGGAACAGGCGGTACTCGGGCTGGTCCGCGACACCGCGGCCGCACTGCTCGGCCATACCGACGCCCGGGCGGTCACGGCCACCGCGGCCTTCAAGGACCTCGGGTTCGACTCCCTCACCGCACTCGGCCTGCGCGACCGCCTGGCCGAAGCCCTCGCCACCCCACTGCCGGCCACGCTCGTCTTCGACTACCCGGCGGCCGGGACACTCACCCGGCACCTGCTCACGCTCCTGAACCCGGACGGCGGTGCGACCCCGGACGGCGGTGAACCGCAGGCGGCACAGATGCCCCACAGCCCTCCGGCGGCCGGACCCGACGACGAGTCGACCGACGACGGGTCGATCGACGACGAACTGATCGACGACGAGTTGATCGACGACATGGACGCCGACGCGCTCATCGCGCATGTACGGAAGGGATGAGCCGATGGCCGAGAACGAGCTGATCGACGCCTTGCGGATATCCGTCAAGGACAACGCGAAGCTGCGCAGGGAGAACACCGCGCTGCGCGCCGCCGTGAACGAGCCGCTCGCCGTCGTCGGCATGGCCTGCCGTCTCCCCGGCGGCATCACGTCGCCGGAAGAGCTGTGGGAACTCGTCGAGGCCGGGGGCGACGCGGTCGGGGACTTTCCCACCGACCGGGGCTGGGACGTGGCCGCACTCCACGCCGACGCCGATTCGGCCACCTCGCGAGCCGGCGCCCTCGAAGGAGCCGGGGACTTCGACGCCGCGTTCTTCGGGATCAGCCCGCGCGAGGCCATCGCGCTCGACCCGCAGCAGCGGATCCTCCTGGAGATCGCCTGGGAGGCGCTCGAACGCGCGGGCATCGTGCCCGACACGCTGCGCGGCAGCGACACGGGAGTTTTCGTCGGCGGCTTCTACTACGGCTACGGAGCGGGCGCCGACCTGGGCGGGTTCGGCGCCTACAGCACACAGCCCGCGGTGCTCGCCGGACGCCTCTCGTACTTCTTCGGACTCCAGGGCCCGGCGGTCACGGTCGATACGGCGTGTTCGTCGTCGCTGGTCGCCCTGCACCAGGCCGGTCAGGCACTGCGCAACGGTGAATGCTCCCTCGCCCTGGTCGGCGGAGTCACGGTGATGGCGTCTCCGCAGAGTTTCGTGGAGTTCTCCCGGCAGGGCGGGGTGGCCCCGGACGGGCGCTGCAAGGCGTTCGCCGACACTGCCGACGGCATCGGATTCGCCGAGGGCGCCGGTGTTCTGGTGGTGGAGCGGTTGTCGGATGCGGAGCGCAACGGTCATACGGTGCTTGCGGTGGTGCGTGGTTCGGCGGTGAATCAGGACGGTGCGTCGAATGGTCTGTCGGCGCCGAATGGTCCGGCGCAGCAGCGGGTGATTCGTGGGGCGTTGGAGCGGGCGGGTTTGGGTCCTGCGGATGTTGATGTGGTGGAGGCGCATGGGACGGGGACGGTGTTGGGGGATCCGATTGAGGCGCAGGCGGTTATTGCGGTGTACGGGCAGGGTCGTGAGGTGCCGCTGTTTCTGGGTTCGTTGAAGTCGAATATTGGTCATGCGCAGGCGGCGGCGGGTGTGGCCGGTGTGATCAAGATGGTGTTGGCGATGCGGTACGGGGTGTTGCCGAGGACGTTGCATGTGGGTGAGGCGTCGTCGCATGTGGACTGGTCGGCGGGGGCGGTGGAGCTGCTGACGGAGGCCCGGCCGTGGCCGGAGTCGGGTCGCCCGCGGCGGGCTGGGGTGTCGGGGTTCGGGGTGAGTGGGACGAATGCGCATGTGGTGCTGGAGGGGGTGCCGGCTGTGGAGGTGTCGGTTTCTCCGGCTGATTCCGGGGGTTGGGTGTCTGGGGGGTTGGTGCCGTTGCCGGTGTCGGCGCGTTCTGGTGTGGGTGTGGGTGTGTTGGTGGAGCGGGTGGGTGGGTTGGTGGGGGGTGGGCGGGATGTGGGTGTGGTGGCGGATGGGTTGGTGCGGGGGCGTGCGGTGTTCGGTCATCGGGCGGTGTTGTTGGGGGATGGTGTGGTGAGGGGTGTGGCGGGTGAGGGGGTGCGGACGGTGTTCGTGTTTCCGGGGCAGGGGTCGCAGTGGGTGGGGATGGGTGTGGAGTTGATGGGGTGGTCGGAGGTGTTCGCGCGGCGGATGGGTGAGTGTGGGGCGGCGTTGGCGCCTTATGTGGACTGGTCGTGGGAGGAGGCTCTGGGGTCGCCGGAGTTGCTGGGGCGGGTGGAGGTGGTGCAGCCGTTGTCGTGGGCGGTGGCGGTGAGTGTGGCGGCTTTGTGGGGGGCGTATGGGGTGGTGGCGGATGGGGTGGTGGGTCATTCGCAGGGGGAGATTGCGGCGGCGTGTGTGGCGGGTGCGCTGAGTCTGGAGGACGGGGCGCGGGTGGTGGCGTTGCGGAGCCGGGTGATCGGGGGCCGGCTGGCGGGGCGTGGGGTGATGGCCTCGGTTGCGCTTCCCGCGGGGGAGGTGGAGTTGGTGGAGGGGGTGTGGATCGCGGCCCGTAACGGACCGTCCTCGACGGTGATCGCGGGCAACCCCGAGGCTGTGGAGAGTGTCCTGGCGGGGTATGAGGCTGTAGGGGTTCGGGTGCGGCGGATCGCAGTCGACTACGCCTCCCACACCCCCCATGTCGAAGCCGTCGAGGACGAACTCGCCGAGGTCCTCGAAGGCGTGACAACCCGCACTCCCAAGATCCCCTGGTGGTCCACCGTGGACAGCGGCTGGGTGGAGGAGCCGGTCGAGGACGGCTACTGGTACCGCAACCTCCGTCAACCGGTCGCGATGGACTCCGCGATCGCGGAATTCGACGGTTCCCTGTTCATCGAGTGCAGTGCGCATCCGGTGCTGCTGCCCGCGATCGACCAGGAACGTACCGTCGCTTCCCTGCGTACCGGCGAAGGCGGCGGGGACCGGTTCACCACCGCGCTCGCGGAGGCCTGGGTCCAGGGTGCCACCGTCGACTGGACCACCCTCGTGCCGCCCACCGGAGAACGGCTTCTCGACCTGCCCACCTACCCCTTCGACCACAAACGCTACTGGCTGCTGCCGAAAGCGGCCGGTGGCGGCGGTATCGGTCATGGGCTGCTGACGACCGCCGTGGCGCTGCCGGGCAGTAACGGGGTGTTGGCGACAGGGAGGCTGTCACGGGCGACGCATCCCTGGCTGGCCGACCACACCGTTCAGGACACCGTGCTGCTGCCGGGCACCGCGTTCGTGGAACTGGTGATCCGCGCCGGTGACGAGGCGGGCTGTGACCTGGTGGAGGAATTGGTCATCGAGACACCGCTCGTACTCCCGGTCACCGGCGCCGTCGATCTCACCGTCACCGTCGACCGGCCCGACGACACCGGACGCCGACCGGTGACCGTCCACGCCCGCCCCGAAGGCACCGACACCTGGACCCGCCACGCCACCGGAACCCTCGGACGCGCCGAAGGCACCGTGGAGGAGACTCCGGCCGCGTGGCCGCCACCGGCAGCGCACGCCGTCGACCTCACCGGCTTCTACCAGGAACTCGCCACAGCCGGTTACGGCTACGGCCCTGCCTTCTGCGGCCTGCGCGCGGCCTGGCGCGACGGCGACACCCTCTACGCCGAGGTGGAGATCCCCACGGAGCAGGAGGACGACGTATCCCACTACGGCGTACACCCGGCCCTGCTGGACGCCGCGCTGCACGTCACCTGCCTGCCACTGCTCACGGGACAGGAATCGGATCCGGGACATGTGAAGCTGCCGTTCTCGTGGAACGGCGTGCGGATGCACACGACCGGTGCCACCACGCTGCGCGTCGCGATCACCCCGGGGCCGGGTCCGAACGGTGTGACCGTGCAGGCGACCGACCCGGCCGGTCAGCCGGTGCTGACCGTCTCCGAGCTGACCGCACGACCGGTCGACACCAGCGCACTCACCGACGGCGACACCGCGGCCCGCAACTCCCTCTTCAATCTCTCCTGGACCGAGCTGCGTCCCCCGGTGCCCGCCCTCGACCGTGCACCCGGGACGACGACCGAGCCCGGCCCCACGACCTCGCTCCCCTGCGTCTCGGCGCTCCCGGAACCGGGCGCTGACATGCTCCAGGAGACGTACCGGCTCACCGAGCTGGTGCTCGGTGAACTGCACCGGGTGGTCGCCGACGACAGCCTCGCGGAGACTCCCCTCGTCGTCCGGATCGACGCGGGACCGACCGGCGGAGCGGTCGCCGGCCTGGTCCGCTCCGCACAGGCCGAGCACCCGGGACGATTCGTGCTGGTGGAGACCCGCGCCGACACCCCGGACGAGGCAGTCGCCGCGGCCGGGACACTGGCCGAACCGTATGTCCGTGTCACCGAGGGCCGGTACGAAGTGCCCCGGCTCATCCGCACCGCTGCGACCGCCCGGCCCGACGGGCCACTGCTCGACCCTGACGGCACGGTGCTCATCACCGGCGGTTCGGGTGTACTGGCCGGCCATCTCGCCCGGCGCCTCGTCGCCGAACACGGAGCCCGCCACCTCCTGCTCCTCTCCCGCAGCGAACCCCCGCCGGACACACCCGGTGTGCACATCAGCTGCGACGTCTCCGACCGGGACCGGCTCGCCGCCGTACTCGCCTCCGTGGAACGACCGCTGACCGCGGTCTTCCATACGGCGGCGGTCCTCGACGACGGTGTGGTCACCGCGCTCACGCCCGCACGGCTCGCCACCACGCTGCGCCCCAAGGCCGACGGCGCCTGGCATCTCCACGAGCTGACCCGCGGCGCGGACCTGCGCGCATTCGTCCTCTACTCGTCCGTTGCGGGCCTTCTGGGCGGCCGTGGCCAGGGCAACTACGCCGCCGCCAACGGCTTCCTCGACGGACTCGCCGCGCAGCGCCGCGCCGAAGGGCTGCCCGCACTGTCGCTGGCCTGGGGGCTGTGGGAGGACGACAGCGGACTCACGGGCAGCATGAGCGGCACCAACCGGACCCGTGTGCGCCGTGGTGGATTCCGTCCTATGGAGGGAGACCAGGCGCTGCGCCTGCTGGAGACCGCCGCCGGAGCCGGTGCCGCGTTCGCCGTCGCGGCCGCCATGGACCTGAACGCGCAGACCTCGCCGCTCTTCGCCGGTCTGCGGAGCCCCGCGCCACGCCGGACGGCCGCCACCGGCGTACCGCTCGCCGAACGGCTCGCGACCATGGCCCGCACCGACCGGGACGCCGCGCTGCTCACCCTGGTCCGCGACTGCGCGGCGGCCGTGCTCGGCCACGCGGACGCCGTGGACGTGCCGGCGGACGCGGCGTTCAAGACCCTCGGGGTCGACTCGCTGACCGCCGTCGAACTGCGGAACCGGCTCGCCGCGGCAACCGGTGTCCGGCTGCCCGCCACCCTCGCCTTCGACCACCCGACGCCGCGGGACGTCGCGTCCCGGCTGAACGACACGCTGACCGGCGCCGGTCCCGCCCCCGCCCGGCCGCCCGCCCGGCCCGCCACCGCGGCGACCGGGGACGAGCCCCTCGCGATTGTCGGTATGGCGTGCCGTCTGCCCGGCGGGGTCACGTCCGCCGAGGACTTGTGGCGGTTGGTCGACAGCGGCGGCGACGCGATGACCGGCTTCCCCGCCGACCGCGGCTGGGACCCGACCGTCCTGGGCGGCGAGGCGGACGCGGACCGGGGCGGCTTCCTCTCCGACGCGGCGGACTTCGATGCCGCGTTCTTCGGGATCAGCCCGCGCGAGGCGCTGACGATGGACCCGCAGCAGCGTCTGGTCCTGGAGACTTCATGGGAGGCGTTCGAGCATGCGGGCATCGTGCCGGACACGCTCCGGGGAAGTGACACCGGCGTGTTCATGGGCGCCTTCTCGTACGGCTACGGAGTAGGAGCCGACCTCGGCGGATTCGGCTCCCTGGGCATACAGCCCAGTGTCCTCACCGGCCGTATCTCCTACTTCTACGGGTTCCAGGGCCCGGCGGTCACGGTCGATACGGCGTGTTCGTCGTCGCTGGTCGCCCTGCACCAGGCAGGGCACGCCCTGCGCCAAGGGGAGTGCACGCTTGCGCTGGTCGGCGGAGTCACCGTGATGGGGACCCCTGACGGGTTCGTCGAGTTCGAGCAGCAGGGCGGACTCTCTCCCGACGGCCGCTGCCGCGCGTTCGCGGACACCGCGAACGGCACCGGCTGGGCAGAAGGTGTCGGTGTTCTGGTGGTGGAGCGGTTGTCGGATGCGGAGCGTAACGGTCATACGGTGCTTGCGGTGGTGCGTGGTTCGGCGGTGAATCAGGACGGTGCGTCGAATGGTCTGTCGGCGCCGAATGGTCCGGCGCAGCA
>NZ_JBIWGU010000022.1:0-21867 GCF_044763775.1 Streptomyces sp. NPDC094448 | reverse complement strand
GTGCGGGTGTGGGTGAGGGCGGGGATGTCGGTGGAGTCGGTGATGTCGGTGGGGTCGTCCGGGTGTGCGGCGGTGATGAGGGTGTAGCCGTCGGGAAGGGTGCCGTCGTAGACGGCCTCCGCCACCGGCACCCACTCCAACCCCAGCAGACCGTTCGTATCGCCCGCCGACGCGACTTCGCCCAAGGCCACCGAGGCCGCGCTGAGTACCGGCAGACCGGCACCGTCGAACGCGGCGAGTTCCACGGCACCGCCCGTACGCCGGGTGAGACGGGCCCGCAGCACGGTGGCGTCCGACGCATGCACCGCGAGATCGTGCCAGGCGATCGGCCTGCGGCTGCCGCCGACGGCCGAGAAGACCGTGTCGAGCAGGTCGGGATGGATCACGAAGCCGGCCGAACCGTCCGAACCGTCCGAGCCGGCCGTGCCGGCCGTGCCGTCGATTTCTGCCTCGACGAACACCTGGTCCCCGCGCCGCCACGCCCCCGGCGACCCGTCGGCGGGCACCGCGCCCGGCGGCGGCCACGCGGTGTCGACGGCTTCCGGCACGGGTACCCCGCCCGGGCGGAGCACGCCTTCGGCGTGCAGGGTCCACGGGCCGCCGCCGACACGGGTGTGCACCGTGAACGGGAGTCTGCCGTCGGCCCCGGGCTCACCGACCCAGAGCTGTACGGTGGCCCTGCCCCCCGCGGACCCGCCGGGCAGGCTGGTGATGTCGAGACGTTCGACCGTGGCGCAGTCGACCGCGTCCGCGGCGGCGAGGGCCAGTTCGGCCAGGAACACCGCCCGGTCCGCACCCGCGGGTACCGCGCCCGTGAACACCCGGCCCGGCGATCCGGCCAGGGCGACCCCGGTGCCGAGGACGGGGTGGCCCGCTTCGGTCGTGGCCGCGGGCGCCGATGCGATCCAGTAGGCGCGCCGCTGGAACGCGTACCCGGGAACATCCGGGTCGTGGCGCGGGTCACCGCCCAGGATCAGGGGCCAGTCGAGCGTCGCGCCCCGCGTGTGGAGGCGGGCGAGCGCGGTGTACAGCGCCTGCACCTCGTTCGCCGTGCCGTTCTGCAGAGAGATCCCGTCGACCAGCGGCGAGAGGTCCTGTCCGGGGCCGATCTCGACGAACACGGCATCGGGATACCGCCGCGTGTGCTCATGGAACAGCACCGGCTTGCGGACCTGCTCCGCCCAGTACTCGGCCGTGGTCGGGTCGTTGGGGACGGCGATACGGGGCCGGTGGTAGCGGAGCCGCCGGGTGGTCGCGAGCAGTTCGGCGGCCACCGGCTCCATATGCGCGGAGTGTCCCGCGTGCGGCGCGGGCAGCCGGTGGTGGATGCCGAGGCCCTGCGCGACGTCGAGCACCGCGTCCTCGTCGCCGGAGAGCACGATGGAGTGGGGGCCGTTGACCGCGGCGATCTCCACGCCCGGCCGGAGCGCATGCCGTGCCTCCTCCTCGCTGGTCAGTACCGTGACCATGGCGCCGGGCGGCGGCAGCGTGTGCATCAGGCGGGCGCGGGCGGTGACCAGGGTGCAGGCGTCGTCGAGAGACAGGATCCCGGCCGTGCGGGCGGCCGTGATCTCACCGAGTGAGTGGCCGATGACCGCGTCCGGGGCGATGTCCCAGGACTTCAGGAGGGAGGTGAACGCCGCCTGGTGGGCGAAGAGCGTGTGCTGACTTCTCGTGGGGTCGTGGGGATCGGGGTCGCCCAGCCGGTGGAGCGTGTCCCGCCACGCCCCGGCGAAGGCGGGGAAGGCGGCGGCGAGGTGCTCGCCCATCGACGGGTGCTGGGTGCCCTGGCCGGAGTAGACGAAGACCAGCTTCCCGGGCTCTTCCGCCGGGGGAGTGGTGATGACGGTGTCACCGAGCAGCACGGCACGGTGCGCGAAGTGCGTACGCCGGGCCAGAGTCTGCGCCACCGCCGCCCTGTCGATGCCCGGGTCGGAGCCGAGATAGGCGCGCAGACGCGCGATCTGCTCGTCGAGTGCCTCCGCCGACCGCGCCGACACCAGCAGCGGAAGGCCCTCCTCCGATGCCGGCACGTCCTCCGGTGCCGGTACCGGTGCCGGTAGGGGCGGGGCGGGGTCCGGCCCGGCCTCCAGGACGATATGCGCGTTCGTACCGCTCACTCCGAACGACGAGACGGCGGCGCGGCGCGGACGGCCGGTCCGCGGCCACGGCCGGGCCGACGTCAGCAGCTCAACGGCGCCGGCCGTCCAGTCGACATGCGGTGACGGCTCGTCCGCGTGGAGAGTCGGCGGCAGCTCCCCGTGCCGGATGGCCTGCACCATCTTGATGATCCCGGCCACCCCGGACGCGGCCTGCGCATGCCCGATGTTCGACTTCAGCGAGCCGAGCAGCAGGGGCTCCGCCCGGTCCTGCCCGTACGTCGCGAGCAGCGCGGTCGCCTCGATGGGGTCACCGAGGCGGGTGCCGGTGCCGTGCGCCTCGACCGCGTCGACGTCGGACGGTTCGAGCCGCGCGTTGGCGAGCGCCTGCCGGATGACACGCTCCTGCGACGGCCCGTTGGGCGCCGACAGACCGTTCGACGCGCCGTCGGAGTTGACCGCGGAGCCGCGGACGACCGCGAGGACGGTACGGCCGTGGCGTTCCGCGTCGGAGAGCCGCTCGACGACCAGGACACCGGCGCCCTCGGCGAAGCTCGTACCGTCCGCGCCCGCGCCGAACGCCTTCGCCCGCCCGTCCGGCGCGAGACCGCGCTGCCGGGAGAACTCGACGAAACCGCCGGGCGATGCCATCACCGTGACACCGCCGACCAGGGCCAGGGAGCATTCCCCGCTACGCAGGGACTGACCGGCCTGATGGAGCGCGACCAGCGACGACGAACAGGCCGTGTCCACGGTGACCGACGGCCCCTCCAGACCGTAGAAGTAGGAGAGCCGGCCGGAGAGCACGCTCGTCTGCGAGCCCGTCGCGCCGAAACCGTTGGTATCCGCCCCCGTGCCGTAGCCGTAGGAGAACGCGCCGATGAAGACGCCGGTATCACTGCCCCGGGCCGAGTCCGGGGTCAGACCGGCGCTTTCGAACGCCTCCCAGGAGGTCTCCAGGAGGACCCGCTGCTGCGGGTCCATGGCCAGTGCCTCGCGCGGGCTGATGCCGAAGAACGCCGCGTCGAAGCCGGTCGCGCTGCCGAGGAAGCCGCCGTGCCGGACGAACGTCTTGCCGGTGGCGTCGGGGTCGGGGTCGTAGAGGGCGTCGATGTCCCAGCCGCGGTCCGTCGGGAACTCGGCGATGGCGTCGGTGCCGGACACGACGAGCCGCCACAGCTCCTCCGGCGAGGTGACGCCGCCCGGCAGCCGGCAGGCCATGCCGACGATCGCCAGCGGCTCGTCGTGCACCACCTCCGTGGCCGCGCTCGGGGCCGGCACGGCCGCACGGACCCCGGTCAGCTCGTCGCCGAGCTTCGCCGCGAGCGCACGAGGCGTCGGGAAGTCGAAGACCGCCGTGGCCCGGAGCCGTACACCGGTCGCCGTGGTGAGCGCGTTGCGGAGTTGCACCGCGGTGAGCGAGTCGATCCCGAGTTCCTTGAACGTCGACCCCGGCGGGATCCCCTCGCTGCCCAGATGGCCGAGTACGGTGGCCGTGCAGTCCCGGACGAGCGCGAGGAGCGCATCCCCGCGCTCGCCCTCCGGCAGTGCGGCGAGCCGGTCCGCGAAGGAACGCTCCCGGACCGCGGCCCGCCGGACGGTCGTACGCCGGAGCCCGCGCAGCAGCGGTACGTCCGGCGCCTCGTCCAGCTCGGCAGCCGCCACCACGGGACTCCCGCTGCGCCCCGCCGCCTCGTACAGACGCATGCCCAGCCGTGCGCCGATCGTACGGAATCCGCTCCGCCGCATCCGGTCCCGGTCCGCCTCACCGAGCCCCGCGGTGAGCGCGCTCGTGTCCTCCCAGAGTCCCCAGGCGATGGACAGTGCGGGCAGGCCCGCCGCGTGGCGCTGTTCGGCGAGTTCGTCGAGGAACGCGTTGGCCGCGGCGTAGTTGCCCTGGCCCGCGTTGCCGAGGACGCCGGCGGCCGACGAGTAGAGCACGAACGCCGCGAGGTCCTGGTCCTCGGTGAGTTCGTGGAGATGCCAGGCGCCGTCGGCCTTCGGACGCAGGACGGTGTCGAAGTGCCCGGGAGTGAGCGAAGCGACGGTGGCGTCGTCCAGCGCGCCCGCGGTGTGCACCACGGCGGTGATCGGCCTGCCGATCCGCCCCAGCGCCGCCGCCAGTTGCTGCCGGTCACCGACGTCGCACGGCAGATAGGTGCCGGGTGTTCCCTCCGGCGGCGCCGTCCGGGACAGCAGATAGACGTGCCGTCCGCCGAGATGACGGGCCAGGATCCCGGCGAGGGTGCCGGATCCGCCGGTGATGACGACCGCGCCGTCCGGGTCGAGCGGCCGGGGGAGGGTGAGGACGTACTTGCCGATATGGCGGGCGCGGCTCATCCGGTCGAGCGCGGTCCGCGCCTGCCGGACGTCCCAGGCGCGGACCGGCAGCGGATGGAGCGCGCCCGTCTCGAACAGCCCGACGAGTTCGCCCAGGATCTCACCGATGCGGTCGGTGCCCGCGTCGAGGAGGTCGAACGGCAGATAGGCGGGTGTGACGGTGTCCGGATCGCGCAGCTCGGCGCGGCCCATCTCGACGAACCGGCCGTCCGCGTCGAGGAGTTCGAGTGACGCGTCGATGAACTCGCCGGTCAGGGAGTTGAGGACGACGTCCATCCGCGGGAACGCGGTCCGGAACGCGGTCGTCCGTGAGTCGGCGATACGGGTGCCGGGCAGCCCGGCGGCGCGCAGCACATGCTGCTTCCCGGTGCCCGCGGTGGCGTAGACCTCGGCGCCCAGGTGCCGGGCGATCCGGGTGGCGGCCATGCCGACACCGCCGGTGGCCGCGTGGACGAGGACCCTCTCGCCCTCGCGCAGCCCCGCGAGGTCGACCAGGCCGTACCAGGCGGTCGCGAACACCACCGGGACGGATGCCGCCGTGGCGAAGCTCCACCCGTCGGGTATCCGGGCCAGCCAGCGCCGGTCCGTGACCGCGGTCGGGCCGATACCGCCCCGGGTCAGGCCGAAGACCCGGTCGCCGGGGGCGAGGTCGGTCACGCCGGGACCGGTCTCCACGACGACGCCCGCGGCCTCACCGCCCATGGCGGTGGCCCCCTGGTACGTCCCGAGCGCGATCAGCACGTCCCGGAAGTTCAGGCCCGCGGCCCGGACGTCGAAGCGGACCTCACCGGCCGCGAGTTCCCGGCGGGGCGTGTCGTCGGCGGTCAGTGCGACCTCGTGCAGAACACCGGAGGGGGAGCGGGTGAGCAGCCAGTCGCCGTCCGGCAGGGGCAGTGGGCCGTGCACCGGGTCGGACATCCGCACCAGACGCCGCGCGTACAGCACACCGTCCCGGACGGCCAGCTGTGTCTCGTCCAGCGCGGCGCAGGCGGCGAGCAGGTCCGCGGGGGTGTCCGGGGGTGCCTCGACAAGGACGATACGCCCGGGATTCTCCGCCTGTGCCGAGCGGACCAGGCCCCCCGCGGCGGCCGCCGCGGGGCCGGTGCCGGTCCGGACGACGAGGGTCACCTCATCGGGGTCGGACAGCCGGCGGCGCAGGGCGTCGAGGACGCGGCCCGTCAGCTCCCTCACCGCCACGGTGGGGTCGCCGTCGACGGGGTCCGCGCCGAGAATCTCCACCCGCGGGTCGGCCGCGGACGGTACGGGCATCGGCAGCTCGGTCCAGACCGGGCGCAGCAGATTCTCGCCGGGGCCGGTTCCGCCGGTGTACGGGCGCGACACCACCGACCCGACGGCGGCCACCGGCCGGCCGTCCTCACCGGTCATACGGATCGTGCTGCGCTCACCGTCGCGGCTGACGGTGACCCGGGCCCGCGTCGCCCCGGACGCATGGATGCGGACATCCTGGAAGGCGAACGGCAGCCGGGCCGCCGTACCGGGAGTGTCGAGCGCGTACAGGGCCCCGGCCTGGAACGCGGCGTCGAACAGGGCGGGGTGCAGGGTGAACCGGGCGGCGTCCGCGAGCTGCTCGCCGGGGAGTGCGACCTCGGCGTGGAGCGTGTCGCCGTCACGCCATGCCGCCCGCAGCCCCTGGAACGCCGGCCCGTACCCGTATCCGATACTCCGGAACCGTTCGTAGACGTCGTCCACGCCGACCGGCAGGGCCCCGGCGGGCGGCCAGGGCGCCGGGTCCGTCACCGCGGTCACCGCCGGTGCCTTGCCGAGGAAGCCGGAGGCATGGCGGGTCCACGGGCCCGTGCCTTCGGCGCGCGCGTGGACGGTGACCGAGCGGCGTCCTGTGTCGTCGGGCTCCGCCACCTCGACGGAGACGGCCACGGAGCCGTTCTCGGGCAGGGCGAGCGGAGCCTCGACGGCCAGTTCGTGAAGGAGGTCGCAGCCGGTCTCGTCGCCTGCGCGCACCGCGAGTTCGAGGAACGCCGTACCGGGCAGGAGCACGGTGCCGTTGACGGCGTGCCCGCCCAGCCAGGGGTGGGAGGCCAGGGAGATCCGTCCGGTCAGAACGGTTCCGCCGGTGCCGGGGAGCGCGACCGCGGCGCCGAGCAGCGGGTGTACGACCTGTTCCTGCCCCGCGCCGGTCACATCCGCCCGTGCGGTGGCACGCAGCCAGTAATCCTGATGTTCGAACGGGTACGCGGGCAGTGCGACGGGTACGCGGTCACTGCCGAGTACCGCCGTCCAGTCGACCGCGAAACCACGGGTGTACAGCTGTGCGAGGGCGGTGTGGAGCGCCAGGGCCTCGTCGGGCGTACCCGTCTGGGTGGGAATGCCGTCGATGACCGGGGAGAGGTCCTGGTTGGGCCCGATTTCCAGGAACGTGGCGCCGGGGAACTGTTCGGTGTGCTCCTGGAAGCGCACCGGGTCGCGGACTTGGCGCGCCCAGTAGCCGGCCGTGGTGGGGTCCGAGGGGATGCCGATGCGCGGCTGGTGGTAGGTCAGCCCTCCGGCGGCTTCCAGCAGCGGCGCGACGAGCGGATCCATGCGCGCGGAGTGGCCGGCGTGGCGGGTCGGCAGCCGGTGGTGGATGCCGAGCCGCTGCGCGACGTCGAGTACGGCGTCCTCGTCGCCGGAGAGCACGACGGAATGGGGGCCGTTGACGGCGGCGATCTCCACTCCGGGGCGCAGCGCCCGGCGCGCTTTCTCTTCGCCGGTGAGGACGGTGACCATCGCGCCGCCCTCGGGGAGTCCGTCCATGAGGCGGCTGCGGACGGTGAGGAGTGTGCATGCGTCGCGGAGCGACAGGACGCCGGCCGTGTATGCGGCGGTGATCTCACCGAGGGAGTGGCCGATGACCGCGTGCGGGGTGATGCCCCAGGACCGCAGCAGCGCGGTGAGTGCGGCCTGGTGGGCGAAGTGCCTGGCCGGGCCCTGGTCGGGGTCGAGGTGGTCGAGGGCCTCGCGCCGTGCTTCGGCGAAGACGGGGTAGGTGGCCGCCAGCCGGTCGCCGGTCTCCGGGCGCAGTGTGCTCTGGCCCGAGTAGACGAAGACGACCGGCCCGAGGGGCGCGTTCGGGTCCGCGGTGACGACCGTGTCACCGAGGAGCACGGCACGGTGCTCGAAAGTGGTCCGCCGGGCCAGGGTCTGCGCGACCGCGGCGCGGTCCACGCCGGGGCGGTCGTGGAGGAATGCGCGTATCCGGGTGAGCTGCCGGTCGAGCGCCTCGGGGGTGCGGGCGGAGACGGGCAGGGGCAGGGGGCGGGTGTCGGGCGGGGTCTCGGATGCGGGCTGGGGGCGGCTTTCGATGATGACGTGGGCGTTGGTGCCGCTGACGCCGAAGGAGGAGATACCGGCGCGGTGGGGCCCTGCGGCCGTGGGCCAGGGGCGGGCTTCGGTGAGGAGTTCGATGCCCCCGGAGGTCCAGTCGACGTGGGTGGACGGTGTGTCGATGTGCAGGGTGCGGGGCAGGGTGCCGTGGTGCATGGCGAGGATCATTTTGATGATGCCCGCGACGCCCGCGGCGGCCTGGGTGTGGCCGATGTTGGACTTCAGGGAGCCGAGGAGGAGGGGTGTGGTGCGGCTCTGCCCGTAGGTCGCGAGCAGCGCGGTCGCTTCGATGGGGTCCCCGAGGCGGGTGCCGGTGCCATGGGCCTCCACGGCGTGGATGTCGGCCGTGCCGAGTCCCGCGCCGGCGAGGGCCTGCCGGATGACGCGCTCCTGGGAGGGCCCGTTGGGTGCGGAGAGCCCGTTGGAGGCGCCGTCCTGGTTGACGGCGGACCCGCGGACGACCGCGAGGATCCGGTGGCCGAGCCGCTCGGCATCGGAGAGCCGCTCCACGACCAGGACACCGGAGCCCTCCGCGAAGGCGGTGCCGTCGGCGGCGTCCGCGAAGGCCTTGCACCGGCCGTCCGGCGCCAGACCGCCCTGCTCGGAGAAGTCCGCGAAGCCCGCCGGGGATGCCAGGACCGTGACACCGCCGACCAGCGCGAGGGAGCATTCCCCGGTACGCAGGGACTGACCGGCCTGGTGGAGCGCGACCAGCGACGACGAACACGCGGTGTCGACCGTGACCGCCGGGCCCTCCAGACCGTAGAAGTAGGCGAGACGGCCGGAGAGGACGCTCGTATGGATGCTGGTGGTGCCGTACCCGTCGAAGTCCGCGCCGATTCCGTAGCCTTGGAAGAAAGCCCCCAGGAACACCCCGGTATCGCTGCCCTTCAGCGCATACGGGTCGATGCCCGCGTGTTCGAGCGCCTCCCACGACGTTTCCAGGACGATCCGCTGCTGCGGGTCCATCGCGAGGGCCTCGCGCGGGCTGATCCCGAAGAACGCGGCGTCGAACCCGGCCGCACCGGTGAGGAATCCGCCGCGGCCGCCGGCGGACGTCTCCCAGCCGCGGTCGGCGGGATGTGCGCCGATGCCGTCGCCGCCGGAGTCGAGCAGCCGCCACAGATCGTCCGGCGATTCCACCCCGCCCGGCAGCCGGCACGCCATGCCGACGATCGCCAGGGGCTCGCTGTGCGCGGCCAGCTCCATCCGGGCCTTCTGCAGTTCCGCGGTCGTCCAGCGCAGGTACTCGACCGTCTTGTCCTGTTCGGGCACGGCTACTCGCTTCCCACGGGGCCGGTGACGGGTACGGTGAGGTCGTCCGCGGCGGCACGAAGGGCCGACTCCACCCGGGTGAGCAGGTCCGCGACGGTCGCACGGTCGAGCAGCGCGGCGTCGTGGACGACCGCGCCGGATACGGTGCGGCCGTCGTCGAAGAGGTTGACCGACAGTTCGCCGTTGACGGCGCCGGCGCTCTCGGCGACGACGGGAAACGGTTCGGTGCGCAGCCCGGGCAGCCGCAGCTCCGTACTGAGCGCGCTGATGAGCTGGAACGACAGGGCGGCCGGCGGCAGCGCGGGATCGGCCGCGCGCATCGCCGAGTAGGGCACCGACTGATGGGCGTGGGCGCCGGTCATCGCGGTCCCCACCCGCCGCAGGACTTCGGGGAACGACGCTGTGCCGCCGTGGCCGTCACCGACGTCGACCCGGAGGGCGAGCACCTTGGCGAAGAAGCCGATGAGATGCTCGGTCCCGGCCTGGCCCCGGTCCGCGAACGGCGTCGTGACGAGCAGGTCGTCGGTGCCCGCCGCCTCCGCCACGACCAGGGCGAAGGCGCCGAGCACGGTCTCCTGCAAGGTTGCGTTCCGGGCCCCGGCGATCCTGCGTGCAGCCGTGACGGCGGTGTCGTCGAGCTTCCAGAGGAAGGCCCGCCCGTCCGGTGCGGCCGTACCGCGGGGGCGGACCGTGGGCAGCTCCGGCCCGCGGACCCCCTCCAACCGCCGCTTCCAGTAGGCCCGGTCGTTCTCCCGCGACGCGACGACCGCCGGGGTCCCCTCCCACCGGGCGACGTCCGTGTACGACACCGGCAGATCGGGTGACGCTCCCGACAGCTCCCGGACCAGGAGGTCGAAGGACCAGCCGTCGCCTGCGAGGTGGTGCAGCATCAGCAGCAGTACATGATCCTCGGCACCGAGCGGGAGGAGTACGGCGCGCAGCAGCGGCCCGTTCACGAGGTCGAACGGCCGGGTCAGTTCCGCACGGGCGGCCCGGACCGCGTCCGGGACGCCGCCCGGCCCCGGCTCGACGACCTCGGCGCGTATCCCGGCAGGCGGGTGGACGATCTGATTCCGGCCCGAGAACCCGGTCCGCAACGGCTCGTGCCGGGCCGTGATCCGGGTCAGTGCCGCATCGAGGCTGTGGTGGTCGAGCGGCCCGTGCAGCCGGAACCCGTACGGGGCGACCGTGTAGGACGGGGCGGCGAGCAGTGAACCGTGCGAGTGGAGCATCTGTTCCTGCGCCGCGGTGACGGGTGCGGGCCCCTCGGTGGGGAGGGGCCGGATCGGGGGCGGTACGGCGGCGGGTGCCGCCGTGTCCACCGCGCGGGCGAGGGCGGCGGGTGTCCGTCCGTCGAAGAGGGTCCGCAGAGCGACGTCGACGCCGAACTCGGCCCGGATCCGGGAAACGAGCCGGGTGGCGAGCAGCGAATGGCCGCCCAGCACGAAGAAGTCGTCGTCGGCACCGACGCGGGGGAGGTCCAGTACGTCCTGGAAGATGCGGCACACCACCCGCTCGGCGGCGGTACGGGGAGCGGCCTGCCGCTCCGATCCGCGGCCCGGCTCCGGGTCGGGCAGTGCCCGCCGGTCCACTTTGCCGCTCGTGGTCCGGGGCAGTGCGGCGACCGTGACGACGGCGGACGGCACGAGATAGGCGGGCAGCCGGGCGGCGAGGCCGTCACGCAGCGACGCGGCGAAACCGTCGCCGTGCGGCCCGCCGGCCGGTACGACGTACGCCGCCAGGAACTTCTCGCCCCGCGGATCCTCCCGTACGGACACGGCCGCGTCCGCGACCCGGGGATCGTCGGCGAGCGCGTTCTCGATCTCACCCGGTTCGATGCGGATACCGCGGATCTTGACCTGGTCGTCGATCCGGCCGAGGAAGTCGAGGTCGCCGGAGGGCGCGCGGCGCGCCAGATCGCCGGTGAGGTAGAGGCGTTCCTCGCCAGTGGCGCCGCCCGGGATCCACCGTTCGGCGGTCAGTTCGGGGCGGGCCAGATAGCCGCGGGCGAGTCCGATGCCCGCGACGCAGAGCTGGCCCGGCATACCGTCCGGAACCGGTCTCAGCGCCTCGTCGAGGAGATGGATGCGGGTGTTGTCGATCGGCGGGCCGATCGGTGCGGAGGCGGGCCAGGTACCCGGGTCGGAGGGCAGGGTGTACGCGGTGATGAGCTGGCTCTCGGCGGGGCCGTAGTGGTTGTGGACGCGCAGCCGGGGCCGGTGCCGGCAGAGTTCGCGCAGCCGGGTGTCGAGGACGAGTGCCTCGCCGCCCTGGCAGAGGTGCCGCAGCGCGGAAAGCTGCTCGCTGTGCGGGTCGACGTGCCCGACCAGGGCGCGCAGTACCGCCGTCGGCGCGTAGATGCGGGTGATCGCCTGCTCGTCCATCCACCGTGCGAGCCCCGGCGGGTCGAGCCGGACCTCGTCCGGCGGGATGACGAGGGTGCCGCCGAGGAGAGCGGAGAAGATCTCCTGCACCGAGTAGTCGAAGGTGCTGGTCACGAACTGGACGGTCCGGCTGGCCGGTTCGCGCCCCATGGTCCGTTCCTGCCAGAGCAGCAGGTTGACGGCGCTGACGCCCGGCATCAGCACGGCCTTGGGTTTCCCGGTCGACCCCGATGTGTAGATCGCGTAGGCGAGGCTGTCCCGGTCGAGCGTGATGCGCGGTGCGGTGTCGGGCTGCCGGCCGAGGTGCGGGTCGTCGGGCGTCACCACGTGCGCGACCCCCGGGAAGCGGGGACGGTAGGCGCTGTCCGTGACCACCGTGGTCAGCTGCGCGTCCGCCAGGACGAACGTCGTCCGCTCCGCCGGGTGTTCGGGGTCGAGCGGGACGTACGCGGCACCTGCCTTGAGGATCCCCACGATGCCGACGATCAGGTCGGCACCGCGGTCGGCACAGATCCCCACCAGATCGCCGGTGGCGGTGCCGCGGGCCCGGAGCAGCTGCGCCAGACGGTTGGCGCGCCGGTCCAGCTCGGCGTAGGTGAGCGAGGTCCGCGGATCCGTGACGGCGACGGCGTCGGGGCTCCGTGCGGCGTACCGTGCCAGCAGTTCCGGCAGGGTTTCGACGGGCAGCTCCCGCGCCGTGTCGTTCGAGGGGATCACCGGGGCCGGTACGGTACCGCCGCCGCCCCCCGGCAGACCGGACAGCCGGATACCCGGGTCGGCCGTGACGGCCCGCAGCACGGCCGTGAACTCGTCGAGCAACCGGGTGATCCGCGGTTCGTCGAACAGCGCCCGGCTGTACAGCAGCTCTCCGACGAGGGTCCCCCCGGACTCCTCGTACACATGGAATTCGAGGTCGAAGCGGGTGAACCAGCGGCCGGCGGGGAAGGGCTCGGCGGTGACACCGGGCAGCGCGGATGCCGTCGTATCGCGTCTGAGGACCTGGAGCAGCACCTGGACGACCGGGTTGACGGACAGGTCGCGCTCCGGCGCGACGACTTCGATGAGATTCTCGAACGGGAGGTCGGCGTGGGTGAAGGCGTCCGTCGTCATGGCGCGGCAGCGGTCGAGCAGTTCCCGGAACGCGGGATCGCCGGAGAGGTCGCCGCGGAGGGCGAGCGTATTGACGAACATGCCGATCAGGCCCTCGAACGCCGCCCGGGTGCGGTTGGCGACGGGCGTGCCGACCAGTACGTCCAGGGTGCCCGCATGCCGGGCGAGAACGATCTGGAACGCCGAGAGCAGCGTCATGAACACGGTCGTACCGGAATCGCGCCCCAGCCGGAGCACCGCCGAGGTCAGGGCGGACGGCGGCCGCCACTCGACCATCCCCGCGTCCGGGGCGGCGACGGCAGGACGGGGCCGGTCGGACGGCAGACGGAGTACGGGCGGGGCGCCTTTGAGCCGGTCGCGCCAGTGGGCCAGGCGCTTGTCGAGCCCGGCGCCGGTCAGCTCGGACCGTTCCCAGGCGGCGAAGTCGGCGTACTGGAGCGACAGCGGCGGCAGGACGGCGGGGCGGGACGTTTCGCGAAGAGCCGTGTAGTGCGCGGCGAGTTCCAGTTGGAGGATCCCGAACGACCAGCCGTCACAGGCGATGTGGTGCACGACCACCGCCAGTAGGTGACGGCCGTCGTCCACCCGGATCAGCAGGGCCCTGATCAACGGCCCGGTGGAGAGGTCGAACGGCGCGGCGATCTCGTCGCGCACCAGCCGGGCCGCGTCCTCCTCGTCGGCGGCCCGGGTCCGGCGCAGGACCCGGGCCGGAGCGGGCAGCACCCGCTGGACGGGTTCGCCGTCCGCGGCGTCGAACACGGTCCGCAACGCCTCGTGCCGCGCTACGACGAGCGCGAGGGCACGCTCCAGAAGCTCCGCGTCGAGCGGACCGGTCAGCCGCTGCACCAGCGGAAGATTGTAGGCATTGCTGTCCGGGTCCAGTTCTTGCAGAAACCAGATACGCCGCTGTGAAAACGAAGTGAGGAGCGGCTCGGTACGATTGGCGGTCCCGATCTCCCGATACTGGTTCCCCCCGTTTTCCCGCGGCTCGCGATTTCCCCGGGTTCCACGGTTTCCCCGATTCTTTGCGGAACCACCGAAGCGGAGCGTTCCCGGCCTTTTTCCGTCCGCTGTCACGACACCACTCCTTCGATCTCCACGAGCAGGTCGGCGCGGGCGATGTCGGTGTGCAGAAACGCGACGGTCGCGGTCTTCGACAGGCGCGCGGCGCAGACCCGGCGGACCGCGGGGAGGTCCGAGCGGCGACGGACGTAGACCTTGACGTGATCGACGTCGGTGAGGACGTACCCTCGCGGGACGCCGTGCCGGTGCAGGTTGCCGGCCCCGACGACCCGGGCGATATTGTCCAGGGCGACCTCGCACTGACCGGTGACATCACCGTGGTGCGTCGTCTCGTGCCCGAGGATTCCAGCCGTCGCCGAGACGAACAGCCGGCTGCCGCCCGGCGGGCCCAGCCAGGTCGCACGGGCGAAGACCGGGGCGCGCGGGCCGTACGCCGCGGGGTAGCGGTGTGCCGTGAGGACGGCGGGGTTCTCGATGTTGATCCGGGTTCCGCCGCGGGCAGCGAGGAACACGCAGGTGATACCGCCCCCGTGCGCGCCGATGCCGGTGGCGGCGGGCATTCCGGCCGGGTCGATCCCGCCCGCGTCCAGGGCCTGCGCACGGCCGACGCAGAAGTCCCGGTACACCTCCAGGCCGTCCGCGTTCGCCGCGTTGATACCACTGATGTAGTTCCAGGTCCGGGCGAGCAGCGGACGCCCCAGGGACCGGGTGAGCGCGAAGACCTGTGTGTAGAGCGCGGCGACGGCGTCGGCGTACCCGTGGCTCTCGGGGACCCGGCCGATACCGAACAGGTAGTCGTCGGTGCGGGCCCAGGCGATGCCTCCGTCCCGACCGGACTCGACGGGCGGCCGCCCGCGCCAGACCTCGGCGAACGCCTCCTCCTCGAAGGTCGTGGTGTGCACCGCGGTACGCGGGACCCCGTCCGTCAGCGACACCTCGGCATGACCGGTGCCGTGTTCGATGACGCCGAGGACCGTCTCGTCCCCTTCGAGGTCCGACGGCACGAGCTTCTCGAAGCGGCAGTACGGTGCCGCGACAGGCACAGACAAAGCCCCATCCCTCCCTGCCGTTCCGTTGTCGGTCACGATGCAGACAAGTACGCGCGACGGTATTCGGGCAACCCCCTAAATGCGCGGCAGGACCATGCGGCCGGGGGCAGGGGGGATGGTCAGGGGGGGACCGTCAGGGGTTCGCTGCTAACGTCGCCGACACTCACTGCCGGCTTCGTGCTGCCGTACCGTCAGCCGAGAGAAAGGCGTTTTCATGGCGCGTGGGGAATCACTTCGGCCTGTGCACGAATTGCTGCGTGTGAACGCCGAACGGCAGGGTGACCGGATCGCCTATGTGGATTC
Organism: Streptomyces sp. NPDC094448; assembly: GCF_044763775.1. Classification (NCBI taxonomy): domain Bacteria; kingdom Bacillati; phylum Actinomycetota; class Actinomycetes; order Kitasatosporales; family Streptomycetaceae; genus Streptomyces; species Streptomyces sp. NPDC094448. Next base: position 6,942 of record NZ_JBIWGU010000022.1, on the reverse strand, counting down.
CCGCCGCGCTGTGACGTACGCGCAGCTCCGGCTCAGGACCGGCCGGATCGCCGGACATCTCGCGGCGGCGGGGGTGGGCCGCGGCGACCGGATCGCGCTGCTGCTCGGCAACCGGATCGAGACCATCGAGGCCTATATCGCCGCCGCACGGGCCGCCGCCGTCGCCGTGCCCCTCAACCCGGACGCCGGCGATGCGGAGATCGCGCACTTCCTCACCGACTCCGGCGCGACCGTCCTGATCACCGACGACCTCCACCTCGACCAGGTGCGCCGGGTGGGCACCGATGCCACGGTCGTGCTCGCGGGGGAGCGGGACCCGGACTGCACCCGGTACGAAGACCTCGCCGGAACCGAACCGGGCCACCCGCCCCGCGACGACCTCGGCCTGGACGAACCCGCCTGGATGCTCTACACGTCCGGAACGACCGGACGCCCCAAAGGGGTCGTCTCGGCCCAGCGCAGCGGCCTCTGGTCCGCGCTGTACTGCGACATACCCTCCTGGGAACTCACCGAGGACGACGAACTGCTCTGGCCCGCACCGCTCTTCCACAGCCTCGGCCACCATCTCTGCCTGCTCGCGGTCCTCACCGTCGGCGCATCCGCCCGGATCCTCGGCGGCTTCGTCGCGCGCGACGTCCTCGACGCCCTCGCCGAACACCGGAGCACCGTACTGGTCGGCGTACCGACGATGTACCGCTACCTCCTCGGCGCCGTGTCCGGCGTACCGGAGACCGGCGCACTGCGCGCGGCGCTGGTCGCGGGATCCACGGCACCCGCCTCGCTCACGGCGGACTTCGAAGCCGCCTTCGGTGTGCCGCTGCTCGACACCTACGGCTGCACGGAGACCACCGGATCCCTCACGGCCAACACCCTGGCCGGCCCACGGGTACCCGGCTCCTGCGGGCTGCCCGTCCCGGGCCTTTCGCTGCGGTTCGTCGACCCGGTGACCGGCACCGAAGTGCCGCACGGCGACGAGGGCGAGCTGTGGGCGAGCGGACCGGGCCTCATGCTCGGCTACCACGAGCAGCCCGAGGCGACCGCCGAGGTCCTCGTCGACGGCTGGTACCGCACCGGGGACCTGGCACGCCGGACGGAGACCGGACATGTGACGATCACCGGACGGGTCAAGGAACTCATCATCCGCGCCGGGGAGAACATCCACCCGGGGGAGATCGAGTCCGTCGCCCAGGAAGTGCCGGGCGTCCGGGACGCCGCAGCGGCGGGCCGTCCCCACCCCGTCCTCGGTGAGATACCGGTGCTCTACGTCGTGCCGGAAGGATCCACCGTCCCCGCCGACGCGATCCTCGCGGAGTGCCGCCGCCGACTCGCCTACTTCAAGGTGCCCGACGAGATCCTGCGGACCGCCGAGATCCCGCGCACCGCATCGGGCAAGGTACGCCGGGGCGAGCTGGCCGGACGTACGGCGCACCTGGTCGCCACCGGAAGCGGCGAGGCCGCCCTGTGCGAACTCGTCTGGGAGCGGCGCGAGCTGCCCGCCACCGTCTCCCCGGGCCCGACCGTCGTCACCCGCCGCGCGGTGGGCGTCGACCCGGCCGAGGTCCCGGACGCGGACCAGGCGGCGCTCTGGGACCAGGCACTCCGGGACCAGGCCGCCGAGCCCGGATCGTTCGTACTGGTCGACACGGACGGGGAACCGGATGACGACGGTACCGCCGGTGCCGGACGCGTTGCCGCCGCGGCCTCTCTCGGCGAGCCCCGGGTCGCCCTGCGCAACGGCGCCGCCTACGTGCCCCGGCTGCTCCCCGCGGTCACCACCCCCCTGCCGGCCGGCCGGTGGGCCCTGCGGCCGCCCGCTTCCGGAACCCTCCGCGACCTCGCGGTCGCCCCGTCCGACGTGCCGCCGCGCCCGCTGGCCGCGGGCGAGGTCCGTATCGGCGTCCGCGCCGCGGGGCTGAACTTCCGCGATGTGCTGATCGCGCTCGGCACCTACCCGGGCGGCGGCGAGATGGGCGGGGAGGCCGCCGGGATCGTCACCGAGGTCGGGCCCGGGGTCGACGATCTGATGCCCGGCGACCGCGTGTTCGGTCTGGTACCGGACGCGTTCCGGCGCAGTGTTGTCGCGGACCGGAGGCTGATCGCACGGATTCCGCAGGGCTGGTCGTTCCCGGTCGCCGCGTCCGTGCCCGTCGTATTCGCGACCGCCTGGTACGGACTCGTCGACGCGGGCGGGCTCCGGCCCGGCCGCAGAGTACTGATCCACGCCGCGACGGGCGGCGTCGGCATGGCGGCCACCCGGATCGCCCGCCACCTCGGTGCCGAGGTCTACGCCACCGCGAGCCCGGCCAAGCAGCACCTGCTGTACGCCGACGGTTTCGACGCCGACCATGTGGCGGACTCCCGTACCACCGCCTTCGCGGACGTCTTCCCCGCGATGGACGTCGTACTGAACTCCCTGACCGGCGAACTCCTCGACGCTTCGGTCGCGTTGCTGGCACCGGGCGGCCGGTTCGTGGAGATGGGCAAGACCGATATCCGGCACCCCGCGCAGGAGCCCTTCGACCTGTCGGATATCGCCCCCGCACGGCTGCGGGACATCCTGGACCTGCTCCTGGAACTGTTCGACCGCGGCGAGCTGTCGCCGCTGCCGCTGCGCGCCTGGGACATCCGCCGGGCGCGGGACGCGTTCAGCTGGATGAGCCGGGCCCGGCACACCGGCAAGATGGTTCTCACCGTCCCGCCCCGGCTCGGCCCGGACACACCGGTCCTGGTGACCGGGGAGGGTGCCGACGCCGTCGCCGGGCTGCTGCGCGGCCAAGCGGACTCCGGTCCCGTGTTCACCGGTGCCGCGGACGCCGGAGCGGCCGGGGACACCGTGGACCCGAGTGCGCTCGTGCAACTCGTGCTCGGCGATCCGGCCGGCGCCGACGCGTACGCCGCCCGGTCGCGAGCCTCGGACGGGCTCCCGGTCGTCACCCTCCACGGTCTGCCCGGAATCGAACAGGCGGCACTCACCGGCGAGCTGATCGCAAGGGCCGTCGCGGGCGGCGGCTCGTACGTCGTCACCCGAGTCGGTTCCGTGGGCGCACGGGCCGAGGCGATGGCAGGCGCTACGCCACCGATCCTCAGCGAACTCGCGGGCCGGGCCGGCCCCACGGGCCCGGATGAGCCCGGACCCGCGGAACCGGCATGGGCGAGCCGCCTCGCAGCGGCCGCCGCCGACCGCGAGGCCCTCCTGCTCGACCTGGTACGCGACTCCGCCGCCACGGTCCTCGGCCTGTCGGGCGCCGAACACTGCGCGCCGGACCGGACGTTCCGCGAGAACGGCCTCGACTCCCTCACCACCGTCGAATTCGCGAACACCGTCGCCGCGCGCACGGGCCTGCGCGTGCCCGCGTCCACGGCGTTCGACCATCCCACCCCGCGTGCGTTCGCCGCGCACCTTGCCGGGCACCTTGCCGGGACTGCCACGGCGGCGCCCGCCGTGGCCCGGTCCGGCGGCTCCGGTGAACCCATCGCGATCGTGGGCATGGCCTGCCGTCTGCCCGGCGGCGTCGCGTCGCCGGAGGACCTGTGGCGGCTTGTCGAATCCGGGGGCGACGCGATCACCGAGTTCCCCGCCGACCGGGGCTGGGACGTCGGGACCCTGTACGACCCGGATCCGGACGCGGCCGGACGGTCGACGACCCGCCACGGCGGCTTCCTCACCGGGGCGACCGGGTTCGACAGCGCGTTCTTCGGGATCAGCCCGAACGAGGCCCTGGCCATGGACCCGCAGCAGCGTCTGGTCCTGGAGACCTCGTGGGAGGCCTTCGAGCACGCGGGCATCGTCCCCGACACGCTCCGGGACAGCGACACCGGTGTGTTCATGGGCGCGTTCCACCAGGGGTACGGCGCCGGGCGCGACCTGGGCGGACTGGGTGTCACGGCAATCCAGACGAGCGTCCTGTCCGGACGGCTCTCGTACTTCTACGGCTTCCAGGGTCCGGCGGTCACGGTCGATACGGCGTGTTCGTCGTCGCTGGTCGCCCTGCACCAGGCGGTACAGGCGCTGCGCAGCGGCGAATGCTCCCTCGCCCTGACCGGAGGGGTCACCGTGATGGCGACCCCGCAGAGCTTCGTGGAGTTCTCGCGGCAGCGCGGGCTGGCTCCGGACGGGCGCTGCAAGGCGTTCGCCGACACGGCCGACGGCACGGGGTTCTCCGAAGGTGTCGGTGTTCTGGTGGTGGAGCGGCTGTCGGATGCGGAGCGCAACGGCCATACGGTGCTTGCGGTGGTGCGCGGTTCGGCGGTGAACCAGGACGGTGCGTCGAACGGCCTGTCGGCGCCCAACGGTGTCGCACAGCAGCGCGTTATCCGGCAGGCACTTGCCAACGCCGGACTCAGCGGGGGCGACGTCCAGGCGCTGGAGGCGCATGGGACGGGGACGGTGTTGGGGGATCCGATTGAGGCGCAGGCGGTTATTGCGGTGTACGGGCAGGGTCGTGAGGTGCCGCTGTTTCTGGGTTCGTTGAAGTCGAATATTGGTCATGCGCAGGCGGCGGCGGGTGTGGCCGGTGTGATCAAGATGGTGTTGGCGATGCGGTACGGGGTGTTGCCGAGGACGTTGCATGTGGGTGAGGCGTCGTCGCATGTGGACTGGTCGGCGGGGGCGGTGGAGGTGTTGACGGAGGCGCGGCCGTGGCCCGAGACGGACCGTCCGCGGCGGGCTGGGGTGTCGGGGTTCGGGGTGAGCGGGACGAATGCGCATGTGGTGCTGGAGGGGGTGCCGGACGTCTCGGCTCCTCCGGCTGGAGTGTCCGGGGGGTTGGTGCCGTTGCCGGTGTCGGCGCGTTCTGGTGTGGGTGTGGGTGTGTTGGTGGAGCGGGTGGGTGGGTTGGTGGGGGGTGGGCGGGATGTGGGTGTGGTGGCGGATGGGTTGGTGCGGGGGCGTGCGGTGTTCGGTCATCGGGCGGTGTTGTTGGGGGATGGTGTGGTGAGGGGTGTGGCGGGTGAGGGGGTGCGGACGGTGTTCGTATTCCCGGGGCAGGGGTCGCAGTGGGCCGGCATGGGCCGCGAACTCGCCGAGGCATCACCTGTTTTTGCGGCACGGATGGCTGAGTGTGCGGCGGCCTTGAAGCCGTTTACGGGCTGGGATCTGGGTGATGTGCTGGCCGGGCGGCACGATGCCGGGGCTGTGGAGGTGGTGCAGCCGTTGTCGTGGGCGGTGGCGGTGAGTGTGGCGGCTTTGTGGGGGGCGTATGGGGTGGTGGCGGATGGGGTGGTGGGTCATTCGCAGGGGGAGATTGCGGCGGCGTGTGTGGCGGGTGCGCTGAGTCTGGAGGACGGGGCGCGGGTGGTGGCGTTGCGGAGCCGGGTGATCGGGGGCCGGCTGGCGGGGCGTGGGGTGATGGCCTCGGTCGCGCTTCCCGCGGGGGAGGTGGAGTTGGTGGAGGGGGTGTGGATCGCGGCCCGTAACGGACCGTCCTCGACGGTGATCGCGGGCAACCCCGAGGCTGTGGAGAGTGTCCTGGCGGGGTATGAGGCTGTAGGGGTTCGGGTGCGGCGGATCGCGGTCGACTACGCCTCCCACACCCCCCATGTCGAAGCCGTCGAGGACGAACTCGCCGAAGCACTGACCGGGGTTGCGGCCCGGGTTCCGACCGTTCCCTGGTGGTCCACGGTCGACAGCCGCTGGGTGGAGGAGCCGGTCGAGGACGGTTACTGGTACCGCAACCTCCGTCAACCGGTCGCGATGGATTCGGCGGTCGCGGAACTCGACGGTTCCCTGTTCATCGAGTGCAGTGCGCATCCGGTGCTGCTGCCCGCGATCGACCAGGAACGTACCGTTGCCTCCTTGCGTACCGGCGAAGGCGGCGGGGACCGGTTCACCACCGCGCTCGCGGAGGCCTGGGTCCAGGGTGCCACCGTCGACTGGACCACCCTCGTCCCGCCCACCGGAGAACGGCTTCTCGACCTGCCCACCTACCCCTTCGACCACAAACGCTACTGGCTGCCGCCCGTTCCGGCCGGTGGCGGGGGTATCGGGCATCCGTTCCTGACGAGCGTCGTGGCGCTGCCGGGCAGTGACGGCGTCCTGCTCAGGGGCAGGGTGTCCCTTGCCGCGCACCCCTGGCTGGCCGACCACGCCGTCCAGGACACGGTACTGCTCCCGGGCACCGCGTTCCTGGAGCTGGTGATCCGCGCGGGTGACGAGACCGGCTGCGACACCATCGACGAACTGGTCATCGAGACACCGCTCGTACTCCCGGTCACCGGCGCCGTCGATCTCACCGTCACCGTCGACCGGCCCGACGAGGCCGGGCGCCGACCGGTGACCGTCCACGCCCGCCCCGAAGGCACCGACACCTGGACCCGCCACGCCACCGGAACCCTCACCACCACCGGCACCACCACCCCCGAAGCGTTCCCGCAGTGGCCCCCGGCCGGAGCGCAACCGGCAGACCTGGACCGGTTCTACGAGCAACTCGCGGCAGCGGGCTACGCCTACGGGCCGGCGTTCCAGGGGCTGCGAGCCGCCTGGACGGCAGGCGACACGATCTACGCCGAAGCCGCTCTGGACAGCGCCGAAGAGGTGGACCGGTTCGGGGTTCATCCGGCGCTCCTGGACGCGGCCCTGCACGCCGGACGCCTCGATGCGGGCGGCGAACTGGAGCTGCCGTTCTCCTGGACAGGTGTGCGCCTGCACGCGGGCGGGGCGACCTCGGTGCGGGTCGCTCTCACCCGGGGCCCGGAGGGCGTCACCGTGCAGGTGGCCGATCCGGACGGCCGCCCCGTCGTCTCCGTGGACGCGCTGGTACTACGGCCGGGCACCGCCACGCCGTCGGGACCGGGGCTCCTGGGGTTGGAGTGGGTGCCGGTGGCGGAGGCCGTCTACGACGGCACCCTGCCCGACGGCTACACCCTCATCACCGCCGCACACCCGGACGACCCCACCGACATCACCGACTCCACCGACATCCCCGCCCTCACCCACACCCGCAC
>NZ_JBIWGU010000021.1:0-42124 GCF_044763775.1 Streptomyces sp. NPDC094448 | reverse complement strand
GAACATCCCCCACCCCCACCCCCACACCACAATCCAGCACCACCACCCCCGGCACCGAACCCCCCGCCACAACCTCCTCCCAACCAACCCACGACACACCCACCGAAGCCACCGAAGCCACCGGAGCAGCCGCAACCACCGACCACTCCACCCCCAACAACGAACCCCCCGAAACCCCCAACTGCTCCCCGGAGACGAGACGGCTGAGCATCGAGCCCACGGACAGCACCGGCTGTCCGGCCGTGTCGGCCATCTGCAACGACAGGCCCGCGTCGCCGACGCGCGTCAGCCGTACCCGTACCTCGGCGGCGCCCACGGCGTGGAGCGTGACGTCGTTCCATGTGAAGGGGATGATCGTGTCATCGCCGTCGCCTTCCAGCAGACCGGCGTGCAGGGAAGCGTCCAGCAGGGCTGGGTGCAGGCCGAACCGGCCCGCGGCAGCCCGCTCCTCCACCGGCAGCGCGACTTCGGCGAAGAGTTCCTCGCCGCGACGCCATACCGCCCGCAGCCCACGGAACACCGGCCCGTAACCGAACCCGGCCTCCGCGAATCGCTCGTAGGCACCTTCGACGGGAACGGGCTCCGCGTCCACCGGCGGCCAGGTCACCGCGTCGAACCCGGCGGTATCCACAGTGACCGGGGTGAGCGCCCCGTCGGCGTGCCGGACCCATACCCCGTCGCCGGCGCCTTCGGTGGACGAGTAGACACCGACGGTCCGACGACCGCCGGCCTCGGGTGCCGATACCCGTACCTGGATCTGTACGCCACCCTGCTCGGGCAGCACCAGCGGCGCACCGAGCGTCAGCTCCTCCACTCCGGCACAGCCGACCTCGGCTCCCGCCCTCAGGGCGAGTTCGAGGAGACCGGTGCCCGGCATCAGCACCGCGCCCTTGACGGTGTGGTCGACCAGCCACGGGTGGGTCTGCCGCGAGAGACGGCCGGTCAGTACCGTCCCGTCCTCGTCCGCCAGGCTCACGGACGCGCCCAGCACCGGATGTTCGGTCGCACCGAGCCCCGCGAACCGCACGTCACCGGCCCGCAGTACCGGGCCGGCGGGCCAGAAGCGCCGGCGCTGAAAAGCGTAGGTGGGCAGTTCGACGGGGCGGGCCCCGGTACCGGTGAAGAGTGCGGCCCAGTCGACCCCGGCGCCGGCGACATGAAGCTCGGCCAAGGCGCGTACGGCCGTCTCTTCCTCGGTGCGACCCTTGCGCAGTGCGGCCAGGAAGAGGCTGTCGGACGGTGCCGAATCCTGGCCCAGGGCTGACAGCACGCTGTCCGGGCCGAGTTCGAGGAAGCGGGTCACGCCCGCTTCGGTGAGGGTGCGGATGCTGTCGGCGAAGCGGACCGCGTCACGGACGTGCCGCACCCAGTACTCCGGGGTGCACAGTTCCTCGGCGCCCGCCACCAGGGCGATCGCGGGCACGGAGAACGACAGCCCGGAGACGACCGCACGGAAACCGTCCAGCATCGGGTCCATCAACGGCGAGTGGAAGGCGTGCGAGACCTTGAGCCGGGTCGTTTTACGGCCCCGGGCCTCGAAGTGGACCCGTACCGCCTCCACCCCTTCCTCGGCACCGGACACCACAACCGCCGAAGGGCCGTTGACCGCGGCAACGGACACCGACGCATCCAGCAGCGGCAGAACCTCGTCCTCGCCCGCCCGCACCGCCAGCATCGCACCACCCTCCGGCAACGCATCCATCAACCGGCCACGCGCCGACACCAGCGCACACGCATCAGCCAGGGAGAACACCCCCGCCACATGCGCCGCAGCCACCTCACCAATCGAATGACCAGCCACAAAGTCCGGAGTCACCCCCCACGACTCGACCAGCCGGAACAACGCCACCTCGACCGCGAACAGACCCGCCTGGGCATGCACGGTCCGGTTCAGAACATCCGCGTCCCCACCCCACACCACCTCACGCACCGGAACATCCAACTCCGCACAGACCGCGTCAAAAGCCTCCGCGAAGACGGGGAAGCGGGCATACAGCTCACGGCCCATCCCCAGACGCTGCGACCCCTGCCCCGAGAACAGGAACGCCGTCTTCCCGCCCAGCGCCCGGCCCTCGATGACCTGCTCACCGTCGAGCACCACAGCCCGATATGCGAAAACCGACCGGCCGAGAGTGGACAGACCCACATCCACCGGCCGCAGCCCCGCATCCTCCGCATACGACCGCAACCGTGCAATCTGGTCGCGCAGCGCCTCCTCCGTCTTCCCCGACACCAGCCACGGCACCACACCCGGCACGACCGAGGGTTCCACAGCCTCCGGGATCACCGGTTCCGGCTGCTCCAGCACCACATGCGCGTTCGTGCCACTGATACCGAACGACGACACACCCGCCCGGCGTACGCGGCCCGACTCCGGCCAGGCACGCTCCTCCGACAACAGCTCGACCTCACCCGCCGCCCAGTCCACATGCGAGGACGGCGCATCGACGTGCAATGTCTTCGGCACCACGCCGTGCCGCATGGCCAGCACCATTTTGATGACTCCGGCCACACCCGCCGCGGCCTGCGCATGCCCGATATTGGACTTCACCGAGCCGATGAGTACCGGGAGTTCACGGTCCTGGCCGTAGGTTGCGATCAGGGCCTGCGCTTCGATCGGGTCACCCAGCGTCGTCCCCGTGCCGTGCCCCTCCACCACGTCCACATCGGACACCGACAGACCACCACTCGCCAGCGCCTGCCGGATCACCCGCTGCTGCGACGGACCGTTCGGAGCCGTCAGACCATTCGACGCACCATCCTGATTCACCGCCGACCCACGCACCACAGCCAGCACCCGATGCCCATTCCGCACCGCATCCGACAACCGCTCCAACACCACCACACCCACACCCTCACCCCAGCCCACACCATCAGCCGCATCCGAAAACGGCCGACACCGCCCATCCGACGACATACCACCCTGACGCCCGAACTCCACAAACGTCGACGGCGTCGACATCACCGTCACACCACCCGCCACCGCCAGCGAACAATCCCCCGACCGCAACGCCTGCCCCGCCAAATGCACCGCCACCAACGACGACGAACACGCCGTATCCACCGTCACCGCCGGACCCTCAAAACCAAACGTGTACGACACCCGACCGGAAGCAATACTCGGCGCACTGCCGCTGCCCTGCTGCCCCTCGAACTCCCGGCCGTCGAGCAGACTCGCGTAGTCGTTGTACATGACACCGGCAAAGACGCCGGTCCGCGAGCCGCGCAACGACACCGGGTCGATCCCGGCCCGCTCCACCGCCTCCCACACCGTCTCCAGCAACAGACGCTGCTGAGCATCCGTCGCCAACGCCTCACGCGGACTCATCCCGAAGAAATCCGGATCGAACCCCGCCGCGTCATAGAGGAAACCACCCGCCCGCGCGAACGACTCACCCCCCACATCCCAGCCACGATCCACCGGAAACCCACCAACAGCATCCACACCATCGGACACCAACCGCCACAAATCCTCCGGCGACCCCACCCCACCCGGAAAACGACACGCCATACCCACGATCACCACAGGATCGTCGTCCTGCGCCGCCACGGCCCGGCGTACGGCGATCGGAGCGGCTTCGGCCTCACCCCCGAGGATTTCGTCGCGGACAAATCCGGTGAGCGCGTCCGCCGTCGGGTAGTCGAAGACCACCGTGGCGGGCAGGCGGAGCCCCGTCACCGAACCCAGCCGGTTGCGCAGCTCGACCGCCGTCAGGGAGTCGAAGCCCAGATCCTGGAAGGCCCGCGCCGGATCCACGTCGGCCGCGCCTCCGTGCCCGAGGACCAGCGCGATCTGCACGCGCACCAGGTCGAGCACCGCCTCGTGCCGTTCCGCGGCGGCGAGGCCGGACAGTCTCGTACGCAGTGCGGCCGCGTCGGCCGTCCCCGTGCGCAGGGTGCGGCGCGCCCTGGTCCGGATCAGCCCACGGAGCAGCGTCGGCACCTCGCCCCGTGCGCGGATCGCGGCGAGGTCGAGCCGGACCGGCAGAATCACCGGCCGCTCGGCCGAGAGTGCGGCGTCGAACAGGCCCAGGCCGTCCGCCACGGGCAGCGGTGGCATGCCCAACCGGGTGATGCGCTCGACCTCTGCGTCGGTGAGCGAACCGGTCATTCCGCCGGTCTGCTCCCAGGGCCCCCAGGCCAGGGAGGTTCCCGGCAGACCCAGGGCCCGTCGGTGCCCGGCCAGGGCATCGAGGAAGGCATTGCCGGCCGCGTAGTTCGCCTGCCCCGCGCTGCCGAACGCGGCGGCGACGGAGGAGAACATGACGAACGCGGCGAGGTCGCGGTCCTTCGTCGCCTCGTGCAGGTTCCAGGCCGCGTCGGCCTTGGGCCGCAGCACGGCCGAGAGCCGCTCGTTCGTCAGCGAGCCGATCACCCCGTCATCGATCACACCGGCGGTGTGGATCACCGCCCGTACGTCATGGCGGGTGAAGAGGTCGCGTACGGCGGCCGGCTCGGCGATGTCACAGGACTCGACCGCGACCTGTACGTCATGCCGCTTCAGCTCGGCGACGAGTTCGCCGGCGCCCTCGGCGTCCGGGCCGCTGCGGCTGACGAGGAGCAGGCCACGGACACCGTGTTCGGTCACCAGATGCCGGGCGACGGCCCGCCCCAGACCACCCGTACCACCGGTGATCAGAACCATGCCCTCGCCCGCCCACACCGGGGCGGAGTCCGCCACGGCCGCGATCCCGGCAAGCCGGGGCACGAGCAGTTCACCGTCGCGTACCAGTACCTGCGGCTCGTCGACAGCCAGCACCGACTCCAGCAGTGCGGCGGGCTCCTCACCCTCCACATCGATTAGCACGAACCGGCCCGGCTGCTCCGACTGCGCCGAACGCACCAGCCCCCACGCCGCCGCTGCGGCCACATCCGTACCCGACACCGCACCCCGGGTCATCAGTACCAGCCGCGACGGTTCCGGTACCTCCTGCACCAGAGCCAGCACCCGAGCCGACAGCGCGTGCACCGAGCCCGGTACAGCGCCCTCGGCGGTCAGCCGGTGCACCACCACATCCGGCCCCGCCGCCACCGCCCCCGGCACCCGGGCCGGCACCCACTCCACCCCGAACAGGGCATCATGCTGTGGTTCGGCGGAGATCGGACGCACGGTGAGCGCCGTCACCGAGGCAACCGGTTCTCCGTCGGCATCCGCCAGAGCCGCCGAGATCGCCCCGTCGGGCGTACGGGACAGCCGTACCCGCAGAGCGGACTTGCCTGAGGCGTGCAGAGACACGCCGGACCAGGAGAAGGGCACGCCTTGTTCCCCGTCGCCGAGGAGCACGGCCGCGTGGAGGCAGGCGTCGAACAGGGCAGGGTGCAGACCGAATCCGGTCAGATCCGTGTCCTGCGGCAGCGCGACCTCCGCGCAGACCTCGTGGTCGAGCCGCCAGGCCGCTCGCAGGCCCTGGAAGACCGGGCCGTACTCGAACCCTGCCTCGGCGAACCGCTCGTACACCTCCGCCGTGTCCAGCACCACCGCGCCGGCCGGCGGCCAGACCGCCGCGTCGAAGGCCGTGTCCCGAGCAGTCGGGGGGGCGAGCGCGCCGGTGGCGTGCTGGATCCAAGGGGACTCGTCCGCGCCGTCGGGGCGGGAGTGGATCGTCACCGTTCGGCGGCCGGACTCGTCGGGCGCGCCCACCGCCACCTGCACCCGGACGCCGCCCTCGGCTGGCAGGGCGAGCGGCGCGGCGAGCGTCAGTTCCTCCACCACCGGGCATCCCGCTTCGTCACCCGCGCGGACGGCCATCTCGACCAGGGCCGTTCCCGGGACCAGCACCGTACCCATGACCACGTGGTCCGCGAACCACGGGTGGGTGGCCGGCGACAGCCGTCCCGTGAAGAGGTACGTATCCGAGTCCGCCGGCTCCACGGCCGCGCCCAGCAGCGGGTGTTCAGCCGATTCCAGACCTGCGAGCCGTATGTCACCACCGCGCCCGAAGCTGCCGCCCATCGGCCAGTAGCGCCGGTGCTGGAAGGCGTAGGCGGGCAGTTCGACGGGACGGGCGCCGGTACCGGTGAAGAGTGCGGCCCAGTCGACCCCGGCGCCGGCGACATGAAGCTCGGCGAGGGCTTGGAGGGTGGCCGTCTCCTCCTCACGGTTCTTGCGCAGGAGGGGTACGAGTACGGCGTCACTGTCGTCGGGGAGGCATCCGGCGGCCAGGGCGGACAGGGTGCCGTCCGGGCCGAGTTCGAGGAAGCGGGTCACGCCCTGCTCGTGCAGCGCCCGCACACCGTCCGCGAAACGGACGGCTTCACGGACATGCCGCACCCAGTACTCCGGATCGCACAGCTCCTCCGCGCCCGCCACCAGGGCGATCGTGGGCGCGGAGAACGACAGCCCGGAGACGACCGCACGGAAGCCGTCCAGCATCGGGTCCATCAACGGCGAGTGGAAAGCGTGGGAGACCTTGAGCCGGGTCGTTTTACGGCCCAGGGCCTCGAAGTGGACCCGTACCGCCTCCACCCCTTCCTCGGCACCGGACACCACAACCGCAGAAGGGCCGTTGACCGCGGCAACGGACACCGACGTATCCAGCAGCGGCAGAACCTCGTCCTCGCCCGCCCGCACCGCCAGCATCGCACCACCCTCCGGCAACGCATCCATCAACCGGCCACGCGCCGACACCAGCGCACACGCATCAGCCAGGGAGAACACCCCCGCCACATGCGCCGCAGCCACCTCACCGATCGAATGACCAGCCACAAAGTCCGGAGTCACCCCCCACGACTCGACCAGCCGGAACAACGCCACCTCGACCGCGAACAGACCCGCCTGAGCAAACACCGTCCGGTTCAGAACATCCGCGTCCCCACCCCACACCACCTCACGCACCGGAACATCCAACTCAGCACAGACCCCATCAAAAGCATCCGCAAACACCGGGAAACGGGCATACAACTCACGCCCCATCCCCAGACGCTGCGACCCCTGCCCCGAGAAGAGGAACGCCGTCTTCCCGCCCAGCGCCCGGCCCTCGATGACCTGCTCACCGTCGAGCACCACAGCCCGGTGAGCAAAAACCGACCGGCCGAGAGTGGACAGACCCACATCCACCGGCCGCAGCCCCGCATCCTCCGCATACGACCGCAACCGCGCGATCTGGTCGCGCAGCGCCTCCTCCGTCTTCCCCGACACCAGCCACGGCACCACACCCGGCACGACCGAGGGTTCCACAGCCTCCGGGATCACCGGTTCCGGCTGCTCCAGCACCACATGCGCATTCGTGCCACTGATACCGAACGACGACACACCCGCCCGACGCACCCGCCCCGACTCCGGCCAGGCACGCTCCTCCGACAACAGCTCGACCTCACCCGCCGCCCAGTCCACATGCGAAGACGCCGCCTCCACGTGCAGCGTGCGCGGGAGCACACCGTGCCGCATCGCCATGACCATCTTGATGATCCCCGCGACGCCCGCCGCGGCCTGCGCATGCCCGATATTCGACTTCAAGGACCCCAGCCACAACGGCTGCCCCTCCGCCCGATCCCGGCCGTAGGTCGCGATCAGGGCCTGCGCTTCGATCGGGTCACCCAGCGTCGTCCCCGTGCCGTGCCCCTCCACCACGTCCACATCGGACACCGACAGACCACCACTCGCCAGCGCCTGCCGGATCACCCTCTGCTGCGACGGACCGTTCGGAGCCGTCAGACCATTCGACGCACCATCCTGATTCACCGCCGACCCACGCACCACAGCCAGCACCCGATGCCCATTCCGCACCGCATCCGACAACCGCTCCAACACCACCACACCCACACCCTCACCCCAGCCCACACCATCAGCCGCATCCGAAAACGCCCGACACCGCCCATCCGACGACAGACCACCCTGACGCCCGAACTCCACAAACGTCGACGGCGTCGACATCACCGTCACACCACCCGCCACCGCCAGCGAACAATCCCCCGACCGCAACGCCTGCCCCGCCAAATGCACCGCCACCAACGACGACGAACACGCCGTATCCACCGTCACCGCCGGACCCTCAAAACCAAACGTGTACGACACCCGACCGGAAGCAATACTCGGCGCACTGCCGTTGTCCCGGAATCCGTCGAACTGCTCACCCTCCAGAAGGGTTCGATAATCCGTATACATGACACCGGCGAAGACGCCGGTCCGCGAGCCGCGCAACGACACCGGGTCGATCCCGGCCCGCTCCACCGCCTCCCACACCGTCTCCAGCAGCAGACGCTGCTGAACATCCGTCGCCAACGCCTCACGCGGACTCATCCCGAAGAAACCGGCGTCGAAGTCCGCCGCGCCGTAGAGGAAGCCACCCGCCCGCGCGAACGACTCACCCCCCACATCCCAGCCACGATCCACCGGAAACCCACCAACAGCATCCACACCATCGGACACCAACCGCCACAAATCCTCCGGCGACTCCACCCCACCCGGAAAACGACACGCCATACCCACGATCACCACAGGATCGTCGCCCTGCGCCGCCACGGCCCCCGCGGGCAGCAGCGCCGTCGTGTCGGCCGTACCGCCGCCGTACAGCTCGTCGAGCAGGAAACCGACCAGCACATCGGCCGTCGGGTAGTCGAAGACCAGAGTCGCCGGCAGCCGCAGGCCTGCCGCCGCGCCCAGCCGGTTGCGCAGTTCGACGGCCATCAGGGAGTCGAAGCCGAGGTCCTGGAAGGCTCGCGACGGCTCGACGGCGGTGGCGTCGGTATGTCCCAGGACCGCTGCGACGTGCCCGCGTACGAGGTCCAGGAGCAGCTCGCGCCGCTCGTCGCCCGTGAGGTCGGAGAGCGTACGCAGCAGGCCCGTCGCAGCGGGCGAACCGGGAGCGCCGGAGGCCGCCGGACGCCGACTCCGGGTGCGGGGCCGGACCAGCCCCCGCAGGAGGGCGGGTACCTCGGTCCGCGCCCGTACGGCCGCGAAGTCGAACCGCACCGGGGCGACCAGTGCCGTATCCGCAAGCAGGGCGGCGTCGAAGAGCCGGGCACCCTCCTCCGGGGAGAGTTCCGGCATGCCGGTACGGGAGATGCGCAGTCGGTCGGTCTCGGACAGGGTGCCGGTCATGCCGCCGTCCCGGGTCCACGGGCCCCAGGCCAGAGAGGTGCCCGGCAGTCCGGCGGCTCGGCGGCGCTCGGCGAGCGCGTCCAGAAAGGCATTTCCGGCGGCGTAGTTGGCCTGGCCGGGGCCGCCGAAGAGGCCGGAGACGGAGGAGAACAGCACGAACGCGGCGAGGTCGCGGTCCTTGGTCGCCTGGTGCAGATTCCACGCGGCGTCCACCTTGGGGCGCAGGACCGCCGACAGCCGCTCGGGCGTCAGCGCCTCCACCACACCGTCGTCGATCACACCCGCCGTGTGGACCACGGCCCGCACCGGATGGCGGGAGAACAGCTTCGTCACCGCTGCCGCATCGGCGGTATCGCAGGCTTCGACGACGGCCTCGGCACCCAGCCCGGTCAGCTCCGCGACCAGCTCGGCGGCTCCCTCAGCGGCCGGGCCGCTGCGGCTCACCAGCAGCAGGCTGCGTACGCCGTGTTCGGCCACCAGGTGTCGGGCGATCACCCGCCCCAGACCACCCGTACCACCGGTGATCAGAACCGTTCCCTCGCCCGCCCACTCCGGAGCCGTTTCACGGTCAGCCCCGGCGCGGGTCAGCCGGGCGGCGAGCACCTCGCCTTCGCGCAGCAGCAACTGGGGTTCGTCCACGGCCAGTACGGTGTCCAGCAAGCCGCTCACGGGCTCCTCGCCCGCCACGTCCACCAGCAGGAACCGGCCGGGGTGCTCCGACTGCGCCGAACGCACCAGCCCCCAGACCGCAGCGCCGGCCGGGTCCTCGCCGGACAGTGCGCCACGGGTGACGAACACCAGCCGGGAATCGGCGGACCGCTCCTCCTCCAGCCACTCCTGCACCAGCGAGAGCGCCCGCGCCGGCAGAGTGTGCGCCGACCGCACCACGTCCTCGTCGCCCGAAAGCCGCACCATGACCACGTCCGGGGACACCGCCACCGGACCCGGCACCCGGACCGGTACCCACTCCACACCGAACACCGGGTCCCGGTCCCCCGGACGGGCGGCACCGACCGGACGCAGCACCAGCGATTCCACCGATGCCACCGGCTCACCGGCCGTATCGGCGACGGCGACGGTGAGCGAATCCTCGCGGGTACGGGTCACCCGCACCCGGACCGACGAAGCGCCGGAGGCGTGCAGGGACACACCTTCCCAGGAGAACGGCACCACACCCCGCGGCACCCCGTTGAAGGCGGTGACATGCAGCGCGGCGTCGAGCAGCGCGGGGTGCAGGCCGTAGGGGCTGCCGTCGACGCCCTCGGGCAGTGCGACCTCCGCGTACACGTTCTCGCCCTGCTGCCAGGCGGCCCGCAGGCCCTGGAAGACCGGGCCGTAGTCGAATCCGGCCCCGGACATACGGTCGTAGAGGCCCGTCAGGTCGACCGGTTCGGCACCGGCCGGGGGCCAGGCGGCGCCCGGTGCGTCCAGGGCGACCGTCCGCTCGCCCATGGCCAGTACACCCGTCGCGTGGGTGAGCCACGCACGGTCGTCGGCTCCCTCACGGCGGGAGCGGACGCTCACCGTCCGGCGGCCGTTGCCGTCGGCGGCGGCCACCCTCAGCTGGAGCTGGACACCGCCCTCCTCCGGTAGAGCGAGTGGCGCGGCGAGCGTCAGCTCCTCGACGATGCCACAGCCGACCTCGTCAGCGGCACGGACGGCCAGCTCCAGGAACGCGGTTCCGGGCAGGAGGGCCGATCCGTGGACCACATGGTCGGCCAGCCAGGGGTGCGACCGGGCGGACAGGCGGGAGGTGAACAGCATGCCTTCGGCGTCGGACAGTTCGACGGAGGCGTCGAGCAGCGGATGCCCGGCCGCGTCGAATCCCGCGGCCCGGACCGTACCGGCCGGTGCGGCACCGGGGGTCGGCCAGTAGCGCTGCCGCTGGAAGGCGTAGGTCGGAAGGTCGATGAGCCGGGCGCCCGTGCCGCGCAGCACCGATGTCCAGTCCACATCCGCGCCGTCGACAAACATCCGGGCGACGGCGGTCAGTGCGGCCGTCTCCTCGTCGACGCTCTTGCGCAGGAGGGGTACGAGTACGGCGTCAGTGTCGTCGGGGAGGCATCCGGCGGCCAGGGCGGACAGGGTGCCGTCCGGGCCGAGTTCGAGGAAGCGGGTCACGCCCTGCTCGTGCAGCGCCCGCACACTGTCCGCGAAGCGGACGGCTTCGCGGACGTGCCGCACCCAGTACTCCGGATCGCACAGCTCCTCCGCGCCCGCCACCAGGGCGATCGCGGGCACGGAGAACGACAGCCCGGAGACGACCGCACGGAAACCGTCCAGCATCGGGTCCATCAACGGCGAGTGGAAGGCGTGGGAGACCTTGAGCCGGGTCGTTTTACGGCCCAGGGCCTCGAAGTGGACCCGTACCGCCTCCACCCCTTCCTCGGCACCGGACACCACAACCGCAGAAGGGCCGTTGACCGCGGCAACGGACACCGACGCGCCCAGCAGCGGCAGAACCTCGTCCTCGCCCGCCCGCACCGCCAGCATCGCACCACCCTCCGGCAACGCATCCATCAACCGGCCACGCGCCGACACCAGCGCACACGCATCAGCCAGGGAAAACACCCCCGCCACATGAGCCGCAGCCACCTCACCGATCGAATGACCAGCCACAAAGTCCGGAGTCACCCCCCACGACTCGACCAGCCGAAACAACGCCACCTCAACCGCGAACAAACCGGCCTGGGCATGCACGGTCCGGTTCAGGGCATCCGCGTCCCCACCCCACACCACCTCACGCACCGGAACATCCAACTCAGCACAGACCGCATCAAAAGCCTCCGCGAAGACAGGGAAACGGGCATACAACTCACGCCCCATCCCCAGACGCTGCGACCCCTGCCCCGAGAACAGAAACGCCGTCCGGCCTCCCCGGGCCACGCCCTCCGCCACCGGCTGCGCGCCGTCCAGCAGTACCGCGCGGTGGCCGAGTACGGACCGGCCGGCCGCGAGGGTCAGGGCGATATCGGCCGGGTGGGCGCCGGAGTGCTGCCCGTCTCCGCACAGGTTCGCGATCTGGTCCCGCAATGCCTCCTCCGTGCGGCCGGTCAGGACCCAGGGCACCGGTCCCGGCACCACCGAGGGCCCGGCCGTCGCCGTCTCCCTCTCCGTCTCCGCCGGGGTCGGTTCGGCCTGTTCCAGCACCACATGGGCGTTGGTGCCGCTGATTCCGAAAGCGGAGACCGCCGAGCGGCGCGGGCGGCCGGTGGCGGGCCAGTCGGTCCGCTCGGTGAGGAGTTCGACGGCGCCCGCGCTCCAGTCGACGTGCGAGGTCGGCCGGTCCACGTGCAGGCTCTTGGGCAGGACGCCGTGCCGCATCGCCATGACCATCTTGATGACGCCGGCCACACCGGCCGCGGCCTGCGCGTGCCCGATATTCGATTTGATGCCGCCGAGCAGCAGCGGTTGGCCGGCCGGCCTGTCCCTGCCGTAGGTCGCGAGGAGTGCCTGAGCTTCGATCGGGTCACCCAGGGTGGTACCGGTGCCGTGGGCCTCGACGGCGTCGATCCGGTCGCCGGTCAGCTGCGCATTGGCGAGTGCCGCCTGGATGACGCGCTGCTGGGAGGGCCCGTTGGGGGCGGTGAGGCGGCTGCTGGCGCCGTCCTGGTTGACCGCCGTTCCCCGGACGACGGCGAGGACCCGGTGGCCGTTGCGGCGTGCGTCCGACAGCCGCTCCACCAGCAGGACGCCGACGCCTTCGGCCCATCCGGTGCCGTCGGCGGCCTCGGCGAAGGGCTTGCAGCGGCCGTCGGCTGCGAGGCCCCGCTGGCGGGAGAACTCGGTGAACAGCCGGGGGGTCGGCATGATCGCGACACCGCCGGTCAGGGCCATGGTGCATTCGCCGGCCCGCAGGGCGCGTACGGCGAGATGCAGGGCGACCAGGGAGGACGAGCAGGCGGTGTCCACGGTGACGGCCGGGCCTTCGAGCCCGAAGGCGTAGGCGATCCGGCCGGACAGGACACTGACCGCGCCGCCGGTCAGCAGATGGCCTTCGGTTTCGGCGGCCTGTTCGGCGAGGGAGCCGTAGTCGGTGTCGGCGCCGCCGATGAACACGCCTGTCTCGGTGGAGCGCAGGGCGTCGGGGCTGATCCGGGCGTGTTCGACGGCCTCCCAGGAGGTTTCCAGCAGCAGCCGCTGCTGCGGGTCCATGGCAAGGGCCTCGCGGGGGGCGATGCCGAAGTGCCGGGCGTCGAAGTCGGCGGCCGCGTCGAGGAAACCGCCGTGGCGTACGTAGCTCTTCCCCGGGGTGCCCGGGGAAGGGTCGTAGAGCGCCGCGGTGTCCCATCCGCGGTCCTCGGGCAGGTCGCCGACGGCGTCCCTGCCGTCGGCCAGCAGCGTCCACAGGTCCTCGGGGGACCGGACGCCGCCGGGGAACCGGCAGGCCATGCCCACGATGGCGATCGGCTCGTGGTCCCGGGCCTCGACGGACTCCAGCCTCTGCTTGGTGCGCCGCAGGTCGGCGGTGACCTTCTTGAGATAGTCGCGGAGCTTGTCCTCGGAGGAGGGGCCGGCCTTGGGTGCCATGGGTGGGAGAACCTCACAGTCGGGAAGGGCGGTACGCGTGGTGCGGTGGCCGGCCGGCTCGGTACGGGCGGCCGGCTCGGTCAGGCGAGGCCGAGTTCCTTGTCGATCAGGCCGAAGATCTCGTCGTCCGTCGAGGCCGCTTCGAGATCGGCGTCGACAGCGGTGCCGTCCGCATGCTCTTCGTGCTCTTCATGCCCTTCGCGGGTGTCATCGGCGGTGTCGTCGAGCTTCCATTGCAGGGCTTTGAGGCGGGCGGTCAGGCGGGCGCGGCCGACCGCGTCGAGCGCGGAGTCCGCACCGGACGCGAAGGCCCGCTCCAGGTCGTCGAGCCCCGGCAGCAGGGAGCCGGCCGGCTCCGCGCCGTCGCCGGAGGCGAGTTGTGCGCGCAGATGCCGGGCGAGGGCCAGTGGGGTCGGATGGTCGAAGACTGCGGTCGTCGGCAGCCGGAGCCCGGTCTCGGCGTTGAGTCGGTTGCGCAGTTCCACGGCGGTGAGGGAACTCATGCCCAGGTCGAGGAAGCCGCGTTCGGCTTCGATCGCGGCGGGCGATTCATGGCCGAGGACCGTGGCGACGTGGCCGGTGATCAGGTGGAGCAGCAGGGCGTCGCGCTGGGCCTCGGTCCGTCCCGCGAGCCGCTCCGCGAAGCCGTCGTGCCCGGTCCCCGGCCCGGTGGCGGCGTCGAGCGGGCCGGCGGGGATCCGTACCGCCGTCCGTACCGGGGCGAGTCCGCGGAGCAGGGCAGGCGTGGGGCCCGCGGTCGCGAGGGCCCGTGGGTCGAGACGTACGGGGACCAGGAGGGCACGGTCGACGGTCGCGGCGGCGTCGAGCAGGGCGAGTCCCTGGTCCGCCGAGAGCGCAAGTATTCCGGAGCGTGTGAAACGGGCGACATCCACGGGGTCCAGCCTGGACGTCATTTCACTGGAATCTCCCCAGTATCCCCAGGCGAGGGAGACGGCGGTGAGGCCTTGGGCCCGGCGCCGGTGGGCGAGGGCGTCGAGGAAGGAGTTGGCGGCGGCGTAGTTGGCCTGGGCGGGGCCGCCGATGGTTCCGGCGAAGGAGGAGAAGAGGACGAAGGCGGAGAGTCCGGTGGAGCGGGTCAGCTCGTGCAGGTTCCAGGCGGCTTCGGCCTTGGGGCGCCAGACGAGGTCCAGATCCTCGGTGGTGAGGTTCTCCAGGAGCCCGTCCCGGAGGACTCCGGCCGCGTGGACGACGGCGGTGAGCGGGTGTTCGGCAGGAACGGCGGCGAGTACGCCGGCGAGGGCGTCGCGGTCGGCGGCGTCGCAGGCGGTGATGGTGACGGTCGCCCCCAGGCGGGTGAGCTGGTCGCGCAGATCCTCGGCGCCCGGGGCGGCGGGGCCGCGGCGGCCGATGAGCAGCAGCTGCCGGACGCCGTGCCGGGTCACCAGGTGGCGGGCGACGAGGGCGCCGAGGGTGCCGGTGCCGCCGGTGATCAGTACGGTGCCGTCGCCGTGGGTGTCCCACTGCCAGACCGGGGGGTTGGAGGGGGTCTGCGGGGGTGCGGTGCGCCGGAGCCTCGGCACGGTCACCGTGCCGTTGCGCAGGGCGAGCCGGGTTTCGCCGGCGGCCGCGGCGGCCGTGACGGCGCCCGGCAGCGCCTGCTCGGAGGCCGGGTCGCCGTCGGTGTCGACCAGCAGGAACCGGTCGGGGTGTTCGGCCTGCGCCGAGCGGATCAGGCCGTGGATCGCGGCGTCGGTGAGTGCGGCGTCGGTGTCCGAAGTGACGAGGACCAGCCGGGAGTCCGCGCAGCGTGGATCCGCCGACCAGGTCCGGGCGAGGTGCAGCATGTCCCGTACGGGGGCGCTGTCGGCACCGGGCTCGGCGTCGCCGGCCGCCGGCAGGCGCAGCAGCACCGTCTCCGCGAAGGTGCGGGTGTCGTCGGCTGCCATGGCCTCCGCCAGAGCGGGCAGGCCGGTGAAGGACTGGATGCCGGTGGCCGGTTCGGCGAGAGCGGACGGGGCCGGGGCCGGGTCCGGTTCCGTCCAGACGGTTTCGAACAGGGCCTCGGAGGGCCGGGGCCCGGCGGGGGCCGCGTCGAGCCAGTACCGGCTGCGCTGGAAGGCGTAGGTGGGCAGCTCGGTGGACCGGCCGCCGCTCAGGATGCCGCTCCAGTCGACCCGTACACCGTGCGCGTGCGCCTCGGCGAGGGAGGTCAGCAGCCGTTCGGGGCCGCCGTCCTCGCGGCGCAGCGAGCCGAGGGCCGAGGCGTCCGCTCCGGCGGCGGCGATGGTGTCCTCGATGGCGGCGGTCAGCACCGGGTGCGGGCTGCATTCGACGAAGACGTCGTGGCCCTGGGTGAGGAGAGTGCGCAGGCCGTCCTCCAGCCGGACGGTGCGGCGCAGGTTCTCGTACCAGTAGGAGGCGTCCAGCGCGGTGCCGGGGGCGATCCACCGGCCGGTGAGGGTGGAGAGGAAGGGGATACGCGGTTCACGGGTCTCGATGCCGGCGAGGTCGGCGAGGACGGTCTCGCGGATGCGTTCGACGTGCGCGGAGTGCGAGGCGTAGTCGACGGGGATCTTCTTGGTGCGGATGCCGTCGCGGGTGCAGGCGTCGATGAGTGCGTCGAGGACGTCCGGCTCGCCGGAGACCACGACGGAGCCGGGGCCGTTGACCGCTGCGACGGAGATCCCCTCGCCCAGGCCTGTGAGGCGGGTGAGGACGTCCTCGTGGGACGCCGCCACGGAGACCATGCCGCCGAGGCCGGAGAGCCCGGCGGCGATGGCCCGGCTGCGCAGGGCGACCACGCGGGCGCCGTCCTCCAGGGAGAGGGCGCCGGCCACGCAGGCGGCGGCGATCTCGCCCTGGGAGTGGCCGACGACGGCCGCCGGGCGGACGCCGTGGGCCTGCCAGACCTCGGCGAGGGCGACCATGACGGCCCAGAGCGCGGGCTGGGCCACGTCGACGCGGGCGAGCGGCGGGGCGGCGGGTCCGCCGCGGAGTACGGCGGTCAGGGACCAGTCCGTGTACGGGGCGAGGGCCCGTTCGCAGGCGGCGATCCGGGCGGCGAACTCGTCCGATGCCCGGAGGAGTCCGGCGCCCATTCCGGTCCACTGGGAGCCCTGGCCGGGGAAGACCAGGACGGTCCTGCGGTCGCGGCCCGAGGTGTGCCGGCCCTGGACGAGGCCGGGGGCGGGGGTGCCGTCGGCGAGTGCGGCCAGCGCGGTGCGCAGGGTGTGCGGATCTGCCGCGATGACGATCGCGCGGTGTTCGAGGGTGGCCCGGCGGGTGGCGAGGGAGGCCGCGAGGTCGAGCGGTGCGGACCGGCCGCCGGTGGGGGTGTCGAGGTGGGTGAGCAGGGCTTGCGCCTGTCCGCGCAGTGCGGGTGCGCTGCGCGCGGACAGCAGCCAGGGCAGGGGCCGGGCGGGCCGCGCGTCCGCCGCGTCGGGGGTGTCCGGGGCCGGAACCGGATCGTCCGTACTGCTCGCCATGGTCCTTTCCGCAGCGGGGGCCGGAGCGGGATCGTCCGTGCTGGTCGCCGTGGCCCTCACCGGGTGGGGGGCGGTAGCGGCACCCGGCGAGCTGCCGACGGCCGGGGAGGCGGGGGGTGCTGCACCGGCGGCCGGCGCGGTATCCGGGCCCTGCTCCAGGATCAGGTGCGCGTTGGTTCCGCTGATACCGAAGGAGGAGACGCCGGCCCGGCGCGGGCGGCCGTCGGGGGCCGGCCAGGCGGCCGCCTCGTCCAGGACGCGTACGGTACCCGCCGACCAGTCCACGTGCGGGGTCACTTTGTCGGCGTGCAGCGACTTCGGCAGGGTGCCGTGCCGCATGGCGAGCACCATTTTCATCACTCCGGCGACACCGGCCGCGGCCTGGGTGTGTCCGAGGTTGGATTTGACGGAGCCCAGCAGCAGTGGCCGGTCCGTGCCCCGGTCCCGGCCGTAGGTGGTCAGCAGGGCCTGGGCCTCGATGGGGTCGCCGAGCCGGGTGCCGGTGCCGTGCGCCTCCACCGCGTCGATATCGGCGCCGGTCAGGCGGGCGTTGGCGAGGGCCTGGCGGATGACCCGCTGCTGGGCCGGTCCGTTGGGGGCGGAGAGCCCGTTGGAGGCGCCGTCCTGGTTGACGGCCGAGCCGCGGACGACGGCCAGGACCTGATGGCCGTGGTGCAGGGCGTCGGAGAGGCGTTCGAGGACGAGCAGTCCGGCGCCTTCGGAGAAGCCGGTGCCGTCGGCGTCCGCCGAGAAGGGTTTGCAGCGGCCGTCGGCGGCGAGTCCGCGCTGCCGCGAGAAGTCCACGATGATCACCGGGGAGGACATCACGGTCACTCCGCCCGCCAGGGCGAGCGTGCATTCACCGGCCCGCAGCGCCTGGGCGGCCAGGTGCAGGGCCACCAGGGAGGACGAGCAGGCGGTGTCGACGGTGACGGCCGGGCCCTCCAGACCGAGGGCGTAGGAGACCCGGCCGGAGACGACGCTGACGGCGTTTCCGGTGTTGACGTATCCGGCGAGCGTCTCGGGGACCTCGGCGCCGCGCGTCATGTAGTCGCTGGAGGACAGACCGGCGAAGACACCGGTCCGGCTGCCGCGCAGCGACACCGGGTCGATTCCGGCCCGCTCCACCGCCTCCCACGCGGTCTCCAGCAGCAGCCGCTGCTGCGGGTCCATGGCGGTGGCCTCGTGGGGGCTGATGCCGAAGAAGTCCGCGTCGAAGTCGGCGGCGTCGTACAGGAATCCGCCTTCCAGGGTGCGGGAGGCGTCCGGGTCGTCCGGGACGGAGTCGTAGAAGTGCTCCAGGTCCCAGCCCCGGTCCGTGGGGAAGCCGGCGACGGCGTCGGTGCCGTCGGCCAGCAGCGTCCACAGGTCTTCGGGGGAGCGGACGCCGCCGGGGTAGCGGCAGGCCATGCCGACGATGACGACGGGGTCGTCGTCCGGGGCGGCGGGGGCGTGGGCCGCGGCGCCCCCGGCCGTGGGTGCGGCGTCGGTCAGCAGGCCGCCGAGGTGTTCGGCGAGGGCGACGGGGTTGGGGTGGTCGAAGACCAGGGTCGCGGGCAGCCGCTGGCCGGTCGCGGCGGCCAGCCGGTTGCGGAGTTCGACGGCGGTCAGCGAGTCGAAGCCGAGGTCGCGGAAGGCCTTCCCGGTGTGGATCGGGCCGGCGTCGGCGTGGCCGAGTACGGCGGCCGCGTAGCTGGTGACGAGGTCGACCAGGACGGTCCGCCGTTCGGCTGCGGGCAGCGCGGCCAGCCGCTGCCGCAGTCCGCCCGCGACGGCGGTGCCGGGTCCGGTGTCGGCCGCGCGCCGTCCGGCCGAGCCCCGGAACAGGGTGCGCAGCATCGACGGCAGGGCTTCGGGGGTACGGCGGCGGAGCACGGTGTTGTTCAGGCGTACCGGTACGAGGTGCGGCCGGTGTGCGGCGAGTGCCGCGTCGAACAGGGTGAGCCCGTCGCGGGTGGTGAGCGGCAGTCCGCCGGTGGAGCGGGCGCGGGCGCGGGCGTTCTCGTCGAGGTGTCCGGTCATCTCGCTGTCCCGGGCCCACAGGCCCCAGGCGAGTGAGGTGGCGGGCAGACCGGTGAGCTGCCGGTGGCGGGCGAGTCCGTCCAGGAAGGTGTTGGCGGCGGCGTAGTTGCCCTGTCCGGCGTTGCCGAAGGTTCCGGCCGCGGAGGAGAACAGGACGAAACCGGCGAGGTCCAGATGGCGGGTCAGCTCGTGCAGATGCCAGGCCGCGTCCGCCTTCGGGCGGAGTGCGGTGCGCAGCCGCTCCGGGGTGAGGGAGGTGACCACACCGTCGTCGAGGGCACCGGCGGCGTGGACGACGGCGGTCAGCGGGTGTTCGGCAGGAACGGCGGCGAGTACGCCGGCGAGAGCGTCGCGGTCGGCGGCGTCGCAGGCCGCCAGGGTGACCTCGGCGCCCAGTTGGGCCAGTTCGGTACGGAGTTCGGCGGCGCCGGGGCTGTCCGGGCCCCGGCGGCCCGCGAGCAGCAGATGCCGCATTCCGTGTTCGGTGACGAGGTGGCGGGCGAGCGCGCGGCCGAGTTCTCCGGTGCCGCCGGTGATGAGGACGGTGCCGTCGGGGTGCCACGGCCGGGGCACGGTGAGGACCACCTTGCCGGTGTGGCGGGCCCGGGAGACGTATCGGAAGGCCTCCGGTGCGTGGGTGATGTCCCAGGCGGTGACCGGGAGCGGCAGCAGGTCGCCCTGTTCGAAGAGGGCGACGAGTTCGGTGAGCATCTCGCCGATCCGCTCGGGTCCCGCCTCGGTCAGGTCGAAGGCCCGGTAGTGGGCTCCGTCGTGGTCGCGGGCGATATCGGCGGTGTCGCGGATATCGGTCTTGCCCATCTCGACGAACCGGCCGCCGGGTGCCAGGAGGCGGAGTGAGGCGTCGACGTACTCTCCGGCGAGGGAGTTGAGGACCACGTCCACTCCGCGTCCGCCGCTCGCCGTGCGGAAGGCGTCCTCGAAGTCGAGGGTGCGGGAGGAGGCCACGCGGCCGGCGGGCAGGCCGTCGCTCCCGGCCCGCAGCAGGTGCTGTTTGGGTTCGCTCGCGGTGCCGTAGACCTCGGCGCCCCACAGCCGGGCGAGCCGGCCGGCGGCCATGCCGACGCCGCCGGTCGCCGCGTGGACGAGGACGGATTCGCCCTCGGTGAGGTGCGCGAGGTCGCACAGCGCGTAGT
Source organism: Streptomyces sp. NPDC094448 (assembly GCF_044763775.1). Lineage (NCBI taxonomy): Bacteria > Bacillati > Actinomycetota > Actinomycetes > Kitasatosporales > Streptomycetaceae > Streptomyces > Streptomyces sp. NPDC094448. Next base: position 21,932 of record NZ_JBIWGU010000021.1, on the reverse strand, counting down.
ACGCGGTGAGGAAGGCGACGGGGGTGGCGGCGGCCTGGGCGAAGGTCCAGCCCGCGGGCATCCGGGTGAGGACGCGGTGGTCGGCGACCGCGAGGGGGCCGAAGCCGCCGACGACCATGCCGAAGACGCAGTCGCCGACGTTCAGGCCGGTGACGCCGGGGGCGGTTTCGACGACGAGGCCGGCGGCCTCGGAGCCGAGGAACTCGGCGCCGCCGGGGTACATGCCGAGGGCGTTGAGGACGTCGCGGAAGTTCAGTCCGGCGGCGCGGACCTCGATCCGCACGTGCCCGGGTTCGAGTGGCGCGGCGGCCTGCGGGGCGGGCAGCAGGGCCAGCCGGTCCAGGCTGCCCTTGTCGGGGATGTCCAGCCGCCAGGGGGCCGTGCCGCCGGGTGCGGTGAGGGTGCCGGAGGTGTGGGTACGGGCCAGGCGGGGTGCGTACGCGGCCCCTTGGCGGAGGGCGAGCTGGGGCTCGTCGCCGGTGGCGAGCGCGCGGGGCAGGGCCCGCCAGGAGGCGGGGTCGTCGTCGAGGTCGGCGAGGACGATCCGGCCGGGGTGCTCGGTCTGCGCCGAACGGAGCAGTCCCCACAGGGCCGAGCCGGGAAGATCGGTGACAGCACCGCCGGGGTCGGGGGTGACGGCGCCTCGGGTGGCGACCACCAGCCGGGTCGTGTCGAACCGGTCGTCGGCCAGCCAGTCCTGGAGCAGACCGAGTACCTGCTCCAGTACGTCGGCGGCGCGGGCCGCGGGGTCGGCGGCCGGGTGGGGGGCAGCGGCCCCGGTACCGGTCTCCGCCGGTCCGGCCCCGCCGACGGCGAGCAGCAGGACGTCCGGGGTGCCGGTCCCCGGCAGACCGGTGGCCGGTGCGGCGGCGCCGTCCCCGTGGGCCAGGGCCGCGCCGCCCTCGGTGAGGGCGGCCGACGGGACGCTTTCGCAGGCACCGACGACCGTCCAGCGGGCGGTGGCGGCCGGGGAGGGGGTCGGCTCCAGCGGGGCCCATTCGAGGTGGAACAGGGCTTCGCGGACGGTACGGGAGGCGGTGTCGTCGGCACCGAGGGTGCCTGCCGCCACCGGCCGTACGGCCAGGGCGTCGATGGTGGCGACCGGGTGGCCGAGCGGGTCGGCCATCAGGACCGACACCGTGCCGGGTCCGGTGGGGCGCAGCCGGACCCGCAGGGCGGTGGCGCCGGTGGCGTGGAGGGTGAACCCGGTCCAGGCGAACGGGAGCCCGGTACTGCCCTCGGTGTTGCTCAGCGGGCCGAGTCCGGCCGCGTGCAGCGCCGCGTCGAGCAGAGCCGGGTGGATGCCGAAGCGGGCGGCGTCCGCGAGGGCGGGCTCGGGCAGGGCCGCTTCGGCGTAGATGTCGGTGCCGAGCCGCCAGGCTGCCCGCAGGCCCTGGAAGACCGGCCCGTACTCGTACCCTTCGGCGCGCAGGGACGCGTAGTAGCCGTCGATCGCGGGGACGGGCTCGGCACCCGGCGGGGGCCAGGCGGCGAACGCGTCGGCGGTGGGCTCCGCGCCGGGCGCGGTGAGCGTACCGTCGGCGTGGAGGGTCCACTCCGCTTCCTGGGTGTCGTCGGGCCGGGTGTGGAGCGTGACGGTCCGCAGCCCGTCGGGGCCGGCGGCGCCGACCGCGATCTGTACCTGGATACCGCCGCGTTCGGGCAGCAGGACGGGGGTGTGCAGGGTCAGTTCCCCGATTCGGCCGCAGCCGAGTTCGTCGCCGGCCCGGACGGCCGCCTCGACGAGTGCGGCGCCGGGCACGATGACGGTGCCGCCGACCGTGTGGTCGGCGAGCCAGGGATGGGCGCGCCGTGACCAGTGGGCGGTGGCGACCAGTTCGTCGCCGAGGGCGAGCGGCAGTGCGGCGCCGAGCAGCGGGTGGTCGAGCGGGCCGATTCCGGCGGAGGCGATGTCCCCGGCGCGGCCGGTGGCCGGGCGGGGCCAGAAGCGGTGGTGCTGGAAGGCGTAGGTGGGCAGCAGGGGCGGGCCGGTGGGGGCCGGGGCGCCGGTGGTGGACCCGAAGAAGGCTTCCCAGTCGATACGGGTGCCGTGGGCGTGGGCGTCGGCGAGGGACAGGGTGAACCGGTCGAGGCCGCCCTCGTCGCGGCGCAGGGTGCCGGTGGCGGCCGCGGAGAAGCCTGCGGCCTCGATGGTGTCCTGTACTCCGGTCGTGATCACGGGGTGCGGGCTGACCTCGATGAACACCCGGTGGCCCGCTTCGAGGAGGGCGCGGGTGGTCTGCTCGAATTCGACGGTGCCGCGCAGGTTCGCGTACCAGTAGGCGGCGTCGAGGAGGGTGGTGTCGAGGGGGGCGCCCGTGACCGTGGAGTAGAAGGGGATATCTGCCGCGCGGGGGGTGACCGGTGCGAGGGCGGTGCTCAGTTCCTCTTCGATACGGGCGACATGCGCGGAGTGCGAGGCGTAGTCGACGGGAATCCGTTTGGCGCGGACACCGTCCCGGGCGCAGGCGTCGAGGAGGGCGTCCAGGGCTTCGGGCTCGCCGGAGACGACGACGGAGGCGGGTCCGTTGACGGCGGCGAGGGAGAGCCGCTCGCCCCAGGGGGCCAGCAGGGCGCGTACCGCGTCGGCGGGCCGGGCGACGGAGACCATGCCGCCCTGCCCGGACAGTGCGGTCAGGGCCCGGCTGCGCAGGGCGACCACACGTGCGGCATCGTCCAGGGTGAGGGCGCCGGCCACGCAGGCGGCGGCGATCTCGCCCTGGGAGTGCCCGACGACGGCCGCCGGGCGGACGCCGTGGGCCTGCCACAGTTCGGCCAGGGACACCATGACGGCGAACAGCACGGGCTGGACCACGTCGACGCGCTCCGGCGCGGGGGCGCCTTCGGCTCCGCGCAGCACGTCGGTCAGGGACCAGTCGGTGTACGCGTCGAGGGCCGTGGCGCATGCGGACATTCGAGCGGCGAACACCGGTGAGGTGTCGAGCAGTTCGCGGGCCATACCGGCCCACTGGGAGCCCTGGCCGGGGAAGACGAAGACGGTGTCGGCGTCGCTTTCGGCGGTGCCTTCGAGGATGGCGGGCGATGCCTGGCCCCGGCCCTCGGCGAGTGCGTCCAGTCCGGTGAGGAGGGTGGTGGTGTCGGAGGCGACGACGACGGCACGGTGTTCCATGCCGGTACGGGTGGTCGCCAGGGCGTGGGCGAGCGCGCCCGGCTCGATGGCGTCCTCCGTGCCCCGCAGGTGCGCCGCCAGCCTCGCGGCCTGCGCGGGCAGCGCCTGCGGGGATTGGGCGGACAGGACGTACGGGAGGGCACGGTCCGGCTCCGGCCGGCTGGTCACGGGCGGCGCGTCCGGGTCCCGGCCCGCCGCCCCGGGGCCCGTACCGGACGATGCGGGTGCGGGGCCGCCGCCGGACCGGGTGCTTTCGCCGGTCATGGCCTGCCCCTGCGGCAGTGGATCGGCCGCTTCCAGGATGACGTGGGCGTTGGTGCCGCTGACGCCGAAGGAGGAGACGCCCGCCCGGCGCGGGCGGTCCGCCGCGGGCCAGGCCATGGGGGCGGCGAGGAGTTCGACGGCGCCGGCCGACCAGTCGACGTGCGGGGACGGCTCGTCGATGTGCAGGGACTGCGGGAGCACGCCGTGGCGCATGGCCAGCACCATTTTGATGACCCCGGCGACCCCGGCGGCGGCCTGGGTGTGGCCGATATTGGATTTGACCGAGCCCAGCAGCAGCGGCCGGTCCGGATCCCGGTCCCGGCCGTACGTGGCCAGCAGCGCCTGGGCCTCGATGGGGTCGCCGAGCCGGGTGCCGGTGCCGTGCGCCTCCACCGCGTCGACCTCGGCGGCGCCGAGTCCCGCGTCGGCCAGGGCCTGGTGGATGACGCGCTGCTGGGAGGGGCCGTTGGGGGCGGTCAGGCCGTTGGAGGCGCCGTCCTGGTTGACGGCGGAGCCGCGCAGCACGGCGAGGACGGGGTGTCCGTTGCGGCGGGCGTCGGAGAGGCGTTCCACCAGCAGCAGGCCCACGCCCTCGGCCCAGCCGGTGCCGTCCGCGGCTGCCGCGAACGGCTTGCAGCGCCCGTCGGCCGCGAGGCCGCGCTGCCGGGAGAACTCCACGAAGATCTGCGGTGTCGCCATGACGGTGACACCTCCGGCCAGGGCCAGTGTGCACTCGCCCCGGCGCAGCGCCTGCGCGGCCAGGTGCAGGGCGACCAGGGAGGAGGAGCAGGCGGTGTCCACCGTGACGGCCGGGCCTTCGAGTCCGAGGGCGTAGGCGATCCGGCCGGAGACCACACTGGCCGCGTTGCCGGTCATCAGATGTCCGCTGATGTCGTCCGGCGAGGTGTCCAGGAGCTGCTGGTAGTCCTGGAAGTTGGAGCCGACGAACACACCGGTCGGGGTTCCGCGCAGGGTGTCGGGGGCGATCCCGGCCCGTTCGACGGCCTCCCAGGAGGTTTCCAGCAGCAGCCGCTGCTGCGGGTCCATGGCGAGGGCCTCGCGGGGCGAGATCCCGAAGAAGCCGGCGTCGAAGCCGGCCGGGCCGGTGAGGAAGCCGCCTTCGCGGACGTAGCTGGTGCCCTGGTGTTCGGGGTCGGGGTGGTAGAGCGCGTCGGTGTCCCAGCCCCGGTCGGTGGGCAGGCCCGACACCGCGTCGCCGCCGCGGGCGAGCAGTTCCCAGAACTCCTCCGGGGAGCCGACGCCGCCGGGGAGGCGGCAGGCCATCGCGACGATCGCCAGCGGTTCGTCCGCCTCGGCCCGGACCGTGGCGACCGTGGCCGTCGGCTGCCCGTCCAGCAGTTCGGTACGGAGCCGGGCGGCCACGGCGGCCGCGGTCGGGTGGTCGAAGAGGAGCGTGGCGGGCAGGGGCAGGCCGGTGACGGCCGTGAGCCGGTTGCGCAGCTCCACGGAGGTGAGGGAGTCGAAGCCGAGTTCGCGGAAGGCCCGGTGGGCGTCGACGGTGGCCGCGGAGGCGTGTCCGAGGACGCGGGCGATTTCGGTACGGAGCAGATCGGTGAGTACGCGTTCCCGCTCGGCGTCGGTCGCCAGGCCCAGCAGTCGCCCCCGCAGCCGCGGGCTCTCTTCGCCGGTCCTCTCCGCGCTCCGTGCCGGGCGGCGTCGCACCTCGGGCAGGTCACCGATGAGCGGGCTGGGCCGGGCGGCCGTCAGGGCCGGTGCGAGGGTGTCCCAGTCGATATCGGCGACGGTGACGCAACCGGTACCGCGTGCGAGGGCCTGCTGGAGGGCGGCGAGGGCGAGTTCGGGCGCCATGGGTGTCATGCCGCCGCGGCGGATCCGTTCGGCGAGGGCGTCGCTGCCGGCGGCCATGCCCGCTTCGGCCCACGAGCCCCAGGCGACGGAGATGGCGGGCAGGCCGGCGGCGCGGCGCTGTTCGGCGAGGGCGTCGAGGCTCGCGTTGGCGGCGGCGTAGTTGGCCTGTCCGGCGTTGCCGAGCACACCGGAGACGGAGGAGAACAGCACGAACATGGAGAGTTCGTGGCCGCCTCGCGGGTCGCGGGTGAGTTCGTCGAGGAGCCGGGCGGATTCCGTCTTGGCGCGCAGCACGGTCTCGAACCGGGCGCCGGTCAGTGCGTCCAGTACACCGTCGTCGAGGACTCCGGCGGCGTGGACGACACCGCGCAGCGGAAGCCCGGCGGGGACGGCGGCGAGGAGAGCGGTCAGCGCCTCGCGGTCGGCGGTGTCGCAGGCCGCGACGGTGACCCGGGCGCCCGCCGCCTCCAGTTCGGCGGCCAGTTCGGCCGCGCCTTCGGCGGCCGGGCCGCGGCGGCCGGCCAGCAGCAGGTGTTCGGCGCCCGCGGCGGCCAGCCAGCGGGCGACCCGGCCGCCGAGGGCTCCCGTACCGCCGGTGACCAGGACGGTGCCGCGCGGGGCGGTCCAGGGCTCCGGGTCGCGGGTGGGGGCGATGCGGGCGATGCGGCGCGCATAGGTGCCCGAGGACCGTACGGCGATCTGGTCCTCGGCCGTGTCCGCGCCGAGTACGCGGGCCACCCGGGCCGCGAGGCCGGGGCCTTCGAGGGCGGCGGGAAGGTCGATCAGTCCGCCCCAGCGCTGCGGATGCTCCAGGGCCGCGACCCGGCCCAGGCCCCAGGTCTGTGCCTGGACGGGGCCGGCCGGCGGTTCCGTACCGTCGACGGATACCGCGCCGTGTGTGAGGCACCACAGGGGTGCCGCCGGTTCGGCGGCCTCCAGGGCGCGCACCAGGTGGGCGGTGGCGAGGAGTCCGCGCGGGACCGCCGGGTGGGCGGGGTGCGGGCGTTCGTCGAAGGAGAGGAAGGACAGTACGCCGGATACCGGGCCGGTGGCGCCGGCCAGGGCCGTACGGACCTGGTCCGCGAGAGCGTCGGCGTCTTCGGCGGTGGGCACGACGAGCCGTTCGACGTGTGCGCCGAGGCCGGTCAGGGCCGACAGCAGCGCGCCGAGGGCTGCGTCGTCCGCCGCCGGTTCGGGGAGGACGGCCAGCCAGCCGGTGCCGGGCGGCGGCCCGGCGGCGGGGCTGTCGAGGGCGGTCCAGATGGTCCGGTAGGAGCAGGCGTCGACCGCGGCGCGGGTCCGGCGGCGGGCGCGCCAGGCTCCGAGGACGGGGAGCAGTTCGTCGAGGGACGCCTCGGCGGGCGTGTCTTCGATGCCGAGTACGGCGGATGCGGCGGCGAGGTCCCCTCGTTCGGCGGCCTCCCAGAAGGCTGTCTCCACCGCGTCGGTGACGGTCTGCGGACCGCTGTCGCGCGGGAGGTCCGTGCCGTCGGCCGAGGGCCAGTAGCGCTGATGCTGGAAGGCGTAGGTGGGGAGGTCGGTCCGGCCGGCGCCGGCCGGGGCGAAGAAGGCGGCCCAGTCGATGTCCACCCCGCAGATGTGCAGCCGGGCGAGGGCGCGGACGAGGGACGTCTCCTCGTCCGCGCCCTTGCGCAGTGCGGGTATCAGGACGGCGCTCGCGCCGCCCTCGGTCTCGGCGACCGCGGCGGACAGCACGCCGTCCGGGCCGATTTCCAGATACCGCGTCACGCCCAGGTCCGTGAGGGTGCGGATGCCGTCGCCGAAGCGGACCGGCTCGCGGACATGGCGCAGCCAGTACTCCGGGTCGCACAGTTCCCGGGTGGCGGCGAGCCGTCCGGTGAGATGGGAGACGAGGGGAAGCGAGGGCACTCCGAAGGACAGCCCGGCCAGGACCGTACGGAACTCGTCCAGCATGGGGTCCATCAACGGCGAGTGGAACGCGTGCGACACCCGCAGCCGGGTGGTCTTGCGACCCAGCGCCTCGAAGTGGGCGCGGACCGTGTCGACCGCTTCCACGGCGCCGGAGACCACGGTGGCCGTGGGGCCGTTGACGGCGGCGATGGACACCGACGCGTCCAGCAGCGGAAGGACCTCGTCCTCCGCGGCCTGGACGGCGAGCATCGCGCCGCCCTCGGGCAGCGCCTGCATCAGCCGGCCGCGCGCCGCGACCAGCGTGCACGCGTCGGCGAGGGAGAACACCCCCGCCACATGGGCAGCGGCCACCTCGCCGATCGAATGGCCCGCCACGAAATCGGGCTGCACACCCCAGGACTCGACGAGCCGGAACAGCGCCACCTCGACGGCGAACAGCCCGGTCTGGGCGAACACCGTCCGGTTCAGCTCGTCGGCGTCCTCACCCCACACCACCTCCCGCACCGGCAGGTCCAGCTCCGCGCAGACCGCGTCGAAGGCCTCCGCGAACACCGGGAAACGCGCGTACAGCTCCCGGCCCATACCGAGCCGCTGCGCCCCCTGTCCCGAGAAGAGCACGGCGAAGGGGGCCTTCTCCGCGAGGGCGGTCATGCCCTCGCCGTCCGCGAGGGCGTCGAGGCCGGCCAGCAGGGCGGCGCGGTCTCCCGCGACGGTCGCGGCCCGGTGTTCCAGCGCGGCGCGTGTGGTGGCGAGGGAGAAGGCGATATCGGCCGGGTTCAGCTCGGTGCGGGCCCGGACGTGTGCCGCCAGCCGTGCCGCCTGGGCGCGCAGCGCCCCGGCGGTTCTCGCCGACAGCACCCACGGCAGCACCCCGGGAGCGTCGTCTCCGCCGTCCGCCGCAACCGGTCCGTCGGGTGCGGCGGGCGGCTGTTCGAGGATCACATGGGCGTTGGTGCCGCTGACGCCGAAGGAGGAGACGGCCGCCCGCCGCGCCCGGTCCCCGTCCGCGGGCCAGGCGGTCTCGTCCGTGAGCAGCCGTACCCGGCCCGCCGTCCAGTCCACGTGCGGGGACGGCTCGTCCATGTGCAGGGTTCCGGGCAGGATGCCGTGGCGCAGGGCGAGTACGGTCTTGATGACGCCCGCGACACCCGCCGCGGCCTGGGTGTGGCCGATATTGGACTTCATCGAGCCGAGGAGCAGCGGCCGGTCCGCCGGACGTCCCTGGCCGTAGGTCGCCAGCAGGGCGTTCGCCTCGATGGGGTCGCCGAGCCGGGTGCCGGTGCCGTGCGCCTCCACCGTGTCCACCTCGGCGGCGGTGAGGCCCGCGTCGGCCAGGGCCCGCCGGATGACACGTTGCTGCGAGGGCCCGTTCGGGGCCGTCAGGCCGTTGCCGGCGCCGTCCTGGTTGACGGCGGAGCCGCGGACGAGGGCCAGCACCGGATGCCCGGCCCGCAGGGCGTCGGAGAGCCGCTGGACCAGGAGGACGCCGGCGCCCTCACTCCACGCGGTCCCGTCGGCGGCGGCCGAGAAGGGTTTGCAGCGGCCGTCGGCGGCCAGCCCGCCCTGGCGGCCGAACTCCACGAACATCTGCGGGGTGGACATGACGGTGACACCACCGGCGAGCGCGAGCGAGCATTCCTCGCGCCGCAGCGACTGGACCGCCAGGTGCAGGGCGACCAGGGACGAGGAGCAGGCGGTGTCGACGGTGATGGCCGGGCCTTCCAGGCCCAGGACGTACGAGATACGCCCGGAGGCGACACTGACGGTGTTCCCGGTGAGGAGATGTCCCGCGACCTCTTCACGGATCCGTCCGGAGCCGGTGGTCGTGGCGGCCGTGTCGTAGCCGCCGTGACCGGCGCCGATGAAGACCCCGGTCCGGGTGCCGCGCAGAGCGTGCGGGGAGATCCCGGCGCGTTCGACCGCCTCCCAGGCCGTCTCCAGCAGCAGCCGCTGCTGGGGGTCCATGGCGAGGGCCTCGCGCGGGGAGATCCCGAAGAAGCCCGCGTCGAACTCGCCCGCGCTGTGCAGGAATCCGCTTTCGCGCGGATATCCGGCGGCCCCGCGGGCCGGGTCTCCGTCCGCGGTGGTGCCGGTGCCGCCGTGGAGGGCGTCGAGGTCCCAGCCGCGGTCGGCGGGGAAGGCGGAGACGGCGTCGACTCCGCCCCGTACCAGCTCCCACAGCCGCTCGGGCGTGTCGGCACCGCCCGGGTAGCGGCAGGCCATGCCGACGATCGCGATGGGTTCCCGGCTCTTCTCGTGAACCTCTCGCAGCTGCTCACGCGTCTCGTCGAGGTCGGCGATGGCCCGCTTCAGGTACGCGCGAAGCTTCTGCTCGTTCGACATCAGGATGTCAACCTCTCGCGGTGAGATGCCGGGGTTCCCGCCCAGTCTCACCAGCGCGGACTGCGATTTTCCCTAGAGGCGTGCCGCGGCGGCGGACCACGGGGGCGCACCGGACACGGAGGGGGGTCCGTGTCCGGTGCGGTACGGGTCGGGACACTGGGCGCGGAGTCCGTGTCCGGTGCGGTAGGGGTCAGCCGCGGGGGGTCGGTGCGTACGCGGTGAGCCACTCCTCCATGATCTGCGCGGTCAGCGCCGAGTCCTCGCGGATCATCGACAGATGGTCGGCGTCCACGGCCCGCTCATGGGCTCCGGCGACCAGGGGCGCGCGCTCCGCCGACGGCTGCTGTTCGATCGGCCGGTCGTCGGTTCCGAACAGCTGCCTGGCGCATTTCACCAGCAGTACGGGGGCGCTGGTGTGCTGTACCCGGAGCCGGCTGAGGAGGACCATCCAGCGGCCCATGGCGGACAGCCGGGCGTTGGTGAGCCGGACCACCGGGCCGTCCGCGGAGCCGTCCCGGGGTTCCGTGTTGGCGAAGTTGAGGCGCATCACGCCCCGGTAGTCGATGCCTTCTCCGTCGTTGTGCTGGAAGCTGTAGGTGTCCAGCAGCACCACGCCGGCGGGCCTGATGCCCCAGGTGTGTTCCAGGAGTCCGGCGGCCGCGTAGGCGAAGGAGCCGCCCGAGGAGTGCCCGACGAGGACGAACGGATTGCCTTCGGCCGCCCGCAGGGCGCTTTCGGCGATCACCCGGGTGGCGACCTCCGGGGTGGCGGGCAGCCGTTCCCCGGTTTCGAAACCGACCAGCGGCAGCGCCGCGACCTGGCGCTGGTCGCGGAAGTGCGCGGCGAGCCTGGCGTACTGGTGGATACCGGCGTTGGCGGTGGGTGCGCTGACGCAGATCAGCCGGGGGGCGGCGGGCCCGTCGGAGAGTTTTGACGCGTAGGGCAGATCCTCCAGTTCGGCGGATTCCTCGAAGACGGGGCGGAGCGCGGCCAGGGCGGCGAGCATGCGCTGGGCTTCGGTGACCTTCCCGGCGGCCAGGGCGTCGGTGAACAGCCGCTCCAGTGAGCCGGGTTCCGGTTCGCCGGAGGTACGGGCCAGGCCGGTGCCGGCGCCCGCGGTGTCCTCGCCGCGGGCCTGTTCGGCGAGTTCGCCGCGGAGCCAGCCGGCCAGGCCGGTGGGGGTCCTGGTGTCGAAGACGACCGTCGCGGACAGTCGCATACCGGTGCCTGCGGCCAGCTTGTTGCGCAGTTCGACGGCGGTCAGCGAATCGAATCCCAGCTCGTAGAAGTCCCGTTCGGCGTCGACGGCGTCGGCCGAGGCGTGGCCCAGCACGGTTGCCGCCTCGGTCCGTACCAGATCGGTGAGATAGCGCAGCCGGTCCTTCTCGCCGAGGGCGAGGAGCTGCCGGGTGAGATCGCCGGTGGCGTCGCCGCCCGCGGTGTTGGCGGCGGTGCGCCGCGCGGTGCGGACCAGGCCCCGGAACAGCGGGGGGACCTCGCCCTGCGGGCGCATCCCGGCGCCGGTCAGCCCGATCGGGATGACGAGCGGTTCGGCGGAGCCGAGGGCCGCCTCGAACAGGGTGAGTCCCTGGTCGATGGAGAGCGGGGGCATACCGCCGGACTGCATCCGCCGCATGTCGGTTTCGCTGAGTTCGCTGGTCATGCCGGCGTCCTGCACCCAGGGGCCCCAGGCCAGGGAGGTGCCGGGGAGTCCGAGTTCCGTGCGGTGTTCGGCGAGGGTGTCGAGGAAGGAGTTGGCGGCGGCGTAGTTGCCCTGGCCGGGGCTGCCCATGACACCCGCGATGGACGAGAAGGTGACGAAGGCGGCCAGGTCGAGGCCGCGGGTGAGTTCGTGGAGGTGCCAGGCCGCGTCGACCTTGGGCCGCAGGACGTCCGACAGCCGTGCGGGCGTCAGCGAGGTGATGATGCCGTCGTCCAGCACACCGGCGGTGTGGACGACGGCGGTGAGCGGGTGTGCGGCCGGGATGTCCGCGATCAGGGCGGCCGCGGCCGCCCGGTCGGCGGTGTCGCAGGCGGCGACGGTGACGGATGCGCCCAGGGCCTCCAGTTCGGCGGCCAGTCCGGCGGCGCCGGGCGCGGCCGCGCCGCGCCGGCTGGTGAGCAGCAGGTGCCGGCTGCCCCGCGCGGCCAGTCGGCGGGCGAGGTGGCGGCCGAGTGCGCCGGTACCGCCGGTGATCAGGACGGTTCCCTCGGGGTTCCATACGGGCGGCATGGTGAGCACCGTGCCGTCCAGGGGTCCGCTGTCCGGGGTGCGGGTGCGCAGGACCGTCCGGGCGTGCCGGATGTCGTACGAGGCGGCCGGGCCGGCCGGGGCGGCGGCCCGGGCCCAGGTCCAGTCGTCCGGGACGGGTGCGAGGCCGCTCCTCGGGAGGACGGCGAAGGGGCCGGCGGCGGCCGGTTCCGTACTCATCACCCGGTCGCCGGTGCGCAGGCCGGTCACGCCGGGTCCGGTGGCGCTGACGGTGCCGGCGATCCGGGCGGCCGGGCCGTCGGTGACTTCGCCCGTCAGGCCGGCGGCCGCGACGCGGACCCGTACTTCGCCTTCGGTGAGCGGCCGGGCCGGGCCGGGGCAGGGCACCAGCCGCAGCTCGCCGTCCGCGCCGTCTTCGGCCAGGGCCAGCCGCCAGCCCTCACCTGCCGGGGGCAGCAGGCTCGGGGCGGTCGCCAGCCGGGCGAGCCGGGCGACGTGCAGGACTCCGTCGCGTACCGCGAACTGGGCCTCGCCCGCGGCAAGCGGACCGGCGAGCCGGGCGACGGCCTCGGCGACGTCGGTGTCGCTCTCGGTGTCGAGGAGGGCGAACCGGTCCGGGTGCTCGGAGTTCGCCGAACGCACCAGTCCCCACGCGGCTCCGCCCGCGAGGTCGTCGACGGTGTCGCCGTCGGCGGCGCGGATCGCCCGGCGGGTGACGAGGAGGAGCCGGGAGGCGGCGAACCGCTCCCCGTCCAGCCATTCCCGTACCAGGGCCAGTACCTGATGGGTCAGTGTGTGCACGGCGGCGGGCACCTCGCCGCCGGTGCACTCGGGCAGCGGTACGACGACCAGTTCCGGCACTCGGCTGCCGGGCCGGGCGAGTTCGGCGAGGGTGGCAGTACGGGTGCCGAGGCCGTAGGGGTCGTCTGCGCCGAGCGCGACGGCGGCCGGCACCGCGGAGGACGCGTCCTCCGTGCCGGCCGGGATCCATTCCAGCCGGAACAGCGGCTCACGGTCGGTGGCGCGGGCGGTGCCGGGTCCGGTGCCGGCGGCGGACAGGGTGACCGAAGCGGCGGACAGGACAGGGGCGCCTTCGGCGTCGTACGCGTCGATGACGACCGTGTCCTCGCCGGACCGCGCGAGGCGCACCCGCAGTACGGAGGCGCCGCCGGCGTGCAGGGTCAGGCCCTGCCACGCCTGCGGCTGCGGCAGCTGCTCCTCGTCGCCGAGGCCGAGGAGGGCGGCCGCGTGCAGGGATGCGGCGGAGAGCGCCGGGTGCAGGCCGAACCAGCGGGCGTCGTCGGCTGCCTCGCCGTCCAGCCGTACCTCGGCGAACACCTGGTCGCCGTGCAGCCATGCGGCGTGCAGGCCCCGGAAGACGGGCCCGGGTGCGCGGTCGCCGTAGAAGCCGTCGAGGTCGACGGCCGCGGCTCCGGCCGGTGGCCACACGGCCGGGGCCGGGGTCGCGGTGAACGCCCGCGCGGTCAGGACGCCGGTGGCGTGCCGGGTCCACGGCTCGTCGGGGGCCGCGTCGCCCGGTCGCGCGTAGCAGGCGACCGTACGGTCTCCGCCGGCCTCGTCGGGTGCGCCGACCCAGACCTGGATGACGGGTTCGGCACCGCCGGAGAGCGGCAGGGGTGCGGTGACGGTGAACTCCCCGACGTGTCCGCAGCCGACCTGGTCGCCCGCCTGGACGGCGAGTTCGAGGAAGGCTGTGGTGGGGAAGTGGGTGGTCCCGCCGGTGCGGTGGTCGAGCAGCCACGGGTGGACACGGAGCGAGAGCCGGCTGGTGAACAGGGTGCCGTCGGCTCCGGCGAGCGGGACCGCCGCACCGAGCAGCGGGTGTTCGGCGGGCACCAGACCGGCCGAGGTGACGTCCCCGGACAGGGGCGCGGGGCGCGGCCAGTACCGGTCGTGCTGGAAGGCGTAGGTGGGGAGGCCGGTGCGGCGGGCTCCGGTGCCGTCGAAGAGCTTCGGCCAGTCGACGCCCACTCCGGTGACGTACAGCCGGGCCAGGGCGGTGACCAGCGCGGTCTCCTCGGGCATATCCGCCCGCAGGGCCGGTACGCAGATGCTGTCGGTGTCGCCGGGGCTGTCGGGGCTGTCGTCGCCGAGGGTCTGTGGGACCAGGGCCGCGAGGGTGGCGCCGGGGCCGACTTCCAGGAACGCGGAGGTCCCCGCTTCGCCCAGGGTGCGCACGGCGTCGGCGAAACGGACGGTTTCCCGGACGTGCCGGACCCAGTAGCCGGGGTCGCGGAGCCGTTCGGCTCCGACCTCGGTGCCGGTGAGGGTGGAGACGAGCGGAGTGTCCGATTCGGCGACGGCCAAACCGGCCACAACGGCCCGGAACTCGTCCAGCATCGGGTCCATCAGCGGCGAGTGGAAGGCGTGCGAGACCCGCAGCCGCGTTGTCTTCCGCCCTTTCCGCTCCAGATGGCCCCGTACGGAGTCCACGGCTTCGGTGGCGCCCGAGACGACGACCGCGTTCGGTCCGTTGACGGCGGCGACCGCCAGCCGCGTGGTGAGCAGCGGGCGTACTTCCTCTTCCGAGGCCTGGACGGCGGCCATGGCACCGTCTTCGGGCAGCGCCTGCATCAGCCGGCCGCGGGCGGCGACCAGGGTGCAGGCGTCGGGGAGCGTGAACACGCCCACCGCATGGGCGGCGGCGATCTCGCCGACGGAGTGTCCCGCGACCAGGTCCGGGCGTACGCCGAAGGAGGCGAGCAGCCGGAACAAAGCCACCTCCACGGCGAACAGCCCGGTCTGGGCGTACTCCGTCCGGTCGACCGGCTCGGGGTCGTCCCCCCAGATCACCTCGCGCAGCGGCCGCTCCAGGAGCGGATCGAGCTGCGCGCAGACGGCGTCGAAGGCCTCGGCGAACACGGGGAAGCGGCCGTACAGCTCCCGGCCCATACCGAGGCGCTGTGCGCCCTGCCCGGAGAACAGGAAGGCGGTGGTGTGTCCGGCGGCTTCTCCGCGGGCGACCTCCGTGCCGTCGATGAGCACGGCCCGATGGGCGAGGGCGGTCCGGGAGGTGGCGAGGGAGTGGCCGATATCGAGCGGGTCCCGGCCCACGGCGTGGGCCGTGAGGCGGGTGAGCTGGTCGGCCAGGGCGGCGGGGCCGGCCGCGGACACCGGCCAGGGTACGGCGGAGGGCTTCGGGGACGGTGCTTCGGACGCTTCGGCGGGCGGGGCTTCGGCGGGCGGGGCCTGTTCGATGATCGTGTGGGCGTTGGTGCCGCTGATGCCGAACGAGGAGACTCCGGCCCGCCGGGGGCGGTCCGCCCGCGGCCACGGCCGGGCCTCGGTGAGCAGTTCGACGGCCCCGGAAGTCCAGTCGACGTGTGTCGAGGGTTCGTCGATGTGCAGGGACTTCGGCAGGATGCCGTGGTGCAGCGCGAGGACGGTCTTGATCACACCGGCCACGCCGGCGGCGGCCTGGGCGTGCCCGATATTGGACTTCAGCGAGCCGAGCAGCAGCGGCCGGTCCGGGTCCCGGTCCCGGCCGTAGGTGGCCAGCAGCGCCTGGGCCTCGATGGGGTCGCCGAGTGCGGTTCCGGTGCCGTGGCCCTCTACGGCGTCCACATCGGCGGGGGTGAGTCCGGCGGCCGCGAGGGCTTGGCGGATCACACGCTGCTGGGAGGGCCCGTTGGGGGCGGTGATGCCGTTCGAGGCGCCGTCCTGGTTGACGGCGGAGCCGCGGACCAGTGCCAGCACCTCGTGTCCGTTGGCGCGGGCGTCGGAGAGGCGTTCCAGTACGAGCATGCCGACGCCCTCGGACCAGTTGGTGCCGTCGGCGGTGTCCGCGTACGCCTTGCAGCGGCCGTCGGCGGCCAGGCCGCCCTGGACGGTCATCCCCGCGAAGCCGACGGGGGTGGCCATGACGGTGACTCCGCCGGCCAGGGCGAGTGAGCATTCGCCCGCCCGCAGTGCCTGGGCGGCCGAGTGCAGGGCCACCAGGGAGGAGGAGCAGGCAGTGTCGACGGTGACGGCGGGCCCTTCGAGGCCGAGGGTGTAGGAGATGCGCCCGGACAGCACGCTGGAGGCGAGGCCGGTGCCGGCGTGGCCGCCGATGTCCTCGCGGGAGTTCATCATCAGTGTCGCGTAGTCGAGGCCGCTGGTGCCGACGAATACGCCGGTGGGGCTGCCGTGCAGGGAGCCCGGTGCGATACCGGCCCGTTCGACGGCCTCCCAGGAGGTTTCCAGCAGCAGCCGCTGCTGCGGGTCCATGGCGAGGGCCTCGCGGGGCGAGATCCCGAAGAAGGCGGCGTCGAAATCGGCCACGCCGGGGACGAATCCGCCTTCCAGGGTGGCGCTGCGGCCTCGTCCGTCGCGGTCGCCGGCGCCGAGCGTTCCCAGGTCCCAGCCGCGGTCGGTGGGGAAGGGTTCGATGCCGTCGCGTCCGGTGGAGACCATCTGCCACAGATCCTCGGGCGTACGGACCCCGCCGGGGAGACGGCAGGCCATCCCGACGATCGCGATCGGGTCGTCGTCGGGGGCGGGGCCGGCTGTCCGGGCCGCCTGGCCGTCCGGCCGCTGTTCGCCGAGGAGTTCGCCGAGCAGGTGCTCGGCGAGGCCGGTGGCGGTCGGGTAGTCGTAGACGGCCGTGGCGGAGAGTTTCAGGCCGGTGGCCAGGTGGAGGCGGGCGGGGAGTTCGACGGCGGTGAGCGAATCGAATCCGAGGTCCCGGAATTTGCGGTCGGCGGAGACGGCGGCCTTGCCGCTGTGGCCGAGGACCGCGGCGACGTGGGTACGTACGAGGCCGGTGACGAGGGCGAGCCGTTCGGCGGTGGGCAGGGCACGGAGCCGCAGGGTGAGTTCGTGTGCCTGTGAGGTGATGTCCTCGCGGGCTGCTTCGGCGTCGGCGAGGGCCTGCCGGGCGGCGGGGATTCCGGCCAGCAGCGGGTTGCCCCGCAGTCCTACCAGGGTGTCGAGGATATGCGGCTGCCGCAGGTCGAGCAGGATCAGGGTCGGGTCGGGCCGGGTGACGGCCTGCCACAGGGCGGCGAGCGCCAGTTCGGGGTGGACTGCGGGGACGGCCGTACGCCGTGCGGTGGTTCCGTCCCGGCCGGTGCCGGGGCCGGTGGCCGGGGCTTCACCGGAGGGTGTACGACCACCCGCTGTGGCGGTCCCCGCCGGGTCGGCGGTCCGCTCGTGGCCGACAGGCCCGGTGGCGTCCGTGCGGGCGGTGGCGGGTTCGGGTTCGCCGTCCATCCAGGCGCCCCAGGCCAGCGAGGTCGCGGGCAGGCCCCGTGCGTGGCGCTGCTGGGCCAGCGCGTCGAGGACGGCGTTCGCGGCGGCGACGGCCGCCCGGCCGGGTGTGCCGACGGCGCCGGCCACGGACGAGAAGAGCACGAACGCCGACAGGTCGCGGCCGCGGGTCAGTTCGTCCAGGTGGAGTGCGGTCAGTGCCTTGGCCCGGTGGACGGCGGTCAGCCGCTCCGGGGTCAGATCGTCCAGTACCCCGTCGTCGACGGTACCGGCCGCGTGGACCACGGCCGTGAGCGGATGCGCGGCGGGGACGGCCGCCAGTACGGCGGCCAGGGCGTCCCGGTCGGCGGTGTCACAGGCCACGACGGTGGCTTCGGCGCCCAGGGATCGCAGTTCTTCGACGAGTTCGGCACTGCCGGGCGCGTCGGGGCCGCGGCGTCCTACGAGCAGCAGGCGGCGTACACCGGCGGCCGCGAGCCGGCGGGCGGTACGGCTGCCCCGGCCGCCGGTTCCGCCGGTGAGCAGCACCGTCCCGTCGACGGCGCCGGGCTGCCCGCCCGTGTCCACTCCCCCGGCGAACAGCGTCGCGCCGTCGGCGGTGGCGGCCGGCCGGCCCGGGGCGGTCGCCCCGGCGGGCGCGGGCACCAGCCGTCGTCCGTACACGGCGGAGTCGCGGACCGCGATCTGGTCCTCTCCGTCGAGGCCGGCCAGGACGGCGCCGAGCCGCCGGGCGGCCCGCGCGTCGAGGGCTTCGGGAAGGTCGACGAGCCCGCCCCAGCGCTGTGGGTGTTCCAGGGCGGCGACCCGGCCGAGTCCCCATACACCGGCCTGGACCGGGGAGGGCAGATCCTCGGTCCGGGCGACGGCGACCGCGCCCCGGGTCACACACCACAGGGGTGCCGTGATCCCGGCGTCGGCCAGGGCCTGGAAGAGGAGGGCCGTCGCCACGGTGGCGGTCTCGTCGGGGGCCGGGAGGGCCAGCACGCCCGTGAACTCCGTTCCGGGCTGCCGGAGTTGCTTCAGCAGTGCGGCCAGTGACGTCCGGTCCGTTCCGGCCGCCACGGCGAGGTGGGGGGCGCCGGGTCCGGCCACTGCCCGTACCGAAGCGGCCCAGTCGTCGTCCGCGCCACCCGCGGGTTCGACCACGAGCCACGTCCCGGCGGGTGTGCCGTCCGCCACCGTGTCCAGCGGCCGCCATGCCTCCTGGAACCGGAGGGCGTCGAGCAACGCCTGATCGCGGCGGTGCCTGCGCCAGTTCGACAGTGCGGGCAGTACGGCGCCGAGCGCCTCGCCGTCCACGTCCAGGCCGGTGGCCAGGGCGGCCAGGTCCTCGCTTTCGACAGCCGTCCAGAACTCCGTGTCGGCGGGATCGGCGTGGGGCGGGGCGGGGCGGGCGGCGGTCCCGGTCTCCGGCCAGTGGCGGGTGCGCTGGAAGGCGTAGGTGGGCAGGTCGACGTGCCGGGCGGCGGTGCCGTCGAAAAGCCGTGTCCAGTCGACGTTCACACCGCTGACGTGCAGCCGGGCCAGACCTTCGATCAGGGCCCGCTCCTCCGGCCGGCCGGCCCTCAGCGCGGGTACGGCGACGCAGGAGGCGTCGTCGTCCACGCCGATGGCGGTACGGGTGGCGGCCGTGAGGGTGCCGTCGGGGCCGAGTTCCAGGAACGCGGTGGCCCCGGCCTCGCGCAGCGCGCCGAGGCCATCGGCGAAGCGGACGGTCTCGCGGACGTGCCGCACCCAGTAGTCGGGGGTGGTGACCAGGCCCGGTCCGGCCACCGCACCCGTCAGGTTCGATACGAGCGCCGACCGCGGTTCGGCGAAGGTGATCCGGGCCGCCACGGCCCGGAACTCGTCCAGCACGGGGTCCATCAGTGGGGAGTGGAACGCGTGCGACACCCGCAGCCGGGTGACTTTGCGCCCCTCGGCCTCGAAGTGCGCACCGATCCGCGCGACCGCGTCGGCGGCTCCGGACACGACGGCCGAGGACGGCCCGTTGACCGCCGCGATCGACGCCAGGGCCGGATCGAGCAGCGGCCGCAGCTCCTCCTCCGTGGCCTGGACGGCCATCATCGCGCCGCCCTCGGGGAGGGCCTGCATCAGCCGCCCCCGGGCCGCGACGAGCGCACACGCGTCGGCGAGGCCGAAGACGCCGGTGACATACGCGGCGGCGATCTCGCCGACCGAGTGACCGGCCACGAACTCGGGCCGGACACCGAGTGATTCGACCAGCCGGAACAGCGCGACTTCGACGGCGAACAGCCCCGCCTGTGCGTACGCCGTACCGTTCAGCTCCTCCTCGTCCTCGCCCCACAGGACCGTACGGAGAGGAAGGGCGAGGTGCTCGTCGAACGCCGAGCACACGGCGTCGAAGGCCTCGGCGAACACCGGGAAGCGCGCGTACAGCTCCCGGCCCATGCCGAGCCGCTGGGAGCCCTGCCCCGAGAACAGCACGGCCGTGATCCGGCTCTCCGCAGCCGTCCCGCGGGCGATCTCGACGCCGTCGACCAGCACGGTCCGGTGGTCGAACACGCCGCGTCCGGCTGCCAGCGAGTACGCCACGTCCAGCGTGGGCGGGGTGCCGGGCAGCAGGGCCAGCCGGTCCGTCTGGGCGTCGAGCGCGGCCTCGGATGCACCGGACACCACCCAGGGCACCACGGTGGGCAGCACGGCGGGTTCTCCGGCCGGTGTCCCGTCCGGCGGGGCCTGTTCGATGATCGTGTGGGCGTTGGTGCCGCTGATGCCGAAGGCCGACACGGCGGCCCGGCGCGGCCGGGCGACCGCCGGCCACGGTGTGTTCTCCGTGAGCAGCCGCACTTCACCGGCGGACCAGTCGACGTGCGTGGAGGGTGCGTCCACGTGCAGAGTCCGCGGGACGGTGTCGTGCCGCAGGGCCATGACCATCTTGATCACACCGGCCACCCCGGCCGCGGCCTGGGTGTGCCCGATGTTCGATTTCAGCGAGCCGAGGAGCAGCGGCGGGCCGTTCTCGCCCCGGTCCCGGCCGTAGGTGGCCAGCAGGGCCTGCGCTTCGATCGGATCGCCGAGGGTGGTGCCGGTGCCGTGTCCTTCGACCACGTCGATATCGGCGGCCGTGAGGCCCGCGTTGGCGAGGGCCTGTCGGATAACCCGCTGCTGGGCGGGCCCGTTGGGGGCGGTGAGGCCGTTCGAAGCGCCGTCCTGGTTGACGGCGGAGCCGCGGACCAGGGCCAGGACCCGGTGTCCGTTGCGGCGGGCGTCGGAAAGCCTCTCCAGGACGAGCACGCCGACGCCCTCGGACCAGCCGGTGCCGTCGGCGGCGTCCGCGTACGCCTTGCAGCGGCCGTCGGTGGCGAGGCCGCCCTGCCGGGTGAAGCCGGGGAACCCCAGCGAGGAGGACATCACGGTGACGCCTCCGGCGAGGGCGAGTGAGGACTCTCCGCTGCGCAGCGACTGGGCTGCCAGGTGCATGGCCACCAGGGAGGACGAGCAGGCCGTGTCCACGGTCACGGCCGGGCCTTCCAGCCCGAAGGCGTAGGAGACCCGCCCGGAGACGACGCTGGCCGCGAGCCCGGTACTCGCATGGCCTTCGATGTCCTCGGGGGAGTTCATCACGAGGGTCAGGTAGTCCTGGCCGCCGGTGCCGACGAACACACCGGTCGCGCTGGAACGCAGGGCTGCCGGGTCGATGGCGGCGCGCTCGATGGCCTCCCAGGAGGTTTCCAGCAGCAGCCGCTGCTGGGGGTCCATGGCGAGGGCCTCGCGGGGCGAGATCCCGAAGAAGCCGGCGTCGAAATCGGCCACACCGTGCAGGAATCCGCCTCTCGCGGTGGCGCTGCGGCCTCGCCCGTCCGGACCGTCACCCGGCCCGAGGAGGGTGTCCAGGTCCCAGCCGCGGTCGGTGGGGAAGTCTGCGGTCCCTTCCCGGCCCTGGAGGACGAGGTCCCACAGGTCTTCGGGCGAGTCGATGCCGCCCGGCAGCCGGCAGGCCATGCCGACGATCGCGATCGGATCGTCGGACACTCCGGTGGCCACGGCGGCAGGAAGGCGTACGTCTCCGTTCTCGTCGAGCAGCTCGGCGAGGAGATGGGTCGCCAGCGCGGTGGGGGTGGGATGGTCGAAGACGAGGGTGGCGGGCAGGCGCAGGCCGGTGACCTCGGTGAGGCGGTTGCGCAGTTCCAGTGCGGTGAGGGAGTCGACTCCCAGGTCGTGGAAGTCCCGGGCCGCGCTGATTGTCTGTGCGGAGGCGTGTCCGAGGACGGACGCGGCTTCCGTGCGCACCATCTCGACCACGGTACGGGTGCGTTCGGCGTCGCTCATGTCCTCCAGCCGGGTGGCGAGGGCGACGGCTGCCGCTGCCCCGTCAGCGGTGGTCGCGGCCATCCGCCGTCGGCCGCGGACCAGCCCGCGGAACATCGTGGGTACGTCGCCGAGCAGCCGTGCCCCGGCTCCGGTGGCGATCCGGCCGAGGGGGACGAGGTGGGGGTGGTCGGTGGCCAGCGCCGTGTCGAGTAGCGCCAGCCCCTGCTTGACGGAGAGCGGCTGAACACCGGAGGAAGCGATGCGCTGCCGGTCCGCTTCGGACAGGGTCGCGGTCATCCCGCCCGTCGGCGCCCACGCACCCCAGGCCAGCGACTGCCCCGGCAGACCCTCCGCACGACGGTGCACCGCCAGCGCGTCCAGAAACACATTCGCAGCCGCATAACTGCCCTGCCCCGCCGAACCCATCACACCCGACACCGACGAGAACATCACAAACGCCGACAGACCCATACCACGCGTCAACTCATGCACATTCCACGCCCCGTCCACCTTCGGACGCAACACCCCCGACACCCGCTCCGCCGTCAACGACGTCACCACACCGTCGTCCAGCACACCCGCCGTATGCACCACCGCCGACAACTCCACCCCCGACAACACGCCCGCCAACGCCTCCCGATCCCCCACATCACACGCCACCACCGAAACATCAGCACCTGCAGCAACCAGTTCGTCCCGCAACTCCACCGCACCCTCAGCCGCCAACCCCCGACGCGACACCAACAACAAACTCCGCACCCCATGCACAGCCAC
>NZ_JBIWGU010000020.1:0-42687 GCF_044763775.1 Streptomyces sp. NPDC094448 | reverse complement strand
GCCGCCCCCGGCGACGGCTCCGCCATGCGCTACCGCCTCCTCGAAACCGTCGCCGAATACGCCGCCGACCGCCTCGACGCCGCCGGGGAACGGGAGGCCGTCGAGCGCGGCCATCTGAGGACGTACCGCGAACTGGCCCGGATCGGTGAATCGGCCCTGCGCGGCCCCGGGGGCAGCAGGTGGACGGTGCGTCTGGACACCGAGATCGGCAATATCCGGGCCGCCCTGCGCACCGCCGTCCAGTACGAGGAGGAGCAGGAGGGGCTCTGCCTCGTCCTCTCCCTGGGCTGGTACTGGCAGTTGCGGTCGCTCCAGTCCGACGCCCGTACCTGGTCGACCGCCGTCGCCGCCCTCGGGCCCGATCCGTTCGAGGCACCCGTGCGGCCCGCCGAGCCGGTCGCGGGGCGCTGCACCGACACACCGCCGCCGTGGTCCCGGAACCGGTTGTGGGAGGCGCGGCGCGGGGTCCGGATGACGGCGCTGGCCGCGGGCGGCCCGGACGGTATGGCGGTGAAGAAAGCCGGAACCCGGGACCGGCTCCGGCGCATGGTCGGCGCCTACGAACCGGGGCTGCCCCAACTCGTCCGCCAGCCCGCGGCCATGTGGTTCTTCTGCAAGCTGATGATCGGCGGCTTCACGGGTCTCGACGAGTCCGCCGACGCCCTCGTCGCCGCCTGCGAGGAGCAGTACGCGCGGGGCACGGCGGACGGCTGGGACCTGGCCTTCACCCTGCTCATGCGGGTACGGCTGCGGTCGGGCGCGTTCACCCGGCCACCCGGCGGAGAGGGACCGCCGGACGGGACACCCGGGGACACCGGCCCGGAATCGGACCCGGACCGGGCCCTCGCCCTGTTCACGGCCGCCGGTGACGACTGGGGCATTGCCGAGTCGTACGCGGTCCGGGGCGAGAACCACGAGTGGAACGGCCGGAACGAGGCGGCCGCCGCCGACTACCAGGACGCCCTGCGGATCGTGGACCGGTCCTGCCAGCCCGTACAGGTGTCCTCCGTCTACAGGGCGCGCCTGATGTTTCTGAAGCTGCGGACGGCCACCGATCCGGCCGTGCGGGAGGCCGCGGAGCGGGAACTCCTCGACGCGGCGCGGGACGCCGGGACGACCGCGGGAGAGGTGGAGTTCCTGGCGACCCCGAATATGCTCCTCGCCCGGCACTACGGCGCCACCGGACGGACCGAGCTGGCCCGCGCCCAGCTCGACACGTTGGAGAAGCAGCTCAGCGCGGAGGCGCCCGAGCTGTTCCGGGGGCTGATCAACGGCATCCACGCGTGGCTCGACTGCCAGGACGGCCGGTTCGCACGGGCCCTCGGCCACTGCCGGACCGCGCTCCGGCTGCTGGAGGGGCTCGGAGACTTCGTGACCCGGCTGATGGTGGACCAGTTCCTCTGCGCCGCCTGGGCGATGGCCCGGCTCGGGGCAGCCGGGGACGCGGCACGGCTGATCGCCGTCTTCGACGCGGCGGGGCACCGCTCCGGCGGGCTCGGCCTCCAGCCCTTCCACGACGAGCGGCGGACCCGGACCGAGGCCGAGGCGGCGGCCCGGACGGCACTGGGCGACGAGGCGTGGCGGCGGGCGTACGGAGAGGGCGGCAGGCTCACGGTTCCCGAGGCCGTCGCGCTCGTCGGAGGGTTTCAGCCGCCCGAGCGGGCGAACACGACGACGTTCTCCTGATAGCCCGACCCCGGCGACCAGCGGCCGCCGCAGGTGATCAGCCGCAGCTCGGGCCGGGGCGCGTCCCGGTAGACCCGGCCGGCCGGGAAACCGTCCCGGGGCAGGGACTCGACGCCGTACACCGTGAACACCGCCGTACGGCCGTCCTCCCGGGCCACCTCGATGCGGTCGCCGGGGCCGAGGCGGGCGAGGGGGTGGAAGACGGCCGGGCCGGTCTCGGTGTCGACATGGCCGACGACGACGGCCGTACCGCGTTCACCGGGCGATACGGACCCCGTGTACCACCCCGCCAGATTGGCTTCCCCGACGGGCGGCGGTGCGACGGACCGGTCCGAGGTCAGCCCCACACCGCGCACCGGGGCGTCGATCCGCAGGGACGGGACCACGATCCGGCGCGGTGGGGAGTGGGGGAGCGGTGCGGCCGCCCGCGGCGGTTCGGCGGCGGTCCGGCCTGCGGCGGCGGCCCGCGCGGGCCCGGGCGGGCCGACCGTGGCCGAGGCACCGGGCCCGGTGCCCGGTGCGCCCGTCCCCGTACGCACCAGGAAGAGCCCCAGCAGCAGGACGCAGAGCAGCGAGAACCACAGTCCGCCGCGCGGGGCGCGATGGGCGGGTGGCGGGGGCGGCGGCAGCACGGCGACGTGCGGGCGTCAGACGCCGTGGCCGGTACGCCTCCGGCGTACCGCGAACAGGACGGCACCGGCCGCGACCGCACCCGCCATCAGGGCGGACCCGGCGGCGATCCGCTCGGGGCCGGACCGCGGCACACTGCCTCCGCCGCCCGCCCGTACCCCGCCATCCGGTTTCACCGGGGAATCCGAGCGGTGTACCGACGTACCGTCGTGCGCCCCGGCACCGGAATCGTGCACAGCCGTACCGGAATCACGCGTACCGGTAACGGGATCCGGAGCCGGCTCGCGGACGACGGCATCGCCGCCCTCCTGCCCGGCCGGATCCGGTCCGGCCGCGGACGTCTCGGCGACGAGCAGCCGTGTGGTGGCGCGTTCACCCCGGCAGTCGAAGGTGACGTCGTACGCGGCCCCCGGCTCCGCCTCCGGAAAGACGGTCGCCGTGCCGGGCAGCCCCTCGGCCAGGGTGACCGGTGCGAAAACACCCGACGAGGCGGTCACGGAGGGGCCGGAGCACTCCGTCGCCCGCAGGGTGACCGTACCGCCGGGTGCGACGGTCTCCGGGGCCACGGTGACGGCGAAGGAGGCCGCCCCGCCGTCCTGTTCGGCCGCCGCGCCGGAATCCGTCCCCGCACCCGCGGGCACCGGCACCGGCACCGGCACCGGTCCTGGCACATGAACGGCGGCGACCGCGGGAGCGGCGAGCGTCAGGGCGGCGGCGGTGGTCAGGGCGGCGAGCGGCGCGAGACGTATGGCACGCATGTCAGGTCTTTCGGTGGGGGAGGCACGCACGGTCGCTACCGACGCTAGGAGCGTGCCCCGCCGCCCGCCACCACGGTTCGGCCGAACGGCGGCCGGTGGTCCGGCGGCCGGGTCACGCCTTCCGGTAGCCGTACGCCTCCGAGGCCGCGGCCTCCACCGCGTCCAGCGCGCCCCCGGCGGACGCCGTCACCACCGCGGCGATCGCGCCCTCCAGAAAGGGCGCGTCCACCAGCCGGGTGTCCGGCGGCAGCTCGTCGCCCTCGGCGAGCAGTGCCTTCACCGTCAGTACGGCGCTGCCGAGATCCACCAGAACCGCCACGCCCGCGCCCCGGTCCACGGCCGCCGCCGCCCCCGCGATCAGTTCGGAACTGGTCCCGAGACCGCCGTCGGGGGTGCCGCCCGCGGCCGCCACCGGCGCATCGGGTCCCGCGCCCGCGAGCGCCACCGCCAGCGCGGCCGCGGAATCGGCTACCTCGCGGCTGTGCGACACCAGGACGATCCCCACCGTGCCGCCCGCCATCACGCCACCGCCCCGGCGAGCGCGGCCAGCAGCAGCGCGGACGACGCGGCTCCCGGATCCTCGTGCCCGATGCTCCGTTCCCCGAGATAACTCGCCCGGCCCTTACGGGCGAGCAGCGGCACGGTGTCCCGCGCGCCCTGTCCGGCCGCGTCCCGGGCCGCGGCGAAGGTGTCCGTGCCCGCGCCGAGCACGGCGACGGCCGGTTCCAGGGCGTCCAGCATGGTCTTGTCCCCGGCCTTGGCCCCGCCGAGCCCGGCCACCGCCGCGACCCCCGCGGCGAACGCCGCCGCGAACTGTCCGGGTGTCACCTCGGCGGCATCGCCCAGCTCCTTTCCCGTACGGCGCAGAAGTGTTCCGTACAGCGGTCCGGAGGCGCCCCCCACCTTGGAGATGAGCTGCCCGCCCGCGAGGACCAGCACCGCTCCCGGGGTGTCGGGGGCTTCCTTCGCCAGTGCCTCGGTCACGGCCGTGAAACCCCGCTGGAGATTGGATCCGTGGTCGGCGTCCCCGATGGCGGAGTCGAGTTCGGTGAGCCGGGCGGCCTCCCGGTCGACCAGAGCGGCGGTCCCGGTGAGCCAGCGGCGGAAGAATTCGGCGTCGAGCACGTGCACTCCCTTGAGTCGAAGGGCGTCCCTGGACCGATCATCCGTGAGGAGGGCCCCCGGTGGCGAGCGGTCGGACTCCGCTCAGCGGCCCCAGCGGAGCGCCGGGGTCTGCACGGGCGCGTCCCAGAGCCGTACCAGCTCCTCGTCGGCCTCGCAGAGCGTCACCGAACAGCCCGCCATGTCGAGGGAGGTCACATAGTTCCCGACGAGGGTACGGGCGACGGTCACCCCCCGCTCCCTGAGCGCCCGGTGCACCTCGGCGTTGAATCCGTACAGCTCCAGCAGCGGAGTGGCGCCCATCCCGTTGACCAGCAGCAGCACCGGACCGCTCGGCCGCCGGTCGGCCACCAGCACGTCGACGGTGTAGTCGGCGATCTCCCGGGAGGTCATCATCGCCCGCCGCTCCCGGCCCGGCTCCCCGTGGATGCCGATGCCCAGCTCCAGCTCCCCGGACGGCAGCTCGAAGGTCGGACTCCCCTTGGCCGGGGTGGTGACCGCGCTCAGGGCCACGCCGAAACTCCGCGAAACCTCGTCGACCCGGCGCGCCAGCGATTCCACCCGCTCCAGCGGAGCGCCCTCCTCGGCGGCGGCTCCCGCGATCTTCTCCACGAACAGCGTGGCACCCGTACCGCGCCGCCCCGCCGTGTACAGGCTGTCGGTGACCGCCACATCGTCGTCGACCAGCACCTTCGCCAGCCGTACGCCCTCGTCCTCGGCGAGTTCGGCGGCCATCTCGAAGTTGAGGACGTCCCCCGTGTAGTTCTTCACGATGAACAGCACCCCCTCCCCACTGTCCACGGCGGCGGCCGCCCGCACCATCTGGTCGGGCACGGGACTCGTGAAGACTTCCCCGGGGCACGCGGCGGACAGCATGCCCGGTCCTACGAACCCGCTGTGCAGGGGCTCGTGCCCGGACCCGCCGCCGGACACCAGCCCCACTTTCCCGGCCACCGGCGCGTCACGGCGCACGACGACCCGGTTCTCGACGTCCACGGTCAGCTCGGGATGGGCGGCCGCCACCCCGCGCAGGGCATCGGCGACCACGGTCTCGGGGACATTGATGAGCATCCTCAACTGTTTCTCCTCGGCTGATGAGCAGACGGGCCTCTGAGCTGCGTTTTCGCAGCTCAGGGCATGTATGGCCAGTTGGTGATCTTGGCGCTTCACGGCGGTCGGGGGCGGGTTCGGCGGAACTCTTGCTGACTTGATGCTGAACTTCCCGATGTTGTGTCAGATCACGTCGGGCGGACTCGGGTTTCCACACGCGAACACTCGGATCGGTATCAGGCGAGAGTCCCCCTTTTTTGAGGGGGTGTAACGATGCCCGACTCCCCGTCCTGCCGTGCCCGGCGGTCTGCGGGCGAGGATGAGAGCTGCAGGGGAGGGGGGCTCCCTCAGATGGCGAATGAGGATGAGGTCGCCCGCACGGGTGACCGCACGGCGTGCCGACGATCATGTGACTGCCTTGGTCGTCCGACGAGTCCGGCCATGCGCTTGCCACCCGGCCGCATCGCGGGCTGGTCAGATGCGGGGCAGGTCATTCACAGTGCTGTGACGGCTTGAGACCGGCGATGATCGTGTCGGCGACGTACCGCGCGTGAGCGCCGACTTCCTCCGGAGTGAAGGGGTCCTCATCGGACAGCCGCTGGGCCAGCGCTCGGCTGCCGAAGACCGCCGAACCGCCTGATGTGATCATGAAGAATATGCTGCGGAGCGACACCCGGCGGATGAGCCCCTGGCGGTTGAGCTCTTCGTGGAGCGCGCCGAAGCGTGCCCAGGCCGGTGCGATGAAGGTGTCGTAGATGTAGTCGAGGCGTTCGGTCCGCTCGCTCGCCTCCATCGTCACCAGGCGGAGAAGGTCGGGGTGCTCGGCCTGGTGTTCGACGAAGCTCCGTATCCAGGCGTGCAGCCGGTCGAAGGGGCATGCGTTCGGATCGTCAGTGATCTCCAGCTTCTCCACGAGCGGCGTGAAGCCCCAGTCGACCGCGGCGTGCCAGATGGCCGATTTCGAACCGAACCGCTGGTGCAGGAGGTTGTGACTGACGCCCAGTTCCCGGTTGAGCGTGCGGACCGAGACACCGTTGTAGCCGTGCGTGGCGAACGCGTGCAGGGCTGCCGCGAGGGCGTCGTCCACGGGGGCGGGATCGACGTCCTTGCGAGGGCGGCCCCGGGGCCTGACCCGAAGCGGCTCGGTCATGGTCACATCCTACGGGCCGTCCGTTTTGTCATCGGGCGGCGAAGCCGCGGTCGCCGCCGCGCTGTGCGCCACACGCTGTAAGCCTGTGGCGGGATCGGTGCAGTCACTCCGGGAAAATATAGACAGGTGACAATTTAATGCCTAGGGTGGCCGCCAAGCGCCCGGAGACAGGGCCGGGCGCGAAGGACCGCTGAGCCCATCGGCCCGTGAGGAGTCCGCCGCATGAACACCGGCCAGATCACCGAAACGGACAGCCCTTCCATCCCGCCGTCCTTCACCTACCGCCAGGCCCGCCACAGTCCACCGGGTCGCGCACTGGAGAAGAAACTGTCCCGTCACATCAAGGGCGGCATCGAACTGCCGGAAGAGGTCGTCGACGAACTGGGCCGGGACGGCGCTCGCGGGGACGCGCTCTCCGACGCGTTCATTGACGCGGCGTTCGCCGGGGGATTCATCCGTGACGCCCGGAGCTTGGTCGACCAGGCTCTAGAGCACGGCATCGGCAGTGTCCCGGGCGCTCCTGTCGAACTGACCGCGCTCTTCGCGCACATCGACACCGAGCCCGAATGGCTCGACTGGGATCTCGTCGAGCGGGGCGCCAGGGTCTTCCGCCGGTACGGCACGGACGCCTTCCTCTACTTCGGGATCACCACCTTCGACGGATACCGCCGGGAGACCATCGCCAAGCCTCTTGTGCTCACCGGTGCTTACACGGGCAACAGCGCCTTCGGGCGGTTCCTGGAGACCTGCCGGTTCTGGACGGACGTCTCCGAACCCGGCGCCCTGCGGCAGCGTGGTGACGGCCGCAGGACCGCGGTCACCGTCCGTGTCCTGCACTCCATGATCCGAAACAGGATCACGCCCCATGAGGAGTGGGACTCCGCGAGGCTGGGAGTGCCTCTCAACCAGCGGGATCAGTTCTCCATCATCACGCTGTCCTTCACTCTCACCCAGCACATGAAGGCTCTCGGCTATCTGATCGACGACGAGGACGTCCTGGCCCATATGCACTTCTGGCGCTACGTCGGACATCTGATGGGCATCGAACCGTCGTACTACCCCCGGACCGTCGAGGACTGGTGGCGCGCGGTCTATCTGGTCCTGCTGTCGCAGGCACCGGACGACGGGCCGGACAGCAGAAGGCTGGGCCAGGGATTCGTGAAGGCGTTCGGGCCGGCCCAGGAAGACACCGGCGACGTGCGCCGCCGCAAGGAAACGGAGTACCGCACCGCTCTCGGATGGACCCGCTTCTTCGTGAACCAGGAGGTGTTCCATGCGGTCCGACTGCCCTCGGCCGGGCTGTGGCGCTGGAGTCCGCTGAAGCGACTGCTCCCCAATCTGGTGGAACAGAGCGCGCGGAAGTACATCGTCGGAGTCGACGAACTGCTCGACCGGCGCCGGCGCCACCGCCGTGCGCTGTGGCTGGACGAGAACACCCAGGGCCGCCCGGCCGAGTTCGCCCCGGTGGAAAGGCTCACCCGGTGACGGCGGTGCAGCCGGCGATGGCAGGCGAGAGGGCCGCCGGGACCTCCTGGGAGTGGGCGTGGACGGACGGAACCCGGGCGGGCGGTGTCCGTGCGCGCCCGCCCCGGAACGGCTCGCGGGTCCGACGGTTCCGGAGTGGCCCACTCACCCTGCAGCGTGCACGACCCGATGGACGACTTGATCCGGCTGGGACTGCTCGGAAGCCCCGGGGCCCTGTCGGAAGCTGAGCCGGCCTCCGGTGGGACACCCTCGGGGTGAACCCGGGGCATCCGGCTGAGTGTGACGGTCTCGATGTCCCGACTCGCTGTGCCCCCTGGTGTGCGCCGGATAGGGCCGGGGCGCGTGATCGGAGAGCGCGTCCCCGCGCCCACGGGAGAGCCCCTCGTTCAGTGCCCGACTCCCGGCTGCTGAAGGCCGCTTCAGAGAACCGGCCGTGCCGCACGCCTCGTGCCGTCCACCCCTTTGGATGTGGCATCTCCGGGGGTGTGGGAGTCCTGTTCGAGTCTGTCGAGGATGCGCTCCGAGATGTGGCCGAGCAGGCGGATCTCGTCGGGTGAGAGGGCTGACAGGGCGAGGCGCCGCACGGTGGCCACATGGCCGGGTGCGGCCCGCTCGATGGCCTGGCGCCCGCCTTCGGTGAGAACGACGAAGGCGCCTCGGGCGTCGCCCTCACATTCCACCCGCTCGACCAGGCCGCGTCCGGCCATGCGGCCGATCCGGTGGGACAGCCGGCTCTTCTCCCATTCCACGGCCCTGGCCAGTTCCAGCACCCGGAGTCGGCCGTCGGGTGCGTCGGTGAGGGCGACGAGTACGGCGTAGTCGCCCGCGGAGAGGCCGGTCTCGTTCTGGAGTTCCCTGGCGAGCCGCCCGGTGAGCCGGGCCTGCATGCGGATGAAGCCGTGCCAGGCGGACTGCTCCTCGGGTGCGAGCCAGTGTGTTGTGGAAGCCATGGCAGTCAGAGTAAAGCATTGGTTGATCTGTCATCTAATTCCTCACGGTGATCAACCGTTCACGGAAAGCCCGAAGCTAGGATGGTTGACACGTCAACTTGATGCCGGGTATGTTGTTGACGTATCAACCTCTCCGGGTCGGTCCGGCCGGCCCCGTGTCCCTGCCTGTGAGTTCTCGAGGGGCGCGGAGAAGTCACGGAGCAGGAGGAAGGAGACGACATCATGTCGAATGTCATGGAGCGCAAGCGTCCCTCGGTCGCGATCACCGGTGCGGGAGGGGGGCTGGGCCGGGAGGTCGCGCTGAAGCTGGCCGCGAAGGGGTACCGGGTCTTCGGCACGGCGCTGACCCGGGACGAGATCGACGCCTTGGACCTGGCATCGGGCGGAGCGGTGACACTGTCCATTGTCGACATCACCGACGAGCGCGCCGTCGCCGACTGGGTGGCCGAGGTCACCGGGGAACTCGGTGACGCCGGGCTGGACGTCCTCATCGGCAACGCGGGCATCCTGACGCCTGGCCCGCTGGAGGTCATCCCGCTCGAGGCGGTGAAGCGGGAGTTCGACGTCAACGTCTTCGGCGGTCTGGCCGTCATCAACGCCTTCCTGCCCGCGCTGCGCCGGTCCCGGGGCCGTATCGTCCAGATCGGTGCGATGACCGGCCGCTTCCCCCTGCCTTTCAACGGCCCGTCCAGCGCCTCGAAGGCGACCCTGGAAGCTCTCGCGGACGTCTACCGCGCGGAACTCAAGCCGTTCGGCATCGACTTCGTGATGGCCCAGGCGGGCAATATGCGCACCGGCGGTCCGGCCAAGACGGCCGCGGCCCTCCAGCGCGTCGCCGACACGATGACCGACGAGCAGCGCGAGCTGTACGGCGATGCCTTCGGCGCCTTCACCGCAGCCCTCAACAACATGCAGGGCGGCGGACTCGGCGCCGACGAGTCCGCCGAGCGGGTCATCGAACTGGTCGAGCGGGTTCCCGCGCCCATCCGTGCCGCAGTGGGCGAGGACGCCGAAGAGATCCTCCGCCTGGTGCGCGAGCTGTCCGACGCCGAACTCGACGCCCTGCGACTCGAGCTCGTCGGCCTCGGCGACCACTGATCGCGTCGGCGATCAGCCCTCTCTGCACAAACGAACGAGCACACCATGATCCGCGAAGCACTCCACCGCATCACCCACCGCACCCAGAAAGACCAGACCATGAGCACCACCACCCCCCGCACCAGCCTCGACGGCTTCCACGCGACCCCGACCGCCCAGCGCGCCGACGAACTGGCCCGCTCCTTTGTCACCGCGGTCAACGCTCAGGACCACACGGCGTTCGACACCCTGCTGTCGCGCACCTTCCTCTCGTACGACATCGGTGGTGTGCGCAGCCGGACCGCGATGAAGAAGTACTACGCGGGGCTGCACGCGTCGTTCTCCGGGCTGCGGTTCGAGGTCCACGAGAACGTTGGGGTGCTCGTGGAGAACGATCTGATCGCCCTGCGGACGATCGTGACCGGCACCCACACCGGCGACTACGCGGGGGTGCCCGCCACCGGGAAGGCCATACAGACCTCCGTCTCGCACGTCTTCCGGTTCCGTGACGACCGCCTTGTGGAGCACTGGCAGGTCATGGACACCTACCGGATTCTCGCCGGGATCGGCGGGGTTCCCGGTGTCGCGGCCCAGTTCCAGCAGCTTCTCGGGGTTCCGCAGTCCCCGGACGGCATCTTCGTGGAGAAGCCGGGCACCGCGTTCGACGCACCCCGCACCGGCCGGACCGTCACCGGCGACGAATCCCGCGCCGTGGGCCGGCGCCTGTACGACGGCGCCATCACCACCGGCGTCGCGGAGGATGTGGACGCGCTGGCCGAGGAGTACATCCAGAACACCGGCTGGACGCCTGACGGGCGCTCCTACTTCGGCAACGCCTGGGCGATCGGGCGCGGCGCGATGCCGGACGGACTGGCGGTGCAGACCCACGTCGTCGCCGAGAACGACCGCGTCGCCTCCATCAGCCTCTGGGACGGCACCATCGCCGCCGCCGGCACGCCGGTGGACTTCGCCTCCGCCGACTTCCTCCGGATCGAGGACGGTGTCGCCGCCGAACACTGGGACACGGTCGACTACGTCCGTCTCTACCAGTCCTTCGGCCTCCTCCCGGAAGACGTCTGACAGAGCCGGCACCCATCGAGCCCCTGCCCGGAGCGGTCCAGCACCGTTCCGGGCAGGGGCTCGGTTCTGCCGGTGACCGCGCGGACCCGCTGAAGGGGTCCGGCACCGGACAGTTCCCACGGTGAGAAGCCGTCGGGCCGCCCCCGCCGTGGACCGGGCGTGGACGCCGGGCGGTCGCGCTGTGCCCGGCCGCACCCGGGGGTGCGACCGGGATCCGGCACAGGGTGACGGGTCAACCACTCGTTACACTGGGGGCATGACGGAGGCATCCCACTGGCTCAGTGCGGCCGAGCAGCAAGCGTGGCGCAGCTTCCTCCGTGTGCAGGACAAGCTGCTCACTCGCCTGGCGCGCGAACTCCAGAACGATTCCGGACTGTCGGCGGCGGACTACGGGGTGCTCGTCAACCTCACCGATGTGCCCGAGGGCCGGCTCCCGATGCTGGAGCTGGCCAGGACGGTGGAGTGGGAGAAGAGCAGGATGTCCCATCACATCGCCCGGATGGAGAAACGGGGACTCGTCGCCCGCGAGGAGTGTGCGGGCGACAAGCGGGTCGCCTTCGTCGCGATCACCCCCGAGGGCCGTGAGGCCATCGAGGCGGCGGCCCCCCGGCATGTCGCGGCGGTGCGGCGGCTGGTCGTCGCCCCGCTCACACCGGCCGAGCTGGCCATGCTGGGCCAGATCTCCGACCGCATCCTCGAAGAGCTGGAGCGGGAGCCGTCCTCGGGCGGCCAGTAGGTGTGCCCCCAGGCCTCGCCCGGGGGCACACCCCCACCCCGGCCGCCGGGTCCAGGGCGCGCAGTGCCCGGCGCGCGAGCCCGGCAGGGTCCGGAGGAAACGGCCCCGGGCCTGTCCGGCACATCCCGCCCGGTGCGCGACGTCCGGCACGCACGTACTCCCCCCGCGCCACAGAGCACGGGGGGAGTACCGGACGCCCCGCATCCCGCCCTTCGGGCGGACGCGGACATGTGCCGGACAGGTCCGGGGAGTACGTCCGCACCGTCGGGGTCTGTCCGGGACCTCAGGACGCGAGAGTCAGGGTGATGGCCGTGGCGACGGCGAGGGCCAGCAGGGCGAAGGGGGCCATGGCATTGCCACGGGTCTCCGGGTTGGCGTAGTCGCCCGCTTTCTGGTGGAACCAGGCCGCCCCAATCATCATGAGGGCGAAGCCGATGGCGGCGGCGATTCCAAGGGGCCGCCAGAAGAGCCCCACGACGAGGCCGATCGTAGCGGCGACCTCGGCCAGGCCGACGAAGCGGACCAGTCCGGCACTCAGTCCCATGTGCGTCTGCAGGCCGGTGGCGACATCTCCCTTGAGCAGCGCCTTGGGCGCGCCGGCGGCAAGCGATACCAGGGCCAGGGCCACGCTGAGGATGGCGGCGGCGATGTACATGGGGGCAGTTCCTTCCGGTTCGGCTCACCTCCCCGCGGGTGGGGTGTGCCAGTGGTCGATTCTTCCGGCGGAACTCTAGACCTCTAATGTTGATACATCAACCAAAGGCTTGGAGAGGGGTCTCGTGCGCTCGGCCGGGTGTCGCTCGGAGGGCTCGTGCGGATGGTCGGCGACCCCGGGAATGGCGGACGGAGGTCTTCCGTTGAGAGGTATAGTTGACGCATCAACCATTGGAGATGATGGCCATGCAGTTCGGGATCTTCACCGTCGGCGATGTCACGACCGACCCGACGACGGGCCGGACGCCGTCCGAGCACGAGCGGATCAAGGCGATGGTGACTATCGCGCAGAAGGCCGAGGAGGTCGGCCTGGACGTGTTCGCGACGGGCGAGCACCACAACCGGCCGTTCGTGCCGTCGTCGCCGACCACGATGCTCGGCTGGATCGCGGCGCGCACCGACCGCATCATCCTGTCCACGGCCACGACGCTGATCACCACCAACGACCCGGTGAAGATCGCCGAGGACTACGCCATGCTCCAGCACCTGGCCGACGGCCGGGTGGACCTGATGATGGGCCGCGGCAACACCGGCCCCGTCTACCCCTGGTTCGGCAAGGACGTCCGCCAGGGCATCCCGCTCGCCATCGAGAACTACGGGCTGCTGCGCAAGCTGTGGAGGGAGGACGTGGTGGACTGGGAGGGCAAGTTCCGTACGCCGCTCCAGTCGTTCACCTCGACCCCGCGCCCGCTCGACGGCGTACCGCCGTTCGTCTGGCACGGCTCCATCCGCTCCCCGGAGATCGCCGAGCAGGCCGCGTACTACGGTGACGGCTTCTTCGCCAACAACATCTTCTGGCCGAAGAAGCACTTCCAGCGGCTGATCAACCTCTACCGGGAGCGGTACGCGCACTACGGGTACGGCACCCAGGAGCAGGCCATCGTCGGAGTCGGCGGTCATGTCTTCATGCGGGCCCGCTCGCAGGACGCGGTGCGCGAGTTCCGTCCGTTCTTCGACCACTCGCCCCAGATGGGCGGCGGGCCGTCGCTGGAGGAGTACATGGAGCAGACGCCGCTGACCGTCGGCAGCCCGCAGGAGGTCATCGAGAAAACCCTGACTTTCCGCGAATCCTTCGGCGACTACCAGCGCCAGCTCTTCAACGTGGACGGCGTCGGCGTGCCGCTGAAGGCCGTCCTCGAACAGCTCGACATCCTCGGAGAGGAGGTGATCCCGGTGCTGCGGAAGGAGTTCGCCAAGAACCGCCCGGTGAGCGTCCCGGATGCGCCCACGCATGCCTCGCTGCTCGCCGCCCGCGACGCCGCGAACGGGGGAACCGGTATCTCGCCCGAGGTGTCGGCCGTCTGAGCCGGTCGGGTTCGGCCGCCTCAGGGTGGCCGGACCCCGGACCCCGGACCCCGGACCCCGGACTCCGGACTCCGGACCTGGGTCCGGCGCCGCCTCGCGCCGCCTGCCCGGGTGAGCGGTGCCGCCGGGGTGGAGTGCCCGGAATTTTATATAGACAGTTGACAATTAAATGTCCTAGCATCCTTTCCACGCGGAGCGCCCTCAGCTCCAGGAGACGTAGGCCCGTGCCCGCTCCCTTCCGCACGCCGGGCCACCGGCGGTGAGCGGGCGACCCCCGGCCCGAGGTGTCGTCACGGCTCGGCGGACCGAAGCCGCCCCGGTGCCGGAGACATCCGCTCTGCCGGGAAGGCCCACGATCCGGCCGGTGAGTCCGCGCCGAACCGGCAACGGCCCGCTGCCTGTATCGCCTCGGTTGTCGCCGGCGACAGGCAC
Source organism: Streptomyces sp. NPDC094448 (assembly GCF_044763775.1). Classification (NCBI taxonomy): domain Bacteria; kingdom Bacillati; phylum Actinomycetota; class Actinomycetes; order Kitasatosporales; family Streptomycetaceae; genus Streptomyces; species Streptomyces sp. NPDC094448. The sequence goes on along the minus strand of NZ_JBIWGU010000020.1, from coordinate 28,512 downwards.
ACGACGCCGGACCCGTTCCAGCCGGCCGGGACACACGTCCATCCCGTCGAAAGGCTCACCCGATGACCACCACCGTCACCGCCGCCGTGGCCCGCGAGGGCCATGAAGGCTTCCATGTCGAGGAATTGGAGCTGGAGGACCCGCGCCCGGACGAGGTGCTCGTCCGCTACACCGCCGCCGGCCTCTGCCACACGGATCTCGCCGCGGCCTCCGGGGCACTGCCCACCCCCAGGCCCGTCGTCCTGGGACACGAGGGCACCGGGGTGGTGGAAGCGGTCGGCGCCTCCGTCACCGGGGTGCGCCCGGGCGAGCAGGTGGTACTGAGCCTGGACTCCTGCGGACGCTGCGCCAACTGCCACGACGGTCAACCCGCCTACTGCCCCGAGCACGGCGCTCTCAATTTTGCGGCGGCCCGCGCCGACGGGTCGGCCGGGCTGCGGGACCAGCGCGGTGAACCGGTGCACGACCACTTCTTCGGCCAGTCCTCGTTCGCGGGGTACGGCCTCGCCCACCCCCGCGGTCTGGTGGTGGTCGGGAGCGATGTGGCCCCCGAGATCCTGGCCCCGCTCGGCTGCGGGGTCGTCACCGGAGCGGGCGCGGTGTGGAACGCGCTGCGGGTCACTCCCGGCAGCACCGTCGCGGTGCTCGGTGCCGGAACGGTCGGCCTGAGTGGGGTCATGGCGGCCCGGGTGGCGGGCGCGGCCAGGATCATCGCCGTCGATCCGCACCCCGGACGGCGGGAACTGGCCGTGCGCCTCGGCGCGACCGAGACGGTCGACCCGGCCACCGAGGACACCGCGGAGGCCGTGCGTGACCTCACCGCCGGGCGCGGCGTGGACTTCGCCGTCGAGTCCACCGGCGTCACCGCGGTCATGAACCAGGCGTTCGGCGTCCTCGCTCCGCTGGGAGCCGTCGCCGTGCTCGGTGTGGCCGCACTCGACGCCGACCTGCGCGCGAACGCCTTCGAGCTCCTCAAGGGACGCACCATCACCGGCTCCGTCATGGGCCATCAGGCACCGCGGGTACTGATCCCGCGCGTGCTCGACCTGTACCGGCAGGGCCGCTTCCCCCTCGACGAGATGATCCGCACCTACCGGCTCGAAGAGATCAACACCGCCGTCGCCGATGTCCGCGCCGGCGGCACGGTCAAGGCCGTACTGCTGCACCGCACCTGACCGGCCCTTCCCAACCGGCCCTTCCCAACCGGTCCTTCCCAACCGGTCCTTCCCAACCGGTCCTTCCCGACCGGCCCTTCCCGTCCGGAGGAGTGACATGCCTGCTGTCCCGCCCCATGAGATCCACGGCCACGGCCCCCATCCGGTGATCGCGCTCCACGGATGGTTCGGCGACCGGACCTCCTACACACCGCTCATGCGCTGGGCCGACGCGTCCGCCTTCACCTACGCACTTCTCGACCAGCGCGGCTACGGAGCCGCACGGTCGATCCCGGGAAGGTTCACCGTCGAGGAGATCGCGACCGACGCCCTGGCCCTCGCCGGCCACCTCGGCTGGGAGACCTTCTCCGTGGTCGGCCACTCCATGGGCGGCAAGGTGGCCCAGCGGCTCGCCGCAGATGTCCCCGGCCGCCTCCTCGGTCTCGTGGGAATCTCGCCCGTCCCCGCTTCCGGCGCCGGACTGGACGAAACCGCCCGGGAGCTGTTCACCCGCGCGCAGGACGACCCCGCGCTCCGGCGGGCCATCATCGACCGCACCACCGGCGAGCGGCTGCCCGGACGATGGCTGGACGCGATGGTCGAAGACTCCTTCGCCCGCTCCACCCGGGAGGCGATGGGCGCCTATCTGCCCGACTGGGCCGGCGAGGACTTCCACAAGCGGTTGACCGGGAGCCCCGTACCCGCTCTCTTCATCGCCGGGCGCCACGACCCGGAACTGTCCGCCGAGGTCATGCGGGCCACCGTCCTGTCCTGGTTCGCCGACAGCCGGCTCACGGTGCTGGAGGACGCGGGTCACTACGCGATGGACGAGACACCGCTCGCACTGGTCCACCTCATCGAGTCCTTCCTCGCCTCAGTCCCCGCCCGGCCGATTCACGCCGGCCCGCAGCGCGCCTGAACCGACCGGGTCACCGGCCGCCGTCCGATCCTCGGGAACGACCAGGTACGGATCTCCTACGCCGTGGCGGGCCTCACCGCTCTACCGCAACGCGATCGGTGACGAATGCGTGTACATCGAGTCTCCAACGTCGACTCCGACGAGGTGGTGTTCTCCTGCGGCGGGGACTACGAGGCCCGCAAGGGCTCCGGCATCGGCCAGGGGTCGGTCTCCCTGCATCCCGGCGGCCACGCGCATGGCCCCCAGCCCGGCGCGCAGGAGCGCAGCCTCGGGCAGGAGTACTTCGACGAACTCGCCGTCATGGTCGACACCTTCCGCCCCCGCTGCACCTCGGGGAGGACGCCGCGGCCGTCGAGGACCCCGGCTACGCCTGGAGTTGGGCGGCGGAGCCCGCCTCGTGACGGCGGACCCGGCCGATCCGGGCTTCCGCCCCATCACCACCGCACCGGAGAGAACCGACACATGACCGCGCTCGACCTTCCCCAGGACTCCTTGTACGGAGTCGACAACCTTCCCTACGGGGTGTTCTCACGCCCGGGCGAGACGCCCCGGGTGGGTGTTCGCGTCGGCGACCACGTCCTGGACCTGGCGCCCGCCTTGGACGACCAGGACTTCCGGGGACCGACCCTCAATGCCTTCATGGCCCGGGGCCGCGACCGCCGGCGCCGCGTACGCGACGACATCCGGCGGCTGCTCACCGAACCGCGGCAGCGGGGGCGCGTCGTGCCCCTGCTCCACCCGCTTCGCACGGTCCGGCTGCATCTGCCGTTCGACGTGGGCGACTACGTGGACTTCTACGCCAGTGAGCACCACGCGGCCAACCTCGGCCGGATGTTCCGGCCCGGCTCCGAGCCGCTCACACCGAACTGGAAGCACCTGCCGATCGGCTATCACGGCCGGTCGGGAACCGTGGTGGTCTCCGGTACGCCGGTGGCGCGCCCGCGGGGTCAGTACAGGCCCCCGGGAGCGGCGGCCCCGGTGTTCGGCCCGTCCCAGCGGCTCGATATCGAGGCGGAGGTCGGATTCGTCGTGGGGACGGGTTCGCCGCTCGGGCAGCCCGTCCCGGTCGGAGCCTTCACGGACCATGTCTTCGGTCTCTGCCTGCTCAACGACTGGTCGGCCCGGGACCTCCAGAGCTGGGAGTACGTCCCGCTCGGGCCCTTTCTCGGCAAGTCGTCCGCCACCTCCGTCTCCCCGTGGGTCGTTCCGCTGGAGGCGCTCGCGTATGCCTGGACCGGGCCCCCGGAGCGCTCCCCGGAACCGCTCGCCTATCTCGCGGACGCCGGGCCGCAGGGCCTCGACCTCGGGCTGGAGGTCCGGCTCAACGGCCACCTCGTCTCCCGGCCGCCGTATGCCGCCATGTACTGGACGCCGGCCCAGATGCTGGCCCATATGACGGTCAACGGCGCGTCCACCCGGACGGGGGATCTCTACGGGTCCGGGACCGTGAGCGGCCCGGACGAGACCGGATACGGCTCGCTCATCGAGCTGACCCGGAACGGCGAGCAGCCCCTTCGCCTCCCGGACGGCAGCATCCGCACCTTCCTGGAGGACGGCGACGAGATCACGATCTCCGCCACCGCTCCCGGACCGGGCGGGATCCGCATCGGGCTGGGCGAGGTGACCGGCCGCATCACCAGCCCGGGAGAGGGGACCTGACCATGGACAAGGTCTACCCGAGCGCCGCCGCAGCACTCCACGACATCGGCGACGGGGCGTCCCTCGCCGTCGGCGGGTTCGGCCTCAGCGGCATACCGGGCGTCCTGATCCGGGCCCTGCACGGGCAGGGCGCGACCGCACTGACCGTGGTGTCCAACAACTGCGGAGTGGACGGAGCGGGCCCGGGCATCCTGCTCGCGGACCGCCGCATCACCCGGGTCACCGGCAGCTGTGTCGGCGAGAACAAGGAGTTCGCCCGTCAGTACCTGTCCGGTGAGCTGGAGGTCGAACTCGTCCCCCAGGGCACTCTCGCCGAACGACTCCGGGCGGGCGGCAGCGGAATCCCCGCCTTCTACACCCCGTCGGGCGTCGGCACCCAGGTCGCCGACGGCGGACTGCCGTGGCGGTACGCGCCGGACGGTACGGCCGCCGTCGAGTCCCCGCCCAAGGAGACACGGGAGTTCAACGGTGTGGCCCATGTCCTGGAGCGGGGCATCACCACCGATTTCGCCCTGGTGCGCGCGGCGAAGGGCGACCGGCACGGCAATCTCGTCTTCGCCGGGGCCGCCCGCAACTTCAACCCGCTCGCCGCCATGGCCGGCCGTATCACCGTCGCCGAGGTGGAGGAGCTGGTGGAGCCGGGTGACCTGCTCCCGGACCGGGTCCATCTGCCGGGTGTCTTCGTGCAGCGGATCGTCGCGCTCACCCCCGAAGAGGCCGCCGACAAGCACATCCAGAAGAGGACGGTACGCGTCTGATGCCCCGGACCCGCGACGGCATGGCCGCCCGCGCCGCCGCCGAACTCGCCGACGGCAGCTGTGCCAACCTCGGCATCGGTCTGCCCACTCTGATCCCCGGCCGCATCCCCGGCGGTGTGCAGGTCGTGCTCCACTCCGAGAACGGCATCCTGGGCACCGGGCCCTATCCCTGCGAGGACGAAGTCGACCCCGACCTGATCAACGCGGGCAAGGAGACCGTCACCGTCCTGCCCGGCGCCTCCTTCTTCGACTCCGCCCTCTCCTTCGCCATGGTCCGGGGCGGCCACATCGATACCGCCGTCCTGGGCGCCATGCAGGTCTCCGCCCGCGGTGACCTGGCCAACTGGACGGTATCGGAGGGAATCCACCCGGACAGGCCATGGCGAACGGGACGGGGAAAGGGAGGCGCCATGTCATGATCACAGACCGTGACCGATATGCCGGGATCGACCCCTCTCGCGTCCCCGTTACCACTCGCGGGGTGCCCGGCTGCCCCGGCCGGTCCGCCGATTCCCGTGCCGCTTCCCCGGCGGGCGGCCAACCCCCCTGTGTCCAGCGCAGAGAACTGATGGAGGAACATCATGAACGACTCGGTCGAAGGTGTCGTCACCGCGCATCTGGCCGCCTGGAACGCGCCCGCCGGAGCCGAGCGCGACAGTTTGATCGCGAAGGTCTACTCGCCCGAGGTGTTCATCGGCGAGCCGGGCGTCGCCCACCGGGGGTACGACGGGATGAACGCTGCCATCTCCGGCCTCCAGGAGCAGCTCCCGGGCACCGTGATCACCCGTTCGGGACCGATTCGGCAGGCGCAGGATCTCGTCACCTACAGCTGGACGCTGGGGCCTGCCGACGGGCCGGCCAAGGCGTCCGGACGCGATGTGCTCCTGGTGGGCGACGGCAGGATCACGAGTCTGTACGTCGTGATCGACGCTCCGTGAGAGCCCTGGGCTGCTGTGCGCTCCGGTCGCCCCGGGCAGGCGATCCGTCCGGTCGGGGAGCGCCCCGTCCGGCGTCTGACATGAATGTCGAAAGTCTGACACAAGTGTTGCGCCTTCATCGTTCGCGTCGCTAGCCTGAATCGCATGTCATCCATGGTGAGAGAGAACCGGGCCGAAGGTCCGGACCTGGTGCCTTACGACGACGAGAGCCGGGCGCGGTACCGCGCCCACGGCTGGTGGCGGGGGAAGACGCTTCCCGCGGAGCTGGAGCGCGCGGCCCGCGAGCATGCGGGCCGCCCCGCTCTGGTGACCCCCGAGGGCACCTGGACCTACGAGCGGCTGTTCGGCGAGGCCCGCGCTTTCGCGGCGGGCTTCGCCGGACAGGCCGGAGCCCGCCCCGGCGACGCGGTGATGTTCCAGATGGGGAACGTGGCCGAGACCGTGGTCGCCTATCTGGGGTGTCTGCTGGCCGGTGCCCGGCCCGTGTGCACGCTGCCGCAGCACGGTGTGCGGGAGGTGGGGCTCCTTGCCGAGCACACCGGTGCCCGGTTTCTGATCAGCCAGGCCGACTTCCGTGACGGGCGTCTGCTCGACCAGGCACGACAGCTGCGGGCACGGGGGAGTGTCGAAACGGTCGTCGTCGCCCGGGGGGACGCTCCCTCCGACGGGCACTCCTACGACGGGATCGTCGCGGCCGGCCGGCGGGGCGGCGGCGATCCGCTGCCGTGCACCACGGTGCTCCCCGACGGCATCGCCGTCTTCCAGCTCTCCGGGGGCACCACCGGTCTGCCGAAGATCGCGCCCCGGCTTCACGAGGAGTACGCCTACAACTCCCGCGCATGGGCCGAGGCGATGGGATACGGCCCGGACTCCCGGCTGCTCTACCCGCTGCCCGTCATGCACAACGCCGGTCTCTCGCTGGCCGTCCAGCCCGCCGTGCTCGCCGGTTCCTGCCTGGTCCTGGCTCCCTCCGCCGAGATCACCGGCCTGCTGGACCTCGTCGAGGAGCACCGGCCCGACATCCTGCCCCTGGTGCCGCCCGCTCTGGCCATCCGGCTGCTGGAGTCGCCCGAGGCCCGTCGTGCCGATCTGAGCTGTGTACGCGACTTCGTAGTGGGCGGGCAGAAGCTCCCGGCCGGGATCGCCGAGCGGCTGCGGGACGAGCTGGGGATCCGGGTCCGCCAGATGTTCGGCATGGCCGAGGGCATGTTCATGCTGACCCCGTCGAAGGCCGCGGAGGAGGTGCGCCACCACACCGTGGGAACACCGATCGCCCCGGGCGACGAGGTCCGGATCCTCCAGCCCGGTGGCGAGGACGAGGCCGAGGACGGCGAGATCGGCGAGTTCGCGGCACGCGGGCCGTACACGATCCGCGGCTACTACCGGGCGCCGGAGCACAACCGGAACTCCTTCACCACGGACGGCTTCTACCGCAGCGGTGATCTGGCCCGCCGCCATATCACCGCGGACGGGGTGTACTACTCCATCGAGGGCCGGATCAAAGACGTGATCAACCGCGGGGTGGAGAAGATCCACGCGGAGGAGATCGAAGAGCTGATCGTCCAGCACCCCTCGGTGAGCTTTGCCGCCCTGGTCGCCATGCCGGACCCCGTTCTGGGTGAGAAGGGCTGTGCCTATCTCGTCCCCGAACCCGGGACGGAGCCGCTGACCGTGACCACCCTCGGCGAGCATCTGCTGGGACTGGGAGTGGCCAGATACAAGCTGCCCGAGCGGGTGGAGATCGTGGACACACTGCCGCTGACCAATGTGGGCAAGGTGTCGAAGAAGACCCTGCGCGGCGATATCGAGCGGAAGCTGACCGAGGAGACGGGGGAGAGCCGATGACCCGGCGTGTGGAGATCATCGGTGGCGGCCCGGCCGGGCTGTACGCCGCGCGGCTGCTCCGGCTGAAGGACCCGCGTATCGACGTGGTGGTGCACGAGCGGACGGAGGGTTCGGCACAGACCTTCGGGTTCGGCGTCGGGCTCACCGAATCCACGATGCGCAATCTGGAAGCCGCCGACCCCGAGACCGCGGAGCTGCTCCGGCATGCCTCGTACGCCGGGCACAGCCTGGAGCTGCGGGGCCGCGCGGACACCGTCACTCTCCACGGCGCCCGCAATCTCGCGATCGGCCGGGCGAAACTGCTCGACATCCTCGGCGAGGCCGCCGCCGCGGTCGGGGTCCGGATACGGACCGGAGTACCGGCCGACGCGGCGTCGGTGGACGCCGAGGCCGTCATCGCCGCCGACGGAGTCCGCAGCGCCACCCGGGAGAAGTACGCCGCCGAGTTCGGTGTCCGGGCGAAGCCCGGACGCTCCCGCTTCGTCTGGTGCGGGGCCGCATTCGCGGTGGACTCCGCGTTCTTCTCCGCGGCCGCACGGGGCGACAGTCTGTTTGTCGCCCACGCCTACCCGTATGCGACGGACCGCAGCACCTTCCTCATCGAGGTCGACGACACGACCTGGCGGTCCTCGGGGCTCGGCGAACTCGACGCACGCGTTCCACCGGGGGAGACCGACCACGCGAGCGTGGCGCTGCTGGAGCGGGCCTTCGCGGCCGAACTGCACGGCGGGCCGCTGCTGACCAACCGCACCCGCTGGAGCAGGTTCACCGATCTGACCCTCGACCGCTGGTCGACCGGCAACATCGTCCTGCTCGGCGACGCGGCACACACCGCCCACTACACCCTGGGCTCCGGCACCAAGCTCGCGCTGGAGGACGCCATCGCCCTGGCCGACGCGCTGACCGGTGAGTCGTCCGTCCCGGCCGCGTTTGCCGCGTACGAACGGACCCGGCGGCCCCCGGTGGAGCGGTTCAAGAAGCTCGCCCACCGCAGCCAGGCCTGGTGGGACAGCTACCGCCTGCGGGCGCCGTGGCCCGCGGAACAGCTCGCAGTGTCCTATATGACGCGCTCGGGCAACCTCACCCTCGCGGACTTCGCCACCGAGCAGCCCGAGAGCGTCCGGCGCGCGCTCGCCCGGCTCGGCGGCCCGGTACCGGAGCGGCCGGAGGAGTTCGACGCCTGGGTACTGTCCCGACCGGTCCGGGAGCCGGGGCTCACACTGCCGGGCCGGATGGTGTCCCGTCAGGAACTCGATGCCGCCGCCACCGTGCAGGAGCTGAGCTGGACCGACCCCGAGGTCTGGGACACCGCCGCCGACGCGGCCCTGACCCGGCTGAACGGTACGGGAGGTACGCCGATCCTGGTCACGGGCCCGTCGGACCGGGACGCCGTCGCCGCCCGGGTCGACATGGCGGAGCGGCTGCGGATGCAGGGCGGCCGTCCGGTCGGGGTCGCGCTGCCCGAGGGCGAGCGGTCCCCGGCCGCCACCGCCGTCGCCGCCGGCCGGGCCGACTTCGTGGTGCACCCATGAGCAGCGCCGCCGTGATCGCCACGCGTCCTGGCTATACTCCCGGCATGGCGAAGGCAGCGGCGAACAGGACGAACCGCTCCGCCCTGAGCAGGCAGCTCGTCACCTCCGAACTCCTGGACAAGGCGACCGAGCTCTTCGCGGAGAAGGGCTACGAGTCGACCTCGCTGCTCGATATCGCCACCGCGCTCGGCATCTCCCGGCCGGGGCTCTACAACTACGTACGGAGCAAGGAAGAGCTGCTCGGCATGCTCGTCGAGCAGGTGAGCCGGGGGCTTGCCGAGGTCCTGGAGCAGCTGTCCGGACGAGCCGACCTCTCGCCGACCGAGAAGCTGACGACGGTGGTGTCGCTGCTGGTGCGCCAGCGTGCCGAGCACCCTGATCAGTTCCGTATCCTCGACCGTTCCGAGACCGTACTGCCGGAGCCGGCGGGCACCGAGCACCGCGAGGCCAAACGGAAGGTGCTCCGGGAGATCGTGACCGTCGTCGAGGCGGGCACCGAGACCGGGGAGTTCCGCGCCACCGACGCCCGTACGACGGCCCTGTCGCTGCTCGGTATGTGCAACTGGGTGGCCTGGTGGTTCTCCCGGGGCTCCGACGTGGACGCGGTGGTCGACACCATCACCGATCTGGCCATCGCCATGGTCGCGGCGGAGCGTTCCTCGGCGGCGCACGCCGAGACCGCCCGCACCGTGGACCGGATCCGGGTCCTCCTCGACCGCCTCGACCCGCAGCGCTGATCTCATCGGCCCGCCCCGGGTCGCGTCTGCTCCGGGGCGCTCCGTGAGCCCTGCCACGGGGCACTTCCCTCCGCCGTGACCTCCGGTTCCGTGCCGGCGGACGCGGGCACCCTCCCCGGCTGATCCGGCCTGCGCGCCGACTCCCGCGCGGCGGTCGCACCATCCTCGCCAGGTCGTTCAGCGATTCGGCACACCCATCTCTGACGTGAGTGTTGAAAATTCGACATTCATGTCTAGACTCGATTTGAGACACAAGGAGAGCCATGACCTCCCTCCATCGCATCGGCCTGATCGTGCCGAGCACCAATGTGACCGTCGAGACCGAGATCCCGCGGATCCTGCGGCAGACCGGAGCGGACTTCTCGTTCCACGGCTCCCGTATGCGGATGCACTCGGTCACCCCCGAGGAGCTGCGCGCCATGAACGGGCAGCGCGAGCGCTGTGTCCTGGAGATCGGCGACGCGGGCGTCGACGTCGCGCTCTACGCCTGCCTGGTCGCCATCATGGCGATGGGCCCCGGCCATCACCGTGAAGCCGAGTTCCGCATCGCCGAACAGCTGGGCTCCGGCGGCTCGGACACCAGGGTCCTCTCCAGCGCAGGCGCCCTGATCAGCGGTCTGAACGAGCTGGGTGCCCGCCGGATCGCCCTCGTCATGCCGTACCTGAAGCCGCTCGCCCACCAGGTCGTGGAGTATCTGGAGGCTGAGGGCTTCGAGGTCGCCGACTGGCGCGCCCTGGAAGTGGCGGACAACGCCGTGGTCGGCTGCATCCCGGGGGAGCGGATCATGGACGCCGCCCGCGACCTCGACCTCACCGGGGTCGACGCCCTGGTGCTCTCCTGCTGTGTGCAGATGCCGTCCCTGGACCTGATCCAGCCCGCCGAGGACGAACTCGGACTGCCCGTGCTCTCCGCGGCCACCGCCGGCGCCCACGCGATCCTGCGCGGTCTCGGCCTCCCGGTACGGGTGCCGGGAGCGGGCTCCCTGCTGATGGCCGACGCGGCCGTCCCGGACGACCCGGCAGCGGTGTCCCGGACCTGAACATCCCGTCCCCCGAGAGGAACCACCCATGTCGGACAGCAGCCGGGCCGCCGCCCCCAGGCCCGTACACCGGATCCGCGGAGTCGACCACGCGGCCTTCCCCACCTTCGACCCGGGCGCCACGGTCCGCTTCTACCGCGACGTCCTCAAGTTCCCCGTCGTGCATTCCATCTGTGCCGCCGGCTGGGGCCCGGAGCGGCACCCGGACTTCATCCACTTCTTCTTCGACATCGGCAACGGCGACCGGCTGGCGTTCTTCTACTACTTCGGATGGCAGCCCGCCGGAGACCCGACCGCGCCCGGGGACGCCTGGGCCCGGCTGCCGCACGACACCCCGGAGTTCTTCCGCAACTCCCGTCATATCGCCCTCAACGTGGCCGACGAGGAGGACCTGCTGGAGTACCGGCGCCGCCTGGACGACTCGGACTGGCCGGTGGAGATGCAGGTGATGCACGAGACCATCGAGTCGATCTACACCCACGATCCGAACGGCTACATGCTGGAGATCACCCGCCAGTTGCGGCCGGTCACCCCGCAGGAGGACCTCGACGCCGAACTGACCATCCAGGCGCTCTGCGATGTCACCGCGGGGGAGTCGCCGTCGATGGACCAGCTGCTGACCCGCAAGGCCGAGCTGATCGCCGAACGGGCCGCCGCCTGGGAAGCGGGCCGCCCGGACCGGCACCTGATCCACGGGGAGCGGGTGTGACCATGGCCCGCTTCTACATACTCGAAGTCCCCGAGAACGACGGTGTCGTCACGGTCGCCCGGCAGGACCCGGCCAACACCGTCGACAGCATCGGCCCCTACTTCCGGATCACCGCCGCCGGACCGATCGTGATCGACCGCCGGGCCACCGGCTGCCGCCACGCGGTCTGGTACAGCGCCGTCGCCGGTCTGGAGGACTCGGTCATCACCCAGCACGACAAGGACGCCCTGCGAGTGGAGGCGCGATGACCACCACTTCTCTCGGAGCCGGCCGCTATCAGGCTCCCGCGAGCCTCCCCGAACAAACCCGCACCAGCGCGCACCAGCTCACCACCCACGACGGGGCCACCGTCCACGGCCTCCTCCGCACGGTGCCCGGCGCCGCCACCGTCGCGTTCCTCATGCACCCCCGTCAGGACTTCTCCCACCACGTACTCGTCCCCGAGCTGCTCCGGCACGGCTTCGCGGTCTGGACCCAGGGCGCCCGGTCGACGGGCAACGACCTGACACTCCTCCACGAGCAGGCTCTGCTCGACATGGCGGCCGGGCATGTCTTCCTCCGCCGGTACGGCTTCGGGCACGTCGTCGCCGTCGGCCACTCCGGCGGGGCTGCCCTCGCCGCCTTCTACCTCCAGCAGGCGGCCCTGCCACCCGTCTCCCGGCTGGACAGCACCCCCGGAGGGAAGCTGGTCCCGCTCCCCGAGACCGAACTCCCGATGGCGGACGGGCTGATCATGATGGCCCCCCATCCGGGACAGGGCGCCCTGCTCCAGCGCGTTATCGACCCCTCGGTCATCGACGAGACCGACCCGCTCTCGGCCGATCCCGAACTGGATCCCTACCACCCCGACAACGGATTCGCGGTGCCACCCCGACCGTCGTCCTACTCGCCGGAGTTCGTGGAGCGGTACCGCAGGGCCCAGCGCGCACGGATCGAACGCATCGACGCCGTCGCCCGGGAAAGGGTCGAGATCGCGAACCGGGCGCGGAAGCGGTACGCCGCCGGGAAGCACGCACACGACCGGCGCGAGGCACTGGCCACCGGGGTGATCACCGTCCACCGCACGGACGCCGATCTCCGAGCGGTCGACCTCGGCCTCGATCCCAACGACCGGCCCTACGGCTCGCTTTTCGGACGCAGGCCCGACCTGACCAACTACGGGATCACCGGCTTCGGCCGGCTCACCACCCCCGAGGCGTGGCTCTCCACCTGGTCCGCCAACACCGCCCGCGCCGACCTCGCCGCCTGCGCGCCGGGGGTCACCGTCCCCTCCCTGCTCATCGAACTCACCGGCGACCAAGCATGCTTCCCCGCCGACGCGAAGCGCTTCGCCGAGCTGCTCCCGCACCCGGATGTCACCCATCTGCGGATCCCCGGCCGACACTTCGGCGCCCCGCTGCACGACGGCATGCCCTCCGGCGCGACCTTGGCCGGCGACGAGATGGCGCACTGGACGGCCGAACGATTCGAAGGCACTGCCCCCGCCCCACGCTGAGCAGGATCATCACACCCCCAAGGAGCGGTGCATCATGATTTCGCCCTACTTCGTCAGAGCCGACGGGCTGGGACTCTCCGGCCGGATATCCGGACGCACGTCACGGCCGCGCGGCCTGGTCGTCGCGCTGCACGGCGGGACTTACGATTCCGCCTACTACGACATCGGCCCCGGCTCACTGCTCTCCCTCGCGCCCGCCCTCGACCTGTGTGTCGTGGCCCTGGACCGGCCCGGATACGGGAGCGCCACCGGAAGTGGGGCGGCGGTCCAGTCCTTCGACGGCCAGGCCACGGTTCTCGTATCCGCGTTGAAGAAGATCGTCGACGATGTCCGGCCACAGCTCGGCACCGTTCTCGTCGGGCACTCCATCGGCGGCATGATCGCGCTCACTCTGGCCGCGAGGGGCGTGCCCGGTCTGCGCGGAGTGGAGGTCAGCGGCCTCGGTGAGACCTGGCGGCCCGGGATGCGCGAGATGTGGGGTTCGTTCGTCGGCGACGACCCCTTTGTCGAAGTCCCCGCGGAACCCCACGCCGAGGTGATGCTCGGCCCCCGGGGCACATACATGTCCACCCGGCGGGCTCTCGACGCGGAACTGATCCGGCCGATGCCGATGCCGGAACTGAAGGACGCGGTGCGCTGGTCCGAGCTGTTTCCGTCCGTCGCGGCGGATATCGGTGTGCCGGTCGCACTGACCTTTCCCGAGCACGACAACATCTGGATGTCCGACGAGGCCGCGCTGTCCCTCGCGACCGGCCGGTTCACCAGGGCGCCGTCGCTGAGTGCCGAACGGTTCGACGCAGTGGGGCACTGCGTCGAACTCCACACCCGAAGCCGCGCATACTCCCTTCGCCAGCTCGCCTTCGTCGAGGACTGCCTCGTCACCTGAACGGCCGGGTGCGGCGGAAGGTGCTGTAAGTTGACGGTTCAACGAGATACGGTGGCCCGATCGGCCGGGTTCCCGCAGAATCGGATCAGGTGCCTGAGGAGGAGTTTCCATGGCGGTCGACGTACGCGATGTGCCCGGGGCGAAGCGTTACGAGGCCCGTCTCGACGGCGGGACCGAGGTGGTGGGCTTCGCGGACTACATCCGTACGCCGGAGCTGATCGCGTTCGTCCACACCGAGGTCGGCCCGGAGTACGAGGGCAAGGGGATCGGGTCGGCGCTGGCCCGCACCGCCCTCGACGAGGCGCGGGCCGCGAACCTGCGGGTGCTGGCGACCTGCCCCTTCATCGCGGCCTGGATCGCCCGCCACCCCGACTACCAGGGCCTGCTGTACCAGTCCCGCAGCAGCGTCAGCGACTGAACCACCGGGCACATCGGCCACGGAGGCGGTATGAGTACCGAGTCCGGGAAGTAGTCCTGCAAGGGCCGGGCGATCACGGTCACGTTCGAGGCCGGGCGCTGCCTGCACGCCGCCGAATGTGTCCGTGGCCTGCCCGAGGTCTTCGGCAGCGCCGAGCGGCCGTGGATCCGGCCGGACGGCGCGGACGCCGACCGCGTCGCCTAAGTGGTGCGGCGCTGCCCTCGGGGGCACTGCGGTACGAACCGCGGACGGTATGCCGGAGGTCCCCGACCGGCCCACACGGATCACCCGCGGCCCGACCGGGCAGCTCACCGTACGCGGTGGACTGACAGTGGATACCCCGACAGGTCCACGCTCCGAAACCAGGGCTGTGCTTTGCAGCCCACCGAAACCGGGCGGGGCATGTCCGCTGTTCGTCGGGGCGGTCCAGTGGTGCCGGCCCGGCCGCGCCGCAGGGGGCGGGGTCAGCCCAGGCCGGGAATCGTGGAGACGACCAGGTCGATCAGCTTGATGCCGACGAAGGGCAGGACGAGGCCGCCGAGGCCGTAGACGGTCAGATTGCGGAGCAGAAGGTCATGGGCCGATGCGGGGGTGTAGCGCACCCCCCGCAGCGCGAGCGGGATCAGTACGACGATGATCAGGGCGTTGAAGATGATCGCCGAGGTGATGGCGGACGTCGGGCTGTGCAGGCCCATGATGTTGAGCGCCTCCAGGCCCGGGTAGGTGCCGGTGAACATGGCGGGGATGATCGCGAAGTACTTGGCGACGTCGTTCGTGATCGAGAAGGTGGTGAGAGCGCCCCGGGTGATGAGGAGCTGCTTGCCGATCTCGACGATCTCGACGAGTTTGGTGGGGCTGGAGTCGAGGTCGACCATGTTCCCGGCCTCCTTGGCCGCCGAGGTCCCGGTGTTCATCGCGACGCCGACATCGGCCTGGGCGAGGGCGGGCGCGTCGTTGGTCCCGTCGCCGGTCATCGCCACGAGCCTGCCGCCCTCCTGTTCCTTCTTGATGAGGGCGAGCTTGTCCTCCGGGGTGGCCTCGGCGAGGAAGTCGTCGACTCCGGCCTCCCGCGCGATGGCTCGGGCCGTCAGCGGATTGTCACCCGTGATCATGACTGTACGGATGCCCATACGGCGCAGCTCCGCGAACCGTTCCCGGACGCCGTCCTTCACGACGTCCTTCAGATGCACGGCACCGAGGACACGCGGTCCGCTCCGGTCGTCGACGGCGACCAGCAGAGGTGTGCCGCCGGACGCGGCGATGGTGTCGGCGAACCACCGCGCCTCGGCGGGGACGGTACCGCCCCGCATCTGCACCCATCCGATCACCTCGGCCGCGGCGCCCTTGCGGATCTGGTACGCGGCGTCGTCACTCCACCACAGATCGACTCCGCTCATCCTGGTCTGCGCGCTGAACCGTACGAACCGTGCCCGGCTCAGTTCGCCGTCGACGGGCTCCCTCAGCCCGTACCTCCGTTTGGCGAGCACGACGACCGACCGGCCTTCGGGGGTCTCGTCGGCCAGAGAGGCGAACTGGGCCGCTGTCGCCAGGGACAGTTCGTCGATGCCGGGCAGCGGGACGAAACCTGCCGCCTCGCGGTTGCCGAAAGTGATGGTGCCCGTCTTGTCGAGCAGCAGGGTGCTGATATCGCCCGCCGCCTCGACGGCCCGGCCCGACATGGCGAGGACATTGCGCTGGACGAGCCGGTCCATGCCCGCGATGCCGATCGCCGAGAGCAGCGCCCCGATGGTCGTCGGGATCAGCGTGACCAGGAGAGCGACGAGGACCGTCGTGGACTGGGCGGCACCCGCATAGGCGGCCATGGGCTGAAGGGCAAGGACCACGAGGACGAAAATGCAGGTCAGGGCGGCGAGCAGAATATTGAGTGCCAGTTCGTTCGGGGTCTTCCGCCGGGAGGCGCCTTCGATCAGGGCGATCATCCGGTCCATGAAGGACTGGCCGGGGCGCGAGGTGATCCGCACGACGATGCGGTCGGAGAGCACGATGGTTCCCCCGGTGACACCGGACCGGTCGCCGCCCGACTCCCTGATGACGGGGGCCGATTCGCCCGTGACGGCCGATTCGTCGACCGCGGCGACGCCGTCCACGACCTCGCCGTCGGCCGGGATCACCGCACCGGCCTCCACGACGACGAAATCGAAGGGCTGGAGATCGCGGGCGGCGATGGTCTCCGTCACCGCGGAGGTGAGGTCCGTACCGATGCGCCAGTTGTCGCGCAGCCGTACCGCGACCGTATCCGTACGCGCCCGGCGCAGGGACTCCGCCTGAGCCTTCCCCCGGCCCTCCGCGACGGCCTCGGCAAGATTGGCGAAAATCACGGTCAGCCAGAGCCAGACACTGATCACCCAGGCGAAGACGGACGGATCGAAAAGCGCGGACAGGGTCGTGAGCAGCGCCCCGGACGCGACGACGAACAGCACGGGGTTCCGCGCCAGCGTCCGCGGCCTCAACTTGTGCAGGGCATCGGGGAACGACGTCAGCAACTGCACCGGATCGAAGAGTCCACTCGCCCCTCTGCGCCGGGCGGACCGCCTGCGGCCACCCCCGCTGCCGGGCGGAGAGGCGGGGGAGACAGCCGGAGCCTTCTGGTGAGTGGCTGGTGACATGACGGAGACCTTCTTGACGGAAGAGCCGGACAGCCGTCGCCGACGGACGGCGCAAAGAAGCGCAGACGGCGCTGACGGGCACGGACGGCATGCAGGGTTCGGGGAGAAGGGGAATCTAAGCCCGGCGGTACGCCCTGCACCACGGCCTGCCGAGGAATTGACGACCCCCTGACAGGTCCGGGCACCGGGCGTCAAGTACCCGCCAAGAGACGAACGGTGCGCGTCAGGGAGCCGTCAAAGGTCCGACACGCGCCGGAGCGGGGAAGGCGGGGCCGCAGTCCGGGCGTCGGGACCGCCGTACCTCCCGGTGCGACACGCCTCGGCTTGTCCCGGGGAGACGGCACCCGCCGCGCAGGGGAGCCGTCAAGACCGCGCCGGAGTCCGTCAGGGGAGCACGGCGGCGGGGCCTTCGGAGGCAGTGAGACGCTGTCGCTGTGACAGAACGGAAGGCTTTCCAGACGTATCTGCGGCAGGCCGCCATCGGGATCGGAGAAGCCCCCGCGGGCACCCCTCAGTCCTGAGGGGCCCGGCGGGCGTGCGGCGGGGCATGGGCGCCGCTCGGCCGCACGGTCCCGTCGTCCGGATCCGCTCGGAAGGGCAGCTCCGTCAGCAGGTCGAGGAAGGCCCGCAACGGTGGCCCCGGACGTTTTCCCAGCCGCCAGGCGAGCACCTTCCGCAGCCGGATCGCGGGCTCCAGCGGTACCACGACGATCCGTTCGTCCAGGCGGAGCAGGGGATTCGCGTACGAGGTCAGGGCGATGCCGATCCCCTCGGCCACCAGCGCCACCTGGAGGGCGACGTCGGCCGTGGCGTAGGCGATGTCCAGCCGCAGGCCCTGCGCCGCGAAGGCGTCCCGGACGAAGGCGTGCGCCCCGGTGCCGGAGCCGTAGCCGATGAGGGGGCGGCGGGCCGCCTCGGTGAGGGTCATGGGATGGTCCGGGGCCCGGCTCCCGGCGGGCAGCACCGCGACGAAGCGGTCCTCCAGCAGCAGCCGTGAGTCGAAGCCGTCGGGCAGACCCCCCGGAGGTTCCGCTATCACCGCGGCGTCGATCTCCCCGCTGCGGGCCTGTGCCAGCAGTGCCGGGCTGGACGCCCCGGAGAGACGCACCCCCACCCCCGGATAGCGGCGGTGGTACTCACCGAGCAGCCGGGGAACACAGGTGCTCTCCAGGCCGCCGACGGTCCCCAGCGCCAGGGTGCCGCTCAGCAGGCCGGACCGGTTGGCGAACTCCAGGGCCGCCGCAGCGGCCGCCGCCAGACAGGCCCGCGCGTGCGGCAGCAGCGCAGCCCCGCCGGAAGTGAGCACCACCTGCCGGGGCAGGCGGGTGAAGAGCGGTTCGCCCAACTCCTTCTCCAGCGCCTGGATCTGCTGGCTGATCGCGGGCTGGACGACATGGCAGCGTGCGGCAGCCCTGGTGAAGGACCGTTCTTCGGCAACGGCGACGAAGTACTCCAGGGTGCGTAACTCCATGGCCGGGAGGCTAGCAACCCGCCCGGTCCGGACCGGGCCCCGCCGCCGGTACGCTCAGCCGCGCGGCGCGCCGCCGGGGGAGGCAGGACGTTCCCGGACGATCACCGGATCCGCATCACCCCGGGTGATGGCCACCATCAGAACGATGTATTGGCTTCACCGCTGCCCGGCGGGAAAACTCGTGAACGAGGACGGGCGGATCGGGCGAAATGGAGGCGCTCGATGCGCCCGTCGACAGCCGGCGCACCGTTCCCCGTGCCGTCGGCCCGGATGAGGCCGGAGACGTTCGGGTGCCCTGTCCTCGTGCCCCGCGCCGGCCGGCGCGGCTGAATTCGGTGCGCCCGGGTGACCGCAGAAGTACACAGAAGCACGCACAAGAACACAGATGGGCCGCGGCACATTCAGGATTCCATCGGCGGACGGCCCGAGTGCCGTCATGTGGTCGAAATATCGACGAGTGATGTCGGTGTTGTCAAGTAGCCCCAGCCTCCGCGCTGGGGGGTGAGACGCCTGGTCAGGGGTGTCACGTCCGTCACCGGCATCGTTAGTGTCGATTTGCCATCTTTGGACTGGAGGCCGGCATGTGCGTTCTTCAATACCGTCGGAGAGCGGTGACACTCCCCGGCGGGATGGGTACAGCCGCAGGGCTGCCGCTCCGGGATCATCAATTCGCGCCACTTTCCTCGCCCGCCTTTCCGGCCCGCGAAGGCCGGAACCGGATCGCGCGGGGGTCCGGCGGCGGCACGGTGGGGACGGGCACGGCGCACGGCCGTCCGGGGTGCGTGACCCCCCGGGCCCGCAGGGCGCCCGTGACCCGGACGGGATGTACTCGATGAAACAGGAACTGTGGCTGCGGCAGTTCTTCCCGGCGCCCGACGCTTCGGTACGGGTGGTGCTGCTGCCGCACTCCGGGGGGTCGGCGACCTTCTACCTTCCGATCGCCCGTGCGCTCGCCCCCGTGGCCGATGTGTTTGCCGTGCAGTACCCCGGCCGCCAGGACCGCCGGGACGAGGAGCCGCTGCGGGACCTGCACGCCCTCGCCGAGCTGGTCGCGGAGGTCCTGAAGCCGGGCCTCGACCGCCCGTTGGTGGTGTTCGGGCACAGTATGGGCGGGACGCTCGCGTTCGAGCTGGCACAGCGGATCCCGGTGGCGCACCTGATCGTCTCGGGCGTCCGCGCACCGTCGCATCCGCTCACCGACACCATCCGTCTGGCGTCGGACGACGCGTTGCTGGCAGCGGTGGCCGGGCTCGGCGGGACGAGCGCCGAGGTGATGGCGGACGACGAACTGCGGGCGCTGATCCTGCCGCCGCTGCGTGCCGACTACGTCGCGGCGGAGACGTACCGCTGGCGGAGCGGGCCGCCGCTGGACACACCGATCACCGTATGCATCGGTGACAGCGACCCCAGGACAACGGTGGAACAGGCCCGCGCCTGGGCCGGGCACACGACCGCGCCGACGACCGTGGAAGTCTTCCCGGGTGGCCATTTCTATCTGGTCGAGCACCAGCAACACGTGGCCGAAATGGTGGCCCGGGGCGTAAGGCTCGTGACACCAAGAGGAGAAGTGTCCGAGAAGCCCGATCACGCTGTTAGTTAATGCCATTCATACATAGTTGTATTTACCGGTAAATGCACGGTGCCGAAACCGATGGAGACGACGGCCGCGAGGTGGTTCCGGAAGTGCGAGCAGCCCCTTATGAACTGATCGCCCGTGACGACGAGCTGAACCGCCTCCACCGGGCACTCTCCGGCGCGGAAAGCGGACGGGGCGCCGTCGTCACCATCACCGGGCCGATCGCCAGCGGCAAGACGGCACTGCTCGATGCCGGCGCGGCCAAGACCGGCTTCGTCACCCTGCGCGCGGTGTGCTCCCTGGAGGAACGCGCGCTGCCCTACGGGATGCTCGGCCAGCTCTTCGACCATCCCGAACTGGCCGCCCGAGCCCCGGGGCTCGCCCGCCTCACGGCCTCCTGCGAGGGCCCGCCGATCGGCACCGACACCCGGCTGCGGGCCGAGTTCACCCGGACCCTGCTGGCGCTCGCCGCGGACCGGCCCGTACTGATCGGTGTCGACGACGTACACCACGCCGACGGCGCATCGCTGCTCTGTCTGCTCCACCTCGCCCGCCGTATCGGCCCCGCCCGAATCTCCATCGTGTTGACCGAGCTGCGCCGCCCGACACCCGCCGACTCCCGCTTCCAGGCGGAACTGCTGAGCCTCCGCTCCTACCAGGAGATCGCGCTGCGGCCGCTCAGCGAGACGGAGACCGCCGAGCTGGTGCGCCGGCACCTCGGCCGCGACACGCACGACGACGTCCTCGCCGAGACGTTCCGGGCGACCGGGGGAAACCTGCTCCTCGGGCACGGCCTGATCAACGATATCCGGGAGGCGCGGGCCACGGGCCGTACGGGGGCTGCGGCGGGAAGGGCGTATCGGCTCGCCTACCTGGGGTCGCTCTACCGGTGCGGCCCGACGGCGCTGCATATCGCCCGAGCGGCCGCGGTACTCGGCGCGAGCGCCGAACCCGTACTCGTCCGGCGGATGACCGGCCTCAACTCGGAAACGTTCGAGCAGGTCTGCGAGCAGCTGAACGACGCACGGCTGTTGCAGGACGGACGGTTCCCGCACCCGGAAGCCCGCTCCATCGTCCTCGACGACCTGTCGGCGCTGGACCGCCGGAACCTGCACGAGTCGGCGCTGGAACTGCTGCGGAACCACGGTGTGGCCGGGCAGGTGCTCGCCCGCCACCAGATCGGCACCGGCCGGGTGCACGGCGCGGATGCGGTCGAGCTGTTCACCGAGGCCGCGCGGGAGCATCATCTGCGCGGCGAACTGGAGGAAGCGGTCGGATATCTGGAACTCGCCCACCGGGCCTGCGACGACCCCGTCACCCGGGCCGCGCTGCGCGTCGAGGCCGCCGGGGTCGAACGCATCTGCGATCCGATGAGGGCCGGCCGGCATCTGCCCGAGCTGCTCACCGCATCGCGCGCGGGACTGCTCTCGCGCGAGCACGCCGTGTCCCTCGCCGACTGGCTGGCGATGGCCGGCCGGCCGGGGGAGGCGGCCGAGGTACTGGCGGCCCAGCCTCCCGCGGGCGGCGACGACCGGGACCGTGCACTGCTGGTCGTCGGCGAGTTATCCCTCGCGCTGGTCCATCCCGGCCGATCGGATCCGTGGCGCAGGTCCGACTCCTTCGCCGCGGGCGGGCTCGCCGCACTCCGCGGACCGGTCCGGCAGCGCGCGGTCGCGGACAAGGCCGTCATCGCGGCACTGCGCGGCCGCCCGGAGCTGGCGGACGCCCATGCCGAGCGGGTCCTCCAGTACATGGATGCCACGGCGGACCGGACCACGGCGATGATGGCGCTGCTGGCCGTCCTGTACGCCGAGAACACCGAGGCCGTCCAGTTCTGGGTCGACCGACTGGCCGGTGACGAGGCCGCGCGTACCCCGGCCGACGAGTCGCTCTACGCGGGGTTCGGCGCCGAGACCGCCCTGCGCCGCGGCGACCTGACCACCGCCGTCGCCTACGGCGAGACGGCCCTCGGGCCGCGGCTCGTACCCACCTGGGGAGTGGCTGCCACGCTGCCCCTCAGCAGCACCGTGGTCGCGGCGATCCGGCTCGGCGATCTCGACCGGGCCGACCGGTGGCTCTCCGAGCCGTTGCCGCAGGACACCTCGGAGAGCCTCTTCGGGGTGCATCTGCTCTGGGCCCGTGGGCGGTACCACCTCGCGACCGGGCGGCACCGGGCGGCGTACGCACTGTTCAGGGAGTGCGGGGACCGGATGCGGCACTGGGCCGTCGACGTACCGGGCCTCGTGCTCTGGCGGGTCGACGCCGCCGAGGCGCTGCTGACGCCCGGTACCGACCGCGCCGAAGGGCTCCGGCTCCTGTCCGACCAGCTGTCCCGGCCGATGCGTTCCCGGTCGCGTGCCCTGACCCTGCGGGTGCAGGCGGCCTACAGTCCACTGCCCCAGCGGATCGACCTGCTGGAGGAGGCAGCCGATCTGCTGGTCACCTGCAACGACCAGTACGAACTGGCCCTTGTCCTCAGTGACCTGGGCGAGGCACTCAACCTGGTCAGGCAGCACAACCGGGCACGGGGCCTGATCCGCAGGGCCCGGTATCTGGCGACCCAGTGCGGTGCGGCTCCCCTGCTGCTGAGGCTGGGCGCGAAGCCGTCGGACGTCGGCGGTGCCTGGGACGCGACGCTGGGACAGCGCATCACGTCACTGACGGAGTCGGAGCGCCGGGTGTCCGCACTTGCCGCCGTGGGGCGTACGAACAGGGAGATAGCCGACCACCTGTTCGTCACGGCCAGCACCGTGGAGCAGCACCTCACGAACGTGTTCCGCAAGCTGGGTGTGAAGGGCCGTCAGCAGCTTCCGAGGGAACTGGCCGATGTCAGCGAGCTGGCGGGCCGGGGCGACCGGTGCGGGTAGGGAGCTTCCCGGCGACCTCGCCGCCCCGGCGGTTCAGCCGGCCGGCCGCCGTGCGGCGACCTGGTGGATATCCGTACCGGCGAACAACGGCTCCTGCTCGCTGACGACGGTGAAGCCGTGGCCGCGCAGGAGCGCGACGATCTCGCCGAGCGCCCCTTCGGTGTCGTGGACCTCGGCGACGACCTGGCGGATACGGGGCCAGTCGGCGTCGTCGATACCGGCGAGGACGCGCCGTTCGCTCTTCTCGACGTCGATCTTCAGAAGGCCGATCGCCGTGATGCCGCGCTCCGCGACGACGTCGGAGATCCGGACCGTGGCGGTCTCGATCTCCACGCTCGTGTCGGGCAGCTGGGCGAGCATGATGTCGACGTCCTCGGCGGTGTAGCCGCCGTTGAGGCCGAGCGTACGCAGCAGCTCCCTGCGGCTCTCGGCATCCGTGTGGAAGCCCGACATCAACGTGGCGTCGGGGTAGAACGTCATCCTGCGGACACCGGCCTCGTCGGAGACCGCGCACTGGTCCACCCGGCCCGGGACGCCGTGCCGCAGCACGTTCGCCCGCAGCGCCGCGAACGGCAGCGGCGCCGGCTCGAAGGCGTGCACGGCCACTCCGGGACACTCCTGATGGGCGAAGAGCGTGAACATGCCGATATTGGCGCCGATGTCGAAGACCACGTCCCCCGGGCGGAGTTCGATGCCGTTGCGCAGATAGCAGCGTTCGGTGAAGATCTCCCGGTACAGGAACTGCGCCTCGCCCTGGTTGATATGGGAGACCGTCGTCCCGTTCGGCAGCCGCAGGGTCTCCGGCACCGGGGTCATGCCGCACCCCAGGTGACCCGCAGTTCGGCCGGGCTGAACAGCCCGAGGCCCTCGTTCATCGGTACGTCGCCGGCCAGGCGGACGTCCGGGAGACGCTCGAACAACCGCAGGGACGCGACCTTGATGAGCAGTCGGGCGATGTGCTGCCCGGGGCACTTGTGGATGCCGTGGCCGAACGCGAAGTTCCCCTCCGGCGGACGCCGCACATCGAACACATCGGGGTCCAGGAACAGCCGCGGGTCGCGGTTCGCCGTCGAATAGAGCGGGATCACGTTGTCGCCCGCGCTGATCCGCACGCCGTGCAGATCGACGTCTTCGACACAGACGCGCGGTACCCCCATCTGGTTGACCGGGAGGAAACGCAGCATCTCCTCCACCGCGTGGTCGGCCAGCTCGGGGCGGGCCCGCAGGGCCGCCTGCTGTTCGGGGTGGCTCAGCAGCGCGTAGAGGCAGTAGCCGACCATCTGCTGTACGGAGTCGTGCCCGGCGAACAGCAGGGTCGCGAACACCCCCGTCGCCTCGTCGTCGCTCAGCGAGATCTCGCCGTCCGCGGTGGCGGCGAGGCGATGGAGCAGATCGTCGCCCTGTTCGTCGCGTTTGGCGCGGACCAGCTCCCCGGCGTGGACGAAGAAGTCATCGGTCAGGGTCTTGACGCTGTCCAGGTCGGTCGAGCCGGTGATGCTCCGCATCCGGGTCTCCAGTACCGCTCCCTCCTCGGGGGTGAGCCCGTACAGCGCGTTGATGACGAGGGAGGGGAGCCGCTTCGCGTACCCGGGGATCAGATCGGCGCCGGGCCCGGCGGCTACGATCCCGTCGAGACAGGCGTCCGCCGCCTCGATGACGAAGGCCTCCTGCTTGCGTGCGGATCGCAGCGTGAAGTCCCCGGCGATCTTCTGCCGGTAGCGGCTGTGTTCCGGCAGGTCCATACCGGAGAACCAGCCGGGGCGCCGATCGGGCAGCATCTCGGACGGTGCGGCGGAACTGAACCGCGGGTCGTTGGTGACCAGCTTGACGTCTTCGGCGCCTGCGACCAGCCAGTGTTTGATGCCGAACAGATCGAAGGAGCCCACCGTGCCGCTCGCCAGGATCGCCCGGTGACCGTCCTGGATCGCGAACGGGCAGCGGCCGGCGGACGTCGTCTCGTCGTGTGTGTCGGTGCTCATCGGTGGTCCTTCCAGACGCGGGAGAGAGTGTCGAGGAGATCGGCGATGGCGGCACGTTCCGGGGCCGGTGTCGCCGCGATGTCCGCGGCGTCCAGCGACTCCATCTCCGTCAGGAGTTCGAGCACGGTGGGCGGGCCGCCGTCCGCGCCGTCGCCGAGCCGGTCCTCCAGATAGGCGGTGAGGGCGGCCGGGGTGTCGTGGTCGAACAGGACGGATGCCGGCAGGTCGAGACCGGTTGCCGAGGTGAGCCGGTTGCGCAGTCGCTGCACCGCCAGCGAGTCGAAACCGAGCGCGAAGAACGTCGATTCCGTGTCGACTCCGGCGGGGTCGGCGACACCGAGGAGCGCCGCGGTGCTCCGCCGGACGATCTCCGCGATGTCCGGCTCCGCCGCCTCGGGCTCCTCACCCCGGACGGTGTCCGGCGAGACGGTCGGCGTACCGCCGCTCGGGCCGGGCGCCAGCCAGTACGAGCGGTGCTGGAACGGGTAGACGGGGAGGTCCACCGGGCGCCCGCCGGCCAGGACCACGGCCAGGTCCACCGGGGCTCCGTGTACGTGGAGTTCGGCGGCGGCGGTCAGCGCCGCGGTCTCCTCGCCGGTCCGGGCGCGCAGCACCGCATGATAGGTCCCGGTGCTCCCGCCGGTGTTCTCCGATGCGGCCGAGGCGAGAGCGCCGGACGCCCCGACGGCCACGAACATGTTCACGCCGCGGTCCGCCAGCTCCCGGACGGCGTCCGCGAAGAGCACCGGCCGGCGCGCATGGCGCAGCCAGTGTTCCGGGGTCGCGAGTTCGCCCGCCGCTTCACGGCCCGTCGTCGTGGACACCACCGGCAACCGTGCCGTACCGAACGGGATGGATTCGAGGACGGTACGGAAGTCGTCGAGGGCTCCGTCGACCTGCCGCGAGTGGAAGGCGTGCCCGACGTTCAGCCGCTTCGCGCGCCGCCCGGACGCCGCCCACTCCCGTTCGAACGCGGCCATGTCGTCCGGTGCGCCCGTGACCACCACGCCGGTCGGGCCGTTGACCGCGGCGATGTCCAGATCCGTGGAGGCGGTGAAGGCGCCCACCTCCGCCGGGGTGCCGTCCACCGCCGTCATGGCCCCCGGCGGCAGCGCCCGCAGCGCCCGGCCACGGGCCACGATCAGCCTGGCGGCGTCCGTGAGCGTGAGCACCCCCGCCGCATGGGCCGCGGTGACTTCGCCGACGGAGTGCCCGACGACCACGTCCGGGCGCACACCCCAGTGGTCGAGAAGTCTCAGCAGTGCCACTTCGAGCGTGAACAGACCGGCCTGCGCGTACAGGGTGTCGTGGACGAGTTCACCGTGCTCACCGCGCTCATTGTGGAAGACGTCCGTGGGGGAGTGCTCAAGCTGCCCGGCGAACGCGGCCGACACCTCGTCCCAGGCGGCGGCGAAGACGGGGAAACTCCGGTGGAGCCGGTGCCCCATGCCCGCGCGCTGGGCGCCCTGGCCGTCGAAGAGGAAAGCGATGCGCCGTTCCTGGGCGGTCCCGGTGACGGTTCCGGGCGCGTCGACGCCGTCCGCGAGACCGTCCAGTACGGTACGGAACCCGTCGATGCCGGCGGCGACGGCCGCGGCGCGGTACGGCAACCGGGCGCGGCTGGTGGCCAGCGCGTATCCGATGTCCAGCGGGTCGGCTTCCGGGACCGCCGCCAGATGGTCGCGGAGCCGGGCGGCCTGCGCCCGGAGCGCGGCCGGCGACCGCGCGGACAGCACCCAGGGCACCGGCCGGGGCTCCTCGGGGGCCGGCCGGGGCGCGACGGGCGCCGGACGGTGCTGTTCGAGGACGAGATGGGCGTTCGTTCCGCTGAGCCCGAACGCGGAGACGGCCGCCCGGCGCGGACTCCCGTCATCCGGCCAGGGCCGGTTCTCCGTGAGCAGCGCCACCCGCCCCGCGGTCCAGTCGACGGCGGGCGAGGGCTCGTCCGCGTGCAGCGTCCGCGGCATGGTGCCCGCCCCGATCGCCTGCACCATCTTGATGACGCTCGCGACACCGGCAGCGGCCGTCGCATGCCCGATGTTCGACTTCAGTGAGCCGAGGCGGACCGGTTCCCGGCGGTTCTGCCCGTACGTCGCGATCAAGGCGTCCGCCTCGACCGGGTCGCCCAGCCGGGTGCCGGTGCCGTGTCCCTCGACGATATCCACGTCGGCGGCGGTCAGACCGGCCGCGGCGAGCGCCTTGCGGATCACCCGCTGCTGCGAGAGGCCGTTCGGCGCGGTGAGCCCGTTGGACGCCCCGTCGGACGTGACGGCGCTGCCACGGACCACGGCGAGCACGGTGTGCCCGAGCCGCTCGGCATCGGACAGCCGTTCGAGAACGAGTACGCCCACGCCCTCGGCCCAGGTCGTACCGTCCGCGCCCGAACCGAACGATTTGCAGCGCCCGTCCGCCGCCAGACCGCGCTGGCGGGAGAACTCGATGAACGCGGCCGGTGAGCTGAGTACCGAGACGCCGCCGGCGAGTGCCAGCTCGCATTCGCCCAGGCGCAGCCCCTGGCAGGCCAGATGCAGGGCGACCAGCGACGACGAACACGCCGTGTCGACGGTGACGGCCGGGCCCTCCAGCCCGAGCACATAGGCGATCCGCCCGGACAGCAGACTCGTGGAGCTGCCGGTGACCGCGTTGCCCTCGGTGTCCTCGGCGCCGAGCCCGTACCCCTGCGCCGCCGCGCCGACATAGACGCCGACCTCCCGGCCGTGCAGCGAAGCGGGGTCGATCCGGCCGCGTTCGACGGCTTCCCACGCGGTCTCCAGCAGCAGTCGCTGCTGCGGGTCCATGCCGAGTGCCTCGCGTGGGCTGATGCCGAAGAACGCCGCGTCGAACTCCGCCGCTCCGTCCAGGAATCCGCCCCGCAGGTTGTACGCCTTGCCCACCGCGTCGGGATCCGGATCGTACAGCCCGTCGAGATCCCAGCCCCGGTCCCCGGGCGCCATGGTGATCGCATCGGTGCCGGACTCGACGAGCCGCCACAGCTCCTCGGGTGAGGTCACGCCGCCGGGCAGCCGGCAGGCCATCGCCACGATCGCGATCGGCTCGTCCCGGTCCCGGTCCCGGTCCCGATCCTGGTCCCGGTACGGGACATCCGGGGCGGGCACGGGGTCGGCCGCGGACCGGGTGGCGGGAGCAGCGAGCAGTTCCAGCAGATGCCCGGCGAGCGCCTGCGCCGTCGGATGGCTGAACACCACCGTCGTCGGCAGCCGCAGCCCCGTCTCGGCCGCGAGCCGGTTCCGCAGGTCGACCGCGGTCAGCGAGTCGAAACCGAGTTCCCGGAACGGCCGGTCCGCCGCCACCCGCTCGCCCGCGCCGTAGGCGAGCACCGCGGCCGCTTGGCGGAGCACGATGTCCAGCACCACGCGCCGCTGCTCGGTGACGGTGCGTCCGGTGAGACGTACCGCCAGCGGTTCGTCGCCGGCGTTCCGGGCGACCCCGCGCACCGGTCCGGTCCGCTGGGCCACCAGACCGCGGAGGAGTGGTGCGACCGGGCCGTCGAGCCGGGTGGTGTCGACCGTCGTGGCGACGACGACCGGCTCCGGGGTACGCGCCGCCGCGTCGAGCAGCCGCATGCCGTCCGCCGCGCTGAGCGGCGGGAATCCGGCACGCCGGATGCGTTCACGGTCCGCTGCGGTGAGCTTCGATGTCAGCGCGCTGACGTCCGCCCACATGCCCCAGGCGAGGGATTGCGCGGGCAGGCCCATGGCGTTCCGGTGCTCCGCGAGCGCGTCGAGGAAGGCGTTCGCCGCCACGTAGTTCCCCTGGCCGGGGCTCCCCATGACACCGGCGACGGCGGAGTAGAGGACGAATGCGGCGAGGTCGGTGTGGCGGGTGTGGTGGTGGAGGTGCCAGGCGGCGTCGGCTTTGGGTTGGAGGACGGTGTGGATGCG
>NZ_JBIWGU010000019.1:0-61476 GCF_044763775.1 Streptomyces sp. NPDC094448 | reverse complement strand
AGCCCGCACCCGAACCTCCCACCTGGCAGCACTTCGCCCCGCCGGATAACCAGCGGGGCGAAGCCAAGGCCCGAAGAATTCGCCAACAGCGTCGGAGAGATCCGGCGGGGCCCTCCCGCATGTCCAAGCCGGGAGAGAGGGGAGAGGGGAGAGGGGAGAGGGGAGGGGGGAGAGGAGGAAGGGGGGAGGGGCGGGTGTGGGCGGCCGGGGCCGGGGCCGGGGGCGTACAGGGGTGCGTGAGGTGGGCGTGAGGTGTGCCGTACCGCAGTGGTCCGGGGCAGGGGCCGGGGGGCTCAGCGCAGCCAGGGCAGGTCGGCGCCCGAGTCCGAGGGCTGGAGCCCGTCCGCGATGATCAGCATGATCTCGCCGAGCTGCTCGATCTGCTCGGGCGAGAGCCGGTCGAACATCGCCTGGCGTACCGCGTCCACATGGCCGGGCGCGGCCTCCTTCAGCACCGCGTACCCCTGGTCCGTCAGCACCGCGTTCTGGCCGCGCTTGTCGGAGGGGCAGTCCTCGCGCCGTACCCAGCCCTTCTGCTCCAGCCGTGCGACGGCGTGCGAGAGGCGGGAGCGGGTGATCTTGGCGTCGATCGCCAGATCGGTCATCCGCTTGCGGCGGTGCGGCGCCTGCGAGAGCTGGACCAGCAGTCCGTAGTAGATATGCGGCATCCCCGCATCGCGCTGCAACTGGCGGTCGAGATGGTCGTCGAAGAGGGTGGTGGCATGGAGATAGGCGCGCCAGACGCGCTGCTCGTCATCGCTGAGCCAGCGCGGCACCCGGCCGCCTCCGCTCGTGACTCCGCCCCCGCCCCCGCCTTCGCCTTCGTTTTCGGCGACGGGCGCCGTGGATGCCGTGTTCATACCTCTACTCTACGACCCTTTCTTGAAAGTTGAACTAAATCGGATTTAGAGTGGGTGCAGCTTGAACTTTCAAGTGGATCGGAGCCTCCCATGACCACCGCCACCCCCGCCGGCCCGTCCGGCACGCCTCCGGCGGGACGCATGCCCGCGATCTACCTCTCCCACGGCGCGCCCCCGCTCGCCGACGACCCCCTCTGGCCCGGCCAGCTCGCCGCCTGGTCGGCCGGGCTGCCCCGGCCCGCCGCGATCCTGGTCGTCTCCGCCCACTGGGAGGAGGCCCCTCTCGCCCTCGGCGCCACCACGACCGTGCCGCTGGTGTACGACTTCTGGGGTTTCCCCGAGCGTTACTACAGCGTCCGGTACGCGGCCCCCGGCGCGCCCGCCCTCGCCGAATCCGTACGGAAACTGCTGCGCCGGGCCGGAACGCCCGTCCAGGACGTGCCGGACCGGGGGCTTGACCACGGCGCCTACGTACCGCTGGTCGAGATGTATCCGGATGCCACGATTCCGGTCCTTCAGGTGTCGATGCCGACGCTCGACCCGCAGCGGCTGATGGAGATCGGGCGCAGGCTCGCGCCGCTCCGCGACGAGGGCGTACTGATCGTCGGCAGCGGGTTCTTCACCCACAACCTCGCCGCCCTCCGGCACGACGGCACCCCCGGCTGGTCCGTCGAGTTCGACGACTGGGGGCGGGAGGCGCTCGCCGCCGCCGATATCGACGCGCTGCTCGACTTCGAGCACGCCGCGCCGGCCGGGCGGCTCGCCCACCCCCGTACCGAACACTTCGCACCGCTGTTCGTCACCCTCGGCGCGTCGGAGGGCGAGCTGGAGCGGGGGCGCAGTGTGATCGACGGCTTCTGGTGGGGGCTCGCCAAACGGTCTTTGCAGTTCGGCTGAGCCGGTTCGGGCCTGATGGGGGGGCCGGTCGGGTCGGGTCGGGTCCGGGGCTGGTCCGGTTCGTGTGAGGTCGGGTGCGGGTGCGGGTGCGGGTGCGGGTGCGGGTGCGGGTCGGGTCCCGGTCCGGTCTGGTTCGTGTGCGGTCGGGTTCGGGGCGCGTGCGTCGGGTTCGGGTCCTGGTTCGTGTGCGGTCGGGTCCGATTCGGTTGCCGAGGAGTTCCTACAGGAACGGCTCGTTCAGCTCGATGGAGCGGACCGCGGCCGTCAGGGCCCCGGCGTCCCCGATGTCCAGCGCCGTGTCCGTGAACTTGATGGTGTGGTCGTCGCCATGGGCCGCCGCGGCCTCGAAGATCTCCTCCGGCGTCCGGTCCGCGGCCGTACCCTCCCACGGAGTCAGCCCCGCGGGCGCATACACGGCGGTCACCGCCGCAGACGCCGCCCACGCCGCCCCCAGACTCGGCGCCCACAGTTCCCGGGGGAGCGCGGGCAGCGTCCGGAGTACGGCATTGGGCGCGGTCGCCGCATGGACCAGCATCACCGGCTCGGCGTGGCCATGGGTCGCGTACCGGTGCACCGCGGCGGTCACCAGCTCGCCCAGCCGCGCCTCCGCCTCGTCCGGGGAGGCGGCGGCGCCCGCCCAGCCGGGAAGCTCGGTCAGCTGTGCGAGCCGCGACTGGATACCGCCGGACTGGTCCGGTACGGGCGTCACCGCGCCGAGCGCCGCGTCCGCCGCCGCAGGCGAGTCCGTGAACCGCAGAACGTCCGGCAGCGGGGCGTGGCGGGCCGTCCAGTAGCCGAGGGCGTGCGCCAACTCGGTGATCCGGGGCGCGGTCTCCTCCGTCGTCAGCAGCGTCCGTACGGCGTGGCCCACCCGGATCACGGGATGCGTGGCGCCGCCCGCGATGCCCGGCAGCAGCCGGGGCCACCACTCGGCCAGCACCTCGCGCCACGGCCGCTCCGTGGTCTCCCGCTCGAAGTGGAGCGCCCAGTCGGCGATCCGGCGGGGGTCGCCGAGGGCTTCGCGCCAGGTGGCGGGGGTGATCGGGGCGTAAGGGGCGGGCATCTCCTCCAGGTTGTCGCGGTAGCGGTCCAGCCAGCGGTGGACGGCGGCGGAGCTGCCGTGGCGGACCAGGGCTTCGACGGCCATCGGGGCGTGATTGCTGAGCCAGCCGTTGCGCTCGGGGCCGGAGACATGGATGCGTCCGAGGGCCTCGTCGAGGATGCCGGTGTCGGTGGTGCGAGTGGTGTCGGTGGTGGTGTTGGTGGTGGTGTTGGTGGTGTTGGTGGTGGGTTCGGCGGCGTGGTCACCTTGCCGGACCGGGGAGGGGCGAGGAGGCTGGGTCGTCATGGTCCGGACCCTAGGCGGGCCTCGCGGGGGCCGTAACGGGCCGTGGCCCCACGCGGCCCCCGCCTTCGGTCCTACGTCTCCGGGCGCGGCGCCCAGGGCGGGCGCGGGCCCGGCGCGGTGGGCCCGGCGCGTGGTCAGGCCGTGCCGGGGCCGAGAGGCTTTTCGTACCAGGTGATGTCCCAGTAGCGGCCGAACTTCCGGCCGGCCTCCGTATACGTCCCCACAGGGCGGAACCCGAAGCGGGTGTGCAGCCGCTCCGACGCCGCGTTCGGCTGGGTTATCCCGGCGTACGCCCGGTGTACGTCCTCGCCCTCCAGCGCCTTGAACAGCTGCTCGTACAGCGCCGTGCCCACGCCCTTGCCGCCTGCGTCGGGGGCGCAGTAGATGCTGACCTCGACCGAGGTCGCGTACGCGGCCTTGGGGCGCAGCGGGCTGGTGGTGACATAGCCGAGCAGGGCCTGACCGGCGTCCCGGGCAACCAGAAGGCGGTGGGGGCCGTCTTCAGGGTGGGAGCGCAACCACGGAAGCCGCTCCTCGGTGGTGAAGGGAGCGGTGTCGAACGTGATGGGTGTCTCCACGACGTAGTGGTTGTAGAGCGCGGTCAGCTCCGCGAGATCGTCCTCCCTACCCGCTCTGACCTGCAGCTCTGTTGGCGTTTGCCCGGAGCGGATCATGCAACCTCCTCATGTGGCCGGACAGGGTACTGCAAGATCATAAAAAATGCCGGGCTCCACGGGAATTCTGTCCGGATTGCAATCGTTGATTCCATCGGAAGCAGGGCACCCGGAAGGGTGTCGCGACCTACTCAGCAAGGGAGCTCGCATGGCCACCCGTGCCGTCGCCCGTCGCCAGTCCGAGACCAAGGGACCCACTGGCCGGGCCAGCAGCGCTCGCGCCTCCGGCGGAGAGATCGCCGACCGCGACCTCGTCGGCATGTACCTCGACGAGATAGCGCGTACGCCGCTCCTGGACGCGGCCCGCGAAGTCGAGCTGTCCCAGACCATCGAGGCCGGGGTCTATGCCCGGCAGATCCTCGACGGCGAAGTGGAGGGCGAGGCGGGCGGAGCCGGACGCGAGGAGCTGGAGGCGCTGGCCGCCGCGGGTGAGCGGGCGAAGGACGTGTTCATCCGCTCCAATCTCCGGCTGGTCGTCGCCGTCGCCCGCCGCTATCCGCGCAGCGGTCTGCCGCTGCTCGACCTCATTCAGGAGGGGAACGCGGGCCTGGTCCGCGCGGTCGAGAAGTTCGACTACGCGAAGGGCTTCAAGTTCTCCACCTATGCGACGTGGTGGATCCGCCAGGCCATCACCCGCTCCATAGCCGACCAGTCGCGCACCATCAGGCTCCCCGTCCACCTGGTGGAGGAGCTGGGCCGGATCCGCCGGGTGCAGCGCGAGTTCAACCGGGAGAAGGGCCGGGAGCCCGAGGCCGCCGAGATCGCGCAGGAGCTGGAGTCCACCCCCGAGCGCGTCACCGACGTCCTGGACTGGGCCCGCGACCCCGTCAGCCTGAACATGGCCGTGGACGACGCCGGTGAGACCCAGTTCGGCGATCTGCTGGAAGACACCTCCGCGATCTCGCCGGAGCAGTCCGTGCTGACGCTGCTGCGCAGCGAGGGACTCGACGATCTGATCGGACAGCTCGACCAGCGCACCGCCTCCATCATCCGGATGCGGTACGGAATCGTCGACGGCCGGGAGCGCACCCTGACCGAGGTCGGCAAGGAGCACGGCCTGACGCGGGAGCGCATCCGCCAGATCGAAAAGCATGCGCTGCTGGAGCTGAAGCGGATGGCGCGGGACACGGGCTTCGACGAGGCGGCGTAGGACGCGCCGCGGCGCAGGGCCAGACAGCGCAGGCCGGACCCTTCCCGGACCGTTTCCGGACAAGGCCCGGTGGTACGGCGGCCGGGCGCCCGGCCGCCGTACCACCACCCGGCCGGCGGCGCGTCCCACGGTCGGGACCCCGCCACCCGGGTCCGTACAGGCCCCCACCGAGCGGACCCCGAGGCCATCCCCCCGGCCTCGGGGTCCTTCCCTGCCCTGCTCCTCTGCCGGGGCCTGCGCTGCTCTTGGGCCGCTCCGTGTCCCGGCGTGCCGGTTCTCCGCCGCGCCCGCCGTGCCGTACCGGTGTCCGGCGTGCCGGTCCTCTGCCGAGCCCGCACCGCTGCTTCTCTCGTGCCGGTCAGGGTGCCGCCGTGCCCGGCCCTTTCCCGCCGCCCGCCGTCCCGCGGCGGACCATCGGCCTACCCCGCGGGCGCGGGCTTCCCACGGGGCCCCTTGTGCGTGGCCAGTGGCCAGTGGCACGTGCGGCCTACCCCGCGGGCGCGGGCTTCCCTCAGACCGCTGTCGACCTGGTCAGACGGGCGCCGAGATCCCTCGCGTACTCCACCAGCTCGACCGGTGACCGGACGGTGAACTCGCAGTCCACCAGCGCCAGCCGTACCGCCAGCCACTCCACCGAGTCCGTGGAGCGGTGCCGCAGCCGGCAGCTCGTGTCCCCGGTCGGCACCGGCGACCCCAGATGCGCCGGCAGCCGGGCCGCCACGAACTCCGCCGGAGCCTCGAACTCCACCTCCACGTCGTACTCGTTCTGCGACCGCCTCGACATCGTCGCCTTCAGCAACTCCGCCCCACTGTCCATCGGCAGCTCCCGGGCCTCGAACCGCGCCCCCGTCGCGAACGGCTCCGACACCCGGTCCACCCGGAAGGTCCGCCAGTCCTCCCGGCCCAGGTCGTACGCCACCAGATACCAGCGCCACCCGGTCGACACCAGCCGGTACGGCTCCACCAGCCGCTTCGACTCCGCGCCGTCCCCGGCGCGATAGCCGAAGCGCAGCTTCTCCCGCCCGCTCACCGCACCCGCGATCACGGTCAGCGTCCGCGGGTCGATCGTCGCCCCGTCACCGCGGACCAGTGGGATCGTCGCGTTCTGCAGGGCCGACACCCGGTGCCGCAGCCGGTTCGGCAGCACCTGCTCCAGCTTTGCCAGCGCCCGTACGGACGCCTCCTCGACGCCTTCGATGGCATGCCCCGCCCCGGCCCGCAGCCCCACCGCGATCGCCACCGCCTCCTCGTCGTCGAGCAGCAGCGGAGGCATCGCCGCGCCCGCGACCAGCCGGTATCCACCGACCGCACCCTTCGTGGCCTCCACCGGATAGCCCAGATCCCGCAGCCGGTCGATATCCCGGCGGATGGTCCGGGTGCTCACCGACAACCGGCCGGCCAGCTCACTGCCCGGCCACTCGCGCGGCGTCTGGAGAAGGGAGAGAAGATTCAACAGGCGTACTGGAGTATCCGTCATGTTTCCCAGGATGACCCCAACTAGGACTGCTTCTGTCCTAGTGGCCTCCTACTGTCCTTACATGACCTCAAAGCCAGCCCAGAGCAGTGCACCGGAATCCCCGGCCGATGAGCCCGACGGCCTTTCCGGTCCCGCCGCCGGTGAGAACGCCGCCGGAGGAGAGGCCGACCGGCGCCGCTGGATAGCCCTCGCCGTGATCATGACGGCCGCGTTCATGGACCTCGTCGATGTCACCATCGTCAATATCGCGATCCCCAGCATCGAGCGGACCATCGACGCGTCCTTCGGCGCCATCCAGTGGATCACCGCCGGATACGCTCTGGCCTTCGCCGCAGGTCTGATCACGGGCGGCAGGCTCGGCGATATCTATGGCCGCAAGCGCCTCTTCCTCATCGGCATCGGCGGATTCACCGTCGCCTCCGTGCTCTGTGGTCTCGCCGTCAACCCCGAGATGCTCATCGCGGCCCGGCTGTTCCAGGGCGCCATGGCCGCCCTGATGGTCCCCCAGGTGCTCTCCATCGTCCACGCCACCTTCCCGGCCCATGAACGCGGCAAGGTCTTCGGACTCTTCGGAGCCATCGTCGGACTCGGCGCGGTTTCCGGACCGCTCCTCGGCGCTCTGCTCACCGAGTGGAACCTCTTCGGCCTCGAATGGCGGCCGATCTTCCTGATCAACCTGCCCGTCGGTATCGCCGGACTGATCCTGGGCCGTAAGTACATCGCCGAGTCCAAGGCACCGAAGGCGCTCCGGCTCGACTTCGTCGGCGTCGTCCTGGTCACCACCGCCATGCTGATGCTGGTCTATCCGCTGACCCGCGGCCATGAACTGGACTGGCCCGTCTGGGGCTACGTCTGCATGGCCGGCAGCCTGCCGGTCTTCGGAGCCCTGGTGGCCTACGAGCGGTACAAGGCCCGCAAGGACGGCTCACCGCTGATCGAACTCTCCCTCTTCTCGGTCAAGTCCTTCGCCGCCGGAATCTCCGTCCAACTGGTCTTCGGCCTCGCCCTCGGTGTCTTCTTCCTGGTCTGGACGATCTACATGCAGACCGGTCTGGGCTGGAGCGCGCTGCGCGCCGGGCTGACGGGCGTCCCGTTCTCGATAGCCGTCTCGGTCGCGGCGGGGATCTCGGTCCAGAAGCTGGTGCCGAAGTTCGGCCGCAAGGTCCTCCAGGCCGGTGCGCTGACGATGATCGCCGGACTCCTGCTCTACATCTGGGAGGCCGACCGCTACGGCACCGCCATCACCACCTGGCAGATGATCGCCCCGCTGGTGCTGATGGGCGCCGGAATGGGCCTGATCGTGGCCCCGCTGACCGACGCGATCCTGTCCGGCGTACCGCGTGAGCACGCCGGATCCGCGTCCGGGCTGATCAGCACCGTGCAGCAGATGGGCACCGCCCTCGGACTCGGACTGGTCGCCGTCGTCTTCTTCGGCGCCATCGACGAGGAGCGGCTCACCCCGGACACCGCAGGAACCGCCTTCTCGGACGCCTTCCAGGGGTCGCTGTGGTGGATCGTCGCGGTCCTGGCCGTGATCTTCCTGCTGATGTTCGCGCTGCCCGCCCGACCGGCCCAGCACCTGGAAGGCGGCGGCGGTGAACTCCCCGGCGAGCCGCGGGGCACCGCCACCGGAGCCGCGGCGGAGGAGAGCACCGGGGACCCGCAAGGCGCTGTGAACACCGAGAAGGTCAGGGAAACCGCGCTGACCTCCTGAAACGGCAGTCCTTGAGGCAGCAGTCCTTGAGGCAGCAGTCCTTGGGGCGGCAGTCCTTGAGGGCGATGGACGCAACAGAAATGGACCGAGGGCCCCGGGAGAAGAATCCCAGGGCCCTCGGCCTTGCCCGCACGGGACGGCGGAAGCTCCGTCAGAGACCGGCGCGCGGTACCGAGCGACCCCGCCCGCGCGACTCCATCGCCCCTCGCGCATCACTCTCCGACCCATACACCTCGCACATATGCCTGCCGTCGGGAGTCGCCGTGTGCTCGACCTCCCAGAGGGAGACCTCCGCCCCGTCGATCAGCAGAAACGCATGCTCGTAGAGGGTGAACCCGGCCTCCCGGTCGCCGACCCGGCACTGACGTCCGAAGACCTGGGTGATGTGGTGGGCGAACGCGCTGCGCAGCAGCTCCGCCGTCTTCGGGCCGGGACCGTCCGCGTTCTCCGCGCGGCGCAGCACCCGGCGGGCGTGGTCGGCGGAGTTGTCCGGGACGTACATCCGGGGGAGCGGGGCTGGCGGCGCCGCCAGCAGACCGGCGAGCAGGTCGATATCGCTGTCGAACCCCGGACCGGGAACGGGACCGAAATCCCCGCCCGGAAGGGGATCGGAACCCAGACCCGCGGGCCCGAGCGCACCCCGGTCCGCCGCGTCCGCGACGCCGTAGTCACCGCCGGACGCATCGGTGCCGCCAGGACCCGTACCAACGGCACCCGTACCGGGGCCACCTGTACCGGGGCCGGCCGCACCGGGACCACGCGAACCGGGACCGCCCGCACCCGTGCCGCCGTGCCCGCCGCCCCTGCCGGAGCCGTGGACGGCTCCGAAACCCGCATCCGGGCGGGCTGCCGGACCCGGGTCCGCGAAACCGGGAAAGCCCGACGGCAGCCGGGAGGCGGCCAGCCGCACCTCCGACTCGTCCGCATACACCTCGTGCTGCTCCGAACTGCCCGGCCCCGAGTTGTGCACCAGCTCCCACAGCACCACCGAGGAGCCGTCGGTGAGCAGATACGCATGACGGTACGTAGCCCGGTCCAGATCCGCGCTGTGGTGCGAGGAATGCAGCGAACTCGCGTGAGCCAGAGCCGAGTACAGTCTCTCGACCGTCGTATCCGGCAGGTCGAAGGAGTTGAGCGCCCGACCCAGGAGTCGCGCGAGGTGCGTCTCGGTTGTCTCGTACGGATCGTTCAAAGTGGGTCTCCTGGCCGTCGCCACAAGTAACACGTTGATAGCTAAAAGTAGCCCCTGCTTCCGACACCGCGTCCAGCCTTACCGAAAACGTAGGAACTCTTGGGGAAGTTCCCGCCGGCTGTCAACGGTGCATATCTGGCATGTCAGTTGATGTCCTCGGCCAGGAGTACGACGAGTGCGGTGGGCTACCGATAGAGATCGCGGTACGCCGGATACACCCCGCCCGGACCCGCCACCGACTCCGCCGCCAGAACCGCCTTCACCACCGCCCGCGACACCACATCCGCACCCGCCGCCAGCAACCCGTTCAGCGCGAGCGGACTCTCCACGGGCAGCCCCACCGCCCCCGTGGCGAGCGCGAAGACCGTATCGCCGTCGTTCAGCAGATGCACCGGACGCACAGCGCGCGCGATACCGTCGTGCGCCGTACCCGCAAGCTTGTGCGCCTGCGCCCGTACCAGATCGGCGTCCGTCGCCACCACCGCCAGCGTCGTGTTCAACGGCGGCGGACCACTCGCCTCCCGCGCCTCCTCCAGCTGCCCCAGCGCCGCCGCGTGCACCGCGGGCGCCGGGAACCGGATCCACTCCGTCCCCGTACCGGCAGCCCCCGCCGCACCGCCGCCCGTCCCGTGCACGTACTGCCCGTAGAGCACCCCCGTCGCCGGATCCAGCACCGACCCCGCCGCATTCACCACCACCAGCGCCGCCACCGTCACATCGGCACCATCCGCCCCGGCGCCCCGCAGCACCGTACTCGCCGTCCCCACACCCCCCTTGAGGCCACCGGCCACCGCACCCCGGCCCGCCCCGACATTCCCCTCCGCCACCGGAGCCCCCTCGCCCGACGCCTCCGCGGCCTCCACCGCTGCCCGGCCCGTCGCCGCCCCGGGCCGGGCACCCCAGTCTCCGCCGCGTCCCAGGTCGAACAGACAGGCAGCCGGAACCACGGGCACCACCCGTCCCGGTGCCACCGGCACCCCCCGCCCCCGCTCCTCCAGCCACGCCATCACCCCGCCCGCCGCGTCCAGCCCGAACGCGCTGCCGCCGGTCAGCACCACCGCCTCCACCCGCTGCACCAGATTGCGGGGGTCCAGCGCATCCGTCTCCCGGGTGCCAGGCCCGCCGCCGCGGACGTCCACCGCCGCCACCGCACCCTCCTCCGGAGCCAGCACCACCGTCGTCCCGCTCAGCGCCCCCGCACCCGGCACCTCCGCATGGCCCACCCGCAGCCCGGCCACATCCGTCAGCCCGTCCCGTACACCTGCCGCAGCCGTCGCATTCGCCGTATCTTCCGCATTCGTTGCATCCGTCGCATCATTCATGGGGTCTCCGTATCACGCGGGCAGCGCCGCGCCCCGCGTCCGCTCCGAGAGCACCACACCGACCGCAACCGCTGCCGCCGCGACCAGACCGGCCGCCGGAACCGCCCAGTTCCCGCCGAAGGTGCACCCCAGCACCGCCGCTGCCGCGAGCGGCAGCACCGACTGCTGTGCCGCACCCCGCTTGAAATGCCGGGAGTGCAGCAGCCACACCGTCAGCAGGAAGACCGCCGTCGGAACGGTGACCGCGGCCGCGGCCGCCGCGTCCGACACCCGCGCCTGACCGACCGCGTGCTCCACGGCCACCTCCATGCCCGCGCCGATCGCCGCGGCCGAACCGAACACCAGCACATGGCCGTAACCCCACGGAATCGCCCGCCGGTTGGACGTCAGATGCTCGTGCTCGGGAACCGCGAAGTAGATCCACCAGGCGGAGAAGATGATCAGCAGGCCCCCGGCCGCCAGCGGCAGCAGCTCGGCCACCGCCTTGTGCTCGTCGAGCGCCGACTGGACGGCGATCGTGCTCGCCGACATCGTCTCCCCGAGCACGATCAGCGTGAACAGCCCGTACCGCTCCGCGATGTGGTGCGGATGCCACGGCGTCCGGTGCCGGAACTCCGCGAACAGCGGCACCGCCAGCTCGCCCGCGATCACCACCAGGAACAGCCACCGCTTGGTGTCGTCCGGCGCGAACAGCAGCGCCACCCATGCCAGCTGGCAGAGCGTGATCCCCCCGGCGTACCGCAGCGCCGTACGCCGTGCCTCGCCGGACTCCGAAGCCGCGGCCCGCAGCCACTGCGTCGTCAGCGCGAGCCGCATGATCAGATACCCGGCGACCGCGATGCTCCAGTCGTTCGCGTCGAACGCCCGCGGGACCCCGGCCGCGTAGACCAGCACCCCGGCGATCTGCACCAGCGTCGCGATCCGGTACGGCACGTCGTCGCAGTCGTAGGCGGAGGCGAACCAGGTGAAGTTCATCCACGCCCACCACACCCCGAAGAAGACGAACCCGTACCCGGCCACGCCCTGCGCGATATGCCCCGCGGCGACCGCGTGCACGAGCTGCACGCCCGCCTGCGCCACGGCGACGACGAAGCAGAGGTCGAAGAACAGCTCCAGCGGGGTCGCGGCACGGTGTGGCTCATCGGTACGGCGGGGGAGCATGCGCCGCCAAGGCGCCACCCCGCTCCCCGGCGCCAACCCGGCCTCGGCGCCCGACCGCCCCGCGCCCCGGGCCCCGGCGCCCGCCCCGGCCCCGGACCCTGCCCCAACCCCGGACTCCGCCTCGGCTTCCGCTCCGGAACCGGAACCGGAACCGGAACCGGCTCCGGACCCCGCCCCGATTGCGGGACCGGCTCCGGCGCCCGACCCGGAACCGGCCTCTGACCCGGACGGGTCTTCGGGGCTGACTTCGGGGCCGTCTCCGGCAGAGGGCATCGTCATACGAGGCCCATCCCGCGCCCGGCACCCTCCCTATCCAGGTCCCGGGCCGACTGGCCTAAGCCGTCACCCCACTGCCGTCCAGGAGCGGTATCCACGGATCAGGCCGGGCAGCGGCTGGACGGACCCCCGGATCGGCCGCAGCGGCCCGGAGCCCGGCGCCGGCGGGGAGCAGTACCCGGAGCAGTACCCGGAGCGGGCCGCGGGGCTCACCGCGCGGCTGGTCCTCGTCCTGACCGCGGTCGCGGGACAGCTGCGAGGCCTGACCGTGGTCCCCGACGCCTGGATGGCGGGCCGCACCGCAGCCGCCTGGTGGTGGGGGGCCTTCCTCTGTCTGTCGCTCTTCGTCGTCCTCGGCCTGTGGGCGCTGGGCCCGAAGGACCGCTGACGCCCACCGCCACCCGCCGTACCCTGGAGTTATGAGTACCGCCCCCGCCCCCGGCCCGCGAGACGCGAAGAACCCCGGGCGCACGAAGCCTGCGCCGGCCCTGATCTTCGACGATCCGCTGGACCGGCAGTCCTCGGACGACACGGACCGCGGGTGGGGTGAGCGGCCTCCGGCGGGCGGCGGCAGCGCCGACGACCTCGCACGCTTCTTCGACGAGAAGCCGCCCCACCACCTGTGACCCGCGGCCCGGAGACCTCCGAACAGACCGCCTACGGCTGCGGCCGCCCCACGGATCCGCCCGTCGTGCCGTTGCCCCGGGACTGGGCGACCAGGGCGTCGCGGATCTCCTTGAGAACCTCCAGCTCCGACAGCTCGACGACCTCCTTCGCGCCTTCCTTCGCCGCATCCCGGGCCGCCTTGCGGGCCAGATACTTGGCCAGGGGGTAGACGATCAGGAAGTAGACGACCGCGGCCGTGATCAGGAAGCTCAGCGTCGCACCGAGCACCGAACCCCAGAGGATCTTGATGCCCTGCACCTCGCCGTTGACCACCTGGCAGGTGCCCTTGATGCAGGAGCTGTAGGCGTCGAGATCCTTGGTGCCGAAGGCGCCGACCAGAGGGTTGATGACCCCCTTCACGACGGAGTTGACCACTTGGGTGAACGCCGCGCCGATGACGACGGCAACCGCCAGGTCGATCACATTGCCGCGCATCAGGAAGGCCTTGAAGCCCTCCAGGACGCTGACTTTCTTCTCGGTCACCACTGAGCCTTTCGTTGCGAACGCGGTTTTCGGAGCTAAGCGCTCCGCAACCTACGGCACGGAGTGGTCGCGCTGTCCAATTCCGGGTGACCGCGAGACGCAACGAAGGTACGCCAGTGCGAACCGGGCCCGTCTGCAGGGACAGGGCGGGGGCGGTGCCGTATCCGGGGGGTCCGGGGGCGTGTCCGGCCGCGGTCAGCACACCGTCACCGCGAGACGGGAGGTGGCTGCGGCACCCGCCAGCTCGGCGGCCGACGCCCGTGGCACGGAGAGCACCACCAGCGCCCCGCCGCCGTCGCCTTCAAGCCCCTCCGGCCCTTCCGGCCGCACCGGAGGCTCGGGCACCGCGGTCACCCGCACACCGGCCACCACCACCCGCGCATCGACCGTCCGCCCATCCGCCCGGGCGTCCGCTCCGCTGCCCGCTCCCGTGTCCGGCCCGAAGCCCGCACCCGTCCGCAGAGCGGGCCCCGAACCCGGTTCCGAAGACGGGCCGGACGTCGCGATCACATCGACCCGGTCCCCGGGGCGCAGCAGCCGTACCGTCTCCGCGTCGGCGATCCGCACAGGAGCCGACACCATCCGCACCGGAGGTCCGGCCGCCCCCACGGCCCTCGTCCCGTCACGCGCAGCCGCACCGGCGGAGGACGGAGCGCCCTCCGTCCCCACAGCACTACGGGCGCCCGATGCGGCCACGGCAGCCGCGACCACCGCGAGCCCGGCCGCGAGTACACGCCCGTGCCGCCGCAACGCCCTCCGGAGCCGGTGCGCCCCGCCCCGTACCCGCAAGGGCGGGAACTCCGGCACGCTCCGGGGACCCGGGACGGACGGCGGCGGAAGGAACGAGCCCGCGGGATACGCCGAAGGGCCCGAAAGACCCGACGGACCCGAATGTGGAGAAGAAGGAGAAGAAGGAGAAGAAGGAGAAGGAGGGGAGGACGGAGAGGGAGAAGGAGGGAGAACGGACATCGTGGGCACCGCCTGTCGTCGAGGACCGGATCCGGCCGTCACCGGCCGCGTGCCCTCACGATCCGCCTTCCGCCACGATCCTGCCGACGCCTGTGGACAGGTCCCCGACTGTGGACAACGTCCTCACCCACAAGCGCCCCACCGGCCCACTTCTCCACCACGTCCGCGTCCCGCCGCCCATCCGGCAGCCCGCATCCAACGAGCCCGTACCCGACCCGGTCTGCATCCCGTCCCCCCGCCCTGGTCAGGGCAGGTCGATCCCCAGATCCCAGCCGTCGTGCGCGCCCACGCACAGACAGTCCCGCTCCACCTCCGCCGGCAGCGCCGCCACCGCGTCGAAGAGCACCTCCCGGAGCCGCCCCACGTTCTCGCCGAAGACCCGCATCACCTCGGTGTGCGAGACGCCTTCCCCGGTCTCCGCGCCCGCGTCCAGGTCCGTGACCAGTGCCAGCGCCGTGTAGCAGAGCGCCAGCTCGCGGGCGAGGATCGCCTCCGGATGCCCGGTCATCCCGACGATCGACCACCCCTCGGATGCGAACCAGCGGGATTCGGCCCGGGTCGAGAACCGCGGCCCCTCGATGACGACCAGCGCGCCCCCGTCAACCGGCTCCCAGTCGCGGCCACGCGCCGCCTTCATCGCCGCGGCCCGTCCCGCCGGGCAGTACGGATCGGCGAAGGTCGTGTGCACCACGTTCGGCACGGCACCGTCCGGCCGTGTCTCCCCGTCGAAGTACGTCTCGACCCGGGACTTCGTACGGTCCACGAGCTGATCGGGTACGACGAGGGTGCCGGGCCCGTACTCCGGGCGCAGCCCGCCCACCGCACAGGGCGACAGCACCTGC
Organism: Streptomyces sp. NPDC094448; assembly: GCF_044763775.1. Taxonomy (NCBI): domain Bacteria; kingdom Bacillati; phylum Actinomycetota; class Actinomycetes; order Kitasatosporales; family Streptomycetaceae; genus Streptomyces; species Streptomyces sp. NPDC094448. Next base: position 46,445 of record NZ_JBIWGU010000019.1, on the reverse strand, counting down.
CGCACACCGACGGACCGCAGCGCCCACAGATTGGCGCGGTAGTTGATGCGATGCGGCGGAATCCGGTGACCCCGGCCGTGGCGGGGGAGGAAGGCGACCTTCCGGCCGCCCACCTCGCCCAGGAACAGAGAGTCGCTCGGGCTGCCGTACGGCGTGTCGACGGTCACCTCGGTGACGTCCTCCAGGAAGGAGTACAGCCCCGAGCCGCCGATCACGCCGATTTCTGCGTTGGTGTTCGCCATACCGATCACACTATCGACGCTCGGGCGGGCCGGAACCCCCGGAAATCCGCCAGGGAACCGGAGCCCGGGAGCCACGGCCCCGGGAACGGCAAGGACCCCGGCCGCACAGGGCGGACGGGGTCCAGAAGCCTCGTGTACAGCCTCAGGCGGCCGAGGGCCTTGCGTACGGCGTACGGCCTCAGGCGGCCGAGGTGCTCGCGGTCGACGCCGACGACGAGGATGCCGACGACGAGGAGGAGGACGAAGCGGAAGACGACGAAGACGACGAAGAGGAACCGGAGGAGTCCGAGGAACCGGAGGACGCCGCCGTCTTCTCCGAGCCGGAGCCCTTCGCCGAGGCCGCCGGGGACGCGCTCGACGACGCGCCGCGGCTGTCGTTCCGGTAGAAACCGGAACCCTTGAAGACGATGCCGACCGCGGAGAACACCTTCTTCAGGCGTCCGTCGCAGCTCGGGCATACGGTCAGGGCGTCATCGGTGAACTTCTGCACCGCCTCAAGGCCCTCGCCGCATTCGGTGCACTGGTACTGGTAGGTCGGCACTTGTCTTCCTCCTGGCACTCTCACTCAGTGAGTGCTAACGACGGTCTATAGTGACCTATTCCAACGTTTCAGTCCACCGGCACCGGCGAGCGGTGATCCTCGCCACTGGCTTCCGGGGTCGTTCCGCGGGCCGCTATCCGCCCTGCGGTCCGTCCGCCACCGGGCATCAGCCGGGTGCGCAGCGCCAGCAGAGTGGCCAGCGCCAGTACGGTTCCCACCAGCGGAACGAGGAATCCCGCACTGGCGCCGTGGGCATCCGCCAGCTGTCCCGCCGAGGTCACCGCGGCCGCCTGCCCGAGCGCCACGGCCGCGGTCAGCCAGGTGAACGCCTCGGTCCGTGCCGAGGCCGGCACCAGACTCTCCACCAGGGTGTATCCGCTGATCAGGGCCGGTGCGATACAGAGCCCGACGAGCAGGCCGAAGGCGCCGAGCAGGATCACGGAGTGCAGCGACCAGAGCACGGAGACGCTCAGGGCCAGGCCCACGTAGCCGATGACCATGCGCCGCAGCGGCCCGTTCTTCGCGGCGACGACTCCGCAGGCGATGCCGGCCAGCATGTTGCCCGCCGCGAAGATGCCGTACAGGACGCCGTTCACGCCCGGATTGCCGATCTCCTCGGTGAACGCGGTCAGGGAGACCTGCATACCGCCGAAGACGGAGCCGATGCCGAGGAAGGCCACGACCAGGACGCGCACTCCGGGTACGGAGAGTGCGGAAGCCTGCCTTCCGCCGGTGGTGCCGGTGGCGCCGTCGCGCCGTACGACGGGCGGTTGCGTACGGTGCTGGGCGGCGAACAGCAGGCCGCCGACCAGGGTGAGGATGCCCTCGGCGATCAGGCCGGCGGCCGGGTGCACTCCGGTGCACAGCGCGGTCGCCAGCACCGGGCCGACGACGAAGGTGAACTCGTCCGTCACCGATTCGAACGCCGCCGCCGTCGGCATCAGCGGTGATCCGTCGAGCTTGGCCGCCCACCGGGCCCGGACCATGGGCCCGATCTGCGGTACGGAGGCACCCGTCGGGACCGCCGCGGTGAACAGTGCCCACAAGGGAGCGTCGGCGAGCGCCAGGGCGATCAGCGCGGAGACGGAAGCGGCATGGACGACGACCCCCGGCAGCAGGACGGCCCGCTGCCCGAAGCGGTCGGCCAGCCTGCCGCTCTGCGGCGCGAACAGCGCCATGGAGACACCGGCCGCCGCGGCGACCGCGCCGGCGCTGCCGTATGAACCGGTGGTGTGCTGGACCAGCAGGATGATGCCTATCGTCAGCATCGCGAACGGTTGCCGGGCGGCGAAGCCCGGGAGCAGGAACGTCCAGGCGCCGGGGGTACGCAGCAGCTGCCCGTACCCGGGACGCTTGCCGTCCTGCGGCGAGCCGGAAGGGCTGCCGGTGGCGGTGTCGGCATTTCCGTTGCCGGGGCGGCCGGTCGGGCCCTGAGGGCGGCCGTCGCCGGTGTCGGTGACCGCGGAGTCCACGGTCCGTGCCTTTCTGCCGCCTGGTAGCGGCTCCCACGGGCCGTGAGCCGTATGGAGCCGCCGAGAGCTGTCCACTCGCGCAGAACTGCGGTAGATACCGGGGCCCGGTCCACAGCGGGGACGTCCGGGACACCGCGGCCGCCATACGGTCGCGCCAGCTCTGCGTCAGGCAGAGGTGGTCGATCAGGGTGTGCCCTCATCGTAGCCGCTCGTTCCGGGAGGCACCCGGGAAGCGGAATCCGGGAGGAGGTGCCTGGGAAAGGGGCTCCGCCGCCGGGGGCGGCGGGTCGGGCCCGGCAGCGCCCGCCGCCGGTGGCCCTCGTCGTCCCAGGAGGCACGCGGACGGCATGTTCCGGGCGCCTTCCTCCCCCCGCCGCCTAACGCGCCGTCCCCAGCCAGCCCGCCAGCTTGCCGCCCTGGCCCACGGCCCGCAGCCGCCGCTCGGCCGCGTCCCGTACCGGATCCGTCGCCACCACCAGCAGCTCGTCCCCGCGGCGCAGCACGGTCGTCGGCAGCGGTACGAAGCTCTGGCCGCCCCGGACGACCAGCGTCACCGCCGCCCCGGCGGGCAGCCGCAGCTCGGCCACCTCCACACCGTGCATCTTCGACTCCTCCGGAATGGCGACGGAGAGCAGATGCCCGCGCAGTCGCTCCAGCGGGGCGGACTCGATGCCCAGATCGGAGGGCGCGCCCGGGCCCAGCTTCAGCGCCCGCGCCAGCCACGGCAGCGTCGGCCCCTGCACCAGGGTGTAGACGACGACCAGCACGAAGACGATGTTGAAGACGCGGGTGCTGTCCGCGACCCCCGACACCATGGGGATGGTCGCCAGGATGATGGGCACGGCCCCGCGCAGCCCGGCCCAGGACAGCAGCACCTGTTCCCGTTTGGGAATGCCGAACGGAAGCAGGCTGAACAGCACCGACAGCGGCCGGGCCACCATCGTCAGCACCAGGCCGATGAGCAGGGCCGGGACCAGGTCGTCGCCCAGTTCGTGCGGGGTGACCAGCAGACCCAGCAGGACGAACATCCCGATCTGCGCGATCCAGCCCAGCCCCTCGGCGAATCCGCGGCTGGCCGGTGCGTGCGGCAGCCCGGAGTTCCCGAGGACGACGGCGGCCAGATAGACGGCGAGGAAGCCGCTGCCGTGGGCCATCGCCCCGGCCGCGTAGGCGATCACCGCGATGGCCATCACGGCGATCGGGTACAGGCCGGAGGCGGGCAGCGCCACATGCCGCAGCCCGAAGGCCCCGGCGAAGCCCACTGCGAGGCCGATGCCCGCGCCGATCGCCAGCTCCAGCGCTATCTTCCCGACGAGGACGTACCAGTCGTCCACCGGTCCCGCCGCCGAGAAGGCCACGACCAGGATCACCACGGGCGCGTCGTTGAAGCCGGACTCGGCCTCCAGCACACCGGTGACCCGCGACGGCAGGGGCACCCTCCGCAGCACCGAGAAGACCGCCGCCGCGTCCGTCGACGAGACGACCGCACCGATGATCAGCGCTTGGCGCCACTCCAGACCGACGAGATAGTGCGCCGCGGCCGCCGTGATGCCCACGCTCACCGCGACACCGGCGGTCGACAGGGCGACGGCCGCGGGCAACGCAGGTTTGATCTCCTGCCATTTGGTGCCCAAGCCGCCTTCGGCAAGAATCACCACAAGAGCGGCATAACCGATTACCTGTGTCAGTTCGGCGTTGTTGAACGTGACGTTGAAGATGCCGTCCTGGCCGATGGCCACCCCGATGCCCAGATACAGCAGCAGGCTGGGGAGCCCGCTACGGGACGAGATGCGTACCGCAGCGACGGCGATCAGCAGGACGAGAGCGCCGCTGAACAGCAGCTCGTTGAGGTCGTGAACAGTCAGTGGCCGATCCTTCCCTTCGCGCCTCTACGTGCCGGACGGTGATTCCGGGCGGCGACACTTCGTTACCTTACCTAATCTTTAACGTTTTCTTGACGCCTGTGACCACATAGTTGTTCCCGTCCGCCAACTGCCGTGAATGGGGCGCAAGGTGGCGCTCCGGCCGGGCACTGACGGATACCGCGTCGGGGGTGTGGGGCCGCTGCGCCTATGGTTGCTCCAGCACTCCAGGACCAGCTTGCGCCTCGAAGGACAGCGATGCCCTCCAACACAACGGCCTCTTCCCCCAAGAAGAAGAAGGGGCGACGCGGCCGCCTGCTCGTGATCGTCCTGGTGCTCGCGCTCCTCGGCGGCATCGGTTACGGCGGCTACTGGGGCGTCGACGCCGTCCGCGCCTCCTTCCCCCAGACGACCGGCGAGATCGACATTCCGGGCCTTGAGGGCCGGGTCGAAGTCAAGCGCGACGACTACGGCGTTCCGCAGATCTACGCGGACAGCGACGCCGACCTCTTCCGCGCCCAGGGCTTCGTCCAGGCGCAGGACCGCTTCTGGGAGATGGATGTACGCCGTCATATGACGGCCGGCAGGCTCTCCGAGATGTTCGGCTCCGGGCAGGTCAAAACGGACGCCTTCCTCCGCACCCTCGGCTGGCGGAACGTCGCGCAGGAGGAGTTCAAGACCCAGCTCTCGAAGGAGACGAAGGCGTACCTGAAGGCGTACGCCGACGGTGTCAACGCCTATCTGAAGGGCAAGGAGGGCAAGGAACTCTCGGTCGAGTACGCGGCCCTCGCCCTCACCAACGACTACAAGCCGGAGCCGTGGACCGAGGTCGACTCGGTGGCCTGGCTCAAGGCGATGGCCTGGGACCTGCGCGGCAATATGCAGGACGAGATCGACCGCGCGCTGATGGAGCCCCGTCTGGACACCAAGCAGATCGACCAGCTGTATCCGGATCCGTACCGACAAAAAAAGCCGATCATGGGCAACGGCGCCGTCGACGAGTCCGAGGGTGTCTTCGACCCGAAGGCGGACCCCTCCGACAACAAGCGCGACGGCGACAACAGCGGAGGCAGGGGCTCCCAGCTCGACAACAGCAACGGCAACGGCAACAGCAACGGCAGTGGTAGCAACGATTCCGGTTCCGATTCCGGTTCCGGATCCGACTCCGGACAGGGTGGTACGGGCGAAGGCTCCGGTCTCGCCGGCAACAGCGGCCCCGGCGAAGGCTTCACCGGCGGCACCGACGCAGCCGACGCGGTCGAGGGCGTGAACACCCAGCTCGCCGGTATCGCCGAGAGCCTCGACGGCATCCCCGCTCTGCTGGGCCCCAACGGCGACGGCATCGGCTCGAACTCCTGGGTCGTCTCCGGCAGCCTCACGACCACCGGCAAGCCGCTGCTCGCCAACGACCCGCACCTCGCCCCCCAGCTCCCGTCGCTCTGGTACCAGATGGGCCTGCACTGCCGGAAGCTCTCCGACACCTGCAAATTCGACACCGCCGGGTTCACCTTCTCCGGTATGCCCGGTGTGATCATCGGACACAATCGGGACATCGCCTGGGGTCTGACCAATCTGGGTGCCGATGTCACCGACCTCTATCTGGAGAAGGTCTCCGGCGACAGCTACCTCACCGACGAGAAGAACAACCGCGAGGAGAGGCTGACCACCCGCAGGGAGGTCATCAAGGTCGCCGGCGGCAAGCCCCGGACGATCACGGTCCGGACGACCAAGCGCGGCCCCCTGATCTCCGACCGCTCCACCGAGCTGGAGAACGTCGGGGTGAGGGCCCCGGTCGACAACTCCGCCCCCGACCGGGCCACCGGCTACGGCGTCTCCCTCCAGTGGACGGCGCTCCGGCCAGGCAAGTCCATGGACGCCATTTTCGCCCTGAACCGGGCCAAGGACTTCCCCTCCTTCCGCCAGGCCGCCGCCAAATTCGAGGTGCCGTCCCAGAACCTGATCTACGCCGACAAGAGGGGCAAGATCGGCTACCAGGCCCCCGGCTGGATCCCGGTCCGCGCCCAGGGCGACGGCACCCGTCCGGTGCCCGGCTGGGACCCCGCGTACTACTGGAAGCAGCACCCCGTCCCCTTCGAGGAGATGCCGTACGAGGAGGACCCGGAGCGCGGCTACATCGTCACCGCCAACCAGGCCGTCATCGGCAAGTCGTACGCGCATCTGCTGACCAAGGACTGGGGATACGGCGCCCGCAGCGAGCGCATCAACCATCTCATCGAGCAGAAGACCAAAGACGGCGGGAAGATCTCCACCGAGGACATGCGGACGATGCAGATGGACAACAGGAGCGAGATCGCCTCGCTGCTGAACCCCATCCTCATCAAGCTCGACATCAAGGACCCCAACGTCCGCGAGGCGCAGAAGCTGCTGGAGGGCTGGGACTACAGCCAGGAGCCGGATTCGGCCGCCGCCGCGTACTTCAACGCCGTCTGGCGCAATATCCTCAAGCTCGCCTTCGGCAACAAGCTGCCGAAGGAGCTGCGCGCCGAGGGCGACTGCCTGAGCGTCAGCCCGCTCGACGAGGCAGGGCCCGACGACCAGATCGAACCGGTCATCGAGTGCGGTGAGCGGGACGGCGAATCCGCGCAGCCGGACGGCGGCGACCGCTGGTTCGAGGTGGTCCGGAGCATCTACCAGGACGAGGACAACCCCTGGTGGACCTCGCCCGCCAGCCGTACGGACAAGGCGACCAAGACCCGGGACGAGCTGTTCGCCCGCGCCATGGAGGACGCCCGCTGGGAGCTGACGGCCAAGCTGGGCAAGGACATGGAGACATGGAGCTGGGGCCGGCTGCACCAGCTGACGCTGAAGAACCAGACGCTCGGCAAGGAGGGCCCCGGCGTGCTCCAGCACCTGCTGAACCGCGGCCCGTGGAACCTGGGCGGCGGTGAGGCGACGGTGAACGCCACCGGCTGGAACGCGGCCTCCGGTTACGACGTCGTCTGGGTGCCGTCCATGCGGATGGTGGTCAACGTCGGGGACTGGGACAAGTCGCGCTGGATCAACCTGACCGGTGCGTCGGGGCATGCCTACAGCGCGCACTACACCGACCAGACGGACAAATGGGCCAAGGGCGAGCTGCTCGACTGGTCCTTCACCGAGAAGGCGGTGGAGGAGAACACGGTCGACACCCTGACCCTCGTCCCGTCGGAGGAAGCGGAAGCACCGGATTCGACGGAAGCACCGGATCCCGCCGCGACGAATGAGTCCGCTGACACGGCGGAACCGCAGGAGTAGCGGGAACCGCGGCAGCAGACCGGACTCCACGGTCTGCTGCCGCGACGCCCGGAGCGGCGATACGCGGGGCCCCGGCCATGATCATGGCCGGGGCCCCGCGCCGTTTCGCGCCCCTTGCAGCGGCGCGCGCGGGCCGTCCGCCGGGCGCACTCCGGTCGCCTGCTTCAGAGGCGCTTCAGAGGCGCTCACTTCAGAGGCGCCCGCTCCCGGCGCCTGCTTCAGGTGCCCGGGAACCGCCGTACACCGTCCGGGGTGACGGCGGCGTCCACCGGCCGGTCGTGCGCCTCCTCCGGTACGTACGCCACCACCTCGTGCGCGTACAGCAGCACCACCAGACGCGGCCGTACGGGGACGGGGGCGGTCGCGAGCCGCTCCAGCACGCGATCGTACGAACCGCCTCCCCGCCCCAGCCGCATCCCGCGCCCGTCCACGGCCAGTCCGGGCAGCAGTACGGCCCCCGCCTCCCGGACGGCGCCGGGCCCGAGCCGGGGGCCGTCCGGTTCCAGCAGCCCGCGCCCGGCGCGCACCAGCCGGTCCGCGCCCTCGTACACACCCCAGTCGAGATCGTCATCCGGGAGCAGGACCGGGAGCAGGACGCGTACGCCCCGCGTGCGCAGCGCGTCGAGCAGAGCGCGGGTGCCGGGTTCACGCCCCACGGAGACATACGCGGCCACGGTCGAGGCGCCGGTGAGTTCGGGCAGCTCCAGGGCGTACCGGGTGAGGGCGCGGGCGGCGGGCCCGGTCTCCTCGGGGGTGAGCCGGGCGCGGGCGTCCAGCAGGGTCCGGCGGAGGGCGCGCTTCGCGTCCGGGGGCGGGGCGGAAGCGGCGGAGTCCGGGACGGAGGCAGTGGAGTAGGCAGCGGAAGCAGCGCAGTGGGGACCGGAAGCAGCGGAGTCCGGGGCGGAAGCAGCGCAGTGGGGAGCGGAGGCGGCGGGCTGCGCGGCTGGGCTACCGGTTCCGCTTTCCCTGGAGTCCCGGGTGTCACTGTCGTTTCTGGCACCCCCCGCACCCCCGGTTTCTCCTGCTTCCCGGGGTTCCCGAGGCTCGCGACCCTCCTCCACCGGGGCGCCGGCCACCCCGTCCGTACCCCCTCCGTTTTCGGACAGCCCACCGGAACGTTCATGCCTCATTCGCCACTCACAAACCCCTCGTATGCGCTTTAACCAGCGAGAACTCAACCGGAGACTGATCTTCCCCGCATATGCACCGGATATTGTGCCGGGCATGACTGAGTCGAACCCCAGGATCAGCAAGGCGGTCATTCCCGCCGCCGGCCTCGGTACGCGCTTCCTCCCGGCCACCAAAGCCACTCCCAAAGAGATGCTGCCTGTGGTCGACAAACCGGCGATCCAGTATGTGGTCGAGGAAGCCGTTGCCGCCGGGCTCTCCGATGTACTCATGATCACAGGGCGCAACAAGCGTCCGCTGGAGGACCACTTCGACCGGAACTACGAACTGGAGGAGGCGCTGTCCCGCAAGGGCGACGAGCACCGGCTGAAGACCGTTCAGGAGTCCAGCGACCTCGCCACCATGCACTATGTCCGCCAGGGCGATCCGCGCGGCCTCGGCCACGCCGTGCTGTGCGCCGCGCCGCACGTCGGCGACCAGCCCTTCGCCGTACTCCTCGGCGACGATCTGATCGACCCGCGCGATCCGCTGCTCGCGCGCATGGTGGAGATCCAGGAGCGCGAGGGCGGCAGTGTTATCGCCCTCATGGAGGTCGAACCCGCCCAGATCCACCAGTACGGCTGTGCCGCCGTCGAGACGACCGCCGAATCCGATGTCGTACGCGTCACCCAGCTCGTCGAGAAGCCCGAGCCGTCCGAGGCACCGAGCAACCTCGCCATCATCGGCCGCTACGTCCTCGACCCGGCCGTCTTCGCGATACTCCGCGAGACCGAACCGGGCCGCGGCAACGAGATCCAGCTGACCGACGCCCTCCAGAAACTGGCCGGGGACGAGAAGATCGGCGGCCCCGTGCACGGGGTGATCTTCAAGGGGCGGCGGTACGACACCGGCGACCGCGGGGACTATCTGCGGGCGATTGTCAGACTCGCGTGCGAACGTGAAGATCTGGGACCGGAGTTCCGGCACTGGCTCCGGAGCTATGTGACCGAGGAGATGCAGCCGAATTGAGCGCGTTGAGCAGCACGATCTGGTCGGTCGACGACCACCTTGAGGACATTCTCGCGGCGATCCGGCCGCTCGACCCGATTGAGCTGCACCTGGCCGACGCCCAGGGCTGCGTCCTCGTCGAGGACGTCACCGTGCCCGTCGCCCTGCCCCCCTTCGACAACAGTTCCATGGACGGGTACGCGGTCCGGGTCGCCGACGTCCAGGGCGCGACGGAGGAGTTCCCCGCCGTGCTCACGGTCGTGGGCGATATCGCCGCGGGCGGCGCCGAACCGCCGGCCGTGGGCCCCGGCGAGGCGGCGCGGATCATGACGGGCGCGCCGCTGCCGCCGGGCGCCGAGGCCGTCGTCCCCGTCGAGTGGACCGACGGGGGTACGGGCGGCGGCGCGGCGACGGCCATGCTCCCGGCCGGGTCCGAGCCGGCGGCGGCGGGCGGAGAAGTCCGGATCCACCGGCCGGCCGCCGCGGGCGCGCATGTCCGCGAACGCGGCAGCGATGTGGGCGCCGGGGACCTCGCGCTCGCCCGCGGCACGGTTCTCGGACCACCGCAGATCGGGCTGCTGGCCGCGATCGGCCGCGGCGCCGTGCGGGTGCGCCCCCGCCCGCGGGTGGTCGTCCTCTCCACCGGCAGTGAGCTGGTGCAGCCCGGTGAGGCGCTCGGCGAGGGCCGGATCTACGACTCCAACAGCTTCGCGCTGGCCGCCGCCGCGCGCGACGCCGGAGCCATCGCCTACCGGGTCGGCGCGGTCACCGACGACGCCGCGATCCTGCGGGCCACCATCGAGGACCAGCTCGTCCGCGCCGATCTCGTGGTCACCACGGGCGGAGTGAGCGTGGGGGCGTACGACGTGGTGAAAGAGGCGCTCTCGGACGTCGGCGAGACGGAGGGCGACGGCGCGGGCGGCGAGGACGGCAGCCCGTCGGGGCTTGGGACGGGCAGCGGATCGGGCAGCGGGGTCGACTTCCGTACGCTCGCGATGCAGCCCGGCAAACCGCAGGGCTTCGGCACCATCGGCCCGGACCACACGCCGCTGCTCGCCCTGCCCGGCAATCCGGTGTCGTCGTACGTCTCCTTCGAGCTGTTCGTCCGGCCCGCGATCCGGACCCTGATGGGCATGCCGGACGTCCACCGGCCCCGGGTGCGGGCCCGGCTCAAGGCCGATGCGCCGCTGCGGTCGCCCGAACGGCGCAGACAGTTCCTCCGGGGGACGTACGACCCCGATGCCGGGGCGGTCACCCCGGTCGGCGGTACGGGCTCCCATCTGGTGGCCGCGCTCGCCCACGCGGACTGCCTGATCGTGGTCCCGGAGGCGGACACCTCCCTCGAACCCGGCGCGGACGTCGAGGTGGTCCTCCTGGGCTGACCAGGCGCCCCTGGCGGTACGGTGGCTGCGCACACGAGCCCGGTACGGGCCGTGACCACACCCACCGACACCCCCAGCCCGGACCGGGAGCGGCGAACAGCGAATGAGTACAGAAGCCGGCGGACTCACGCATATCGACGAGGCGGGGGCGGCCCGTATGGTCGACGTCTCGGCGAAGGACGTCACCACGCGGACCGCACGCGCCTCGGGCCGGGTGCTGGTGTCGCCCCGGGTGGTCGGGCTGCTGCGCGGCGAGGGCGTCCCCAAGGGCGACGCGCTGGCCACAGCCCGGATCGCGGGCATCATGGGCGCCAAGAAGACCCCGGAGCTGATCCCGCTCTGCCATCCGCTGGCGGTCTCCGGGGTGAGGGTCGAACTCGCGGTCGCCGACGACGCGGTCGAGATCGCCGCCACCGTGAAGACCACGGACCGAACGGGCGTGGAGATGGAGGCCCTGACCGCGGTCACGGTGGCGGCGCTGACCGTCGTCGACATGGTCAAGGCGGTCGACAAAGCGGCCGTGATCACGGACGTGCGGGTGGAGGAGAAGACGGGCGGGAAGTCCGGCGACTGGAGCCGGCGGTGAGCCGCGGCGGCGAGGTCCGCAGCCATGCGCACCCTGTGGATGGTACGTCCCCGGAGGAACCCGCCCCGCCCCGCCGCGGACGGGCCCTGGTGATCACCGCGTCCAACCGGGCGTCGGCGGGGATCTACGCGGACCGCGGCGGCCCGCTGCTGGCGGCGGGACTGGCGGCGCTCGGCTTCACGGTCGACGGCCCGCTGGTCGTCCCGGACGGCGACCCGGTGGGCCGGGCGCTGCGCGACGGGATCGCCGCGGGGTACGACGTGATCCTCACGACCGGCGGCACCGGCCTGTCGCCCACCGACCGCACCCCCGAGCAGACCCGCGCGGTCCTCGACTACGAGATCCCCGGTATCCCGGAGGCGATCCGCGCCCACGGCGCCGCGAAGGTCCCGACGGCGGCCCTCTCCCGAGGCCTGGCAGGTGTCTCCGGCCGTACGCTGATGGTGAACCTTCCGGGTTCGCCCGGTGGCGTACGGGACGGTCTGGCCGTGCTGGAGAGGGTGCTGCCGCACGCGGTCGACCAGATCCGCGGCGCGGACCACACCACCCCGGGACCCGACCCGGCCCCGGACCCGTCCGGAGCCCACCGGGACGGCACCAGAGCCTCAGGGAGTCAGAGCTGAACGCCCCCTGGCCGGTGGTCCTGGCGGACGGCGATGTGGTCCTCCGCCCGATAAGGCTGCGCGACCAGCGCGTCTGGCGCGAGGTCAACCGGCGCAACCGGGACTGGCTGCGCCCCTGGGAGGCCACGATCCCGCCGTCCGCGCCCGGCGCGCCGCTCGCGCAGCGTCCGACGTACCGCCAGATGGTGCGCCATCTGCGGGCCGAGGCGAACGCGGGCCGGATGCTGCCGTTCGTCATCGAGTACCAGGGCCGGCTGGTGGGCCAGTTGACGGTCGCCGGGATCACCTGGGGGTCCATGTGCTCGGGGCACGTGGGGTACTGGGTGGACCGCGAGGTCGCGGGCCGCGGAGTGATGCCGACGGCCGTCGCGCTGGTCACGGACCACTGCTTCCGCACGGTCGGGCTGCACCGGATGGAGGTGTGCATCCGGCCCGAGAACGGACCGAGCCGACGGGTGGTGGAGAAACTCGGATTCCGCGAGGAGGGACTCCGTCCCCGCTATCTCCACATCGACGGCGCCTGGCGGGACCACCTCGTCTTCGCGCTGACCGCGGAGGAGGTCCCGGAGGGCCTGCTCAGCCGCTGGCACCGCCGAACCCGCCCCGAGACACCTCACAAATGAAATATCTGTTCGAATTCAATCTCCCTTAGGTCCTATAATGATCCGAACAATCGCAAAAAAAGTCCGTCATATCAGCGGGATCGGGCGACACACCGGCCCAATTGGCGGATGTCCTTGCGAGAATCCCTCTACGGTGTGACCGTGAGCAGCAGCGGCCTCATCTACGCAGTCATCGTCGGGGCCTGGGCCGCCTACCTGGTGCCGATGTGGCTCCGCAGGCAGGACGAGCTGAACGAGGCACGTCCGACGGAACGCTTCTCCACCGCCATCCGGCTGCTGTCCGGACGCGGGGCGATGGAGCGCCGGTATGCCAAGGAGCTGCTGGACCGCAGCCCGGAGCAGCCCGAATCCGACGTCGACCCGGACGCGGCCACGGAGCATTTGAGCACCGTGGACGTCCGGGCCTTCGCCGCGCCCCGCACCGAGGTACGGGCCCCGGCGCCGGATCCGGCGCAGCTGTCCCGGCCCGCCCCGGACCCGGCGCCCCGGCCCGTCCAGGACCAGGCCGACCGGCTGCCGGGCCGCCGCCCGCGGCCGCGCCCCAGCCGGGCCGCCGCCGAGCGCGCCCGCCGCAGCAAGGCGCTGGCCCGCCGCCGGCGCACCACGGTGCTGCTCTTCTTGACCTTCACGGCGGGCTCCGTCGTCGCCGCGGTCGGCGGCCTCGGCTTCCTGTGGGCGCCCGCGGTGCCCGCGGTGATGCTCAGCGCGTACATCGCCTACCTCCGCACCCAGGAGCGGCGGCGCTTCGTGGTGGTCATGGACCGGCGCCGGGCGGAGGCTGCGGCCCAGCGGCTGCGCGAGACCCGCCACCACCGCCATCAGCCCCCGGCGGCCGACCCCCGCCCGGAGCCCGCCGCTCCGGAGCCCCGCCCCGAGCCCGAGCCGGCCCCGGTCTCCCCCCAGGAGGCGGGCCGCCGCGCCCTCGTCGAGCAGACGGACCACGCCGAGTGGGTGGACCAGCAGCGCGACCGCGGCCCGGCGTCCGGCGGGAGCTGGGACCCGGTCCCCGTACCGCTCCCCACCTATGTCACCGCCCCGGTCGCCCCGCGCGCCACGAGCGGTATCGACATGAACGACCCGGAGACCTGGAGTTCGGCCCGCTCGTCCACGGCGGACCCGACACCATCCCCCGCGCCCCCCCAGCCCCCACCCCGCCGCCCCTCGCGCGACCACGGCCGCACCCCCCTCTTCGACCAGTACGCCGACGACGACCGCCCCCGCGCGGCCAACGAGTGACCTGCGAAGGAACGGATTTCCAAGCACTCGGATCGGGGTGCTAAGGTTTCACTCGTTGCAAGGGCCTGTGGCGCAGTCCGGTAGCGCACCTCGTTCGCATCGAGGGGGTCAGGGGTTCGAATCCCCTCAGGTCCACAGCACGACTGTTCTTGAGTTGGCTCGGGGATGGTTGACGGGTTCCCGTCCGATCTTTTGATCGGGCGGGATTTCGTCGTTTCTTGACCTGCCGCAGCGAAGGTTGAGCACTCGTCAGCGAAGGTTGACGGCCGCTGGGTTCCATTATCGAAGCTTGAGTGATCGATTGGGGCTGACTCCCTGGGGATGTGGTGGGGGCCGCAGCCGTTCGCCCTGGGGGATCGGGACGGTGGGTTTGGCCGCGGTGTGTGCGGCGGTGGTCCGCCCGTTGCCGAGGTCCACCATGGCCGGCCGGGGTGGAGGGACCCGGTGGACCTGGTTGAAGCGGGGGCAGGCCACGGCGGGCGAGGGGCCGCCGGACGGGTGCGGGAGCCTGATCGCGCCCCGCTCGTCCGCGGACTCCTTGAGGCGCAGTAGTACGGCTCGCGGGCGGTGATCCGCTCGCGGAGTTCGGTGCTGTCGTCGATATCGCGTACGGCTTTGTCGTCGAGCCCGCTGGTCGCGTGGACCAGGGCGGCCGTCATGACGGTGGTACGGATGCCTCATCGTCTCCGGGGACCGGACGGGCCGTGAAGAAGGCCGCAGTGAGCCGGTCCAGCAGCGGTGCCGCGCGGGGGTGGGGGTCGCGGCGCGGGGTGATGGCGTAGACGCCGCGGGTCGGCGGAGCGACCAGCGGCACCGTCGTCACGTCGGCCCGCAGCGCGCGGGTCAGCACACCGGGGATCAGTGCGATGGCGTGGCCGGTGGCGACCAGGGCCAGTTTGCCGGGGAGGTCGGCCGCGGCGAGGTCGATACGGACGTCGACTCCGGCACGGGCGGCGTGCCGGCGCAGCAGTGCCGCGGAGCCTTCGTTGTCCTCGGCCCAGATCTGGTCGGCGAGTGCCCGGACGGGCACGGGTCCGGGCCCGGCCAGGGGATGCCCGGCCGGGAGTACGACGACCATCTCGTCCAGCCCCAGCAGCCGGTGCTCCGTCCGGGGATCGGTGGGCAGTCCGGGCGGGGCGTCGGTGACGACGGCGATGTCCAGGTCGCCGGCGACCACACGGCTGTGCAGCTGCGCGCTCAGGCCGGGGAGCAGGCTCCACCGCACCGGACCGGTGTGCCGCAGCAGATCCCGTACGGCCTCGGGGACGATTCCCGCGGCGAGGGACGGCGTCGCCCCGATGGCCAGGGGCCGGTCGCATACCCCGTCGCGGAGGTCCCGCACCGCGCGGACCGCGCGGTCGGCCTCGTTGAGCGTGGCCAGGGCACGGCGCCGGAACACCTCACCGGCCGGGGTCGGCCGCACACCCCGGGCATGGCGCTCCAGCAGCGGTACGCCGAGCTGCCGCTCCAGCCCGGCGATCTGCCGGGAGACGGCCGACTGTGTGTGGTTCAGCTCGGCCGCCGCGGCCGACAGCGATCCGGCCCGGCATACGGTTACAAAGGTGCGCCACACCGTCAGGTCCATGGAACCAGTATGACCAGCGGGTATGCGGGTGCCGCAGGGCAGGGATGCCACATCTGCGCTTGTCGCACCGTCTGGAGTGCGCCACTGTCGGCTGCATGACCACACCGCACACCATCGCCGTCCTCGGCCTGGGGCGCATGGGCCGCGCCATCGCGACACGTCTGGCCGCCCGGGGCCGGGACGTCGTCGGCTGGACGCGCTCGGGGCGTACCGCAGACACCGTCAGGACGACCGGCGACCCGAACGAGGCCGTGGCCAACACGGACCTCGTCGTCCTGGCGCTCTTCGACGGTGCCGCCTGCCGGCAGGTCCTCGACCGCGTCCACGGCTCGCTGCGGGCGGACACGATCGTGCTCAACACCAGCACCATCGCCCCCGCCGAGGCGGCGGAGCTGGCCCGGTGGCTCGGCCCGGCGTACGTCCACGCGCCGGTGCTCGGCTCGGTCCCGGCGGCCGCCGCCGGTGGGCTGGAGATCCTCGCCGCCGCGGACCGGAGCACGCTCGGCCGCGTCCGGCCCGTTCTGGAGGCGCTGGGCACCGTCCGGCCCCTGGGCGACGCTGCCACCGCCGCCGCCCTCAAGCTGATCGCCAACAGCAGTCTCACCGGCGCCGTCCTGGCGCTGCGCGACTCCCTGCGGCAGGCCGATGCCCTCGGACTGCCCCGTGACCAGGTGCTGGACGTCCTCGAACTCGGCGGGCTCGGCGGGCTCGTGGCTCGTAAGCGCCCCTTCCTCCTCGGTGAGCCGGTCGCCGCCACGGCCCAGTTCACGATCGGCGCGCTGGCCAAGGACATGGCTCTCCTCGCGGCCGCCTCGGACCTCCCGCTGCACAGCGCGACGGGCCTGGCCCTCACCGAGGCCGGTCCGGAGGCCGATATCGCCGTCGCCGCCACGGTCCCCGCCGTCGAGGACGCCGTACTCGAACCGCTCCGCGCCTACGTCCGCGGACACGCCACCGGCGACCCCGCCCACTTCCGGGACGCGTTCCTTCCCACCGCCCGTATCGAGGGGATCAGGGACGGCGCACACGTCTCCTGGCGGGTCGACGAGTACTGCGCCCTCTTCCCGGGCCGGCCCGCCCCGGACGAGGCGGACCGCACCCGCCGTATCGACTCCGCCGACGTCTACGGCACCGTCGCGACCGCCACCATGACGCTCTCGCACAGCGCGGACACGTTCACCGACGTCTTTCTGCTGATCCGCGCCGACAGCGGCTGGCGCATTGCCAACAAGGTCTATCACCGGCATCACCAGCACCTCCGGCCGTGGGAGCCGGGAGCCACCGGAGGGCCTGCCCGGCACGACGGCCGGTGCCTGCACCGCCCGGGCGGCGGAGGCCGAACCCGGCGGGCCCGGCACGCCGGTCCTCGACCCGGTGGGCCGGGCGCACGGTGATCGGCACCGGACGGCCGCCGATCTCCCGCAGTGCCTTCCGCCCCGCCGGTGCCGGCCGGCGCCGGTGTCCTCATGGGCGGCGGGCACGGCTCCCGGCCTCATCGGCACGATCCGGCCGCACCTGTCCTCGCCGAAATCCCGTTGGGTGATCCGGCGGAAGGCATACTCCGCCGGCAGGTCACCTGCTTGGATGACCGGCATGTACGGTACTCAGGCCATAGAAGCACCTTGGGGCATATCCGTGTTCGGCGCCGCGAGCGTGGATGCCGCGCCCGATATCGCCCGGCTTCGCGTGGCGATCAAACAGACCAGGCAGAAGCCCGGCGAGGCCTTCGAGGTCACCCGGGGCAGCGTCAACCGGATCCGGGAGGTCGTACGCGGCCACGGGGTCCCGGACACCGCCGTGTCCGTGTCGCGTCTGGATCTGGAATCGTCCTGGAGTTACGGCGGCGACCGCAAGTTCCTCGGCTACGAATGCACCGCCGCCTTCGTCATCGAGCTGCGGGAACTCGACGCCCTGGAAACGGTGCTCGTCGACGTGGTCGAGGCCGGGGCGAACAACGTCCGAGATGTCGAGTTCGATGTGAGCACCAAGAAGGAGCTGCGGGCCCGGGCGCGTACGGCTGCTGTGGCCGCCGCGCGGGAGAAGGCCGCCCTGTACGCGGAGGCCGCCGGTGTCCTGCTCGGCCCTGTCGTGCACATCAAGGACGTGGACTCCGAACAGGTGCAGAACTCCCGCGGCGGACACCGCCAGTCGGGCGGGAGCGGGGCCGACGGCGACCTCGCCCCCGGCAAGGTCACGGTGACGGCGGGCGTGTTGATCGGTTTCGCCATCGCCGGTGGCTGACACCCGCACCGAGGCGCCGAGCCCACGCTGAAAGCGCGGTACGGGGGCGGGTGACCGTGGCCGGAACTCATTGCCGCACCCGGCGGAGCCCGAGGGGGACGGATGCGCTCTCCCCTCCGCTGGTGCCCGGCGCCCGCCCCCGGCCGCTGCCGTGATCCTAGGACGGCGATGTCGGAGGCCGGGATTACCATCCGCGCGTGACCTTTGATCCTCGTACACTCCTCGACACCCCGCTGCCTCCCGGCCGGCCGGCTGCCTGCGCCGGGGGCGGCGAAGGGTTCCTCTGGCTGAGTGACGGTCCCGCCGCCCCGGGGCTGTGGGCGCGGATACGCGCCGAGCACGCCCGTACCGGGCTGTGGCCTCTCCTGCTCGACTCCCGCGATCCCGACGACGGCGAACTCCGGCCCTGGGCCTCGGGCGAACTGTCCCCCGAGGACATGTCCTCGCCCGCGGCTCACGAGCCGGCGGCTCTCCTGGAGCAGTGGTGGCAGGAGCACACCGCCGACGAGGAGGGCGACGACCTGCTTACCGCGGGTGGGCGGGCCGCCGTCACCGCGCCGTTCGGGCGGCGATGGCCGGGGCTTGCGCCCGGCCGTCCGGATGGGCCCGATGCCGGCAAGGAGGCCGACGAGTACGCGGAGTTCTTCGGTTCGCTCCGCCCGCATCTGCGGCTCGGACTGGTCCCTGCCGCTTCGAGCGCCGATGTGCCCGCCGTCATCGGCTGGGAGGGGCCCTGCAACTACGACAACGACACCGCCAAGTTCTCCGCCGTGCTGCGGACCTGGGAACAGCGTTTCGGGGCACGGGTGGTCGCCGTCGGGTTCGACACCCTCCACCTCAGCATCGCCACCCCTCCGGTGCGGGAAGAGGATGCCCTCCTCGTCGCTGCCGAGCATTTCGCGTTCTGCCCGGACAACATCTGGAACCACGGTCTGGCCTCGTACGCCGAACGGCTCGTCGGCAACCACGCGTGGGACTTCTGGTGGGACTGAGGTACCGCCGATCGGGGCACCATCACCGGTAGCCCGGGGAGAGATCTCCACGGCGGGGTATCGGCCCGGGTCCACGGCCGTGATCCCGGCCGTGGGCGGCAGTGGACCGCGAACGGAGCGGTCCGGCCGGTTCAGTCGACGGCGAGGAGAGCCACCATGCGGACCGGAATCGTCATGACGGCAAAGCCCGGTGTGGAGGACCTGGCCGTCCGTGCGGAGGAACTCGGCTTCGACAGTTTCTGGGTGTACGACACGCCGATGGTGCACGGCGATCCGTTCATGAGCCTCGCGCTCTGCGCCAAGGCCACCCAACGGATCAGGCTCGGCATCGGTGTCACCTCACCGGCCCTGCGTTCCGCGCCCGCCGCGGCGGCGGCCGTCAGCAGCCTCAACGCCCTCGCCCCCGGCCGTATCGTCTGCGGGGTCGGCACCGGCAACACGGCGCGCCGGACGCTCGGTATGCGGCCCACGACCATGGCGGAGCTGGAGTCGTTCACGGCCGCCGTGCAGGAACTCACCGCCGGCCGCGAGGCGGACTACCGCGAGGGGAACCGGTCCAGCAGGGTGCGATTCCTGCATGTCGGGCCGTACGTCGACACCGAGGCCCCGGTGGAGTTCGTGGTGGCCGCGTTCGGTCTGAAGGCCGCCGCGGTCGCCGGCCGGCTCGGCGCGGGACTGATCTCCTTCGGATTGCACGACCCCGCTGCCTGGTCCGCCCTCGGCCGGGCCCGGCAGGCGGCGGGGCGGGATGCGGGAAGCGCCGAACAGACCCGTTCCTATCTCATGTCCTCCGTGCACATCCTCGCCGACGGCGAGGACCGCTACGGCGATCCCGTCAAGGACTCGATGGGGCACATCGCACTGTGCGCACTGATCCTCAGCGCGGAGAACCCCGACTTCCGCGCGGCCTTCCCGCTGGAGGAGGCCGCGGCTGTCGACCGTCTGCTCCGGCTGCGCGGCACCGGCCCCGCCGATCCCAGGTTCCATCAGGCGCTCTACCGCAACTACCTGGGGCGGCTGGCCCCTGAGGACCGCGACCTCATCGTGCCCTCCCTGGTGGACAGATTCGGCCTGGTCGGCACCAGGGACGAACTCGTCGAGCGGATCGACGCTCTGGCGAAGTCGGGCGTCGACGAGCTGGTGATCCACCCCGCGGTGGACCCGGAGACCGAAATGGCGCAGTTCGCATCCCTGGTGGCCTGACATTCGGCGAAGCTCCGATGCCGGATCGTCCGGCGGCGCCCTTCGCCGTACCTCCGAAGCTCCGATGCCGGTGGCAGCGGATACGTTGCTGCTCCGTACAGCCACAGCGCCCCGGGCACACCTGCGCAGGGCGGATGGCCAGGTCACGGGGAGTCGGACTGGCGCGGCGCTTTCCCGGGAACGACCAGGACGACCAGGGCAAACGGACGGAGTGGGACGCGTGGGCAGGGACGAACGGGTAGGGCCGCCGCTCACGGGCGGGGAGCGGGAGACCCTGCGGGCCTTCCTCGACTACCACCGGGCGACTCTCGCCAGGAAATGCGAGGGGCTTACGGACGAGGAACTGCGGCGGTGTTCCGTGCCGCCGTCGACGCTGTCGCTCCTCGGCCTGGTGCGGCATCTGGCGGAGGTGGAACGCGCCTGGTTCCGGCGGGTGTTCGAGGAGCCGGACGCGCCGATGGTGTGGTCGGACCGGATCGACTTCCAGGCCGCGTACGACGCGAGCACGTCGACCCGGGCGGAGGCGTTCGCCGCCTGGGAGGGCGAGGTCCGGAACGCGCGTCGCATCGAGCGGGAGGCCGATTCGCTCGATGCGACCGGATACCAGCCGCGGTGGGGCCGGGAGGTGTCGCTGCGGATGGTCCTCGTACACGTACTGCTGGAGTACGGCCGGCACAACGGGCACGCGGATCTGCTTCGGGAGGGGATCGACGGGACCGTCGGCGCCTGATCCGGGACGGACGGTGCACCGCGCGGGCGCGCACCGGCCGGCCCGCGCGCGGATCGTGCCCCCTCGGGAGGCGGGCCTCCGTCCGAGGGGGCACGGGCCGGGGGTCAGATGCCGAGTGTGGTGAAGGGGACGCAGCGGAACGGCCCGGAGTTCTCCGGGTCCAGCCGGTTCAGGACGAGCTGGGTGACGTTCGGGTCGACGGCCAGGCCGAGATGCCCGGCCGAGTCCCGGCGGCATTTGTCCTGGAGCACGATGTTGGTGACGTTGTCACCCGTGAGCAGGCCGCTGGTGTAGGGCGTGACGACGGTGTCGTAGCGGGTGACGATGCTGGTGTACGTCGGCCCGGGTACGGCCACGGGGCCGTCGTTCAGCTCGGCGAGGAACGCCGAACCGGGCAGGTAGTCCGTACAGGCTCCGCAGCCGACGCCGGTCAGCAGACCCTGGAGATTCAGGGCGGCGGCCAGGGTCGCCAGCCCGTTCAGGGTGGTGCCGCGGAAGTTGGACCCGAAACCGATGAAGTCGTCGACCTTCGTGGCCCCGCCCAGGTACTTCATGTAGTACGCCGGGACGGTGCTGCCCTCGGAGTGGCCGACGATGTCGACCTTCGCCGCTCCGGTCGCGGTGCGTACGCGATCGACGAACGCGCCCACCTCGGCGGCGCTCTCCGCCATCGGGGCGAGCCCGCCGGAGAGCCCGCCCAGCACGGTTTTGCCGTAGGTCTGCGAGTAGACGCAGTAGCCGGCGGAGCGGAGCGCGGGGGCCAGGGTCGCAAAGTTGACCAGGTCGTTGGCGCCGAGCCCATGGACGAGGACCACCGGTTCGGGGTGGGCGGCGGAGGGGCGGCAGGACCAGTTGTTCCATCCGGACCGCGGCGGATCGGCGGCCGCCGCGGTCGGGGCGAGAGTCGTGGACGCGAGGACGGACAGCAGCAGCGCCGTCAGGAACGTACGGAGCTTGGCCATGGGGGCAACTCCCGGTTCGAGGAAGGTTACCCGGAAGTAGAGCACGGGTGCTTGTTAGGAACAAGGCACCGTTTCCAAAAAGGCTCGGGCCAGTGGGAGCCGGGGCGTCGGGGTGCGCCGCGGGCCGTTATGGGCCTTCGCGGACAGCGCGATGTCCCGGAGGAGAGTGCTGCGGAGGAGAAGGCTCCAGGAGAGGGCTTCGGGAGAGGGCTTCGGGAGACGGCTTCAGGCGGAGGCGAGTCCGGAGCTGACCGCCGTGTAGAAGCGGTCGAGGCCCTCCTGGAGGGATCCGCGGTCGGCGGGGCGTTCGGTGTCCGCGTCCAGCAGCCAGTCGGCGATGATGTCGAAGAGGCCGCCGATCAGGCCCATGGCGACCACACGTATCTGCGGACCTGTCGCCACGCCGAGCCGCCGCCAGGCCTCCTCGACGAACGAGGCGGCCATCCGCCGGTTCTGCCGGCGGTGCGCCTCGGCCCGCGGTGTCACCGCCCGGCCCTCGCCGAACGTCACCCGGGCCACCCGCACATCGTCGACGAAGGCAGCCGCGAAGAGCCGGATGAGCGACCGGGCGGCCTCCCGCTCGTCCCGGCCCTCGTCCAGGGCTTCCAGCGCCGACACCAGACGGCCCGTCACATCCGCGACGATCCGGTCGAGCAGCGCCAGATAGAGGGACTCCTTGCCGGTGAAGACCTCGTAGAAGCTCTTGGTCCCGACATAGGCGTGCTTGCAGATCTGTTCGATCGACGTGTCCTGGTAGCCCTGGGCGGAGAACAGGTCCAGGGCCGAATCCAGCAGATCCTCACGGCGTCTGGTCCGCCGTTCACCGGCGTCCAGACCGCGGATCCGCCGGCCCTTCGCCCCCTCGTCTCCGACCGCTGCGCCCGCCACCGGGTCACCATACAGTCCACCGGTTTTCCGGAGCCCCCGGCTCTTGGGAGGCCGTGGTGTCAGTGGCGGCGGTTAGGGTGCGCGGCATGGAGCGGGGACCGGGTGGTGCGGCGTGGGAGACCCTGGCCGGGGCTCTCGCGCGGATGGCCTGCGGGGATCTGGACGCCTGCGCGCGGCTGCTCGGCCATCCCGATCCCCGGGTGCGGGAGAACGCGCTCGTGGAGTTCCAGCGGCGGGGCGCTGCGGCCGTCGCGTACGGCGAACGGCTTTCGGTACTGCTGGGGGACGCCGATCCCGGTGTACGGCGCCGGGCGGTGCTGGCGTTCCAGGGGATCGGGTGCGGTGCCGTGCCCGTGCTGCGCCGGGTGCGGCGGGCGACCGCAGCAGGGCCTTGGGTACGGGCCGGGGCGCTGGAGGCGCTGGCCGAGATCGGCGGTCCCGGGGCGCTGGATCCGGCCGATCTGGCGGCGGTGCGGCGGCTGCGGCGGATCAAACTGCGGACGGAGGTGCCGGAGCCGTTCGCTCTCTGCGGTTTCTGGTACGCGCTGCCGACTCTCGACCAGTCCGCCGTGCTCGACGCCTTCGGGCTGGGGGACGCGGAGCCGGTCACCCTGCGGACCGGGATGGCCGCCTGGCGCCGGGACCGGCACAGCCCGGCGCGGGACGGCGGGTGCCCCTCTTCGGCCCGGGTCTTCGTGAGTCCCGGACTCGACGGCTGGACCCTGGTCTTCGGCCACTCCTCGGACGACCGGCGGAGTATCCGGTGGGACGCCGGCTGCGGGGCGGGCTGCGGGCCCGTGCGGGAGATCGTCCGGGCCCGCTGCACCGCCCTGGGCGAGCGGTTCGGGGCCGCCCAGTGGTACGGGGAGAGCTGCGGCGGCGCCTGGACCGCGTGGTGCATAGCGCAGGGCGCGGAAGTGGTCCGCTACTACGACGTGTTCGACGCCGAACGGGGCACCGACCAGGGGCCCGCGCACGGTGCCGAGTACGGATACCGGCCCGCGCACGAACCGCCCGGCCGCGGGCCGTCGGGCGGGGAGGCGTGCCGGGCCGCGGTCGTCGCCGCCCGGCTCTCGGTCGACCCGTCCGCTCTGGGCGCCCGCACCGCGGTCACCGGCTCCGGCGCCCTCGCCCTCACTCCGTACGGCCGCCGGTACGGGCATCCGCCGGGCGCCCTGCCGGTGTAGCGGCCGCGGCGTCGTTCCGGCGGACCGTGGTCAGATAGCCGTCGATGGCATCCCGGTTACGGCTCAGCACGGCGATCCGTTCCGTCATCCTGTCGCGCTCCCGTTCCAGTGCGGTCAGCATCTCCGGTGTCGGGTCCGGGAAGTAGATGGTCCGCGGGGTGCCCAGACAGGGCAGGATCCGGCGGATGATGCGGGTCGGCAGGCCGGCGTCCAGGAGACCGCGGACCTGGAGCACCCGGTCGACCGTGCCGTCCTCGTAGTCGCGGTAGCCGTTCGGGGAACGGGCCGCGGAGATCAGGCCCTGCTCCTCGTAGTAGCGCAGCAGCCTGGGGGAGGTGTCCGTATGCCGTGACAGCTCTCCGATCCGCATGTGATCCACCTCATTCCGGGGCGGGTTGACCTTCACATCGATGTGAGGGTCGGAGTCTGGGTGCCGGAAGCCGCGACGGCCCGGGAACGGGTCCCGATCTGCACGAGGTGTGCTGTGACGACCGATCAGAAGCTCTACAACTACAGCCCGATCACCGAGCGGGAGCCGCTCCGCTGGCCGGGCGGCGCCCGGGTTGCCTTCTATGTGGGTGTGAACATCGAGCATTATCGGCTCGACGCGCCCTCGACCAGTACGTTCCCTGGCACGGCCGGGCTGGTGCCGGACCCCCTGAACTACGGATGGCGGGACTACGGGCCCCGGGTGGGCGTCTGGCGGGTGATCGAAAGCCTCGACCGCCACGGTATCCGGGCCAGTGCCCTGCTGAACTCCGCCGCCGGGGAGCGGTATCCGCAGATCGTCGAGGCCGGGCGGGAGCGGGACTGGGCGTGGCTCGCCCACGGCCGGGACAACTCCACCTTCCACGCCGGTATGACGGTCGAGGAGGAGCGGCGCGTGCTGGCGGAGATCGTCGGTACCGTCGAGCGGACCACCGGCCGGCGGCCGCGCGGCTGGATGGGACCCGCGCTCACCGAGACCTTCCGCACCCCGGAACTCCTGGCCGAGCTGGGACTCTCGTACGTCCTCGACTGGACCAACGACGACCAGCCGTACCGGCTGAACGTGCCGGGCATGCTCAGCGTGCCGTACTCGGTCGAGCTGAACGATATCGGGCTGTTCGTCAGCAAGGGGATGACCGGCCCCGACTTCGTCCGGATCGTGAAGGACCAGCTGGACCGTCTCCACGCCGACTCCACGGCCGACAGCGGCCGGGTGATGGCGCTGGCCCTGCACCCCTTCGTCATCGGCCGGCCGTTCCGCAGCCGGTATCTGGACGAGGCCCTGGAGTACGTCGCCGGGCATCCCGGCATCTGGCTGACCACCAGCGACGAGATCGCCGAACACTATGCGCGGACCGCGGCCGCACCGGCGGCGGGCACCGCTGCGGACACTGCTGGGAACACTGCTGGGTGAACAGGGCCCGCCGGTCCGCCGGAACCGTGCTCAGGGGGCGACGGGCGGTTCCGCTTCGTGGGCACGGTGGAGCAGGGCGGTGAAATCGGGGGCCGCCGGGACGGGTGTGGTGTCGATGCGGTGGACGGGGACCGCGGGGGTCCAGGAGTTCATGACCGCCGCGCCCGCCAGGGACGGCAGATCGGCCGGGGTGACCTCCCGGTCGGTCTGAGGGACACCGAGGCGGTCGAGTTGCCTCCGTACGGTGCCCAGCATCGTGCCGCGCAGTACGTCGGCGACCGGCCAGACGACGGACGCACCGTCCCAGAACACCAGGTTCCAGATGGAGGCCTCGCTGAACCTGCCCCTGCCGTCGAGGAACGCGGCGTCGTCGAAGCCGAGCCGGGCGACCCGGCGCGGATAGTACGTCTTGGCGATCTCACCGACGTGCTTGATACCGGGCAGCGGGCGCTCGTACGGGACGGTCGCCAGGCTCAGCGGTCCGGCGGGGCCGTTCGCGGGCGGGCCCGTGGACACCAGGACGTCCAGCTCGGCGCCGGGGTCGGCGGGGGTGAATTCGCCCTCCCGGGAGCAGACCGTCGCCGTCAGCGACAGATCGGCGGGGCCCCCGGCCAGGGCGGTACGCAGCAGTTCGCGGATCCGGTCGTCCGGCAGCGCCCGGCCGTACAGCTCCTCGGAGGCGGATCGCAGCCGGTCCAGATGGAGGTCGAGGCCGCGGATCCGGCCGTCGCGCACCTGGATGGCGGTGAAGTGGGCGTGGCCCGCGAAGGCGAGCGGCGCCAGCTCCCCGGCCGTGGCCGGACGCCCGTTGAGGTGCGTGAGGTACGGGGAAGCAGGGGAACTATTCGGCTCGGTAGTCATGTTGGGAAGGTAGGACCTCACACCGGTGTGAGGTTCAAGCGGAGTGGTGTACGTCACGCCGGTACGCCAGGGGACGGACGGGGGCAGGTACGGCATGGGTATGAAGATCGGCGAACTGGCCCGGTTGACCGGGGTCAGCCCGCGACTTCTCCGTTACTACGAGGAGCAGGGGCTGCTGACGCCGCGGCGCGTGGGCACCCACCGCAGCTATGCCGACGACGCTCCGGAGATCGTCGGCCGAATCCGGGCCTTCCTCGACGCCGGGCTGCCCACCCGGGTCATCCGGGAGGTGCTTCCCTGTGTGGAAGGCCCCGGGCCCGCCGTGCACGGGTGCGCCGCGGGGGCGCTGGAAGAGCAGCTCCGCGGTCTCGACGACCGGATAGCGGGGCTTCAGGACAGCCGCAGCGCCCTCGCCGGGCTGCTGGCGGTCGGCGGCGCACGGCGGGAGGAGCGGTCCGGGGTGTCGGCCGCCTGATCAGGGCCGGTCCGGTGGTGCGTACGGACCGGGGGCGGACCGGAGGCGTCCGGTCAGGGGCGTACCACCGGACCGCGCAGGCTCACCACCGCAGTGGCCGCCGCGCACCCCGCAGCGATCAGGCCGCACGCCGCCGTCGTCGAGCCGAGTGCTTCCCAGGGGACGTCCAGTGGCGAGCGCGGTACGCCGAGCACCGCCAGAGCGCCGTGTATTCCGGCCAGATTGAGGGCTGTCACCACCGCGCCGAGGATCGCGCCGACGGCGACTGCCGTCACCGCCTCCGCAGCCGCCAGCCGGAGCAGTTGGGGACCGGTCGCCCCGGTGAGGCGGAGCAGTGCCAGTTCACGGGTCTGCTCCGGGGCAGCCATGAGCAGCGTGTTGGCCAGCGAAATCGCGGTGTAGAGGAGGGCGATACCGAGCACCACCGCATAACCTGCGAGGGTCCGCCGGTCCGGTTCCGGGCGGGCCGCGGCCAACCATTGCGTACTGCTCCGCACTTCGGTGCCCGGGATCGCCGCGGCCGTCCGGCGCAATGCCTCGCCCACCGCCTCCCGGTCCGCGCCGGGGGCGACGGCGACGTCGATGCGGTCGACGGTGGATCCGGGGGCGTTGCGAGGAGTGAGGTACACGCCGTTGTCGCCGGTGCCGGCGCGGACGACGGCCGCGATACGCAGGGTGGCACGGGAGCCGTCGCCCCGCCACAGGGCGACCGTGTCACCGACGGTGTGCTGTTCCCATGCGTCGTCGACGATGATCGAAAGGTCGTCGAGACGGGTGGCGTCGCCCGCGATCAGCGGCAGACGGACGGTGGTGGTGAGGGCCGCGGGGTCGGTGGCGCGCGCGTCGGAACGGATCAGGGCGGCGCCCTCCTCCCGTACGAAGACGGCGGAGGTCGCCGAGGGGAAGACCCGGGCCCCGGGCACCGCCCGCAGCCGGTCCACCGTGTCCGCGGCGAAGCCGCCGGGATCGGTGGTCGTGAGGATGTGGTCCGCGGCGGTACGGGAGCGGATCTCGGCGGCCCGTGCCCCGTCGAGGGTGGCCACGGTGCCGAGGAGTGAGCCCGCGAGGGCGACGGTCACCAGGACCGGCGCGGCCACCGCGGCCGTACGCCGCACCCGGGCCGACGCGTTTTCGCGCACCAGCAGTCCGCCCGCACCCGGCCGCCGGGCGGGCAGCCACGTCAGCAGCCGCGCCAGCGGCCGTACGAAGGCCGGGACCAGCAGCGCGAACGCGGTGACCAGCAGGAGCGGGCGGCTGGTGTAGGTCTTGCGGTGCAGCAGGTCGGCGGGATCGTTCACCAGGGCGTACCCCAGTGTCCCGGCCGCGGCCGCCAGCACGAGGACACCCCCGGCGTACCGCCCCCACGGAGCGGTACGGGCGTCGGCCGAGGCGTCGCGCAGCGCCTCCAGCGGATCCGTACGGCCGGCTCGCCACGATGCGGCGACGACGCCCGTGGACGCGATCAGCAGGCCGGTCCAGAAGGCGAGCCCGTAGGGCCAGATGCTGCCCGTGGCGGTGACGGCGCCGGTGAACCAGACGGGTGCGACCTCGTTCGCCACCATATGGCGGGCCAGCTGCGGGGCGCCCCGGGAACCCAGCAGACAGCCGGCCGCGGCCGCCACCGCTCCCACGGCGAGAGCCTCGGCCAGCAGCATCCTGCGGATCTGGCCCGGGGTTGCTCCCGCCGTCCTCAGCAGGGCGAACTCCTTGCGCCGCTGCACCACGGCGAACGCGAAGGCCGACGCGGTGACCAGCACGGAGACGAAACCGGTGATTCCGGCGGCGGTGCCCAGCAGCGCGTACAAGGCGACGACGGCCTGTTCCTCGCGGTGCGGATCGGGGTCCGCGAGACGGCGGTCCGCACCGGTGAGGACTCGGAGCGCGGGCGGTGCGCCTGCTTCGGCGGTACTGGGCAGGAGGTCGGCGACCGCTGCGCGTACGGCCTCCGGGGGCGCGTCGACGACCACTTGGTCGATGCGCGGAGAGAGCGCGGCGGCCCTGCGGTCGGTGTAGAAGACGGCGTCCTCGAAACCGAGGTCGCGTACGGTGCCGACGACCGCGACCGGGCCCGCCGCCGTCCGGAGGACCTCGCCGGGCCGGGCCCGGGTGCCGGTCACGACGACCTCGCCGGGGGCCTTCGGCGCGCGCCCCGACGTGAGGGTGTACGGGGCGAAGGCCGCCGTCGACCAGGGGTGGCCGGTGAGCACTTCGGGGCCGGTGCCGATCCGGACCGGGAAGGAGCGGTCCGCGACCGTGCGGCCGAGCGCGGCCAGCTGCCCGAGCTGATGGGGGGTGAGGGGACGGGGATGGGCGAGCGGCGCGGTGCGGATCCCGACGGGGGTACGGACGGTCAGCTCGTTCACCGGCCTGACGACGGTCGGCGCCTTGGCGAACCGCTGCGGACCCTGGACCGGGGCGTCCGCCGCTGCCGCCAGCGCCAGTCCCATGGTGGCGATGATCCCGGTGCCGAGTGCCAGGGCGACGAAGGTGCCGAGGAAGCCGGTCCACCGCAGGCGCAGGGTCCGCAGCGCGATGCTCAGCACCGTGCGGTCGCTTTCCGTGCCGCGGCTGCCTCCAGTCCGGCCAGCCGGGCGGCCACGGACTCGGCTTCAGGGCAGACGAGTTCGCCGGTGATCCGGCCGTCGACCAGGAACACCACCCGGTCCGCGCGGGCGGCCGCGACCGGATCGTGCGTCACCATGACCACGGTCCGGCCGTCGCGGTCGACGCTCTCCCGCAGCAGGTCGAGGACCCGGTGGCCGGTCCGGGTGTCGAGCGCGCCGGTCGGCTCGTCGCCGAAGAGGACGTCCGGGCGGGTGATCAGGGCCCGGGCCAGCGCCACCCGCTGCTGCTGACCGCCCGACAGTTCGGCGGGCCGGTGCCGTGCCCGGTCCGCGAGGCCCACCCGGTCGAGTGCCGCCCGCACATCGTCTTTCCCGGGTCTGCGCCCGGCCAGGCGCAGCGGCAGCGCCACGTTCTGCTCCGCCGTCAGCGCGGGCAGGAGGTTGAAGGACTGGAAGACGAAGCCGATACGGCTGCGGCGCAGCAGGGTGAGCCGCCGTTGGCCGAGGCCGGTCAGCTCGGTGTCGCCGAGGCGGACCGAGCCGGAGGTGGGGCGGTCGAGCCCGGCCGCGCACTGGAGCAGGGTCGATTTACCGGAGCCCGAGGGGCCCATGACGGCGGTGAAGGAGCCGCGGGGACAGGACAGGCTGACGTCGTGGAGCGCGGTGACGGCGCGGTCGCCGGAGCCGTGGACGCGGGAGACCGAGCGGAGTCGGAGGACAGGGACGGGAGGGGGCACGGTGACGGGGGCGCGGTGTCCGGACGGGGGTGCGCAGGAGCCGGGGTCCGGGGAAGCGGTGCGGGGTCCGGTGCCGCCGCCGGAATCCAGGGAGCCGCAGGCCGGTGTGATGATCGGATCGGTGGGGTGGGCGGGGTTCGCGAGGTGCTTTCCGGGGATCCTTCGGCCGTTTCGGCGGCGGGGGTCCTTGCCGGTGTTCCTGCTGGTCGTCATGGGTTCAGCCAACCGGCGGAAGCGTGGGAGCGCAGGAGGGCAGGGCCGAGTTCCGGGGTAGGGCCGGCCCTACTCTCCGGGGTCTGTCCACCGGGTGTGGGGAGGCTCTGTCCACAGGCATGGCGGGGTGACGGCCCGGACTTCTACCGTTCTCGTATGCGTGATCGAACCCTCTGGCAGGCGGTCGCCTGTCCCCGCTATCTCCGCTCCATGTGGCCGTGGCGCGGCGTGCTGTACGTGCTCACGGGCGCCGTCATGGGCCTGCTCGTGCTCGTCGGGCTGGCCCTGGCGGTGGTGGTCGCGGGCGCCGGAGCGGTGGTCGTCGTGGGACTGCCGCTGCTGCCGGCGCTCGGGCTGGCCGGGATGCCGGTCGGGCGCTGGGAGCGGAGAAGGCTCGCCCTGGTCGGCGGCGCGCCGGTGGCCGATCCGCACGAGGAGCCGGACGCACCCGGCCTCCGGGCCTGGTTGCGGACGCGCTACCGGGAGGGGGCGACCTGGCGTGAGCTGGGCTATGCGGTGCTGCTCGCCGGGCTGTTGTGGCCGTTGGACGCCTTGGTCGTGGTGCTGGCCCTGGGGGTGCCGGCGGGGCTCGCCGCGGTGCCGGTCCTGATGGCGACGGCCGGGGGCGGTGCGCAGGCGTCGGTGCTGAAGCAGTGGACGGTCACCTCGTGGCCGGTGGCGTCCGCAGTCGCCGCGCTGGGGGTGCTGCTGCTGGCCGCCGGTCTCTACGCAGTGGGGGTGTACGCGGCGGCCCGCGCCGAGCCGGCGCGACTGCTGCTGGCCCGGCGCGACCCCGGAGGCACCGAACTCGGTGCGCGGGTTGCGGAACTGACCAGCTCACGGGCGCGGCTGGTCGACGCCTTCGAGGCAGAGCGCCGCCGTATCGAGCGCGACCTCCACGACGGAGCCCAGCAGCGGCTGGTCGCGTTGACGATGACGCTGGGGCTGGCCCGGCTGGATGCCCCGCCGGGGCCGCTCGCCGGGCAACTGGCCACGGCACACAGGGAGGCGGGTCTGGCGCTGGGCGAACTGCGGGAGTTGATCCACGGAATCCACCCCAAGGTGCTCACCGACTACGGACTTCCGGCGGCCGTCGCGGACGCGGCCGACCGGTCGGCCGTGCCGGTCGACATCGAGCTGGGACTTCCGGGGCGGCTGCCGCAACCGGTCGAGACAGCCGCCTACTTCGTCGTCTGCGAGGCGCTGACCAATGTGGACCGGCACAGCGGGGCATCCCGGGCGGTCGTCACCGGGGGGTATCTGGTGGACCGGTTGTGGCTGGAGATACGCGACGACGGGTGCGGCGGCGCGGAAGCGGCAACGGGTGGCGGAGCGGGAGCCGGGGCCGGTTCAGGACCGGACCCGTGCGCGGCCCCCCGGACAGCGGGTGCGGGTGCGGATGCGGGGGCCGGGACGGGTGCCGGGGCCGGCGCGGATTCCGCGGTGCGGAGGGGTACGGGGCTGACCGGGCTCGCCGACCGAGTGGCCGTACTGGATGGCAGACTCTCCCTGTCCAGCCCGCCCGGTGGGCCGACCCTGTTGCGTGTGGAGATCCCGTGCGAGTGGACCGATCCCTCCGTGTAGTGCTGGCCGAGGACAGCGTGCTGCTCCGGGACGGTCTGACGGGTCTGCTCACCCGCTGCGGCCACGAGGTCGTTGCGGCCGTCGGGGATGCCGAGGCGCTGCTCGCCGCCGCCACCGGGCATACGCCGGATGTCGTGGTCACGGATGTGCGTATGCCGCCGGGGCTGACCGACGAGGGGCTGCGGGCCGCGGTCCGGCTGCGGGAACTGCGGCCGGGGCTGCCGGTGCTGGTCCTCAGCCAGTACGTGCAGCGTTCGTACGTGGCCGAGTTGCTGGACTCGGGCGACGGTTCGGGCGTCGGCTACCTCCTCAAGGACCGGGTCGGTCATGTCGAGGAGTTCGTCGACGCGCTCGGGAAGGTCGCGGACGGTGGCACGGTCGTCGACCCCGAGGTCGTCCGGCAGCTGCTCCGCCGCCGCAGGGATCCACTGGAGAAGCTGACGGCACGGGAGAAGGAGGTGCTGGCGCTGGTGGCGCAGGGGCGGTCCAACGGGGCGATCGCCCGTGAGCTGGTGGTCACGGAAGCCGCGGTCGGCAAGCACATCGGCAGTATCCTCACCAAGCTCGACCTGCCGCCCGCCGAGGACTCCCACCGCAGAGTGCTCGCGGTACTGGCCTATCTGCGGTCGTAGGGGGTTTCTGGTGGATCGGGCCGGATGAGCAGGCCGCCCGGGGCCCGCGAACCCGCAAGAACCATGGGAAGCGACCTGGCAGCGTGGGGCGGGGCGCCTCGCCGGACGGGCAGCTTCGGGAAGGCCGGGCAGTCCCGGGAAGTCCGGGAAGCCGGGGAAGTCCGGGACGACAGGAAAGCGGGGACGACAGGTGTTCGATCTCATTGTGATCATCCGGGTGCGGGCGGGCGACGGCATACCGGCGGTCGCGGACGCGCTCACCAGGATGCGTCCGATGTGTCTCGCCGAAGACGGCTGCCTGAGCTGGGAGGCGTACCAGTCGGACGAGGAGCCGGGGCGCTTCGTCCTCGTCGAGCGGTGGGCGAGCCGCGGCCACTGGGAGGCCCATGACACCGGCGCCGCGATCCAGGACGTCTACCTTCCGGAGATCCTGCCGCGGGTCGAGCGCGAGGTGCATCCCAGCAGACCGCTGCGCCCTGCCGGGGCCTGAGCCACCCGGCCGTCATCGGTGCCCCGGCGGCCGAGGCGCCGATGACGGGACGGCCCGATCCGGTCGGCGCGGCAGGGCCCGGGGCGCTCCGGCGCGGCCGCGCCTCGGGCCGGAGGCGGGTGGTGCGGGATGGTTCAGGGGCAGGGGCAGGGGCAGGGGCAGGGGCCGGCTCAGGCGAGGGGTTTGGCGAAGCAGCGGACGTCTTCGTGGTGCCGGTAGTGGCCGAAAGTGGTGGGTGCGGGCGAATAGCCGGACGAGGCGTAGAGCGCGATCGCCTCGGGCTGTTCCGAGCCCGTGCTCAGCACCATCCGGGTCCGGCCCGCGATCTTCGCGTCGTCCTCCAGGGCCGCCAGGATCCTGCGGGCCAGCCCGCGGCCGCGCGCCTGCGGGACGACGTACATCCGCTTCAGTTCCGCGTCGCCGTCCGCGTAGCCCTCCGGATTGTCGTCCTGGGCGCGCCAGCCGCCGGTCGCCAGCGGCTCCCCGGCTTCGTCGTAGGCGATCAGGAACAGCCCGAGCGGCGGGGCGAACATCGACGGGTCGAGAGGGGTCGCGTCGCCGTTGTCCTCGGGGCCGTACCGCTCCACGTACTCCAGCAGCACCTCGTTGCTGAGCCGTACGGCATCGGGGTGGTCAAAGCCCACCTTTCGTATGTTCATGCAGCTCATCGTACGGTTCGGGTCCCCGGTGGCGGGGCGGTTCCAGGGGGTGGCGGCGCGGGGGAGCGGCCGGGCTGTCAGTGCGCCGGGTTAGGCTGCCCCGATGCTGACCGTGACTTCCGTGAACGTGAACGGCCTCCGCGCGGCCGCCAAGAAGGGCTTCGTCGAATGGCTCGCCGCGACCGGGGCCGATGTGGTCTGCCTCCAGGAAGTGCGGGCCGAACCCGAGCAGCTCCCGGAGGGGGTGCGGAGCCCGGAGGGCTGGTTCACCGCGCATGCGCCGTCCTCCGTGAAGGGACGTGCCGGGGTGTCCCTCTACACCCGGCGGGAGCCCGACGCCGTCCGGACCGGCTTCGGATCGGCGGAGTTCGACGGCAGCGGGCGCTATCTGGAGGCCGACCTCCCCGGTGCCGTCGTCGCCAGCCTCTATCTGCCGTCCGGCGAGGTCGGAACGGACAAGCAGGATGAAAAATACCGGTTCATGGATGAATTCCTGCCATATCTGCGCGATCTGCGGGCCCGGGCGGCTGCGGACGGCCGGGAGGTCGTGGTCTGCGGCGACTGGAATATCGCCCACCGGGAAGCCGATCTGAAGAACTGGCGCGCCAACCGGAAAAGCTCGGGCTTCCTGCCCGAGGAGCGGGAGTGGCTGACCCGGGTGTACGAGGAGGCGGGGTACGTCGACGTGGTCCGCGCCCTCCATCCGGACCAGGAGGGGCCCTACTCCTGGTGGTCCTACCGCGGCCGGGCCTTCGACAACGACACCGGCTGGCGGATCGACCTCCTCGTCGCCACCCCCGGGCTGGCCGACCGCGCGGTCAAGGCGTACGTCGAACGGGCCGGCAGCCACCCGGAGCGATGGAGCGACCACGCCCCGGTGACGGCCGTCTTCCAGCCGTAGGGGGCAGAGTCGACGGGTCAGGTGTGCAGCGCCCGGTCCAGGGCCATCGACAGCTCCGCGTCCACGACCGACCTCGCCAGCGGGCGCAGCCTGTCGATCCCGGTGGCCGGGTCCTGCGCCCCGCCCACCGCATGCTCCCGGGCCAGTCCGGTGAAGAGTTCGGCGAGCGCGTCCGCATGGACCCGGATCCGCCGGGCCGCCGCCAGCACGGCCGACAGCGGTACGCCCTCCCGGACCAGCGCCGACGACACCTCCAGCAGCTCTCGGCTGAGGTGCACGATCTCCTCCCCGTCCACCGCCAGATAGCCCAGTTCCAGCGCGGTGGCCAGATCCCCGGGAGTGAACCTTCCCTCGAAACGGTCGGCCAGCTCCTCCGGGGTGAGCCGGACGGGGGTCTGGTCCGTGGGCCCGTCGAGGCCGAGGATCTCCCGGACGTCCCGCCCGCTCTCGAACGCCGCCGCCAGATCCGCGATACCGGTCAGGGTGTGGCCCCGCTCCAGCAGGGCGGCGATCGTCCGCAGCCGGGCCAGATGGTGATCGTCGTACCAGGCGATCCGGCCCTCCCGGCGGGGCGGCGGCAGCAGTCCGCGCTCACGGTAGAAGCGCACGGTGCGTACCGTGATCCCGGCCTGCTCGGCCAGCTCCGCCATGCGGTATTCGCGTCCCTCTGCCACGGACGAAGCCTATGACGGCCCCGCGGCGGTCCTCCGCTTCCCCCGTACGGCCGGGCTACCGCCCGGTAGCGTCCTGCCCTATTCTCCCATTGCGCCAGTGGTTACTGGCGCGATGGGATGGGGCTCTGCCCGCGTACGGCTGGTACGCGAGCACGGCACGGCACGGCATGACACTGCTGGCACCGCTCGGCACGGCATGGCACTCAGCACCGCTTGGCACGGCGGCACGGCTCGGGATAAGAGACCCCGCATGATTCACGCGATCGCACCCTACGCAGAGACGCCCTTACGAACCTTCGCCCCAGGAGGC
This sequence comes from Streptomyces sp. NPDC094448, assembly GCF_044763775.1. NCBI lineage: Bacteria > Bacillati > Actinomycetota > Actinomycetes > Kitasatosporales > Streptomycetaceae > Streptomyces > Streptomyces sp. NPDC094448. The sequence goes on along the minus strand of NZ_JBIWGU010000019.1, from coordinate 11,218 downwards.
GATATGGACCGGCAGCGGCAGGCGCACCACGGCACGGAGCGACAGGAGGAGGATGCCGGACTGCCCCGGCACGTCCGGGTCGCGATCGTCGGCTCCGGTTTCGGCGGGCTCGGCGCAGCCGTACGCCTGCGCCAAGAGGGCATCACCGACTTCGTCGTCCTCGAACGCGGCGACGCGGTCGGCGGCACCTGGCGCGACAACACCTATCCGGGCGCCGCCTGCGACGTCCCCTCCCACCTCTACTCGTACTCCTTCGCCCCCAACCCCGACTGGCGGCGCGCCTTCTCGCAGCAGTCGGACATCCGCGCCTACACCGAGCAGGTGACGGACGTCTTCGGCATCCGGCCACATCTCCGCCTCCATCACGAGGTATGCCGTCTGACCTGGGACGGCGCCGCCCTGCTCTGGCGTATCGAGACGACCGGCGCCGATTTCACGGCGGATGTCGTCGTCTCCGCGACCGGCCCGCTCTCCGATCCCGTCGTCCCCGACGTCCCCGGGATCGACGGCTTCCCCGGCGAGATCTTCCACTCCTCCCGCTGGGACCACGGCACCGAGCTGAGCGGCAAACGCGTCGCCGTCATCGGAACCGGCGCCTCCGCCGTCCAGATCGTGCCCCGGGTCCAGCCCGCGGCCGCCGCGCTCACCGTCTTCCAGCGCACCCCGCCCTGGGTGCTCCCCAAACTGGACCGGCCCATCACCGCGGCCGAACGGCTCCTCCACCGGCATATCCCGCTCACCGCCGCCGCCCGCCGGGGCGCGCTCTGGGCCGTACGCGAACTCCAAGTGCGGGCCTTCACCCGCGGCACCGGCGAGATGGGCGCCGCCCAGGCCATCGCCCGCGCCCATCTCGCCCGGCAGGTCAAAGATCCCGCGCTCCGGGCCGCCCTTACCCCCACCTACCGGATGGGCTGCAAGCGGGTCCTGCTCTCCAACGACTACTATCCGGCGCTGACCAGGCCGAACACCACCGTCGTCGGGTCCGGTCTGGCGGAGGTCCGCGGTTCCATGCTCGTTGCCGACGACGGCACCACGACCGAGGCGGACGTGATCGTCTTCGCCACCGGCTTCCGGCCCACCAGCCTGCCCGTCGCGGAACGGGTCGTCGGCGCGGCCGGGACGACCCTCGCCGAAAGCTGGGACCGGGGCATGCGCTCCCTGCGCGGTACCGCCGTCGACGGCTTCCCCAACTTCCTGACGATCATCGGCCCCAATACGGGCCTCGGGAACTCCTCCATGATCCTGATGATCGAATCACAGCTGAACTATCTGGCCGACTTCCTGCGCCAGCTCAGGATCCTCGGCGGGCACACCGCACTGGCCCCCCGGCCCGAGGCGGTCGCCTCCTGGGGGGACTTCGTCGGACAGCGGCTGGAGCGGAGCGTCTGGAACACGGGCCACTGCCGGAGCTGGTATCTCGACCGGTTCGGCCGCAACACGACCCTCTGGCCCGGCACCACGGGCGAGTTCCGCCGGCTGCTGCGCGAGGTCGACCTCGGGGAGTACGAGATCATCCGCGCCGCCCCCGCGCCCGCATCCGCCGCCCCCGCGCCCGCATCTGCATCCGCGCCCTCCGCCCCCGCGCCCGCATCCGCCCCCGCGCCCGCCCCCTCCGCCCCCGCATCCGCGCCCGCCGCCTCGGGCCGCTCCGCCGCGGCCGCCGTGCCGTCCACCACCGCGCCCGCCCCGGAGGCCGCCGCATGAGCTGGAACCGCAACCACCCGGCCCCGGAACCGGCCCCCCGGACCAGGACGGCCGAATCGGCCGACGGCACCGCCCTCCATATCGAAGTCCACGGCTCCGACGACGCCCCGGCCCTCGTCCTCTCCCACGGCTGGACCTGCTCCACCCGCTTCTGGGACGCCCAGGTCCGGGCGCTGTCCGCCGACTTCCGGATCGTCGTCTACGACCAGCGCGGCCACGGCCGCACCCCCATGGGCCGGGTCTCCACGAGCGCCCTGGCCGACGATCTCGAAGCCGTGCTCCGCGCCGTACTCGCCCCCGGTGAACAGGCCGTCGTCGCCGGGCACTCCATGGGCGCGATGACCATCATGGCCGCGGCGGGCCGGCCCGCGCTCACCGAGCACGCCGCGGCCCTGCTGCTGTGCAGTACCGCCGCCTCCCATCTCGTCGAGGAGTGCACGGTCCTGCCCGGACGGCGCGGCGGACCGCGGACCCGGGCGACCCGGGCGATCCTGCGGTCCCCTCTGCCGCTGGGACCGGTCACCCCGCTCGGCCTGCCCGTGCTGCGCCGTGTCGCCCTGAGCCCGGCGGCCACCCGCGCGCAGGTCGCCGCCTGCGCCCGGATCGTGCACGCCTGCCCCCGGATCCCCCGGGCCGCCTGGGCCCATGTGCTCGACACACTGGACCTGACCGAGTCCGTACGGGCGCTCGACGTGCCCGCGGTCGTCCTCGTCGGCAGCGCCGACCGGCTCACCCCGCCCGTGCACTCCCACCGCCTCGCCTCGAACCTGCCCGACTGCCGCGGAGTCGCCGTCCTGGACGGCGCCGGGCATATGACGCCCGTCGAGCGGCCCCATGCCGTCACCGCACAACTGCGCTCACTGGCGGCGCAGTTCCTGGTTCCGGGCCACCCGGAGAGCCCGGCCCCGCAACGCGAGGAGCCCCCGCAACGCCAGGAGCCCCCGGTGCCGGAAGGGCCCCCGGTGCGGGACGGCGCCCAGGTCCGGGACGCGGGCGAGAAGGAGACGACTTCATGAGCGGCCGGCCCGTGACCGGCCCCGCGGCCCGGCTGCGGTCCGGTGGGCGGGGCCCCGGTCTCGAAGGACAGGTGGTGGTCGTCACCGGCGCCGCCCGCGGCATCGGTGAACTGCTCGCCCGCAAGCTCTCCGCGCGCGGCGCCCGCCTCGCCCTCGTCGGTCTGGAGCCCGACCGGCTCCGGGACGTCTGCTCCCGGCTGCACACCGAGGGCGCCTGGTGGCACGCGGACGTCACCGACGCCGACGCCATGGCCCGGGTCGCCGCCGAGGCCGCCGAACGGTTCGGCAGGGTCGATGCCGTCGTCGCCAACGCGGGCGTCGCCCTCGGCGGCACCTTCGCCGACGCCGACCCCGCGCTCACCGCCTGGCGGCGCGTCGTCGAGGTCAATCTGATCGGCAGCGCGATCACCTGCCGGGCCTTTCTGCCCGCCCTGCTGACGAGCCGCGGCTACTTCCTCCAGATCGCGTCCCTTGCAGCCGTCGTGCCCGTCCCGCTGATGACCGCGTACTGCGCCGCGAAATCGGGCGTCGAGGCGTTTGCGCACAGCCTGCGCGCGGAGGTGGGCCACCGGGGCGTCCGGGTCGGCGTCGGCTATCTGTCGTGGACCGACACCGATATGGTCCGGGGCGCCGACGAGGACGCAGTGATGCGCGAGCTGCGGCAGCGCCTGCCGTGGCCCGCGAACCGCACCTATCCGCCGGGCCCTGCCGTGGAACGCATCGTCACCGGTGTCGAACGCCGCTCCGCCCAGGTGTACGGGCAGTGGTGGCTGCGCGGCACGCTGCCCGTACGAGGTGCTTTCCCGGCGCTCACCGGGCTCGCCGCCGTGCGGGAGATGCGGCGGTTCGAAGGCCGGCTGAGGCGCGTGTCGAGGGGGCTGGTCGGCGCGGGCGGAGCCGCCGACGAAGCCGAACGCGCTCCGGAGAAGGGCGCGGTGACGGGCGGTGGAACCGACGGGGGTACGGGCGGGAGCCCGGCCACCGGCTAGGGCCTAGCCGCGCCCCGGGGCCGTGGGGAGTCCAACGGGTTCGACGGGTCCAGCGGGGTCGCGAGAAGTCCAACGGGCCCAACGGGTTCGACGGGTCCAACGGGTTCGACGGACCTCCCGTAGCGGTGTTCCGCCGGGACCGGACGCCCGCCCGGGTGGAACCGGCGCCGCGCCCCTGTACGCGAGGTCGGGCCGTCCGGGCGGGACCGGCGGCCGCGACCGCGTACCCGAGGTCAGTCGGCACCCGGCCGCGGCGGCAGCGGCGGGCGGCTGCGGTCCGGGACGTCGCCGTAGCCCGGGGGAGCCGCCGCCGGGTGCTTCTCCAGCATCTCCAGCGCCAGCCGTACCGCGTCGTCCAGACCCGCGAACCGGCCCTCCGCCCAGTCCAGCGGAGTCCGCAGCGCCTCCAGATCGGGCTCCACGCCGTGGTTCTCCACCGACCAGCCGTAGCCGTCGAACCAGGCCGCGTTCATCGGCACCGTGATGACGGTCCCGTCGCCCAGCTGGTGCCGTCCGGTGATGCCGACGACCCCGCCCCAGGTCCGGGTCCCCACCACCGGTCCGATGCCCAGCAGTTTGAAGGCGGCCGTGATCATGTCGCCGTCCGACGAGGTCGCCTCGTCGGCGAGGGCGACGACCGGCCCGCGCGGGGCGTTGGAGGCGTACGAAACGGGTTCGGCGTCCCGGGTGAGGTCCCAGCCGATGATCCTGCGGGTGAGGTTCTCCACCACCAGCTCGCTGATGTGCCCGCCCGCATTGCCCCGGACGTCCACGATCAGCGCCGGGCGCGACACTTCGAGACGCAGGTCCCGGTTGAACTGGGCCCAGCCCGAACCGCCCATATCGGGGATGTGGAGATAGCCGCAGCGCCCGTCGCTCAGCTCCCGTACGACGCCCCGGCGTTTGGCGACCCAGTCCTGGTAGCGCAGCGGCCGCTCGTCGATCAGCGGGACCACCGCGATACGCCGGGAGGCCGCGGCGGTGCCCGGCGGACCCGAGGCGCCGTTCGCTGTACGGAATGTCAGTTCGACCGTCGTACCGCCGGCCGCCGACAGCATCGGGAACGGACCCGCCACCGGATCCACCGGGCGGCCGTCGACATGGGTGAGGACGGCGCCCTCGCGGATGCCCGTACCGGCCAGCGGGGAGCGGGCCTTGGAATCGGACGAGTCGCCAGGCAGGATCCGCCGCACCACCCATCCCTCGTCCCGGCGGACCAGATTCGCCCCCAGCAGGCCCATCGGCCGCTGGTAGTGCGGCGGACCCTCGTTGCGGCGGGCGGGGGTGACGTACGCGTGCGAAGTGCCCAGCTCGCCGACGACCTCCCGCAGCAGGTCGGCGAACTCGTCCGGGGACGCCACCCGGTCCAGCAGCGGCCGGTACTGGTCGAGGATTCCGTCCCAGTCGACGCCGCTCATGCCCGGATCCCAGAAGTATGCGCGGATCAGCCGGCCCGCCTCCGCGTACGCCTGCCGCCACTCCGCGGGCGGCTCCACCTCGTGGTGGATCCGCCGCAGGTCGATGTAGACCGTCGCGTCGCCGTCGCCGGACTCGGTGGCCGGCTGGGCCCGCAACTCGCCCTCGTCGACGACGACCAGCCGGGTGCCGTCGCCGCTGACCGCGAACCAGTCGAGATGGTCGACCAGTTCGGTGCGGCGGGCCTTGGTGATGTCGAAGTGTTCGAGGGTGGGACGGCCCGAGGTGTCCGCCGGATTCACGAACGTCTCGCCCAGGGCGCCCGAGATCGGCCAGCGCAGCCAGACCAGTCCGCCGCCGCTGACCGGCTGGAGCGCCGAGTACTTGGAGGCGGCCACCGGGAACGGCGTCACCCGGCTCTCCAGCCCCTCGGTCTCCACGACGACCGTATGCGGGCCCGAGCCCGCGCCCGGATCCGTATCCGCGTCCTCTTCGTCGCCGGATCCGTCCCCGGCCGCGGCGGACGGTGCGGTGTCCGGCTCGTTCAGCGGGTCGAGACCACCGGCCGCCGGGCGTCCGTCGGGCAGCAGCGCGAAGGGCGACGGGGTCGCCGACGACAGCGGTACGAGATAGGGGCGGCAGCCCAGCGGGAAGGAGAGGTCCCCGGTGTGGACGTCGTACACCGGGTCGAAACCGCGCCAGGAGAGAAAGGCCAGATAGCGGCCGTCGCTGGTGAAGACCGGGTTCTCGTCCTCGAAGCGGCCGTTGGTGACATCGATGATCGTACGGTCCTTTATCCGCGCCATGCGGATCTGGCGCAGGCTGCGGCCCACGCCCGGCTGGGACCAGGCGAGCCAGGCGCCGTCGGGGGAGAAGGCGAGATCGGCGACGGGGCCGTTGAGGGAGCGGACCAGACGGACGACGTCCGTTCCATCGGCCGCGCCGTCCCCGCTGTCTCCGGTTCCGCCGGTGTTCCTGCCGATCGTCCCGGTCGCCCCGTCCGTCCCTTCCGGCTCACCGCTCACAGGCGCACCCGCAGCTGCCCCCGCCCCCGCCCCCGCCTCCGCAGCTGCACCCGCCCCCGCAGGCGCACCCGCAGCCCCGTTCCCCTTCCTGTCCCCGGCTCCCGCTTCCGTTCCCGTCTCTGCTTCCGCTTCCGGTCCCGCCTCCGCCGACTCGGGGTCCGTCGCGTCCAGCAGCAGCAGCCGGCCGTCGTGCGAGGCCACCGCCAGCCGGTTCCCCTGCGGGTCCGACACCAGCTCCCGCACCACCCCGAGCTGTCCCGGGGCCAGGGTGCGCGGCTCGCGCTCCCCGGTCGCCCGCGGCAGATAGGCGATCTCCACCGCGTCCGCGCCGCCCGCGTCGGTCACATACGCCACCCGGCCGCCGGTCCCCAGCATGACCGGCATCCGCACCCGTACCCCCGGCCGGTCCGCGATCGTACGGGCCGGTCCGTCGCGGTGCGTCAGCCAGTACAGACTGCCCCGCACCGATACCGCGCTCGCCCGGCCGGTGGCATCCACCGAGATCGCGTTCACATGGTCGGAGGCCGGGATCTGGTACGTCCTCCGGCCCGTGCGCGGCCCCCCGAGCCGTACCGCGGCCCGGCGCGGCACCGCGTCCGGCACCGTCAGATCGTCGACGATCCACAGTTCGCCCGCGCACTGGTAGACGACCCGGTCGCCGTCGCTGGATGCGTGCCGGGCGTAGAAGGCGTCGTGGTCGCTGTGGCGCCGCAGATCGGAGCCGTCGGGGCGGCAGGAGTAGAGATTGCCGATGCCCTCGTGGTCGGAGAGGAAGGCGATCCGGCCGCGGACGAACATCGGGCAGTCGAGATGGCCCTCCAGACCGGCCAGCAGCCGTTTCCCGTGCAGCCAGAGGCGGCCCGTCGCCCCGCCGCGGTAGCGCTTCCAGGCGGCGGGTTCGTGCGGCGGCTTCCCGGTCAGCAGCAGGGTGCGCCGCTCGCCGCCGATATCCGTGACCGCGAGGTCCGAGACCGGCCCCCACGGCAGCCGGCCGCCCGGCTCCCCGTCCAGGGGGACGCTGTACGCCCAGGAGAAGTACGAGAACGGCTGACCGTGCGACGAGACGGCGAGGACATGGCCGTCGGGCCCCCAGCCGCAGACCCGGGTGTCGAAGGAGCCCCAGTAGCTCAGCCGCCGGGACTCGCCGCCCGCGACCGGGACGATATGGATCTCGGGGTCCAGGCTCCGCCAGGTCGTATAGGCGATGAGACGGCCGTCGGGGGAGAAGCGGGGATGTCCGATCCGGGTCCGGTCCGCGGTCAGCCGCCAGGCGCGGCCCGGCTCGGCGCCCGCCGCGGCGAGGGGCGCGACCCAGAGGTCGTCCTCGGCGGCGAAGCACACCAAGTCGTCGTGGAGGTGCGGGTATCGGAGGTACGCCACGTCGTCGCTCACCCCCCAATGCTTTCCACCCGGCGGGCCCGGGGCAACTCGTGGACGGGGTGAACCCGATTCGCAGGGGCACGGTTGACTCCGTACCGGGTGAGGAAAGCCACAAGCGAAACGGAGACGTTTCGCTTCGGGCGTCGCCTACCCTCATGAGAGTACGAAACCGTTTCGTTTGGAACGGTCGTGGTGAGAACCCCGGCGAGGCCGTGGCGGACCAGCGGAAGGGAGGGCGACCGATGTCCCGCAGCCGACTGACCCCCGAGCGCGAGGCCGAACTCTTCGAAGCCGTGCTCGAACTGGTGCGCGAAGTCGGATACGACTCCCTGACGATGGACGCCGTGGCGGCCAGGACGCGCTCCAGCAAGGCGACGCTCTACCGGCAGTGGCACAGCAAGCCCGAGCTGGTGGCGACCGCGCTCCAGCACGGCGCGGGTCCCGGCGCCGACCAGGTCGACACCGGCAGTCTCCGCGGTGACTTCCGGGCCATGCTGGCGCAGACCAGCGCCAAGGAGATGGAGAAGGACTCCGCACTGCTGCGGGCCCTCGTCCACGCGGTCCACACCAACCCCGATCTGTACGACGCGCTCCGCACGAAGGTCATCGCACCGGAAGAGGCGGCGCTGCGGACGGTGATCGACCGGGCGGTGCGGCGGGGCGAGATCAGCGCGTCCAATCCGGCCAGGGAGTTCGTGCCCCATATGCTCTTCGGCCTGTTCTTCTCCGTCCAGATGATCGAGGACCGGATCCCGACCGTGGACTTTATGACGCGGTACGTCGACGCGGTCGTCCTGCCCGCGCTGGAGGCCCGATGACCGGGCCACCCGCCGGGTCCTGGCGCCCGGATCCCGCGGCGGCACGACGTGGTGCCGCCCTCACCCGCCGACCACCCCCGGGGCGGTCCATCACGAGGTGATGAACCCGAGGCGTCCCCAGCCCCGAGAGGTTCCCCGCCTTTCCCGGACTTCCGCGGGACCGGACTCCCATCCCGGACCACCGCGTACTCTTCCCCACCACCTCCCCATTCGCTTACGTACCACCAGCACCAACAGCACCACCGTCTGAACCATCAGCAACACCACCGGCACGACCAGCACCACCAGCAGCACCCGTACCTGACGCGCGCCGCTCTCGTCGTCGGGCCGACTCCCCCTGCCCTGTTCGTCTCACCCAACGGGAGAACGCCCTCGTGGCCACGTTCCTCTACAAACTCGGGCGGACCGCCTTCAGGCGCCGCAAGCTCGTCGCCCTGATATGGGTGGCCCTCCTCGTCTTCGCCGGGGTGGCGGCATCCTCCGCCGCCACCCCCAAGGACCCCGGTTTCGCGCTGCCCGGCACCGAATCCCAGAAGGCCTTCGACCTTCTTGAGGAGCGGTTCCCGGGCGGCGGCGCCGACGGTGCCACCGCGCGGATCGTCTTCAAGGCCCCGGCCGGTCAGAAGATGACCGACGCCAAGAACAAGGCCGAGGTAAACGAGGTCATCGGCGCCCTGAAGAAGGGCTCCACCGAGATCTCCTCGGTCGCCGACCCGTACGCCGAGGACGCCGTCTCCGAGGACGAGACCACGGCCTATGTCTCGGTCGCCTACAAGGTCAACTCCATGGAGCTGGCCGACAAGAGCAAGGAATCGCTGACCGAGGTCGCCAAGGACGCCCGGTCCGCCGGGCTGACCGTCGAACTCGGCGGTGACGCGACGATGGTCGAGCAGCACGCCGCCTCCAGCGAGATGATCGGCATCCTGATCGCCGCGATCGTGCTGGTCATCACCTTCGGCTCGCTGATCGCGGCCGGTCTGCCGCTGCTCACCGCGCTGATCGGCGTCGGCGTCGGCATCTCCACCATCACCGCCCTGGCGAACGTGCTCGACCTGGGCACCACCACCTCCATGCTGGCGATGATGATCGGCCTCGCGGTCGGTATCGACTACGCGCTCTTCATCGTCTCCCGCTACCGCGCCGAACTGGCCGAGGGCCGGGAGCGCGAGGAAGCGGCGGGCCGGGCCGTCGGCACCGCCGGCTCCGCGGTGGTCTTCGCCGGTCTGACCGTGGTCATCGCCCTGGCCGGACTCGCGGTCGTCAACATCCCGATCCTCACCAAGATGGGCTTCGCCGCCGCGGGCACCGTCGTGATCGCCGTGATCATCGCGATCACCCTGATCCCGGCGCTGCTCGGCTTCGCGGGCGACAAGATCCTCGGCCGCAAGATGCGCAAGGCCCGCAAGGCCGGCCGGGACCTGGACCAGGGCACGCGGGGCGGAAAGCAGAAGGCGGGCGTCCGCTGGGCGAGCTTCGTGCTGCGCCGCCCGGTCGCCGTCCTGCTGACCTCCGTGATCGGCCTCGGCCTGATCGCGATCCCGGCCGCTTCGCTCCAGGTCGGCCTGCCGGACGAGGGTTCGTCGTCGCCGGCATCCACCCAGCGCAAGGCGTACGACCTGCTCTCCGACGGCTTCGGCCCGGGCTTCAACGGTCCGCTGACCCTCGTCGCCGACGTCGAGGACAGCAAGGACCCGAAGGCCGCCGTCGACGAGATCGCCGCCGCCATCGGGAAGATGGACGGCGTGGCCGCCTCCGTCGCCGGGGGTCTGAACAAGGCCGGTGACGCCGGCATGATCAACGTGGTGCCCGAGGACCGGCCGTCGTCCGTGAAGACGGAGAAGCTGGTCGAGAAGATCCGCGGCGAGAGCAAGAAGTTCAAGGCCGACACCGGCGCGGTGGTCCTGGTCACCGGTGCCACCGCCCTGAACATCGACTTCTCGCAGAAGATGAACGACGCCCTCGTGCCGTATCTGGCGCTCGTCGTCGGACTGGCGTTCCTGCTGCTGGTGCTGGTCTTCCGGTCGATCCTGGTCCCGCTGAAGGCGGCGCTCGGCTTCCTGCTCTCGGTCGTGGCGGCGCTCGGCGCGGTCGTCGCGGTCTACCAGTGGGGCTGGCTGTCCGGCCTGTTCAACGTCGAACAGCCCGGCCCGATCATGTCGATGATGCCGATCTTCATGATCGGTGTGGTCTTCGGTCTGGCCATGGACTACGAGGTCTTCCTCGTCACCCGGATGCGCGAGGCGCATGTCCACGGCGAGCGTCCGGCCGAGGCGATCGTCACCGGCTTCCGCGACGGGGCCCGGGTGGTGACCGCCGCCGCGGTCATCATGATCGGTGTCTTCGCCGGCTTTATGAGCGCGGGCGAGCAGATGGTCATGATGATGGGCTTCGGCCTGGCGATCGCGGTCTTCTTCGATGCGTTCGTCGTCCGGATGGCGATCGTCCCGGCGGTGCTGGCCCTGCTCGGCGAGAAGGCCTGGTGGCTGCCGCGCTGGCTGGACAAGGCGCTGCCGAACGTGGACGTGGAGGGCGAGAAGCTCCAGCAGGAGCTGGCCCACCGGCCGCAGGACCCGGACGAGGACCGGCGCCTGGTCGGCGTCTGACGCGCCGCGCCCCCTCGGGGCGCCCGGACTCCGGAGCCGGGCGGCGACGGGCCGCACCCCCTGAGCGGGGGTGCGGCCCGTCGGCCGTTCGTATGACGCGGTCCGCCGGTCCGCCGGTCCGGGGGGGGGGGGGGGGGGGCGGGCCCCCCCCCCCCCCCCCCCCGCGGCCCGGCCCCCCCCGCGCCCCCCCCCCCGGGGGGCCCCCGCCCCCCCCCCCCCCCCCCCCCGCCCAGCCAACCCGCCCCCCGCCCCGGGCCGGGCGCGCGC
>NZ_JBIWGU010000018.1:0-119942 GCF_044763775.1 Streptomyces sp. NPDC094448 | reverse complement strand
CCCGGGCCGCGGGGGGCTCCCTCGGGCGGTCGCGGGTTTAACCCTTGTCCCCCTGTGGTGCGCCGGGGACCGGGCGCGGGCCCCGGGCCCCGGGGGGGGGGGGGCCCCGCGGGGGGCCCCCCGGGGCCCACGGCCGTTTCCGCGTTCACCGGTCCGGCGGGCGCGATCCGTCAGGGCGGCCGGGTTCCCCCGGGTGAGACGAGTTCGCCCGAGGAGGGCGGCGCCGGTTAGGTTCTCCTCATGACCGATACCACCACCCCCCGTACCACCGGAGCCGTCGCGGCCGGCCTGGCCACCATCGCCGCCGACGGGACCGTTCTCGACAGCTGGTTCCCCGCCCCCGAACTCGTCTCGGAGCCCGGCCCCGCCGGGACCGAGCGGCTGGACGCGGACCGTGCCGTGCAGCTTCTGGGGGCCGGTGCCGCCAAGGCGCTCGGTGTGGACGCCCGTCGCGGGGTCGAGGTCGTGGCCGTCCGTACGGTCATCGCCTCCCTCGACGACAAGCCGCTGGACGCCCATGACGCGTATCTGCGGCTGCACCTGCTCTCGCACCGGCTGGTCCGGCCGCACGGCCAGAACCTCGACGGCCTCTTCGGCCTGCTGGCCAATGTGGCGTGGACATCGCTGGGCCCCGTCGCCGTCGACGATATCGAGAAGGTGCGCCTCAACGCCCGCGCCGAGGGCCTGCACCTCCAGGTGGTCGGGGTCGACAAGTTCCCGCGGATGACGGACTACGTGGTCCCCAAGGGGGTCCGGATCGCCGACGCCGACCGGGTCCGGCTCGGCGCCCACCTCGCCGCGGGCACCACCGTGATGCACGAGGGCTTCGTCAACTTCAACGCGGGCACCCTCGGCACCTCCATGGTCGAGGGCCGGATCTCGGCCGGTGTCGTCGTCGGCGACGGCTCCGACATCGGCGGCGGCGCCTCCACCATGGGCACCCTGTCCGGCGGCGGCAACGTCGTCATCGCCATCGGTGAGCGCTGCCTGGTCGGCGCCGAGGCGGGCGTCGGTATCGCGCTGGGCGACGAGTGCGTCGTCGAGGCCGGTCTCTACGTCACCGCCGGGACCCGGATCACCATGCCCGACGGCGAGATCGTCAAGGCCCGGGAGCTGTCCGGCGCGAGCAATATCCTCTTCCGCCGCAACTCGGTGACGGGCGCGGTCGAGGCCCGGCCGAACAACGCGGTCTGGGGCGGGCTGAACGAGATCCTGCACGCCCACAACTGAGCAGGTCCGGGCGGGAACTCCACGGCCCCGGCTCTCGTACGTCCTGACGGGCGGCGGGCGCCGGGGCCGCGCCCGTCCCCCGCGGCGGCCGGTGGCGCCCGAGGGTGCCCGCCGTATCGCCCCGGGACCCGGCGGAGGAGTTGACCTCAAGCGCGCTTGACGTTCCACGATGGTGATCGACGGTGGCCCGCCCCCGGGCCGCCGTACCGGAAGGGGAGCAGCGCCATGGCCGAGCAGCGCCGTACCACCGCTCGTACCACCACCCGCACATCCGCCCCGAAGGCCGTCACCGTGCCCCACGCCCGCCCGGACCCGGGACGGGACGGCGTCGGCGTGGTCAAGATATCCACCTGGGACGTGGGCACACCGGAACGGCAGCGCGCGGTGCTGGCCGCCGTCGAGACCGCGTGGACCTCCCGCGACTGGCCCGCCGTCGGACTGCTGTCGTACACGGTCCACGCCGGGGAGGACGGCCGCACCCTGCTGCACTACTCGCAGTGGACCGACGAGGAGGCGTACGAACGGTTCTTCGCGGAGTACCGGGACGAGCGCAACGCCGAGATCGACGCGGCCGTCCCCGGTATCGAGCGGCTGGGACTGTACACGTACGGCCTGTACCGCGGCGGACTCTCCGATCCGGCCGACACCAGGATCCCGGGCGCCGTCGTGGCCGTCGAGGCCGAATTCGACGGGCCGGACCGGGAACGGGCGGAGGCCTGGGTGGACGGGGTGTTCACCGCCCTGGCCTCGGACCCCGCGATCCAGCAGGGCGCGGCCGCCGGGATCTCCGCCTGGTTCCACCTCACGGCCGACGGGAGCCGGATGCTCAACTACGCCGAGTGGGAGAGCGCTGAAGGGCATGACGCGGCCCTCGCCGCGCCGGGCGAGGGCATCGGATCGGACACCGAGGAGTGGCGGCGGGTGCATGCCTTCCCCGGGATCCGCTCCGGGCGGGTGCGGCGCTTCACCCCTGGCCTGAGCCTGCGGCCCGGCGGCTGAGCGGAGGCGCGGCGGGGGCGTGGTGGACGTGCCCCCGCCGCCGCTCCGGCAGGGTTACGGCCGGAACCGCAGCACCTGCGGGTCGTGGTCGCTGTTCTGGTCGTTGAACTCGGCGTTGAGGTGGACGCTGTCGTACTCGAAGTCGTCGATCCCGGGGCTGGTCAGGATCTGGTCCAGCACCTGGCTGTTGCCCTGGAAGACGTACGAGTAGCGGTCGCCGCGCGGCAGGGACTTCACCGCCGGGTAGAGCGCCCCGCCGTCCGTGAGCGCCTCCGTCGCCGCCGAGAACTCGAAGTCGTTGATATCGCCGACGACCAGCACATCGGCCTTGCGGTCGACCGCGAGGATCTCCTTGACGAAGGCGTTCACCGTCTGGGCCTGCTGGAGCCTCCGGACCTCGGAGGAACGGTTCGGCGGCTGGCGGTGCGAGGTGAGGGCCTCGTCGCCGCCCTTGGAACCGAAGTGGTTCGCGATCACGAATACCCGCTTGCCGCGGAAGGTGAACTCGCCCGCCAGCGGCTTGCGGCTGTCCGTCCACGCCTCGTGGCCCGGGGACACCCGGCCCGGCGAGAGCGTCAGCGCCGCCTTGCCCCGCTCCCGTACCACCCCGGTCGCCGTGGTGGCGTCGCCGCCCGGACGGTCGGTGAAGGACACCCGCTCCGGGTTGAAGAGGAAGACCTGGCGGATATTGCCGCCGGGCTGGCCGCCGTCCTTGTTGTTCTCCGGGTCGATGCTGCGCCAGTCGTACGCCGGGCCGCCCGCTGCGCGGATCGCCGCGACGAATTTGGCCACGGTCTGGTCGGCGGCGACGACACCGTTGTTCGTCGCGCCGGTGTTGTCCTGGATCTCCTCCAGGGCCAGGATGTCCGGCGACGCCAGATTGCCGACCACGGCCCGGCCGAGGGCGTCGAACTTCTCCTGCGGGTCGGACGGGTCCAGGTTCTCCACGTTGTACGTGGCCACGGAGAGTTCGTTCCGTCGCTGGGGGCGGGTGCTCTCGCGGGTGAGGCCCCGGTCCGCGACGGTGACCGCCGAGCGGGAGACCAGGGTGTAGCCGCCGAACTGGTTGAAGTCCAGCGGCCCCTCCGTCGTCCCGGTGAGGACGTCGCCGACGTTCGCCTTCGGGAACGGCTGCTCGGCCAGCGGGACCAGCGACTGGACCTGGAGGCGGCCGGTGTTCTGCGAGGTGTACGAGCCGTAGCGGGTGCCGCCGCGCGGGGTGGGGTTCTCCTGCGGTTTCACCGTCACCCAGAGCGCGGCGTACGGGTCGGTGGCGCCGACCACCCGGGAGTCGCCGATACGGACGTTGGCGCTCTCCAGGGACTCGTAGTAGTCCAGGGCCCAGCGGCGCGGGTCGAGGGCCAGTCCGTTGATGCTGCCGCCCGCCGCCGGGTCGCCCGCCGGGGCGTACGCCGCCGGGACGGACCACGCGGTGATCGTCACGGCCTCCGGCAGCGGGTTCCCGGAGGAGACCACGGTGACGGCCGGCCGGGAGAGCTGGGTCAGCGACTGATTGCCGGACGAGGTGCCGCCGGGCACGAATTCGCTGACGGTCCCGGAGACCAGGACGGAGTCTCCCGGCTTCACCGCGGGCGTCGAACCGGAACCGGTGAAGACGAAGATGCCCTCGCTGGTGGCGGCCCGGCCGTCGCCCTCCGGGTCCTGGAACCAGAAACCGCGCGACGAGCCGTAGGACCGGACCCCGGTCACGATTCCGGGCACGCCGGCGACCTGCTGTCCGACCAGCGGGGAGATCCGGGTGGTGCCCTGGATGTCGTGGATCCGGACCGCCGCGGCGGCCGGGCCCGCAGCGGCCGCAGTGGTGGCCGTGGTGGCCGCGGTCGCGGCGGGAGAGGCGGCCAGCAGGCCCGCGGCGAGGGCGGAGGCGACGACGGCGGCCACGGCGGCCGGTCTCGGGACGAGGGTGGAGGAAGGCATCGGGAAACTCCCCGGGTCGGGACGGCGAGGACGGACCGGCGGTGCGGGTACGGCGCGCCGGA
The DNA here is from genome assembly GCF_044763775.1 of Streptomyces sp. NPDC094448. Taxonomy (NCBI): domain Bacteria; kingdom Bacillati; phylum Actinomycetota; class Actinomycetes; order Kitasatosporales; family Streptomycetaceae; genus Streptomyces; species Streptomyces sp. NPDC094448. The sequence goes on along the minus strand of NZ_JBIWGU010000018.1, from coordinate 115,713 downwards.
CGGAGCGGTCGTGCAGGCGGTGAAACGTTTCGGGCGCAGAGCGGAACAAGGCGGCTCTACGCGCGTCAATCTCCGTGCTGCGCCGGTCACTTGTCAAGGGCGTCCGGGTGTACGGAGGGTGGCGGACGGACGAAGGAGTGGTGCGGCGGGCGCAGACCGGAACAGGACCGGAAGGGGACCGGGACAGGAGTGGACAGTTCCGGTACGGCTGCTTCCGGCCCGGCTCACCACAGGACGGTCGTACCGCCGCGCCGCGACCGGCGGAAATGCGTCTACGCTGGGGGTTCGCCGCCAGGGGCCGCGCCCGGACCCCGTACGCCTTCGAGGAGAAGCAGCCGATGTCCCAGGACCGTCCCACCCTGCCGCCCGTACGGTTGCGTTCCGACGCGGAGCTGGCACGGGACGCGCTCGCCTCTCCGCTGCTCTCCCGGGCCGTCCGCCTCGCCCGCTGGGCCGGTCCCGGCACCCGCGTCGGCGCCGGGGGCGAACTGGCCGAGGATCTGCTGCCGGCCGCCGCCGCGGAGATCGGACTCCCCGCCGACGAGGACGGGGAGGCCTACGCGAGCGAGGCCTGGCGCGCCGCCGTCGACGCCGGGCTGGTGGCGGTCGAGGACCCGGTCGGGCACAGCGACGAGTACGGTACGGCCACCGAGGGCGAGAACCTGCCGCTGATCACCTCGGGCGCCCCGCAGGATGTCCTCGCCGTCTGGCTGGAGACCCTGGAGGCGGCCCACGCCGACGCCATCGCCCCGCTCCTCGACGATATCTCGGACCTCGTCGGCGAGGACGGCGACATCGACTACGGGGCGCTCGACTGGGACCCCGAGGGCGAGGCCGAGTTCCTCGACGGCGTCCTCGGCAACCTCTATCTCCTCACGCTCGCCGACGGCGGCTCCGGCGACGAGCCGGTACCGCTGCCCGCGCTCGCCGCGTCGATGATCGTCCCGGACGATATGGGCGAGCCCACCGACGACGTACTGGAGCAGGTCTCCACGGCGATGATCCGCCTCGACGACCAGTTCCGGCTGCTGGAGGGGGTCGGCCTGGTCGAGTACCAGCCCGTCGACGAGGCCCTGATGGCCGAGGCCGACGCCGACGCCGCGCTCGACGACGAGGACGTCTCGCGCTACGGGCTGGTCCGGCTCACGCCCCTCGGCCTGTACGGAATCCGGGCCCGGCTGCTGGAGGCCGGGGTCGACGCCCCGGTCGTCGGCGAACTGGCGGGCAAGGGCGCGGACGCCCTCCTCGACGGGCTCGCCCACTACCCGGAGGCCGCCGCCCGCGCCGAGACCGAGCAGTGGCTCGCCCGGCACGAGCCCGCCGACGCCACCCGGGAGCTGCTCGCCGCCGCCCGCGGCGCCGACGAGGGCGCCCCGCTGCGCCGCCTCCGCTGCCAGCAGGCCCTGACCCTGGTCGGCCCGGCCGGTGAGCCCGAGGTCCGCGCGGTGCTCGCCGACCCGGAGCTGGGCGGACTGGCCCGGGTTTGGCTGGCGGAGCACGGGGCCCTCGACGTGCCCCCGCCCACCGAGGCCCTCGTGGTGTGGCTCTCCGTCGACACCATTGCCGCCCAGCTCGACGCGGGCGGCGAACTGGAGGACATCCAGGCCCTGCTGGCCGAGCTGACGGGCCGCCACACCGGCTTCATCGACGCGGCCTGGCGGATCGACCACCCGGCGACGGCGGACGTCCTGGAGGCGATGGGCCGCCTCCACCCGGAGAAGCGCGTGGCGAAGGAGGCCCGCAAGGCGGCGTTCCGGGCGCGGTCGCGCCAGAACTGACGCCGGAGGGGGCCGGGCCCGGCGCGGGCCCGGCTTCCCGTGCTTGTCGTGCCCGGTTCGGCCGGGTGTCCCTTCCGGGCACGACGGGTTCAGGCGGTCTGTGCCAGGAAGTCCCGGACGACGGGCACGGTGGCGTGGGCGGTGAGCCGGGTGCGGAGGTCGGTGAGGCTGGAGCTGCTGCGGGCGGACGAGACGCCGCCCATGTAGTCGACGGCCCGGCGGGCGGTGTGCACGGCGCCGTCGAGGTCCCCGAGTGCGACGCGGGCCTCGGACTCCCGTGCCAGGTAGATGGCGGCCCCGCGCGGGAATTCCTCTTCGTGGTACGCGTCGAGCAGGTCCGCCGATGCTGCCGCGAAATGGGTCAGTGCTTCGGAAGGCCTGCCGAGGTTCAGCGCGCACGACCCTGCGAGCATGTGCAATTCACCGAGGTTGACCCAGTAGACGCAGTCCGGGTCCTCCTCCGGGGACCGGTCGCGGGCGCGGTCGTACGCGTCGAACGCGAAGCCGAGGGCGTGCTCGGTGGCGTGGCCTTCGCCCGCGCGTGAATGGGCCCGCGCGAGCCGCGCGTACAGCATGGCCGTCATGGTGGGCGAGCCGATTCGGTCGGCGCGCCGCAGGGCGTCGGCCACCAGGTCGGAGGCGCCTCGGGGGTCGCCGGTGGAGTAGCGCATGACCGCCCAGAAGGCCATGGTGTTCGCGGTGACCACGGGGTCGGCCGCGGAGGCCGCCGCGCGCAGAGCGGCCACGTAGTACTCCTCGGCGGCGCCGTGGTGGCCTGAGTCGTATGCGGTCCAGGCACAGATACGGGCTGCTTCGGCCGCGGTGCCGTGCAGTCGACGGCCGATGTCCTCGGTGTACGAAGTGGTCTTCAGCGTGCGCAGGATCAGCCGGAGCTGCGCGCGCGCCGTGGCATGAACCTGGCCGGAGCCGAGCTGATCGTCCTGTCTCCGTAGAATCGCCAGCGACTCTTCGAACAGGGTGGGCACGCCTGCGCCGATGCGGCGCCCGAGTGATCGTGCGGTGGCCGGTTCGGCGGTGGCGACTCCGGCGAGTATCGGTGTTACTCCGGTGACGACGAGAAATCCTCTGCGGTCCATGGCAGCTCCTCCTGCGGTGGCGACGCGGTCGAGCAGTTCGATCGTGGTGGCGGGGGTCCACTCGGCGGTGAGGAGGTGCCGGTCGTGGATGCATGCCAGCCTCAGCCACTCGGGCCAGGGCCGGGCCGTGATCTCGTGCTCGGGGATGCCGTGCAGGACGGCCATCGCCTTCTGTGCGTGCAGGTCCGGTGCGACGCCGCCCCTGGTCCAGCGGGTGACCCGTTTGCGGTCCCGTGCGATCGGCCCGTAGCCGAGCTGCTGGTGTACGGCCCCTAAGCGGGTCAGATAGTCGTTCGCCGACCAGCCCTGACAGTGCAGCAGGTAGGCCAGCGGATGCCCGTCGATGCTCACCTCCCCATAGTGCATCGCGAAGTATCGGCCCGGAGTCGAACTGTGCGCGTTCCTGCCCGGATGGGCACACGTGGTAACAGGCTGGGCACAACTGGGCACATGCGTCCTCTCCTCAAGCCTGCCCCGTCACGGCGAGGCTGAGACCCGTGCCGAACCACATGCAGGAGACAGCGCCGACGGTCGTCGCCGCGGTGCGGAATGCCTTCGAGGCCGGGGCGGCGGTGGTCTGGTGGACCGCTGTGCTCGCCGGGCTCGGGGTGGTGACGGTCATTGCCCATGACGACCTCGGCGAGGACCGGGACGAGTGGCCGGACCGGGTGTCGGGCCTGTCAGCGCCGGAGCGTCCGTACGCGGACCCCGACCCCGCCCCCGACCATGGACCGGCCCCGCGCGGCCGAGCCGGACGACCGGACAAGGAGGAGCCGATGCACCGTAGCGATGCGGGTCGTCCGACGGGGAGCCCGTCGCCGTACACCACACTCGACCCGCCCGAGCCGGAGTGGCCGCCGTGCGTTTGCGGCGGCCCGGTCTGCCCCGACAGGACACCCGCTCCGGGCGAGGAGACCGACGATGACCGATAGGCCCGGCCCGCCGCCGGAGTACTGCATCTACTGCGAACGGCCCGTGGACCGTACGGAGGAGAACCTGGTGATGGTCGGCTTCTCCGACTCCGGCGCCCGCCCCTCCCTCTACGCCCACCCCGCATGCCCGGCTCCGCGTTGGCGGACGAAGACCACCCCGCGGTGCCGCTGATCCCGTCGGCGCCCGCGGGGCTTCACCGGCCCCGGTCCGTGTCCCCCTCACGGGCCGGGGCCGCATCTTCGGGGACGGTGAGGACGACCGTACGGCCGTCGGGGTCGCTGAGGGTGTGCTGTCCCGGCCGGAGCCCCGGAGCGGCGGCGACCAGCCCGAGGCGGAGGTATCCCGTCACGCCCCGGCGGCCGGCGGGGTACAGCTCCAGCACGGTGCCGTCGAGTTCGGCGGCGTAGTGTTCCGGGCCGGTGCCGTGCCGCTCGGGCACCAAGGGGAGGCCGAGGCCGGTGTAGAACGCGCGGCAGGCGTCGAGCTGTTCCGTGTAGATCACGGTGAGATCGGAGCGCACGGGCGGCAGAGGTGCGATCGGCACGGCGGCAGCGGGCCTCCGGGCAGGGCAGGGACTTTCTTCCGCGTCGATCGGCGCGCCCGCCGTGTCACTGAGGTGGTAGCACGTGCTGTTGGCCCACACGGTGATGGCGTCCGGCCGGTGTTCGACTCGGAACGGCTCGTCTTCGCCCAAGGTCGCGTGCCAGGGACCGTCCCGGTCCGGTGAGTGGATGACCACGACCCGGGTTTTGCCCGGTGGGATCCGATGGGTGTCCGCCCAGGGCTCCACGGTCAGCTCAAGCGACGAGTGACCGTCGTTGTTGATCAACAGCCTTGCGGTTCCCGCAATGTCCATCGTCAGCACCCCTTCTCGTTCCGGCCGCATTCTTCCGGGCGGGAGCGGGTGAGAGGTTCCCGGGTGAGCCGCGGAGTGTGACCGTCGCACCGGACGGGCGTTGTGCGGGGCGCCCGCCGGGCCGAAGCATGTGCTGCCCGCGTCCCCCTGACACCGCCGACCGTTCATTTCCCGGCAGGCTTGAACGGGTGGGGCTTCACACGGACGGGGGAGGTTCATCGGATTTTTCGGAACTCGTACGCGGCGGCGGCCTACCGTACGGGCACGGCCGCCGGGCGCCGCGGCGTATCGAGGAGGAATCCATGACGTCGTCCTGTGACCCCGCACTCGCTCCCGCCGGTGATGTGAGTGCCGCGCTCATGATGATCGACTCCCGGCTCAAGCAGGTCCATGACGGGAGTACCGAACCCGACCCCGTGCAGCGGGAACTGCTGGAGCAGTTCACCGCCTCCCTGGGCGCCGGCGGAATCGAAGACCTGCTGGACGGCGTGTGCACGCTCATCTATATGTTCATGCAGTGGCTGCGGACGGCCCACGAGGACCACGGCAAGGACGTCGTCGAGTACGTGGTCCCCAACTTGGTCGCCACGATGCGCATGATGCCGAGGAGTGTCCCCGCCGAGGCGATCCCCACCATGGCGGCCCTGGTCATCGCCGCGGGCACCGGCTTGAGCCCCAATCTCTGGCGTCTGCAGTTCGGGTACTGGACCGAGGAGGAGATGACTCCGCTGGAAGCCACGGCCTTCCTGCTCGCGGAGCACATCAACCGCATGACCGACGATCGTTCCTTCGCGACTTCCCTGATCAGCGATGCCCTGTCCCATGCGGAAGGCGAATGACGGACCGTATCGGCATCCTGTGGAACCGCAGCGTCGGTCCCCAGGGCCCGGTCGGGGCCCTGGGGACCGACGTCATGCCCCCCGAGTCCCCGCCCGGCAGCACCGGCTGCCGGGCGGGGAAGAACGATTCGGTCAGCCGCAGCGGCGGAACGCGTCCGTAGTCCCGGCGGTGGTGACCAGACCCGAGGCCTGGTCGAGGACCACGATCGTCGCCGGGCCGGTCTGCCCGCTCCGGCAACGGATGTCCGCCACGTACTGCCATCCCGGCAGCATCCCGGACGGAGTGGCCGTCAGCACCCCGAGTGAATACGGCCCGACGGTGTTGATGCCGACCGCGTAGAACCGCACCGCCCCGTAGGGGCTGACCCCGCTGCCCGTGGCGTACAGCCAGCCGCCGAGCTGGTGCGGCGTGGTGGTCACGGAGACCCCTCCCCGGGGCGTCGCGCCGGGGGAGACCAGCCGCCAGGGCGCGTTGGCATTGTCGGAGCGGGCCTGGTCACGGCTGGGCGGCGGGACACAGACCCGGTCCGACGGGCGGGCCTCCCGCCAGACGAAGCCCTGTTTGCAGGTGTCCGGCCCGTAAGGACCGCCGTTCGGCTCCCGGCGCGACGGCCCCAGTGCGTTCTCCGACCAGCTCTGGCTGCGGATCGCCGGGGGCACACAGACCTGGTCGCCCGGGAACGCCTCCCGCCACACAAAACCGTTGGCACACGTGTACGGCCCGTAGGGCAGGTCGGCCGCCGCCGCGGGCGGTCCCGCGGCCAGCGCCCCGGCCACTACGGTGACGGCCGTGATCAGCCGGGCCGACAGGGATCGGAGCGTGACGGGTCCGGCGGTCCGGCCCCTTCCAACTCTGCTGCGCACAGTGCCTCCTCGGTCTCCGCCGACGGGCCGGTGGTGGTTCCCGGCACCGAGGAGAAGGTATTCCTGACGTCATGTCATGTCGTGAGTAATCTGGTACTCAGACCCACGACGGGGTACCACCGGGCGCCACCGTTCAGGGAGGGGGCCGCCGTGCGGCACCGGACCACAGGAAACTCCGTCACACCGGACGACGGTCGGCGGCCGCTCACCGGAAGCCTCACTTCCGCTCACTCCTGGCCCTTCACCGGCCGGGAGGACGCCCTCGGCGAGCTGGTACCCCTGCTGACCGGCCCGGAGCCGTACGCCCTGCTGCTGACCGGGCCCGCCGGAGTCGGCAAGACACGACTTGTCCGGGAGCTGCTCGCCGGGCCCGCCCGACCCGTGGCACGCGTGCTCACCGCCCCGGCCACCGAGAGCACCCGGCGGATCCCCTTCGGCGCCCTGGCACATCTGCTGCCCGAGCCCCTCCCGGCGTCCGACGGACGGTCCAACCTGCTCCGCGCCCTCGCGGACGGACTCCTCGCCGACGCGGGCGATACGGAGCCGGTGCTCCACGTCGACGACACCCAGCTCCTTGACGAAGGATCCGCCGCGCTCCTGCTCCATCTCTCCGTACGCCGGAACCTCCGTATCGTGCTCACCGCCCGCTCCGGCGCCCCCCTGCCGGACGCCGTCGACGCGATGGTCCGCGGCGGCTACGCCCGGCGGCTGGAACTGCCCCCGCTCACCGCCGAATCCATCGGTCTGCTGCTGGAACGGGCCCTCGGCGGACCGGTGGAGTGCACCACGGGACATCTGCTGTGGCGGTACAGCGGGGGCAATGTGCTCTGGCTCCAGCAGCTCGTGGAGGCCGGCACCGCCGCCGGTACGCTCACAGACACCGCCGGGGTCTGGCAGTGCAAGGGCCCGCTCGACCCCGGCACCGAGCTGTCCGGTCTCGTGGAGCGGCGGATCGGCCGCCTGCGCCCCGCGGTCCGGCGCGCCGCCGAGTTACTGGCGCTCGGCGAACCCCTGGGCTCCGCCGAGCTGGAACACCTCGTCGGCCCGGCCGTCCTGGACGAACTCGACCACCACGGTCTCGCCGCCGGGGAGAGCGACGGCCGCCGCGCCCTGGTCCGGCTGGCCCATCCGCTCTACGGCGAGGTACTGCGGCAGCGGATGCCCGCCCACCGGCGGCGCCGGCACTGCCGCGAACTCGCCGACGCGGTTCAGCGCACCGGTATGCGGCGCCGGGCGGACCCGGCCCGGGTCGGCGGCTGGCGGCTGGCGTCCGGCGACCACTCGGACCCCGCCCTGCTGCTCTCCGCCGCCGACCACGCCGTTCTGACCATGGACTTCACCCTCGCCGTCGAGCTGGCCCGGGCGGCGTGCGCGGCGGGCGGCGGCATCCCGGCCCGCCGGGTGCTGGCGATCGCCCTCGGCCACGGCGGCCAGGGCGTCCAGGCGGAAGAGGTGCACAGCGGGCTGCCACAGAGCGTGCTTCCCGAGCGGGAGCAACTGCGTTCGCTCCAGTTACGGGCAGCCAATATGTATCTGACCCTCGACCGGCCCGCCGACGCCGTGGACCTGCTGCACCGGGGCGAGGAAGAGCTGCGGGACGAGGCGGCCCGGGCGGAACTCGCCGCGCTCCAGGCCCTCCTGCTCGCCGTACAGGCCGACTGGCCCGGGTACACCGCCGCCGTCGACCGGGCCCGCCGCCGCCCGCACCCGGGGGCGGGCACCCGGATCCGGCTCCAGTACGCGGCATGGGTGCACGCGTTCTGCCATGCCAGGACAGCGGCCGCGCTCGAACTCCTCGAATCGGCGCTCCCGATGCTGCCCGGTGAGGACGATATCCCGATGCTGGCCGCGGGAGTGATGAGCTGGCTGGCCACCGTACAGGCCTATGCGGGACGACTGGACGAAGCGGACGCCACGGCGGCCCACGAGTTCCGGCGGGCCCGGGAGTCCGGCTGGGTGGCCGGTCAGGGCGTCTGGCAGTTCTACCTGGGCAGGGTCGCCGCCCGGCGCGGCGCCCTGCGCACCGCCCGGAAACACATGCGGGACGCCTGTGCCGTGCTGCGGGACGACAGCACCTGGGGACAGGAGGGGCTGCTGCTCGGCGAATGGGCCGTGGTCGAGGCACAACTCGGTGATACCGCCGCGGCCGAGTCGCTTCTCGACCAGGCGCATCTCGCCCGGATGGAGTCCTACCGCTGCTTCCGGATCCCGGCCCTGCGGATGGCCCAGCCGTGGATCCTGGCGGCCCGGGGCCGCCAGGCCGAGGCCGTCCGGCAGGCACTGCTCGCCGCCGAGGGCGCAAGGGAACAGGGGATTCCGCTCTGGGAGGCGGAACTGCTGCATCTGCCGGTCCGGCTGGGACGGCCCGCGGGCGCCGCGGCCCGCCTCGCCGCCCTCGCCGCCGAGGGCGACGCCCCGCATCCGGCCCTGTACGCCGAGCACGCCGCCGCACTGGGAGCCCGGGACCCGGCCGCCCTGGAGCGGGTCCTCGCCGGATTCGACACCGCCGGGATGCGGCTCCACGCGGCCGAGGCGGCGGCGCAGGCGGCCGGGCTCTGGTCCCGCCGGGGAGAGGACACCCGGGCCCAGCGGGCCGCCGACCGCTGCCACCGCCTCACCGCGGCGTGCGAAGGGGCGATGACCCCGGCGGTCCTCGCCTGCTGGACACCGGGACTGACGGACCGGGAGCGCGACGTGGCCCGTCTCGCCGCCGCCGGGCACACCAGCAGGGAGATCGCGGCCGTACTCGGGGTCGCGGTCAGGACGGTCGACAACCATCTCCACCGGGTCTACCGCAAGACGGGGGCGACGGGCCGCACAGAGCTGTCGACGCTGCTGACGGCCGCGCCGACCGAGGGATCGGTGTGATTTCCAGGGGGTACCGGTGCTCTCACCGGTGACGTTGCCGTATCGCAGGGGGCGGTGAGGCCGTTCGGATCGGGGTGGTGCTCGGGCTCTCCACGGAGGTGGAGGTCAGTCGCTCCTGCAACCGCCGCCGGGGCTCCACCGCGACGACGGCCGTGAGCTTACGCAAGGGCGTCGATGGCCTTGACGATCAGCGCCCGCGCATGCGCCCCGTGGACCGCGAGCCTTGCCAGCCTCGCGAACGCCCGGTGGTACACCTCCAGCTCGCCCGGCGCGGTGACGGTGACTTTCGCCGCCAGCAGTTCGACATGCACGCGGTCGTCATCGAAGGCGGTGAACTGTTCGACCGGCCACATCACCTGCTCCCGGGCCGCTGCGGAGGGGACGATCCCGATGGACATGGAGGGGAGTCCCATGGAGGCGAGGAGGTGGCCGAGCTGGCCGGCCATGACCTCGGTGTCGCCTACCCGGTGGTGCAGGACCTTCTCTTCGATCAGGGTGGCAAACCGGTGGTCCCCGTGGAGGACGGCCTGAGACCGCCGTATCCGTGCCTTCACCGCGTCGTCGACGTCGTCCGGGGTTCCGCGGAACCGGGCGATGGTGCCCATGAGGGCGCGGGCGTAGCCGGGGGTCTGAAGGTATCCGGGGATGACGCCCGAGGCGTAGACACGAAAGGAACGGGTGCGTTCGTAGAGCGGCCGTGATGCCTCTTGGAGACGCCGCATCCCGGTGCGCTGGAGGCGGCGCCACTCGACGTACATGGAGTCCGCCTGGCGCCGGGCGGCGATCAGGTCGGCTGTCCGGTCCTCGGCGCCGCACGCTCGGCACCAGGCCCGGATGTCATCGTCCGACGGGCTCGTGCGGCCTGCCGCGATCCGCGAGGACTTCGCGGCGGACCAGCCGCAGGCCGCTGCGAGCTGTTTGCCGGTGATCCCCGCGTCCAGTCGGAGGCTCCGCAGCCGCTCGGCGAGGGCGGCTCGGGCTTCCTGCACACTGGTCGTCGGGGAGCCGGCCATGGGTCAGACGATCTCGTACTCGGCATGCGGGATCGCGCGCGCCCAGACGTTCTCGAACGCTTCGATGTGTGCCTTCACCAGGTCCGGCTCTGTGCGGAGTTCCTTGTCCGACCAGTGCCCGGGACCGGAGAAGTGGTGGATGCGGACGATCCGATCGTCGAAGATCCAGAAGTCGTTGACCGGTACGAGGAGGTCGACGGCTCGACTGCGGGGCAGCCAACGCACGTCCTCCCCCGCCTCCGTGTTGGCGCGGGTGACGTAGTGCTCCCAGCGGATGTACTCGGTCACCGGTTCGGAGACGACCCGGGCCCGGCGGACGGCGATGCCTCGGGCGACGGCGTCGGCGATCTGCTGATGGAAGGGGCGCCACCAGGAGGCGCGGTCGTCCCAGTCGACGCGCTCGCCTTTGCGCCAGGCTTCCAGGCGCGGGTTGCTGAAGTACTGATCCCGGGTTTCCAGGTGGACGGCGGTGCTGGTGGTGGCTGCGATCAGGTCACCGAAGTCCGTCGAGGTCATCGCATGCCTTCCTGATCAGCGGCACCATCCGCCGGGGAATCCTGATGATGGTTTCGGTGGGCGGGATCGGAGCCTTGGCCGGGGAGAGGGCGTGGCACTTCCCCGCCGACTCTGCGTCGGCCGTGTAGCTCTGGATCAGTATGTCTTCTGCTTCTCGGTCCACCCAGACGGTGGGGCATCCGTCGTCGTCCGTCTCGGGGTCGATCCCGACGAACCGTAGGTCCATGTCGCCTCCGTCGCTTGGAAGTTGCACCGGTTCGCAGACTTGGTAGGGGCATTCTGGCGAGGCTGTCAAGTGCGCCGACAAGGTGTGACCTGGACGGAGGTCCGTCCCTGTAATCGCGTGCAACTTTGTGGCGGCAGGTATGCGTCACTCCCTACGGTCGTCTTCCTGCTCGCGCTGCGAAGCAGGACAAACGTTCGCAGCCTCGCCAGGCCCAGGGGTGGCCGACTGAATGGAGTCGACAGATGCAGCGTACCGATCGTCCCCCCACCGCCCCCGGCCCTGTTCCGGCAGCGGCTCCCGAACGGGCATGGCCGCCGTGCCGTTGCGGAGCCGCGAAGTGCCCGGACCTTCACCGCAGCGTCCGGAGCACGAGTGCCCCGGGCACCCCCGGCATGGCCGACTGCCCACACCAGTGGGTCGGCTGGAGCGGAAAGATGCGGTGCCGTCTGTGCGGTGCCACGCAGCAGCAGTAGCACCCGACCGGCACCACCGGGCCGCCTGCATCACGCCGAGTGGCCCGCCCCGAGAAAGGGACCGTCATGATCGACCGTGTCGGCTGGGACGCCCTCCCCGCCGCCCTCCGGGACGAGGTCACCGCGCGGACCGGCGCCGTACTGAGCGCCGAGACCGTCCCCCACGGGCTGAACTGTCGGCTCGCGGCAACCGTCCGGACACAGCGGTACGGCGGCCTCTTCCTCAAGGGGGTGCCGGACAGGGACACGGACGAGTCCGCCGCACTCCACCTCGAAGCCCTGCTCGGCATGGCCGTCGGGGGAGTTGGGCCTGCTCTGCGGTACGACGTGCGGGCAGCCGGATGGCGGGTCCTCGTCTTCGACCGGGTCGACGGGCGGCACGCCGACCTCGGGCCCGGATCGGAGGATCTGGACGCGGTACGCGATGTGCTCGGGCGCATGGGGCGGCTGCGGGTGCCCGACGGGGTCCGGGTGCCCACGCTCGCCGAGCAGTTCGCCGGTCACCTCGGGCCCGGGGACTCCGAGCTGCTCGCCGGGGACACCCTGCTGCACACCGACACCCACCCGCACAATCTCCTCGTGGAGCATGCGACCGGGCGGGCGTACGTCGTCGACTGGGCCAGGCCCGCCACCGGCCCCGCCTGGGCCGACGCCGCGTACACCGCCGTACGGCTCATGGAATGCGACCACCCCCCGGACGCCGCCCTCGCCTGGCTGGCGACCATACCCGCGTGGCAGGAGGCCGCCCCGGAAGCGGTCCGTGCCTTCGTCGAGGCCGTCTGCCGGCACTGGACCGCTGTGGCCGGGGAGCGGAACGCAGAGTGGAGCAACGGCTGCTACCGGCGGCTGGTCGGATACCGGCATGTCTGATGATCCGCACATCGACGGAGTGCCGGCCGCTCCCGCAGATGCCGGCGTTCCCCGCCCGCGGTGGCGGGTGGAGTGGGCCACCGGCGAGGCGGCCGGTTACCGTCCCCGGCACGGACCGACCGGGCATACCGGCACGGTGCTGGGGGTGGCGACGGCGGCCGTCGACAGCCGTACGGCCGTGGCCCGACCGGCCACGGCCGCCGGAATACGCCGTCCCGCCTGCCGTTTTCCTACAGTGCCTGGGCCGCGGGCTTGACCATGCCGCGGACCGTGCGCGACTTCACGAAGTCGCCCATGGCCGTCATCTCCCACTCGCCCGAGTACTGGCGGATCAGCTTCGCCATCATCACGCCCGTCTGCGGCTCGGCGCCCGTCAGGTCGAAGCGGACCAGCTCCTCGCCCGTCGCCGCGTCCAGCAGACGGCAGTAGGCCTTGGCGACCTCGGTGAACTTCTGGCCGGAGAAGGAGTTCACCGTGAACACCAGGCCGGTGGCCTCGGCGGGGAGGCGGCCGAGATCGACCGTGATCACCTCGTCGTCGCCCGCGCCCTCACCGGTGAGGTTGTCGCCGGAGTGGCGGATGGAGCCGCCCAGGATCTGCAGCTTGCCGAAGTAGCAGCTGTCGAGGTGGTTGCGCTGGGGGCCGTAGGCGATCACCGAGGCATCGAGGTCGATGTCCTTGCTCCGGTACGCGGGCTCCCAGCCGAGGCCCATCTTCACCTGGGAGAGCAGCGGGCGGCCGCCCTTGACCAGGGAGACCGTCTGGTTCTTCTGGAGGCTGACCCGGCCCTTGTCGAGGTTGATCTTGCCGGAGGGGGCGGGCGCCGCGGGCGCGGCCGGGGCGGGGGGCGGCGGAGGGGTGGCCGGGGTGCTGGAGGCCCGTGCGTGGGCGGGCACGGGCGGGGGCGCCACCGGGGGAGCGGCGGGCTGCGGAGCGGCCGCGGCGGGCTCCTCGTCCACCGAGACGCCGAAGTCGGTCGCGATACCCGCCAGCCCGTTGGCGTACCCCTGGCCGACGGCACGGACCTTCCAGACGCCGTTGCGCCGGTAGACCTCCACGACGACCAGGGCCGTCTCCGCGCCCAGCCGGGGCGGGGTGAAGGTGGCCAGCGGACTGCCGCTGTCCGCGTCCCGGACGGTGGCGGTCGGCTCGATGCCCTGGAAGGACTGGCCCGCCGCGTCCGGGCTGGCCGTGATCACGATCTTCTCGATGCCCGGCGGCACGGCCGCCGTGTCGACCACGATCGCGTCCGGCGCGGAGCCGCCGCCGGAGCGGTAGCTCACCCCCGGGCCCGTGGGCTGGTTGTAGAAGATGAAATCGGCGTCGGAGCGCACCTTGCCGTCGGCGGTGAGGAGGAGGCCCGACACGTCGAGCCGCACGGGGGCGGCGACGTCCACCGCCACACGGGAGGCGGGCAGAGGGATGTTCGAGCCGGGGGTCATAGCGGTCATGCCAGAAGTAACGACCGGGACTGCTTTGCCGTTCCCTTACCCTTCCGTCCGTTCCTTCCCGGCGCCCGCTTTCACCCTCCGGGACCACACCGACGGCTCCGCTCGGCGGTACGCACGCCCTCGCGCCGCGCGCCCGCGCGCCTACCGGAGCGCCGCCGCCATGATCTTCTGCGCCACCGGCGCCGCCAGACCGTTTCCGCTGACCTCCGAGCGCGGACCGCCCGCGTCCTCGATGACCACCGCGACCGCGATCTGCTTCCCGGTCTCCCGGTCCGTGCCGTAGGAGGTGAACCAGGCGTACGGCTTGCCCGTGTTGTCGACCCCCTGCTGGGCGGTGCCCGTCTTGCCGCCGACCTCGGCCCCGGCGACCTGCGCGTTCGACCCGGTGCCCGTCTCGACGACCGTCACCATCGCACTGCGCAGCTGCTCCGCGGTCCGCTCCGAGACGACCCGCTTCCCCGGTTTCCCGTCGTACGAGTCGAGGACGGTGCCCTCGGCGTCGACCACCTGGGACACCATGTGCGGGGAGGCGAGCACGCCGCCGTTGGCGATCGCCGCCGAGACCATCGCCATCTGGAGCGGGGTGGCCGTCACATCGAACTGGCCGATGCCGGTCAGACCGGTCTGCGGAGCGTCGAGCCCCTTCGGGTACACGCTCTCGTACGCCCGGACCGGAACGTCCCACTCCTTGTTGAAGCCGAACTTCTCCGCCATCGCCCGGACCTTCTCCTGGCCCAGGTCGATCGCCAGCTTGGCGAAGACGTTGTTGCAGGACCAGCGGAGCGCCTCGCGGATCGACGCGTCCTCGCAGGGCGCGCTGGGGATGTCGTTCCGCAGCGGCTTCGTGGTGAGGGGGAGGGTGTACGGCATGGGGCTGTCGGTCCGCTCGTCGACCGTCCCGTACCGCCCGTCCTCCAGCGCGGCGGCCGCGACGACCAGCTTGAACGTCGATCCCGGGGCCAGCGGCTGCCGCAGCGCGCGGTTCACCATCGGCTTGTCCGGGTCGGCGAGCAGCTTCTGCCAGGCGTCGCCGTCCGTGGTCCCGGCGATCGCCGAAGGATCGTACGAGGGGGTGCTGGCCAGTCCGAGGATGCGGCCCGTGGCGGGCTCGACCGCCACCGCCGCGCCCTTGACGTCGCCCAGCGCCTCGAACGCCGCCTGCTGGACCGCAGGGTCGATGGTCGTGAGCACATCACCCGGCTCCTGCTGGGCGCGGGTGAGCGTGTCCAGCGGGTTCTTCAGCCGGGGGTCGGTGCCGTCGAGCACCTGGCCGTAGATGCCCTCCAGCTGGGTGGAGCCGTACGCCTGGGAGCTGTAGCCCGTCACCGCCGCGTACAGCTCGCCGTCGGTGTAGGTGCGCTGGTACGCCAGATCGCCGCCGGAGCTGCGCTGCGAGCCGGTGACGGCGCTCCCGGCCACCACGATGTCGCCCAGCGGCTGGGCGTACTGGTCGATGACCTTGCGCCGGTTCTTGTCGTTGTCCGCGAGTGCTTCCGCCTCGTACGCCTGTACCCAGGTGGCCCGCAGCAGCAGCGCGAGCACCAGCAGCAGAGTGAAGACGGCGGTGTGCCTGATCGTCTTGTTCATCCCACCCGGAAGACGACCGGCGCCCCCGGGATGGTTCCCCGCCCGGTTTCCCCCTTTCCGCCCGGCCCGTCAGTGCGGGGACACATACCCCGTCTCGTACGCGGCGATCACCGCCTGGGTCCGGTCCCGGGTGCCCGTCTTCGCCAGCACCGACGCCACATGCGTCTTCACCGTCGCCGGCCCGATGCCCATCCGCTCCGCGATCTCCGCGTTCGTCAGACCCGTCGCCATCAGCCGCAGCACCGCCGCCTCCCGTCCGGTGAGCCGGGCCGCCCACGGCGGGGGAGAACCGGCCGCCCGGCCGGGCCGGGACGCGGCCAGGGCCCGTACCGCCGCCGGGAAGAGCAGCGAATCGCTCCGCGCCACCAGTCTGACCGCCTGTACCAGTTCCTCCGCGGCGGCCCGCTTCAGCAGAAAGCCCGCGGCTCCCGCGCGCAGCGCGTCGTACACATAGGCGTCGTTCTCGAAGGTCGTCACCACCAGGATCCGCGGTGCTGCCTCCGGCGGCCCGGCGGCGAGGATCCGCTCGATGGCCCGGATACCGTCGATACCGGGCATCCGCACATCCATCAGCACCACATCCGGTGTCAGCTCCCGGACCACCGATACCGCGAAGGCGCCGTCCGCTGCCTCGCCCACCACCTCCATGTCCGGTTCGGCGGAGAGGATGGCGCGCAGTGCGGTGCGGACCATCTGCTCATCGTCGGCGACCACGATCCGCAGGGCGCCGGTGCCGCTCATCGGGGCGCCCCGTCGGGCCGGCCGGACAGGGGCAGTCCTGCCGACAGCCGCCAGATCCGCTCCGTACCGGCTGGGCCGTACGCTCCGGACTCCATGGTTCCGCCGAGCAGGGCGGCCCGTTCGGCGACCCCGCGCAGCCCGCGGCCCCCGCCCGGGCGGACCACCGGCGGCCGGTCCGGCAGCGGATTCTCCATCGTGATCTCCAACTCCTCGCCGTGTACGGCGATCCTCAAGGACACCGGGACCCGCCCGGCATGACGCAGGGCGTTGCTCAGCCCCTCCTGCACGATCCGGTACGCCTCCCGGGACACCGCCGGGGGCACCGCGGACTGATCGCCCGTACGCTCCAGCGAGACCGGGACCCCGCCGCGGGAGAGCAGCCCGTCGAGATCTGCCAGGGACGGGCCGCCGTCCCCGGCAGATCCCGACGGGACCCGTTCCTCCCGCAGCAGGCCGAGGACGGTATCCAGCTCCCCGACCGTGCGGCGGGTCGTCTCCTCGATCAGTTCCAGGGCCCGCCGGGCGAAATCCGGGTCGTGGTCCAGCACCCGGCGGGCCGCGCCGGCCTGGAGGGTGACCGCGCTCAGCGCGTGCCCCACCGAATCGTGCAGCTCCCGGGCGAGCCGGTTGCGCTCCGCGAGCCGGGCCGCCCGGCGCTCGGCCGCGGCGAGCCGGTCCGCGGGCGTCGGGCCCAGCAGTACCGGGGCGGCGCGTGCCAGCAGCGCTCCGGCGGCCGCGGCGCACGCCGCGAGCGCGACCAGCATGGCCGCTCCGGCGACCGGCAGCAGCGGAAGTGCCCCCGATGGCAGACCGGGCAGGCGCAGCGCGGTGCGCACCGGTGGTACCAGCGGAGCCAGCAGCAGAGACCCGGCGAACGGCGGCACGGCGAGCGTGGCGCCGCTGACGAGCGCGCCGACGCCGGTGTGCAGGGCGAACCAGCCCGCGGTCCGCGCCCGCGCGGCCCCGGACCGGGCGGGCCCGTCCGCGAAGGCTTCCTCCGGTACCCCGCACAGTGCGCGGGCGGCGGCCGTGCTGAGCGGGCGGGCGGGGCTGAACAGTGCGGTCACGGCGGCGAGCGGGACGGCGACGGCATAGGCCGCGAACTGGTGGGCGACGGATCCGCCGAAGGGCGCCCCGGTGCTGGTGACGGTGGCCAGGAGGACCGTGCCGACCAGCCAGTACGGCATCAGGAGCGCGCCGCCCAGAATGAGATGCAGCCAGCGCAGCCGGGCGCGCGAGCCGGCGAGAGCCTCCGTTCTCATGGCGCTTACGCTCCCACGGCGGCGGCGGGCCGGGTGATCCCCTTTTCCGCCGGACGGCCGGCGGGCTCCGGAGCAGAGGTGGGTTTTCGTCGGGTACGTCCGCGTTCCGCGGCCCGTGCCGCCGCCGGAAACCGGCCGTACTCCGGTTCGGGTGCGGCCGGGAATGCCCCGCCCGGTGCGTATGTTGACGCGGACTGAACCTTTGGACGGCCGGAGAGTGGAGAAGACAGTCGTGATGCGCGTCGAGATCTGGAGCGACATCGCCTGCCCCTGGTGCTACATCGGGAAGGAGCGCTTCGAGAAGGGGCTCGCGCGGTTCGCGCACCGGGACGAGGTGGAAGTGGTGCACCGGTCCTACGAACTGGATCCGGGCCGGCCCAAGGGCGAGGTCGACACGGTCGTCGAGGTGCTGATGCGGATATACGGGCGCAGCCGCGAGGAGGCCGTGGCGATGGAGGAGCACACCGCCGGAAACGCCCGGGCCGAGGGCCTCCCGTACCGCACGGACGACCGCGACCACGGCAGCACCTTCGACATCCACCGCGTACTGCATCTGGCCAAGGCCCGGGGCCGTCAGGGCGAGCTGCTGGACCGGGTCTACCGCGCCAACTTCGCCGAGGAGCGGTCCGTCTACGACGACGAGGTGCTGGTGGCGGTCGCCGTCGAGGCCGGGCTGGACGAGGCGGAGGTGCGCGGGGTCCTCGCGGACCGCGAGGCGTATGCGGCCGAGGTCCGCGCCGACGAGCAGGAGGCGTCCGGTATGGGGGCGAGCGGAGTGCCGTTCTTCGTCTTCGACCGGCGGTACGGGGTCTCCGGCGGGCAGCCCGCCGAGCTGTTCACCCAGGCACTGGAGCAGGCGTGGAAATCGCGGGAGGCCGCGGAGTCCGCGTGAGCGTGCGGACGCGCCGGCCCGCGTGCCCGTGGTTGACCGCGTGCCCCGCGGCGCCCAGGGTGATCGTATGGAGACTCCGGATGCTGCCGCCGAGTTCACGCTGGGATCGACGTATCTGAACACCGCCTCCTGCGGTGTGCTGCCCCGCCGGGCGGTCGCCGCACTGGCGGCGCTGGCGGGGGAGCTGGCCGCCGGGCGGCCGGGGGGCGCCGGTGACTACGGAACGGTGGGCGCGGTACGGGAGTCCTTCGCCGGACTGGTGGGCGTCGGCGCCGACCGGGTGGCCGTGGGCAGCTCCCTGGCCACCGCGGTCGGTCTGGTCGCGCAGTCGCTGCCGCCGGGCGCGGAGGTGCTCTTCCCCGAGGGCGAGTACACCTCCGTCGTCACCCCGTTCACGGCCCGCGGGGATCTGAAGCCGCGCTACGTCCCGCTCGAAGGGCTCGCCGGCGCCGTCCGCCCGGGGACGGCCCTGGTGGCGTTCTCGGCCGTGCAGTCCGCCGACGGGCGGATCGCCGATCTCGCGGCGGTACGGGAGGCGGCCGCCGCGCACGGTGCGCGGACCCTGGCCGACACCAGCCAGTCCGCGGGCTGGCTGCCGCTGTGCGCGGGCGATTTCGACTACACGGTCACCGTCGCGTACAAATTCCTGCTCGGTCTGCGCGGGGTGTCGTTCCTGACCGTCACCGAGGAGGCGCAGCGCACCCTGCGGCCGCTCTTCGCCGGGACCTTCGCCTCGGCGGACGGGGCGCTGTACGGGCCGGCGCGGGAACTGGCGGCCACTGCGCGCCGCTTCGACGAATCACCGGCGTACCCCTCCTTCCATGCGCTGGTCCCGTCGCTGGAACTGCTGGCGGAGACGGGTGTGGGAGCCGTTCACCGGCAGGTCACGGGCCTGGCCCGGCGGCTGCGCGAGGGGCTGGCCGAACGGGGGCACACACCGGTGCCGGGGGAGTCCGCCATCGTCTCCGTCCCCGGGCTGGCGGACCGGGTGCCCGCCCTCGCCGCACAGGGCATCGTCACCGCGGCCCGCGCCGGCGGCCTGAGGGCATCGTTCCACCTCTACAACACACCGGGCCAGGTGGACCGGCTCCTGGCCGCACTGGCCTGAACCGAGGCCCCGGGGCCACGCCCTACTCGGGGAGTTCGCACTCCCCGCCGGCCTCCCGGCAGAGATTCCGCTCCGCCTTGGTCAGCAGCCGCAGCAGTTCCTGCCGCTCGCCCTCGTCGAGACCGGTGAGCAGATGCTCCTCCAGACCGGAGAGGGCCGCCTCCACCGCCGTCCGGAGCCCGTCGCCGGACTCGGTCGCCTCGACGAGCACCGCCCGGCGGTCCGCCGGATCGGGACATCGGCGGACGTGCCCGGCCTGTTCCAGCCGCTGGAGCATCTTGGTGACGGTGGACGGGTCGAGATCGGCGGCCTTGATCAGATCGGACTGGCGGGACGGCCCCCGGGTCCACAGATGGACCATGACGAACTCCTGGCCGGGGTAGAGGCCGAGGCTCCGCAGATGCTTTCCGCTGACCATCCGGTGCAGCCGGGCGACCCGGGAGACCGTGAAGGAGACCGGCGCCTTCTCGTCGCAGGCAGGTCCGGCGGCGAACCCCGGGCCCGCTCCGGCGCAGTCCGCCGCGGAAGCTTCCGTCCCGCCGTCGGTCCTGGCGCACTCCGCCTCCGCCCGCGCTCCTGCCGGGGCCAGGTACTCGTCGGTCGTCATCGGACCCTCCTCGCAGGGGTGTCGGTCCGGCCGGTGCTCGTCGCACGGTGTGTGCGCCAGTCTCCCCGCCCGCAGTGACAGTGTCTCCCGGAAGCCTCCCGCAAATTTTACCTTGGTCGGCCAAAGAAGTGCGCTACAGTATCCCCCGACCGGATTCCTTGGTCGGCCATCTAATATCATTTGGCCGACCACATACCTCTGTGGGAGCCCCGATGACCACCGCTTTCGACCCCGTCGACCTCGCCGGACGGACGCTCGCCAACCGCATCGTCATGGCCCCGATGACCCGTAGCCGGGCCTACGGCCCCGGGCACTCTCCCACCGGGGCAACGGCCGAGTACTACGCCCAGCGCGCCTCCGCGGGACTGATCGTCACCGAGGGCATCCAGCCCTCCGTCGTCGGCCAGGGCTACCCCGACACCCCCGGTCTCCACAGCGAGGAGCAGACAGCGGGCTGGCGCCGGGTCACCGACGCCGTCCACGCCCGCGGCGGCACGATCTTCGCCCAGCTCATGCACACCGGCCGGATCGGCCACCCCGATCTGCTGCCCGGCGAACTGCGGCCCGTCGCCCCCTCCGCCGTCCGCGCCGACGGACAGCTCTTCACCAAGCAGGGGCTCCAGGACTTCACCACCCCGGACGAACTCTCCGCCGAAGAGGTCCGCACCACCGTGGCGGACTTCGCCACCGCCGCCCGCAACGCGATCGACGCCGGTTTCGACGGGGTGGAGCTGCACGGCGCCAACGGCTATCTGATCCACCAGTTCCTCGCCCCCAACACCAACCGGCGCACCGACGAATGGGGCGGTACGGACGAGAACCGGACCCGGTTCGCCGTGGAGACCGTACGCGCGGTCGCGGACGCGATCGGCGCCTCCCGGGTCGGTCTGCGGATCTCGCCGTCGAATCCGTACAACGACATCCAGGAACCCGCTCCGGACGCCGTCTACCGGACGCTCGTCCGGGCCCTGGAGCCGCTCGGCATCGCCTACCTCCACCTCCTGGAGGCCACCCCCGAGGTCCGGCCGTTCACCCTCGGACTGCGCAAGGAGTTCACCGGCACCCTGGTGCTCAACCCCGCCAGCGAGGGGCCGACCGGCCATGACGCGCTGGGACTGGTCGAGGACGGAACGGCCGATCTGCTCGCCTTCGGCGCGCTCTTCCTCGCCAATCCGGACCTGCCGTCCCGGCTGCGTACGTCCGGCCCGTACAACACCCCCGACCCGGCCACCTTCTTCGGCGGTGACGAGCGGGGCTACACGGACTACCCGGCGCTGGCGGCGGACCCGGTATCGGACTCGGTCACGGCTGTGGTCTGACCGGTCCGGCCGTCCCGCCCGCGAGGGGGAGCGGGCAAAGGGGAGGGGCGCGCACCGGCGCCCCTCCCCCTTCGGTACCAGCGGTCCGGCCCCGTTCCGTACGGATGCTCCGGGACGGCCCTCAGCCGGAGCGTACGGGGGTGAAGTCCCGCGCCCCGATGAACTCCGGCCGCCGTACCGGCGCCGCGAACGGTTCCACCGCCGCGTTCTCCACACTGTTGAAGACGATGAAGACATTGCTCCGGGCGTACGGACTGATGTTGTCGCCCGAACCGTGCATGCAGTTGCAGTCGAACCAGGTCGCCGAGCCCGCCCGGCCGGTGAACAGCCTGATCCCGTGCTCGTCGGCGAACCGGGTCAGCGCCCCGTCCGAGGGCGTCCCCGCCTCCTGCATCCGCAGGGAGCGCTTGTAGTTGTCCTTCGGGGTCTCGCCCGCGCAGCCCAGGAAGGTGCGGTGCGAACCCGGCATGATCATCAGCCCGCCGTTGGTGTCCCGGTTCTCGGTCAGCGCGATCGACACCGACACCGCCCGCATGGCGGGCATCCCGTCCTCCGCGTGCCAGGTCTCGAAGTCCGAGTGCCAGTAGAAGCCGGAGGCGCCGAAGCCCGGCTTCACGTTGATCCGGGACTGGTGGACGTAGACGTCCGAGCCGAGGATCTGCCGGGCCCGGCCCACCACCCGCTCGTCGCGCACCAGCGCGGCGAAGACGGCGCTGATCCGGTGCACCTCGAAGACCGAGCGCACCTTGTCCGAACCGGGTTCGACGATCGCCCGCTCGTCGGCGCGGACGTCGGGATCGGCGATCAGCCGCTCCATCTCCGTCCGGTAGAGCGCCACCTCCTCGTCGGTGATCTGGTCCTCGACGCCGATGAATCCATCGCGTTCGTAGGCCGCGAGCTGGGCGGGGAGCAGCGGGCCGGGCGCACCCGGCGCCGACCAGACGACCGGGTCCCGGCGCGGGGTCGGCGCCTCGGCCCGGCCGCGGGTCGGATAGAGGTCGTGGTGTACGGCGGTGCCGGTGGCGGTCGCCATGGTTCAGCCCTCCTCGGTGATCAGGGGATAGACGCCGTGTTCGTCGTGGTCCTCCCGGCCGGTGACCGGCGGGTTGAAGACGCAGACGCAGCGGAAGTCGGTGACCGGACGCAGGGTGTGCCGTTCGTGCCCGTCGAGCAGGTACATCGTGCCGGGGCCGATGGTGTGGACCTCGCCGGTCTCGTCGTCGGTCAGTTCGGCCGTGCCCTCGACGCAGAGCACCGCCTCGATATGGTTCGCGTACCACATGGATGTCTCGGTGCCCGCGTAGAGCACGGTCTCGTGGAGCGAGAAACCGACCCGTTCGCGGGCCAGGACCAGGCGTTTGCTCTCCCAGGTCCCGGAGGCCGCTCTGATGTGCCGGTCCGTGTTCGCTATGTCGTCGAGGGAGCGGACGATCACGCTGTGGTCACCTCTGTTCGTTCGGTTCTGTTCGTTCGGTCTTTTCGACGGGGGAGCGGTGCGGGCGGGCGGACGGTCGCGGTCAGGCGGTTTCGCGGACGGCGCGGGCCAGGGTCCGCAGACCCTCGTCCAGCTCCGCGGCCGAGACGGTGAGCGGCGGCAGAAGCTTCACCACCTCGCCTTCGGGGCCCGAGGTCTCCAGCAGCAGCCCCAGTTCGAAGGCGCGGGCGCAGACCGCCGAAGCCCGCTGCTTGTCCGGGAATTCGAGCCCCCAGACCAGTCCGCGGCCCCGGAAGCCGAAACCGGGCTCGGGGTCCTCGCCGGCCAGGGCCAGCAGCGCCTGTTCGACCTGCTCGCCGCGTTCCACGGTCTGCTTCTCCAGCTCGCCGTCGGCCCAGTAGGTCCGCAGCGCGGCGGCGGCGGTGACGAAGGCGGGGTTGTTGCCGCGGAAGGTGCCGTTGTGCTCGCCGGGCTCCCATGCGTCCAGTTCCGGCAGGAACAGGCAGAGCGACATCGGCAGCCCGTAACCGCTGATCGACTTGGAGAGGGTCACGATGTCCGGGACGATGCCCGCCTCCTCGAAGGAGAAGAAGCCCCCGGTCCGGCCGCAGCCCATCTGGATATCGTCGACGATCAGCAGCATGTCCCGCCGCTCGCACAGCTCCTTGAGCGCGCGCAGCCACTCGGGCCGGGCCACGTTGATCCCGCCCTCGCCCTGGACGGTCTCCACGATCACGGCGGCGGGTTTGTTGAGCCCGGAGCCCTGGTCCTCCAGCAGCCGTTCGAACCAGAGGAAGTCGGGGACGGTGCCGTCGAAGTAGTTGTCGAACGGCATCGGGGTGCCGTGGACCAGGGGGATGCCCGCCCCCGCCCGTTTGAAGGCGTTGCCGGTGACCGCGAGGGACCCCAGTGACATGCCGTGGAAGGCATTGGTGAAGGAGACGACCGACTCCCGGCCCTTCACCTTCCGGGCCAGCTTCAGCGCCGCCTCGACCGCATTGGTGCCGGTGGGGCCGGGGAACATCACCTTGTAGGGCAGATCACGCGGCCGCAGGACCACGTTCTGGAAAGTCTCCAGGAAGGTCCGCTTGGCCGTGGTCGCCATATCGAGACCGTGGGTGATGCCGTCGCGTTCGAGGTAGTCCAGCAGGGCGCGTTTGAGTACGGGGTTGTTGTGCCCGTAGTTGAGGGAGCCGGCTCCGGCGAAGAAGTCCAGATAGGAGTGGCCGTCCTCGTCCACGAGGCGGCTGCCGCGGGCCCGGTCGAAGACCGCGGGCCAGCTGCGGCAGTAGCTGCGCACCTCCGATTCGAGGGTCTCGAAGATGCTCAGGGCGGGCGGGGTGATGGTCACTGCTCTCTCCCGGGGGTGTGGGCCGGGCCGTGCGGCGGTCGCAGGGCCGCCGGCCGGTGGTGCGGGGCGACGGATCATCGGGCGGTACAGGAATCGGGGCGGGGCGGGGCGGGGCGTACGGCGGGGGGCGCTCGGACGGTCAGCGGTCGAGCGGCCCGATGCGGTAGAGCAGCTCCGGCTCGTGTCCCGCACCGGGCGGGAACAGCTCCCCGCCGAAGAGGACGGTGCGCTCGACCTCCGCTCCCCGGCGGGCGGCGAAGGCGCTGAAGAGCCGGTCCGACGCGGTATTGCCGGGGGTGACGGTGGTCTCCAGCCGGCGGACGCCCAGCTCGGCGGTGACCCGGGCGGTCAGCGCGTCCAGCAGGGCTCCGGCCAGACCGCGCCCGCGGTGGCCGCGGTCGACCGCGATCTGCCAGACGACCAGGGATTCGGGCCGGTCCGGGCGGGTGTAGCCGGTGACGAACGCGACGGGCTCGCCGTCCGGGCCCCGGGCCACCAGGGAGGTCGTGGCGAAGTCCCGGCACCACAGCAGGTAGCTGTACGAGGAGTTGAGGTCCAGCACCTCGGAGTCGCGGGCGATGCGCCAGAGCGCGGCCCCGTCCTCGACGCGGGGGCTCTCGATAACGGTGAATTCACCAGGGGATTCGGCTCGTACCAGGTTGTCCTGCGCGGCGTTCATGCCGATTCAACTTACCGATGTCATTCAATGAATGCATGGTTGCTGCGGCTTGGGGTGAGCCGGGTGATGTGTTATCGCGCGGGCGCGGGCCCCTCAGGGGCGTGCAGAGTTATGTCACGATCTGTCCGGTAAATAAGCCGCAAAACGCTGCCGTTGTGGATTCGATCACATGTCGGGAGTGGGTGGTTCGCCCTGTTGGAACTTTAGCGTTTAGGTCCTCGGAACCCGGGCAGAAGAAAACGGGAAGCTGCCATCCGTAAAGGTGGCGATAAAGCTTCCCGTTTTCTGGTTCCGCTATCAATTTATGGCCCGGAATTGCATTCTTCCGGGGGCTGCCGGCGGACGGCCGTGCGGTGGACGGTTACGACCAGGCCGCCAGGGCGGCGCGGCGCGCCGCCGTCTGGTCGACCGGCTCGGGCGCCGTGCCCGATGCGGCCAGCGCCGCCCCCAGCGCCGACAGCGACGACAGCACCGCGTCCTGGGTCGCGTCCGCGCCGTAGTGGTTGACCCGGATCATCTCCCCGGCCAGCGCCCCACCACCCGCGACCAGCGGCAGCGACGGGTCGACCGCCAGCGCCGCCGCCACCAGCCCCGCCGCGTCGACCCCGGCCGGGGTCCGCAGCGTCGTCGCCACCGGAGCGGCGTCCCGTGCCTCGTGCACATAGGGCGTCAGACCGCCGCCGAGCGCCGAGACGCCCGCACGGGTCGCCGCGGCCGCCGCCGCATGCCGGGCGGTGACCGCGTCGAGGCCGTCCTTCTCGATCCGGTCGACACAGGCCTCCAGCGCCAGCATCTCCAGCTGCGCGGGCGCGTGCAGCAGGGCCCGGCGGCCGCCGTCGATCCACCGCTCCTTCCAGTCGAGCAGCGAGAGGTACGAACGCCGGGGCGCGGCCGGGTTCGCGGCGAACCGCTCCCAGGCGCGCGCGCTCACCGACACCGCCGACACCCCGGCCGGACCGCCCATCGCCTTCTGCGCCCCGATCACACAGAGATCCACGCCCCAGACGTCCGGCAGCAGCGGTTCGGCCGCCACCGAGGCCACCGCGTCCAGCATGAACAGGGCACCGTGGGCCCGGACGACCTCGCCGATCTCCGCGACCGGGTTGGTGTTGCCGGTCGCCGCCTCGGCGTGCACCAGGGAGACGAAGTCGATCTCCGGGTGCCCGGCCAGCGCCTGTTCGACCTGTGCGGCGGTGACCGCGGTGTGGAACGGCACCTCCAGATCGACCACCTTCGCCCCGCAGTCCCGCAGCCAGTTGCCGAAGGTCTGGCCGTACGGACCCGTCACCACGTTCAGCGCGGTCGAACCGGGCCGGGCGCCCGACCGGATGCAGCCCTCCAGCGGCAGCAGCGCCTCGCCCTGGGTGATCACCACGTCCTGCTCGGTGCCGAGCAGTGCGGCGACCCGCCGCTCGATGGCCGCGAACCGGTCGGCGGTCAGCGGAGGGAGGTCCAGAAACGGATGTGTCACGGTGGGCGCCTTCTTCGGACAGTTCGGTTCGGGCCGGGGTATTCCGGCCACACGGCACGAGGGTACCGAGCCGGATCCCCGCCCCGGACCGCCCCCGACCGGCCTCCGGCCGCCCCCGGCGGACCTCCCCGGCGCTCTCGTGGGCCCGGTCCCCGCCCTCGTACAGTGCAGTCATGAGCGATCACACGGTGCTGCAGGTGAAGGGACGGGTGCTCGTCGGTCCGGAGGACGTCCGGGACGAGCTGTGGGTCGTCGGGGGACGTATCACCTACGACCGCCCGTCCGTGTCCGCGTCCGAGGTCGTCACCGTGACCGGATGGGCGCTGCCCGGACTGGTCGACGCCCACTGCCACGTGGGTCTGGACGCGCACGGTGCCGTGGACGCGGCCACCAGCGAGAAGCAGGCCCTGACCGACCGCGACGCGGGCACCCTGCTGATCCGGGACGCGGGCTCGGCCGCCGACACCCGGTGGATCGACGACCGGGAGGACCTTCCGAAGATCATCCGGGCGGGCCGGCACATCGCCCGCACCCGCCGCTACATCCGCAACTACGCCCATGAGATCGAACCCGCCGACCTCGTGTCCTACGTCGCCCGCGAAGCCGAGCGCGGGGACGGCTGGGTCAAACTCGTCGGCGACTGGATCGACCGCGAAGCGGGCGATCTGACCGCCTGCTGGCCGCGGGCCGAAGTGGAGGCCGCCATCGCCGAGGCCCATCGGCTCGGCGCCCGGGTCACGGCGCACTGCTTCGCCGAGGACTCGCTCCGCGATCTCGTCGAAGCGGGCATCGACTGCATCGAACACGCCACCGGCCTCACCGACGACACCATTCCGCTCTTCGCCGAGCGCGGGGTGGCCATCGTGCCGACCCTGGTCAACATCGCGACCTTCCCGGCGCTCGCGGCCGGCGGCGAAGCCAAGTTCCCCGTCTGGTCCGGCCATCTGCGGCGGCTCCACGAGCGGCGGTACGACACCGTGCGCTCGGCCTACGACGCGGGCATCCCGGTCTTCGTCGGCACCGACGCGGGCGGTTCGCTCGCCCACGGCCTGGTCGCCGCCGAGGTCGCCGAACTGGTGAAGGCCGGGATCCCGCCGCTCGACGCGCTCTCGGCCACGACCTGGGGCGCCCGCGCCTGGCTGGGCCGCCCGGCCCTGGACGAGGGCGCACCCGCCGACCTCGTCGTCTACGACGAGGATCCGCGCGCCGACGTCCGGGCCCTGGCGGCCCCCCGCCGGATCGTCCTGAACGGCAGGATCGCCGGCTGACCCGCCCCGGGGTCCGCGGCGCCCGGTTGACCGGGCGTGACATCCGGCCCGGTCCACTCGTTGAAGCAACTTGCGGCCGGAGCCGTAACGGCGTCCGGCCGCCTTCCGGGACCGCCGCGGGAGTGAAACCGGAGGGGTCCCCGGCAACGCATGTGTCCAGTTAATCGAATGTGTTCACGGAAACCCCTCTTTGGGGTGAACTGACGCCGGGTATCCGTCGGTTCACTCTCAGTGCGTAAAGATGATGGGCGTCCCGGTCGCCGCCGGCCGCGTGTCCCCGTGGCCGCAGGGCGACGCCGTACTCCTGTGGGGGTTCCACCATCTTGAACAGCAATACCT
Source organism: Streptomyces sp. NPDC094448 (assembly GCF_044763775.1). Classification (NCBI taxonomy): domain Bacteria; kingdom Bacillati; phylum Actinomycetota; class Actinomycetes; order Kitasatosporales; family Streptomycetaceae; genus Streptomyces; species Streptomyces sp. NPDC094448. The sequence continues at coordinate 87,870 of NZ_JBIWGU010000018.1, read as the reverse complement.
TTCGCCTGCCCGCTCGCCGCTGCGCCGCCGTCACGGCCGCTGTCGCCCTCGTCGCGGCCCCGGTCGCACTGGCCGGTCCCGCGCAGGCCACGGGAGGCGGCGCGGAGGGCCGGGCGGGCGCGGTCGTCCTCCGTGCCGGGCTCGACGTGTCCCTGCTCAACAAGTCGATCCAGCTGCCGCTGACCGCGACCCTGAACCAGGTGACGGCCCCCGCGAGCGCGGAACGCACCGCACTCTCGGTCCGGCTCGACGGGGTCGACGGGGGGAAGCCCTTCCAGATGGTCCGGGCCGACGTCGCCACCGCCCGCGCCACCGCGGACCGCAAGAAGTCCGAGGGCTACGTCAATCTGGCCCGGGCCCGGGTGCACGTCCCCGGACTGCCGCTGCTCTCCCTCGTCGAGGTCGAGCAGGTCACCTCCAAGGCGAGCTGCGTCGTCGGACGGAAGCCCGTGGCCGAATCGAATCTGCTGGGCACGGTACGGATCCTGGGGCAGAAGGTCACCCTCACCGCGGGCGGCCGTACCCGGATCGCCGTACCGGCCGTCGGAGAAGTGACGCTCGACCTGTCGAGGACCGTCACCACCTCCCGTACGGCAGCCGCCACCGCCCTCGAACTGAAGGTGAACGTCAATCCGCTGAAGCTGAACGTCGCCGAGGTCAACGGCACGGTCACCCTCGTCGAGGCGACCTGCGAGACGCCGAAGGCGGCCCCGGCCAAGCCCGAGGAGCCGAAGGCCGAGGAACCGAAGAAGGAACAGCCGAAGGCCGAGGAGCCCCAGGTGAAGACCCAGACCGGTGGTGAGCCCACCGAGAACCTCGCCGAGACCGGCGGCAGCTCCACCACCCTCTATCTGGCGGGCGGTTCGGCAATCCTGCTCGGCCTGGGCGGCGGCGCGCTGCTGATGGCCCGCAACCGCGCCCGCGCCCGCGGCCGCGCCTGATCCGGCACCCGACCGGTACGGCCCCTGTCCCCGGGCCGTACCAAGGCCGCGACCGCCCCCGCCCCGCACCGGGCCGCACACCCGGCGCGGGGGCGGTCGCGCCCCCTCCCCGCCCGCCACCGGTCATCGGCGGGCCGCCTGGCCCCGCCGGGCCGGTGGCACCCCGGTCAGACCGGTGCGTGGCGAATGCCCTCGTACGCCAGCCACTGCGCGAACCCGTGCAGCCCCTGCCGCAGTTCCCGGACCGGCTTCCACCCCGGCAGCCGCGGCGCCTGCGGTACGGGCCCCGGGCCCGCGCCCCGGCGGCGGGAAACCGGGGCGCCCTCCACCGGAACCGGCCTGACCGCCTCCCGTACCAGCTCCGCCACCTCCTGCACCGGCAGCGGCTCGGCCGGCGGCAGCAGGACGGCCCGCTCCGCCGGGGGCGAGACCACCGCATGGGCCAGCGCATCCGTCAGATCCGCCGTGTGCAGCGGATGCAGCGGACGCGGACCGGCCTCCGGCGGCCCGGCCACCTTCAGCGGCTGGTAGCGCACCGCGTCCCACACCAGGGCGCCGATCACCGAATCGCGCGGGCAGCCCGGCCCGTACAGATCGCCCGTATAGAGGGTGTGGGCGGTACGGACCGCGCCCGTCGCCCGGTCGAGGATCCGGAGCGCGACCCCCGCCGGGGCCCCGCCGCCCGCCCGGTGCAGCGGACGCAGATCGACCAGCGCGTCCAGCCCCCGCAGCGTCCCCGGCGCGCCCGGGTCGGCCGCGGCGACCGTGAAGCCCTTGTCCCGCAGGCCCCGGGCGATGTGCTCGCCCAGCGGGCTCGCCCCACCGGCCAGCCCCACCGCGGCCGCGCGCGCCCGGCCCGCGGCCGGACGCCGGGAGGGCCTGCGCTCCCCGGCCGCGAGGCCCGCGGCCAGCCCCGCCTCCGCGACCGCCGCGAGCCCGTCCCGTACCTCCGCGATCTGCTCCTCGGACCGGCGATGGCTGATGCCGCCGGGCCCGATCGTCGCCAGCGCCTCCGCCAGCACCGGATCCCGCGCCGGATCGGGGGCGTCGCCCCGGCCGTCGCGCCGGTGGACGAAGCCGAGCGTGAACGCCGTGAGCCAGGTACCCCGTACCGCCTCCCGGTCCGCTACTTCGGTCAATCCCAGCATGGCCGAATCCAGTCTTTCTCCACGAATTCCGGAGCCCTCCAGAAAAGACTCGCATTCAAGATGCAGCCACCGCTCGGGACCCGGTTCCTCAAGCCGGACGGCACACTGCGCGACACCGTTCTTGAAGAAGGGTGCCACCCGTAGTCCCGGCAATCGGACGCCCTCGTCCGCCGGGCGGTCGTCCGGAAGGAAACAGACCGAACGGCGCGGGCCCCGGAAGGCGTTGCCGGAAATACTGCCGTGGTCCTCGTGCTCCGCCAGACTCGGCACCGACACATAGCCGGGGATGCCGTTGTCGCGCATAAAGCGGTACATGAGGATGTCGTCCGGCCAGGCGTCGAGCCGGGCCCTGCCGTAATCCACGAACCCGGCCGCCACATCGCGCGGCAGCACGATCGCGACACAGGGGAAGTACTCGTTGACCGCGGTCACCCAGCGGGCCCCGGCCAGTGCCCCCAGACGCACCGCCGCGCCGTTGCGCGAATCCCAGAGGGCGAAGAGCGCCAGCGCAGCGTGCGGCATCGCCTCGACGGCCGCCCGGGCCCGCTCGAAGAAGGAGTCGGAGAGCAGCATGTCGTCCTGGACCACCAGATGGTGGGTGGCGTCCTCTTCGATGGCCGACCAGGCGGCGAGGGCCGTCCGCAGTACCGAGGGGCGGCCGCCCGGGTCGGGGTCCATGACGACCCGCAGCGCCCCCGGAGGCGCGGCGCCGGCCAGTTGCTCGGCGGCCGCGAGCCGCTTCGGATGGGTCATCACCGCGCCGCTCAGACGATAAGACGTCACAGATCCTCCGTGCTCCGTTCCCGGGCCGGCCCGCGCCGGGCCCCTCCGGCTTCCCGCGCTCCCTCGGGCGGTTCGCCGTTTCTCCGACCCCTCCGCCTTTTGCGCAATGGTTTTCCGCCGCGCTGGCCGAATAGCGGTGGGGGAATCCGGCGGGCCGCATACGAATCCGGACACTACGGTGTGGCTTTCCCGGTCCGCAAGGGCGCCAAAAAGGCGCCCTGGTTCCGGCCGTTGAAGATCGTCATGCTGGCTGCTGTACACGATTCACCAACGGAGCGGCCGTATCGGCCGTAAGGAGTCTGCATGCCGGGCACGAACGCTGGCGCAAACACTGCGACGGACCACAGCGACCAGCAGGACAACGGACGGAACGGCGAACGGAACGACGGGAAGAACACGGTGACGACGGACTCGGCGGAACAGGAAACGGCGCAGACGCCGGAACACGTACCGGAAAGCACGGGGGAAAGCACCGCGGACCATTCGGTCGCGACGCGGCTGGAGAAGCTCAGGGGCTCCCGGATCGTCGTCACCGGCGGCGGCGGACTGGTCGGCAGCAGGCTCACCGCCCTGCTCCTCGCCGCCGAGGCGGAGGTCGTCGTCCTGGACCGGATGGACGCCTACCCGGAGGCCACCCACGACCGCTTCGGCACCCGGCGCTCCGGCGCCGAACTGGTCATCGGCGACATCGGCGACCGGGAGGCCGTACGCCGGGTCATGGACGGCGCCGATCTGCTGGTGCACGCCGCCGCCTTCGCGGACGTCGCCGCCTGCACCCGCCGCCCCGATATCGCCTTCGAGGCCAATGTCGCCGGAACCGAGACCGTCCTGGAGGAAGCCGCCACGGCCCGGGTGCGCCGGATGGTCTTCGTCTCGTCGGCGGCGGTGTACGGCAACGGCGCCTCCCCGCTCGAAGGCCCTCAGCGCTTCACCGAGGACCAGGCGCCCCACCCGCTGTCGGTCTACGCCAACTCCAAGCTCTGGGGCGAGCACCAGACCCGGCTGCTGCTCGCCGGGACCGGCACCGACTACGCGATCCTGCGCTACTTCTCCGTCTACGGCGATCCGCAGACCCCCAAGCCGGGCAGCCACTCCTGGATGGTCGCGTGGCTCGCCATGCACGCCAGGGCCGGACTGCCGATGCGGCTCAACGGCGGCGGCCACCAGGTCCGCGACCTGGTCCATGTCGACGATATCGCCGCCGCCACCGCGCTCGCCCTGGTCGAGGACGGAGTGGTCGGCGAGACCGTCAACGTCGGCTCCGGCATCGCCACCTCCGTACGCGACGTCGCCGAACTGATCGCCCCCTACTACCCCGGGTCCCGCTTCCTCACCACCCCGCGCCCCGCCGACGACCCGCTCGGCGGCTACGCCGCCACGGACCGGCTCCGCGAACTGCTGCGCTGGACCCCGGGCATTACCGTGCGCGAGGGTGTCGACCGGTATGTGCGCTGGCTGAACGCCACGCCGGACGCGGTGCCCGCCTGGCTAACGGAGCAGGCGTGACACCGGCGGCCACGGCCGGTGAACGAAAGGGAACGGCACGGATGGGTTACGTCGGATCGTACGTCTGGAAACTGCGGCAGTCCGTCGGCAGCAGACTGCTGCTGATGCCCGGGGCCCAGATCCTCCTCGAAGCCCCCGACGGCCGGGTGCTGTTCCAGCAGCGCGCCGACAACGGGCAGTGGGAGATCCCGGCCGGAGCCTGCGAGGAGGGCAGCGACTTCGCCGGCACGGCCGTCACCGAACTGGAGGAGGAGACCGGTCTGGTGGTCCGCCGCGAGGATCTGGTGGCCTTCGGTTCCCTCTCCGACCCCGGGCTGCACACCTTCACCTACCCCAACGGGGATGTGATGCACTGCTTCGCCCTGCTCTTCACCGCCAGGACCTGGGCCGGGGAACCGTCCCCCGACCCCGGTGAAGTGGTGCGGATCGCCTGGCACCACCCGGACGATCCGCCCGCGCCGCTGCACAAGCCCACCGCCGCGGTGCTGGAGTTGTACCGCGAGTTCAACGCAACGGGAAGGTTCCAGGCCCGGTGACCGGATCCACGGAAGCCCGCACGTCCCCGGTGCCGGAGGGCCCGGGGGAGCAGAACGGGGCCGGGCGGCCCGCGTCCGCGCCCGCTATCGCCCCGCAACAGGTCCGGTCCGGCGGCGACCGCCACCAGGACGCCGTCCTACGGCTCGGGGTCCGGGCGTCGGTGCCCTGCCGGGCCTGCCTCTCCGGCGAGGACCTCGACTGGCTGGGCGGACGCGGTGTCAGTGTCGCCCTCGACCTCCCGACCGTCGTCACCACGGTCCCCGGACCGCCCCCGGCGCCCACCGGCGACTGGGCCGACCAGGTGTGGGACTTCCTGCGGGCCCGGCTCGCCGGACTGCCTCCGCGCCCGCCCGCCGTCGAGGTGCGCAGCGAGGCGCCCGCCGCCAGCGGGCTCTCCTCGTCGACCGCCCTGATCGTCGGCCTGTTCCGGGCCTACACCGGAGCCTGTGTCCCCGCACCGGACACCGTCCCGGTGGACACCCTCGCCCAATGGGCCTACGAGTTCGAGTTCGCGCACTTCAACGGCGGCGGGATGGACCAGCTCGCGGTCATCGAGGGCGGCGCGCTGCTGCTCGAAGGACGGCCGACCGGACTGCCCGCCGTCGTCGACCGGGCCGGCTTCCCCGCCGACTGGACGGTCCTGGTCCTGGACTCCGCGTCCCGCAAGGACACCTCCGACCATATCCGGACCGTACGGGCCCAGCTCAGGGACGGCGATCCCGCCCTGGCGGCCTATCTCAAGGAGGCCGACGCCGCCTCCGCCGAGGCCTGGACCGCGATCCGCTCCGGTGAACTCGGCGCACTGGCCGAGGCCATGGACCGGGCGCACAGCACCATGCGGGACCACCAGCGGATGTCGACGCCCCTGCTGGAGACGTTGCGCGCGCTGGCGCACCGGTCCACGGGCCTGAAGCTGAAGCTCAGCGGCGCGGGCGGCGGGGGCGCCCTGGTCGGCGTCTGCCGCACGGCCGAAGCCGGCGGTATCGCCGCCGCGCTCCGTGAAGCCCTGCGCGGGGAACACCCCGACGCCCGGGTGATACCCACCCGGGCGTCGGCCGGTTCGGTGCCGGAGGCGCGCAAAGGCCGCCCCCGGCACGTACCGGATCAGATGAACGGGTCGTAGTCCTCGACCGGTTCCGCCGCCGCCGCTCCGGCCCCGATCTTCTGGAGTTCGAGGTTGGAGCGGTGGCGGGCGCAGTGGAAGCGGCAGTCCCGGCTGGGGTCGACGATCCCGCGGTCCGCCGAGGCCCAGATGTCCGGCAGCTTCTCGGTCACCGCATCACCGATCTTCGCCAGGGGATTGCCCCGGTGGTAGGAGCAGACGTACACACCCGAAGGGGTGATCAGCGTCCGCAGCTCCGCCACCGGGCAGCGGTGGTAGTCCTTCGGCTGCACCGGGCCCACCCGGTTGCGCAAGGTCGTCAGGGTCGAGGAGTCGATGATCTCGAATCCGTCGTCCGCCAGTTTCTCCGCCTCGTGCAGCTGCCCGACGACGGAGGCGAGCGTCTCCTCGGGCATCTGGACGACATGGTGCCCGTCGTCGAACATCGCCTTGGACTCGAAGTAGTCGCAGCCGATGTCCTTGGCGAGTCGCGCCGCCTGGAGCACCTCGTGGTGGTTGCTGACGAACGAGCCGTCCGGCTGCCGTCGCGTCATGATCAGGAACGAATAGCCCAGCGCACCCCGCTTCTCCGCGGCCAGCAGCCGCATATTGGCGATCACCTTGTCGAAGACGCTGCGCCCCTTCCGGTCGGGGCGGAACACGCCGTATGTGCCGGCGCTCCCGGAGTCCATCGACACCCGCACCCAGGAGGCGTACCGGGCCAGTTCGTCGAGGTTCTGCGGGATCATGGTGCCGTTGGTGACCACGCCGATGGCGATGCCCGCCTCGCCGAGGGTGCGCAGCACCTGACGGGTGCCGCGGTGGGCCAGCGGTTCGCCGCCGCCGATCAGGACGACCCCGCGGACCGACATCTCCACCAGCTCACCGGCGAGTTCGGCAAGCCGTTCGGGGGTGAAGCGGCCCTGGTTCAGCAGCTTTCCGCTGATGCACTCGGGGCAGGCCAGATCGCAGAACGTGGTCGGGTCGAGGTCCACCACCAGCGGGGCGGTGGAGCGTTGTCCGGAGGCGGCTTCGAGGACTCGGGGCCAGCCGGACGGCTGGTACAGCTTGGAAACCAGGTCAAGACGGTCGGACGTCACGGATGTTCTCCTGCTTGGTCGGGAGCAGGCCGCGGGGCCCGTCGGCGGGCAGCCGCGACCGGCAGCGGTTTCCGGGGATGGGACAAGGGGGGTGCGCCGACGGCATTGGCGGCGTGACGTTGGCGACGGACGGGGTAAAGGGAGGGGATCGGCCGGGAAGGGAAAGCAACGGAAGGGAAGGGCCGGGGTGGGGGTCGGGGTCGGCCGGTGGCGGACGGCGCCCGCGGACCGGCCCCCGGTGCTCACGGCCGCTGGCCGAGCGGCCGGACGGCCCCCCAGGCGGCGGCGGGGCCCGCGCCGGAGGTGCCCGGACCGGGTGGATGCGGTACGGAGGCGGTGCCCGGGTGGTCATCCCTTGACGGCGCCCGCCGCCAGTCCGCTCGCCACCCGCCGCTGCACGATCAGGAAGAAGACCACGACGGGCAGCGCCGTCAGGGTGGCGCCCGCCATCAGCCCGCCGTAGTCGGTGCCGAAGGTGGTCTGGAAGGACACCAGCCAGATGGACACGGTCTGCTTCTCGTCGCTGGAGAGCAGCACATAGGCGAGTACGTACTCGTTCCACGCCTGCACCAGGGAGTAGACCGAGGTCGCCACGAGCCCGGGGGCCAGCAGCGGCAGCAGCACCCGGCGGAACGCCCCGGCCCTGGTACACCCGTCGACCATGGCCGCCTCCTCCAGTTCGGCCGGGACGGCCACCACGAAGCCCCGCAGCAGCCAGACGGTGAACGGCAGCATGAAGACCAGATAGGTCAGGACCACCCCGGTCAGGCTGTCCGTCAGACCGGCATCGCTGAGCAGCAGATACAGCGGGATGATCAGACCGGCGAGCGGGACCATCTGGATGGAGAGGATCGCCAGGACGAAGACCCGGCGTCCCAGGAACGCGTACCGGGCCACCGCGTACGCCGCCAGTACCCCGATGACCAGGGAGACCAGCACCGTCCCGACGCCCACCAGGGCGCTGGCGCGGACACTGGACCAGAAGGTCTCCGACTCCATGGCCCGGCGGAAGTTCTCCAGCGTCAGCCCGCTCGGCCAGAGCCGCGGCGGGTTCCGGCGGATCTCGTGCGCGGGACGGAACGCGGTCAGCAGCATCCAGTACACCGGGAACGCCATCAGGGCGCAGAACAGCAGTGCCAGGGTGTTGGCGAGCCGGGACCGTCTGCGCCGCCGCCGCTGCCCGGGCTGCCGCGCGGGCCGTACGGTGCGTGGCTCTGCCGCCGCCGGTCCGGGGTCCCGGTGCCGGGCACCCGTGGCCGTGGCGGTGTGGACGGTTCCGTCGGTGCTCACTCGGCCTCTCCCATTCTGACCAGCTGGCGTACGTAGACCACGGCACCGGCGAGCAGCAGCAGTACGGTGATCACGGCGATCGCCGCCCCGGTGCTGTAGCGGTTGACGGCGAAGGACTCGATGAAGGAGTGGACCCCGAGGAGGTAGTACTCCTTCTCCGGGGTGCCCGAGCGCATCAGCCAGATCTGGTTGAAGACACCGAAGGTCCAGATCGCGGTCAGCGACGTCACCATGACGAACGCGGGCCGGATCACCGGGAAGACGACGTGGCGGAAGACCTTCGGCCCCTCGGCGCCGTCGACCCTGGCGGCCTCCTCCAGCTCCGGCGGCACCTGGGTGAGCGCCGCCTGGAGGGTGATCGTGGCAAAGGGCAGAGAACCCCAGACCACCACGGCGGCGATCACCGCGAACCCCTGCCAGGGGTCCTCGAACCAGTTGTGCCGTTCGAAGGAGGCTCCGGGCACCAGCCCGAGCAGCCAGTTGGCGACCCCGAACTCGGGGTCCACCAGCCAGCGGAACACCGCCGCCGCGACCATCACCGGCATCGCCCAGACCGCGACCAGGACGGCGCCCGTCAGCAGCCGTACCCAGGGCGTGACCCGGCGCAGCAGCAGGGCCACCAGCATCGCCGTGCCCATCGTGGCGACCGTGCACACCAGGGTGAAGAGGGAGGTCCGGCCGACGACCACCCAGAAGAAGCGGTCGGAGAGGACCGTACGGTACTGGTCGAGTCCGACCCACGGCGGTTCGGTGCCGGCGAACAGCTCCCGCCGGGTCATGTCCTGGAAGGACAGCAGCACCAGTTCGACCAGGGGGTAGCCGAGGACCGCGGCGAGCGCGAGGACGGTCGGCGCGATCAGGGCGTACGGCACCGCCCGGCGGCGCAGCGTCCGCCAGGAGCGTGCGGCGGGCGGACGGGACGTGCGGCGGCTCCGCCCGGGGGAGGGGCGCACCGGTGCCCCGGCCGAACGCGGTGGATGGGGTGGATCTGCGGTCGCCATGCGGGGGGTCTCCTCGGGTCGTCGGGTCGCGGCGGTGGGGTGCCCCCGCAGGCCCGGGGCGCCCATGGCCCGGCCCCGTCCGGCCCGCCGGTACGGGGCCGGCGGGCGGCGGGTGCCGGAGCGCGGGCGCCCCGGTGGGCAGCGCCCTCCGCGGGGCGGCGGAGCGAAGGGCGGCCGGGAGCGTCAGTTGTCGTTGATCACCGCGTCGATCGCCCGGTCGGCGTCCTCGGCGGCCTGCTCGACGGACTTCTTGTCGGTCGCGATCGCCTGGAGCATCTCCGGCAGGACATTGGACTTCTCCACGGCTCCCCAGCCGGGTGCCAGCGGGGTGACCCAGCCCCGGGTGGCGGAGATCGCGGCGGCCCCGTTGATGCCGTCGGCGGGGACGTCCCGCAGCTGGACCGTGTTGTTGGGCAGCGTCTCGGCCTTGATCAGGGTGCGCTGCGACTCCCGGTCGGTGAAGAGCCGGATCCACTCCCGGGCCATGTCCTGGCTGCGGGACTTGACGGGAACGGCCAGGGTGGAACCGCCGAGGAAGGGCGGCATGAGCCGGCCCGAGGGGCCGGGGAAGGGGAAGGTGGCGAACTTGCCCTTCATCGCCGGATTGCCGCCCGCCTTCGGATCGGCCGCGGCGTTGGCCTCCCAGGTGTTGCCGTAGAACATGCCGGTCTTGCCCTGGCCCACGACTCCGGGCTCGTCGCTGTTGTCCTTGGAACGGTCACCCGTGTAGTAGGTGTCCAGCAGCTTCTTCCACTCGGTGAGGCCCTTGAGGGACTCGGGGGAGGAGAGCGCGCCGCGCCAGCGCCCGTCCTGCTGGACCGCCATCTCGCCCCCGGCGTCCTTGACATAGGCCATCGCGGCGTTCCAGTAGCGTCCGGGCATATGGAAGGCCGAGAAGTTCTTGTCGGTCCGGCCGAATCTGGCCTTCATTTTGTCCAGAACCGACAGCAGTTCGGGATAGGTCGACGGTGGCTTTGCGACACCTATCTCCCGGAGGAGATCTGTCCGGTAGATGCCTACGCGGGCGCCCGCATAGTAGGGCACACAGTAAGTCTTCCCGTTCAGTCGACAAGCGTCCGCAAGAGCCGGAAGCCAGTCCTTGGAATGATCGAATTTCTGCTCGTCGAGCGGACTGAACGCGCCATTGATGATGTAATTGGTGGTCTCGCTGTTGCCCATCTCGACCACATCTGGTACGTCCCGGCCGGCCAATGCGGCATCAATCTTCTGATTCTTGCTGGTCCACTGCTGGTACTGCACATCGACCCGGACCCCCGGATATCGCTCCGCGAAGCGCTTGTTGGTCGCGGTGATGAGACCGGGCCAGCTCTCCCTGGCGTCGATGGTCAGCCACACGGTCAGTTCGTCCGATCCACCCCCGCCCGCTGAGCCGCCGTTGCCGCCCGAGTCGCAGGCCGTTGCGGCGAGGGCGAGCACCAGTGCGCCGGAGGTACGGACGGCGGTGCGAGAACGGGATCGTCGCATGACTGTCCCCCTTTCGAGGATTCGATCTCTCCAGACTTGGCCGAACCGGGCTCCTATCTACCCAGCAAAGTGCGCCGATCTACCCGGGCAGCTCTTTTTGGCCAGGATCGGACCGTGCATTATGAAATGTTCCTGCACGGCCTCGGCCTTTGCGTCCAACGGCCCGGACGCCTGCTCATCGGGCCGTCCGGATCACCGAAGGGCGCCGAATTGGCGTGAACAAGGGGGATGCCCGGCTCGGGTGCCCTTGACGGGTGCGTACCCACTGGCTCATTTTTTCTCGTGATCTCCCGTGATCTCCACGGGCTCCGCCGGGCCGGTGTTCCGGCCCGTGATGTTGGTGAACTCCCTTGCGTCCCCGATCGAAGGGTATGGACCGGTGATTGAGCACGGCACGACGAGCGGTGAAACCAGCGAACGTCCCGTCCGGGTCAATGCGTGGAACGGCTGGGACCCGTTGCGTCATGTCATCGTCGGCAGGGCCGACGAGGCGGTGGTCCAGGCGCCCGAACCGGCCGTACGCCGTGATTTCCCCGAGGACGGATTCCCCCTCGGCACCTACGGGCCGATGCCCGAGGACATGACGGCCGAGGCCAATGAACAGCTCGACAACTTCGCGGACCTGCTGCGGCGGCGCGGTATCCGCGTGGACCGGCCGACGCCTGTCGACTTCAACCAGCAGGTTTCGACCCCGGACTGGACCCAGGAGACCATGTCCGGCTGCATGCCGCCCCGGGATCTGCTGCTGACCGTCGGCAGCGAGGTGCTGGAGGCGACCATGTCGTACCGCAGCCGCTGGTACGAGTACCTCTGCTACCGGCCCCTCCTCCAGGACCTCTTCAAGGCCGACCCCCGGATGCGCTGGGAGGCCGCCCCCAAGCCGCGGCTGACCGACGCCAGCTACCACACCGGGTTCTGGGACACCTACAACGAGCTGCCCACCGAGGTGCAGCTCGCCAAGGTCCGCGACTACGACCTCGTCCTGACCGAGGAGGAGCCGCTGTTCGACGCGGCCGATATCGCGCGCTTCGGCAAGGACCTCTTCGTCCAGCTCTCCTTCGTGACCAACCGCAGCGGCTACGACTGGCTGAAGCGGCACTTCCCGGACCACCGGGTGCACGCGGTCACCTCCACCAACACCCACCCCCTGCACATCGACGCCACCTGGGTGCCGCTCCGGCCCGGTCTGGTCCTCCACTGCGGCGAACGGCTCGCCGACCCCGAGCTGATGGACTTCTTCAAGCTCAACGACTGGGAGATCGTCGAGGCGGTGCAGCCCGCGAGCTGGGACCATCCGCCGAAGCTCTCCTTCTGCAGCCCCTGGCTGGCCGGGAACATGCTCAACCTGGACGCCAACACGCTCTGCATCGAGGAGAAGGAGGTGAAGCTGTCGGAGCAGCTCGCGGGGTACGGCTTCGAGATCGTGCCGGTGCCGTTCCGGGCCGTCGGCCCCTTCGGCGGCGGACTGCACTGCGCCACCGTCGACATCGAACGCGACGGCGACTGCGAGGACTACTTCCCGCGCCGCCACGGAAAGTACTGAGACCGTGGGCGCCGCACGGGGGGACGGAGCCGGTGCCGTCACCCACGGCTCCCTCCTGGACGGAGTCGACGCCGTCGCCCTCGACTTCTACGGCACGCTCGTCCGGATGGTGCCGCCCCTGCCGCCCACCCATGACGCGGTACTGCGCCGCCGCGGCCTCCACAGCGCCGCCGACCGCTGGGGCGATATGTGGTCGACCGGGCCCGCGGACGGCGAGGACCACCGGGAACACTCGGTGTCCGAAGCGGCCTACCGGGCCTGGGAGGTGGACCGGCTGCGGCGGCGCGCCCTGGACCGGGGCGTACCCGCCGATGTGGCCGGGGAGGTGGCCGTCGAACTCGACCGGGCCGGCAAGACCCTGACCCTGGAGCTGTTCCCCGACGTCCTCGACTCCCTGGCGCTGCTGCGCCGGCGGGGCCTGCGGATCGTCGTCTGCTCCAACTGGTTCTGGGATCTCGACCGGGCCGTGACCGCGGCGGGCCTCGGCGGACTGGTCGACTCCAGTGTCAGCTCGGCCCGGGCGGGGGCGCGCAAACCGCACCCCCTGATCTACCGGGCCGTTCTCGAAGCCTGCGGCACCACCCCCGGCCGCACGCTCTTCGTGGGGGACATGTGGGAGCCCGATGTGCTGGGGCCGCTGGCCCTCGGTATGCGGGCCGCGCACCTCCACCGCCCCGACCGGGCGGTGGAGGGCACCGCTCCGCCCCTGCCCCGGGGCGCGGCCCGGATCACCACCCTGCGCACGCTGACGGATCCGGTGCCGTAGGGCGGGCCGCGCGACGCCGCCGGGCCTCGCGGTCCGGGCACGATCCGGGGGCCGCGTGCCGCCCCGAGGGCCCACGAGGCCTCCGGGGCGGCAGGCCGCGCCCACGGTCCGGTACGGCGACCGGTCTCAGGGGCGGGCCGGGGCCCCGGCCCGCCGGGAGAGCCGGTCCAGGACGTTGCGGGTCACCCGCACCACGCCCGGATCCTCCTCCCGGCCGCAGACCACCGGCCAGTCGGTGGTCCCGGCGGTGAAGACGGTGCCGCCGCCCTCGACCGTGTGCACCCCCATGGTCGCGGCCCGCGGACCGGTCCGCTCCGGCTCGCGCACCACGCAGTTCCAGTGCCCCCACTTCATGGTGGTCACGTCCTCGCTGACCGGTGACAGCTCGTACAGGCCGAGGATCAGGAACGCAGCGGGCGTGCCGTCGGCGCCGGTCGCACGGGCGACGCCCCCTTCGTCGTACCGGAAGGCGGCACCGTCGCACTCGTATCCGATCAGCGGGGTCCCGGCGCCCAGACGGTCCGCCGGACCCCCGTCCGAACCGTCCCGCAGTCCGGTGCCCTCGAACACCCAGTGGCCGGCGTGCTGGACCCGGTAGCCGACCCGCGGCCGGTCGCCCGGCCACTCGCCCGGCCACATCCCGCCGTTGCGGAAACTGACCCCGGTCAGGCTGTTCTCCGGGGTGCCGACGCCGTCCGGCGGGGCCGCCCACCACAGATCCGTCGACGGCAGATGCGGGAACACCCCGCCGACGTGGTGGTCCGTGTCGGAGACGAACCCGGTGTCGTCGTCCGTGAGGTGCACCCGCCACCAGCAGGTGTTGGCGCTCAGGAAGGCGACGTTGCCGCCCGCCCGCAGATGCGCGTCGGTGTGCTCCCGCATCGCCGTGCTCCAGTACTCGTCGTGACCGACGCTCAGCAGCAGGTCGTACGGGGCCAGCAGCCCGGGATCCCGGTGCAGGTCGAGGTCCGTGCAGTACTCGACGGCGTAACCGCACCGCTCCAGCCAGGCGATGAAGGGGGCGTCCCACCAGGCCAGGTCGATCACCCCGCCCGGCCGCCGCATGCTCAGCCGGTGCCCCCGCGGATATCCGTCGCCGCCCGTGCCGTACACCGGGTTGTCGTACAGGCTCCCGGCCCGCGGGACGCCCTCGCGGTCCGCCCGGTTGTAGGCGTGCCGGGTGAACGTCGACTTCTTGTACAGGATCCGGCCTCCGCTCCCCGGACGCCGGGGCCGCACCACGAAGAACTCCCGGGCGAAGCCCTCGACGTCCCCGTCGCCCAGCAGCGGTACCGCCTCCCGCTCCCCCTCCTCGACCAGATGCGCCAGATAGATGCCCGTCGGCCAGTCCCCGGGCACGTCGATCGGGTACGCCGGGAAGCCCCAGTCCACGGCGGGCGAGGCGGCCCCGGCGATCCCGTCCGGATGGGGCGGCGGATCGGTCCGTACCCCGGGGTACGGACCCGACTCGGCCATGAACTCCAGCTCCCGGCCCAGCCGGTACAGCCGTACCCGGAACGCGGGCGCGTCGGTCGACACATGGAGGGCGAGTGCCTCACCGGCCGTCACGCTCTCCCGCCCCGCATACCCCTCTATCACGGTCCCTCCCCGGAACAAGCCCGTCTCTCGCGGGCCGACGGCGCCCGATGCTAAGAGAACGTGCCCGCTGCAACAACACACCTGGGGAAGACCGGACTTTCGCCAGTCGATTCCGGCCAACTGAAACGTTTCAAGAGTGCGGGCTGAAGGGCTTGGGTAGCGCGCAGAAGCATGCCCGGATGCAGTGGGGAAGTGCATCGGTAACCAGGCCGGTAACCATCCCGGTAAGTGTGCAGGTAAGTGTGCCGGTAGGTATGTCGGTAAGCGGACGGAAACTACCGTTCGGTATCGGAGGATAGTAGTGGGTTTCGGTAGGGAAACCCCGGCTGAGAGGATGTTCGTGGCATCGGAGAAATCGGAATTCCGGGTGAGGGAACTCGTTCTCGGTATCGAGGGGCTGGCGCTGCTGCGTAACGCCATCGGAGCGGACGAGGGATTCCTGGAGCGGCGGCTGGCCGAGATCAGGAAGTACGCCGACGGGTCCGTGGAGGATCTGCCCGGCGGGGGAGCGTCCGTCGGCGAGCTGGACGCGGGCCCCGGATACGCCGCCTGGTCGGGCATCTACGACTCCCTGCCCAGCTCGTATCTGGAGGTCGAGGAGCCGATCGTGCACCGGCTCTTCGACGAGGGGCCCACCGGCACCGCACTCGACGCCGCCTGCGGCACCGGCCGCACCACCGCCGCCCTGGCCGCCCGCGGCTACCGCACGATCGGCGTCGACCAATCCCCCGACATGCTGGAACACGCCCGGCGCAAGGTGCCGGACGGCGAGTTCCACGAGGGCCGGCTGGAGAAGCTCCCGGTGGACGACGCCTCCGTCGACCTCGCCGTCAGCACCCTGGCCCTGACCCATGTGCCCGATCTCACCGGTGCCGTCGCCGAACTGGCGCGGGTGGTCCGGCCCGGCGGCCGGGTGATCGTCTCCGATCTGCACCCCTTCGTCGTCACCCTCCAGGGCCAGTGCCTGTTCGTCGCGGGCGACGACGAACTGGCCTTCGTCCGCAACCATGTCCATCTGGCGGGCGACTATCTGCGCGCCTTCACCGCCGCCGGACTCGCCGTACGCGCCTGTTACGAGCCGCTGTTCAATGGGCGGCTCGCGCCCGGCGGATATGAGGAACGCATCTCCGAGGCGGCCAGGGCGGCCTGGAGCGGCATTCCCATCGTCGTGGTCTGGGAAGCCGTCAAGCCCGCCGTAGGAGCCGCCGGATGAGCCCCCGATTCGTCAATCATTCGGAACGCCCCGAACTGTGGGACAGAATTCCCGAGGTATTCGCCGGAGTCGTCCCCGAGTACAATCTGCACGGCGATATCAACGAGACCCACTGGAACCGCCTTTTCGAGGAATTCCGCGACTACCAGTTCCTGCTGTACGACGAGGAACGCGACGAGATCCTGGGCGCGGGCCGCTCCCTGCCCCGGGTCTGGGACGGGACTCCCAAGGACCTCGGCTCGGGGCTCGACGACTCCATCAGCGCCGCCTTCCTCGCCCGGGACACGGGCCGCAAGCCGACCGCGCTGGTCGCCCTCGGAGTCGAGGTCGCCCCCAGGCACCAGGGCTCCGGCCACTCCAAGGCGCTCCTGACCCATCTCTCCGACCTCGCCAGGGCCGACGGGCTCGACCATCTCATCGTGCCCCTGCGGCCGATCTGGAAGCACCGCTACCCCTTGGCGCCCATCGAGCGGTACGCCGGCTGGACCCGGGAGGACGGCGAACCCTTCGACCCGTGGATCCGGACCCAGGTACGGCTCGGCGGCACCGTCGCAGCCGCGATGGAACGTTCCTCCAGGATCAGCGGCACGGTCGCCGAGTGGGAGAGCTGGACCGGAATGGCCTTCCCCGGGGACGGCGACTACGTCTTCCCCGAGGGGCTCTCCACCCTGCGCGTCGACCGCGCCCGGGACCGGGCCGTCTACTGGGAACCGGCCGTCTGGGTCACCTTCGATCTGCGAGGGCCCGCTCCGGAAGCCGTTCCCCGCACCTGACGGCGGCGAAGGAGTACTCCGCCAGCAGGGCCGTGTGCTCCCGGCCGGCCTCCGGGCGCCGCTCCGGCGGCAGCCCCGCGGGGCCGACCGTGGACACGGCGGCGGCCCGGAGCCTCCCGGCCGCCGCGGTGGCCGCCGTACCCCCGCCGATCGCCGCGGCGCCCGCCGTACCCCCGCCGCCCGGTGCGTACCGCCGGGCGGCGGCCCGCGCCTGCACACCCAGCAGCAGACAGTGGATCCACAGCTCGTCGGCGAAGGACGGACCGAACACCTCCGCCACCTGCCGTGCCTGCTTCTCCTCCGCCGGGCCCCGCGACCCGAGCGTGCCCAGTACCGCCGCCTCGGAAAGCCCCGTCCGCGGCAGCGCCTCCCGCCAGGTGAAGTGGTGCCGTGCCGCGGGCGTCGTGTCCTGGCCCGGCAGTCGGATGAAACCCTCCCCGTACCGCATGTACGGCAGCCAGTCGAGTTCCTCCAGCACCCAGCCGCCCAGCAGCAGCGGACGCGCGTCCGCGGACTCCGAGGGGCAGACCGCGAGCCGTACGCCCTGCGCGGCATGGCCGTTGATACTGCTGGTGCCCGTGTGCTCGGTGACCGTGGGGACCGCGAGCAGGGCGGGCCGCCCGTGGCCGCGGAGGAACGCGGCCATCAGCTCGTCGTCGTGGCGCTCCGCGCTGCCCGTCGCGTACCCGCGGAATCCGTCGGCGAGCGCGACCGGAAGCACGATCGCCAGCGTCGGAGTGAACTCCTCCGGCACCGCCCGCACCCAGCCCGCCCCCGCCAGCGCGGCGAGCCGGGCCGCGGCGCCGTTACGGGCGTGCCAGTTGGTGTAGTACGCGAGGGCGTCGTCGGGGAAGCGGTCCGCGCAGTGCGCCACCAGATCGACGAAATCGCCGGGCGCGGCCACGTCGTCCTGAATCATCAGATGGTGCGTCGCGCCCTCGGCCGTGCGCGCCCAGGCCACCAGGGCCGTACGCAGGGCCGAGGGGGGACCGCCTGGATCGGGGTCCAGCGCCAGTCCGCCGAGGCCGAGCCGGTCGCTCAGCTCCTGGGCCTGTGCACGGCGTACGGGATGGGTCATCACGGCCGAACTGACACGTGCGCGAGCGGTGGGCATCGGGGCACTCCTCCGGGCGGTCGGGCGTTGCGGCGGTCTCGCGGTCTCGCGGTCCGGTCGTCGGTCGTCGGTCGTCGGGTGACGGGTGACGGGTGACGGGACGGCCGGGTGTCGCGCCCCGGTCGGTGCCGCCCGTGGACCGGCCGGCACCGACCGGGGCGGTGCACCGGAGGCCACCGGCGGGGCACGGTCCGGCGCGCCCCAGCCGATCATGGCCAGCCGGCGCGGCGGTACGCGCCGTCGGCCCCACGACGACCGGAAACCGCCGGGCTCCGGCCGATTACGCCCGCACCGCCCGGGTCCCGACGACGGCGGCGCGGCCCGGACCGGAGGGTGCGGTTTGCGCGGGCGTACGCCCCCCACGCCCTGATCCGTGCGGTGGTACGCCCCCACGGATCAGGGCAGACGCGAACCGCGGCCGTGGGAGCGGGCGGCACTGACGCGTCCGCCCTCGCAGGCGGCCGCCCCGGCGGCCCGCCGCTGCCGCGGCGTACAGGATTCACCGTTCGCCGGGCGACATCGCAGCATCGCCCAGAGCCATAACGCGGTCGCGCCGGTCAGCCCGCCGCAGATTCCCAGCCGGACACTCTGCCGTGCGGGGAGGAACAACTGCACGGCGGCCGCCTCAGCAGCCAGGAACACCAGGGCCGCGGAGGCCACCACTCGTCGTCGGTTCCGGTTCACGCCGGCACCCTTTCCGGTCACAGTCCGGCAGGGAGTCCGCCGGGCGAACGTCCTATACCCAGCGGGCGCCCGGCCGACGCGGTCCCGGGGACGGAGCGGTCGCGCCCCGGCAGCCGGCACCGGCCGCCCGCCCGGACCCACCCGGAGTCTCAGGCCCCGACCATCGCCAGCGCCTGGTCCAGGGCCTGGAGGAACCGGTTCGTGGTCACCCGGTCCCGGACGGCGATCCGGATCCACCCCGGCCCGAGCCCGGGAAACGTATCTCCGCGCCGGGTGGCGAAACCCAGCCGCCGCAGCCGTTCCCGTACCGCGGCACCGTGGCGCACATGCAGCAGCACGAACGAGGCCTCCGCCGCGGCCACCACCCGGACCTCCTCGAACTCCGCGAGTCCGGCCAGCAGATGGGCCCGCTCGACCGCGATCTGCCGGGCCGCCTGTTCGGCCTCCTTCAGCGCCGCGGGGTCCATGCAGGCCTCGGCCGCCGCGAGCGCGGGCGTCGACACCGGCCACAGCGGCTGCGCCCGCTCCAGGGCGTCCACCGTCTCGGGTTCCGCCAGGACGTATCCGATCCGCAGCCCCGCCAGCCCCCAGGTCTTGGTGAGGCTGCGGAGCACGATCAGCCCGGGGATATCGGTACGGTCCGCGAGGGTCTCGGCCTCGTCCGGTACCGCGTCCATGAACGCCTCGTCCACCACCAGCAGCCGCCCCGGCCGGGCCAGCGCGGCGATCGCGGACGCCGGGTGCAGTACGGACGTCGGGTTCGTCGGATTGCCGACCACCACCAGATCCGCGTCGTCGGGCACCGCGGACGGGTCGAGTACAAAGCCGTCCGTTTCGCGCAGCAGCAGCCGGGACACCGCGAACCCGGCGTCCCGCAGCGCCGCCTCCGGCTCGGTGAACTGGGGGTGGACGACCAGGGGGCGCCGTACCCCCAACTCCCGGGCGACCCGGGCGATCAGGACGAACGCCTCCGCGGCCCCGGCCGTCAGCAGCACCCGGCGGGACGGCAGGCCGTGCCGTTCGGCGACGGCGGCGCGGGCGGTCCGGCCGTCCGGATAGGCGGCGAGGGACCCCAGGGAATCCGTGATGCGTTCGCGCAGCCACGGGGGCGGAGTGCCGGTACGCACGTTCACCGCGAGGTCGGTCAGGCCCGCGGCGGCGTCCCGCATCTCCGCGTCACCGTGGTGGCGCAGATCGAATGGGTCAGTGGGCGTGTACATGGCTGCCGTGGTCGCTGTGCTCTCCGCGCAGGCCGTGTCCCCCGAGCCCCCCGGGTCCGCCGCCGTCGCCGCGGAATCCCGGCTCCTCGCGGCGCCCGCCGCGGGTCACCGGCAGATCGGGGTTCCGGAGGCGCACCCCCGGTCTGCCGTGTCTCGCCCCGTCGGGTCCGGGCTCCCGGGGCGCGGAGGACTCGGCGACCCGCGACGACAGGGCGGTGGAGCCCACGGCGGCGAGCGGCCGGGAGCGGTGGCGGCCGGGCCTCCGGGCGGCGGGGCCCCGGCGCCCATCGGCCCCGGTGGTATCCCGGGTGCCGTGGCCGGCTATCAGCAGTACGGGCGGGGTGGTCACGCGTTCTCCTTGATGTGGGGGGTGCCGAGGGTGTGGGGGGTGCGGAAAGCGCAGGGGTGGTACGCCGGGGTGGTGAGCAGCCGTGGTGACGGCGCGGGCCCGGTGGCGGGCCGGGCCGCACCGGGCGCCGGGCGCGCGGCGCGGTACCCGCTCGATGGGACGAAGGGCACGGCTCATGGGGCAGCTCCGGGGTGAGGGTGCGGCGGCGGGTGAAGCGCGGCGGGCAGGTCGCCGCGGTATGGCCGGAAGACGACGTTCCCACGGCAAACCCCAAAAACGGAACCCACCTTGGCACTTCGTCCTTGAACGGGCGGTTCCGGGGGAGTACCCGCCCCATGGGCGAACATGCGCGGAGTGCTTCGGTCAGCCGTTCCCCGCTGCGCACCCGGGGGTACGCGGCCCGCCGCGCCCCTTGTCGGCAGACGCCGGGAGTGCGCGGAGAGCGCGGTCCGTCCGGCGGCGGACTGCGGAAGGAGGGAGTGCGCCGGGGGTACGGCACCGGCAGAGTCCGGGTGGCTGCGGGGGCGGATGCGCCGCGCGTGCGCCGGATCCACCGGCGCACCCGGCGGTGTGTAGGCCCTGGACAGCATGTATGCGCCGCCGCTGCACGGGCCCGAACGGGCGGTACGGGCCGGGTGACCGGCCGCGTGCGGCAGGGGATGCGCGGGAGGTCCCTTCACACGGTGGACTGCTCCGGCGCGGGAGGCCCGGACGCCGTGCGGGCACGCGTTCTCCGCCCGGGCGCTTCGAGCGCGGGCGTACGCGCCCGGGGTCCGGGCGCCGGGTCTGTGCGGCGGTGGGGTGTCCGCCGTCATGACTGCCACCGGATGCCGTGCGGGGTCTCCGCGCGGCCCGCGTTCCCGCGGGTGGCCGTGTTGCCGACCGTCACGACGCTCATCATGTCCACGGATGCCGGATCCACGCTGCCCGGTCCGGCCGGTCGGCTGGATTCTTCCGGCGCGGAGGCGTCGCCGGAGGTCTTCACCGGCCGGTCCGCGCATCGGCCGGATCCCGTCGGCGCATCCGCCGCCGAAGGGGACCGGTGGGGCTCCGGGCCGGGATCGGGGACGGCCGGCCGGTCGCGGCGGACCACGGCGCACGTCGCCCCGGCCGGGCGCCCGCGGGGAGCCGATTTGCGCTTCGGTACGAGGAGTTCACCGCCGCCCACGAGGGCCGCCGCCTCCGCCACCGACGGTGTACCGGCGGCCGCGAGGACCGTGTCCGACGGATGCGGTACGGCGACCCCCGCCAGCCGCTCGGCGGAGTGGGCCACCAGGGGTACGCCCAGCGCCCGGGCCGCCGCCACCAGGCCCGGTTCCCCGGCTTTCGTGTCCACGGTGGCCAGTTCCCGGACGTCCTGCGGCGCGAGCCCCGCGTTGCGCAGGGCGTCCCGGACCAGGCCGAGGATCTCCCCGGCGGGCGTACCGCGGGAGGCACCGACCCCGACGACCAGCCCCGCGGCCCCGGCCGCCCGGCCCTCCCCCGACGGGGGCCGCCCGCGAGGAGGAAGCGCCTCGCCCGGTGTTCCGGCGGGCACCGCGCCGCCGTGGACGGTGTCGGACATACGGGAGAGTCCTCTCGGGTTCCCCGGCCCGTCGGTGGTCGAGGGGTCCGAGGCTGGGACAAACGGGTGACTGGGGCGGGTGTGAAGGAGATACGGCGGGGGTCAATCCGCTAGCAAGGGCGCATGGCCGTGTTCGTCGCGCTCGGCGCGTTCCTCATGACGCTGTTCGGAGGCTGGGCGGCCCATCGCGTCACCGACCGCCGCCATCTGGTCCTGGGGCTGGCGGGCGGGCTGATGCTCGGCGTCGTCGGCCTGGATCTGCTGCCGGAGGCCCTGGACGCGGCGGGGACCCCCGTCTTCGGCGTACCGCAGGCGCTGCTGCTCTTCGTGGGCGGCTTTCTCACCGCGCATCTGGTGGAACGTCTCCTCGCGACACGGAGCGCCGCGCACGGCGCGGCCGACTCCGGAACCGGCATGCCTCCCGCGCCCGGAACCGGCGCGGCTCCGGCGCCGGCCGGCCGGCCCCGGGTACCGCAGGTGGGGCTCACGGCAGCCGCCGCGATGGTCGGGCACAGCCTGATGGACGGCATCGCGATCGGCGCCGCCTTCCAGGTCGGGGAGGCGATGGGGCTGACCGTCGCGCTCGCGGTCGTCGCCCATGACTTCGCCGACGGCTTCAACACGTACACGCTGACCAGCGCCTACGGGAACACCCGGACCAGGGCGGTCGCGATGCTCTTCGCGGACGCCTGCGCACCCGTCGTCGGAGCCGCGTCGACCCTGCTGTTCACCATCCCGGTGGAGGCGCTCGGCTCCTATCTCGGCTTCTTCGGCGGCGCGCTGCTGTATCTCGCCGCCGCGGAGATCCTGCCGGAGGCACACCACACCCACCCGGCGCGCTCCACCCTGCTCTGCACGGTCGGCGGCGCCGGCTTCATCTGGCTGGTGGTCGGTCTCGCCGAGTGACCGCGCCCCCGCCCGTACCCGGCCGACCCCCGGAGCCCGCCGCCCCGGACCCGGCCATGGAGCACGAACCTCGCCGGAGCCCCCCTGGCCACGACCGGACTCCAGGGGCGCAGACACATGAAGAAGCGTTTCTGCGAAGAGGTCGGTCCTGCCTCGCACCCGTGCGCCCACGGGCCCGGCGCCGCCGTATCGCCGTCCCGTCCGGAACCCGGGCCCGGCGTCACCACCTTGCCGTCCCCCCTCCCCCGGCCCGGCGTCGCGGCCCCGCACTTCTGCGGCCACCGGCCGGGCGGAACCGGCTCCCGCTCCGGCCTCCACCGCTCCTGCCTCCACCGGCCCGGTGACGCCTGCCTGCCCGGGCACGGACCGGGCAGCACACAGCCTCCCTCGGTTCCGGGACGGCCCGTTCACCGGGCGCACCTCGCCACGAACCGGGCGGCGACGGCGGGCACGGCCGCCCAGTGCGTGTGGAGGTAGCTCGCGTGCACCCCGAGGTGCACAAAGCCCTCGGTCCGCCGTTCGGGCCCGAGCAGCCCCCAGGCCGGCGAGGCACCCGTACCCGGTTCGACCACGGTCCGGTGGAACTCGTGCCCCCGGATCCGGGTTCCCGCGGCGGCCAGCACACTGTCGCCGACGGCCACCGCTTCCCGGTAGCCGAGTGTCAGCCGCTGCGTCATCCGCGCATCGGCGCCGAGCACACCGCACATCGGCAGCCCGTCCAGGGACCGCGTCAGATACAGCAGCCCCGCGCATTCGGCGGCGACCGGGCCCCCGCCGCCGGCGAACTCCGCGACCGCCCGGCGCATCGGCTCGTTCGCGGACAGCGCCTCCGCGTACACCTCGGGGAACCCGCCGCCGATGACGATGCCCGCGGTGCCCTCGGGCAGTGCGGTGTCCCGTACCGGGTCGAACGTGACGACCTCGGCGCCGTACGCCCGCAGCAGCTCCGTGTGCTCCGTGTACCCGAAGGTGAACGCCACGCCTCCCGCGACCGCGACGACCGGCCGTGTCCCTGCCGCAGGCCCGCGGCGGCTCACCTCCGCCGGGCCGCCCGCGGCCGGTCCGGCGGACCCCGCACCGCCCGGCAGCGCGCCCGTGAGACCGGGGGAGATCCGGCCACGGGCCCGGGGGACCGCGGCCGGATCCGCGCCCGAAGCCACTCCGGAGAGCACCCCGGAAACCGCCCCGGAATCCCGCCCGGAATCCATCCCGGAACCGGCCCCGGAAACCGCCTCGGAACCGGCCTTGGAAACCGCTCCGAGTGCCGCCTCGGGTCGCCCCTCCGGCACCGGACTCCACGCCGGTGCGGTCAGCGCCGGGGCCGAACGCGCCAGCGCCAGCAGCCCGGGCAGATCACAGTGCTCCCGCACCAGGGCCGCCATGGCCGCGACCGCCTCCACGGCCTCCGTGGTGCGCTCCGCCGTCGGCACCAGACCGAGATGCCGCGACGGCGTTGCCACCGAGGCACCCCGTGGCAGCGCCCCGAGCACCGGCACCCCCACCGCCTCCAGCGCATCCCGCAGGAGTTCCTCGTGGCGCGGGGAACCGACCTTGTTCAGGATGATCCCGCCGATCCGCACCTCCGGGTCGAAGGAGATGAACCCGTGTGCCAGCGCCGCCACCGACCGGGACTGCGAGGACGCGTCCACCACCAGCACCACCGGCGCCCGGAGCAACTTGGCGACCTGCGCCGTGGACGCCAGCTCACCGAGCCCCGAAGCCCCGTCGTACAGGCCCATCACCCCTTCCACGACGGCCAGATCACAGCCCGCCGCGCCATGCCGGAACAGCGGCTCGACCAGCTCGGGGCCGCACAGATAGGCGTCGAGGTTGCGGCCCGGCCGGCCCGTGGCCAGGGCGTGGTACCCGGGGTCGATGTAGTCGGGGCCGACCTTGTGCGGCGAGACCGCGAGCCCGGCCCCGGCGAACGCGGCCATCAGCCCCGTCGCCACCGTGGTCTTGCCGCTGCCCGACGAGGGGGCCGCGACGACGAGACGTGCTACCACTCGATGCCCCGCTGCCCCTTCTGACCCGTGTCCATCGGGTGCTTGACCTTCCCCATCTCGGTGACCAGATCGGCGAAGCCGACCAGCTCCGCGGGGGCGTTGCGGCCGGTGATCACCACATGCTGGTTGCCGGGCCGGTCCCGCAGCACCTCGACCACCTCCGCCGGATCCACCCACCCCCAGTGCATCGGATAGGCGAACTCGTCCAGGACGTAGAGCCGGTACGTCTCCCGCGCCAAGTCCCGCTTGACCTGCTCCCAGCCCTCACGGGCCGCTTCCTCGTTGCTGAGCTGCCGGTCCCGCTGCACCCACGACCAACCCGTGCCCATCTTGTGCCAGTCGACCGTGCCCCCCTCCCCGGACGCCCCGAGGACCGTCAGCGCACGCTCCTCGCCGACCTTCCACTTGGCGGACTTGACGAACTGGAACACCCCGATCGGCCAGCCCTGGTTCCAGGCCCGCAGCGCGAGCCCGAACGCGGCCGTCGACTTGCCCTTCCCCGGACCCGTGTGAACGAAGACCAGAGGCCGGTTGCGGCGCTGGCGAGTGGTGAGCCCGTCGTCGGGAACGACGGACGGCTGTCCCTGCGGCATATGGTCACGCGGCCCTTCTGCTGTCACCTGCGGTACGAACGTCCTTCACCACACCGGCGATCGCCTCCGCCCGGAGCCCGTCGAGCGTCACCACGACGCCCCCCAGCTCCCCGGCGAGCCGGTTCGCGAGCCCCAGCCGCACCGGGCCGGACTCGCAGTCCACCACCACGGAAGCCGTGCCGTCCGAGGCGTGCAGCCCGGCCGCCCGGGAAGCCAGCGCGACCGGCTCAGGGCCGCCGGTCGCCCGGCCGTCGGTGACCACGACCAGCAGCGGACGGCGCGACGGATCGCGCATCCGCTCCACCCGCAGCACGTCATGGGCCTTCAACAGCCCGGCCGCCAGCGGGGTCCGCCCCCCGGTCGGCAGCAGCCCGAGCCGGGCCGCGGCCGCGTCCACCGACGACGTCGGCGGCAGTACCAGCTCCGCCTCCCGGCCCCGGAAGGTGATCAGCCCGACCTTGTCGCGGCGCTGATAGGCGTCGAGCAGCAGCGACAGCACGGCACCCTTGACCGCGCCCATCCGCTGCCGGGCCGCCATCGACCCGGACGCGTCCACGACGAACAGCACCAGATTGGACTCCCGGCCCTCCCGGACCGACTGCCGCAGATCGTCCCGGCGCACCACGAGCCCCGGCCCGCGGCGGCCGCGCGTCCGCTGATGGGGCGCGGCCGCCCGTATCGTCGCGGCCAGATGGAGCGGACCGAGCCCGCCCCGGGGCCGGCGCGCCCCCGTCGTCCTGCCGTGCTCGGCGCGCGCCCGCGACCGGCGCCCCGCGGACCCGTCACCCGTCCCGGGCACGGTCAGCGGCTTCGTCCGGAACGGCTCACCGGCCGTCACCGCCCGCTGCTCCCCGCCGCCGGCCGGCCGACCGCCCTCCCCGGTCTCCGGCGCCCCGGAAGCAGCACCGTCCAACGGAGCATCCGGCGGGTCCGCAACCTCCTGCCGGCCCTGCGGCGGAACCCCGCCGCCCGGGCCCCCGGGCCCCGGCCCGTCGCCACCCCCGTCCGGATCCCGGTCCCCGTCGCCGTCCGGATCCGGGTCCCGGTCGGGATCGGGGTCACCGTCCTGACCGCCGTCCGGCTCCCCCGGATCGGCGAACCGCTCCAGAGTCTCGTCGAGCCGGTCCTCGTCGATTCCGGGCGCGTCGAACGGATTGCGCCGCCGCCGGTGGGGCAGCGCCAGCAGGGCCGCCTGCCGGACGTCCTCCGCCAGCACGTCCTCCCGGCCCGCCCAGGCGGCCAGCGCCGTCGCCGTGCGGGCCATCACGATGTCCGCCCGCATCCCGTCGACCTCGAAAGCGGCGCAGGTCGCCGCGATCTGCCGCAGCGCCCCGTCGCCCAGCCGCACCCGCGGCAGCAGCGCCCTGGCCGCCGTGACCCGGTCCCGCAGCACGTCCTCCTCGCCCGCCCAGCGCGCCGCGAAGCCCACCGGGTCGTCGTCGAAGGCCAGCCTGCGCCGGACGACCTCCACCCGCTGCTCCGGCTCCCGGGACGCCGACACCTCGACGGTCAGCCCGAACCGGTCCAGCAACTGCGGCCGCAGCTCGCCCTCCTCCGGATTCATCGTGCCCACCAGGAGGAACCGGGCCGCGTGCCGCACCGATACACCCTCGCGCTCCACGTACGACGCGCCCATCGCGGCCGCGTCCAGCAGCACATCCACCAGATGGTCGTGGAGGAGGTTGACCTCGTCGACGTAGAGGATTCCGCGATGCGCGTCGGCGAGCAGCCCGGGTTCGAAGGACTTCACGCCTTCCGCCAGCGCCCGCTCCATGTCGAGGGCGCCCACCAGCCGGTCCTCGGAGGCACCGACCGGCAGCTCCACCATCCGAGCGGGCCGCTGTCCGCCCGCGCCGGTCTCGTGCGGGCCGTCCGGGCAGCCGCTGTCCGGCTCGACCGGATCGCAGGAGAACCGGCAGCCGGGAACCACCGCGACCGCCGGCAGCAGCGCCGCCAGCGCCCGTACCGCCGTCGACTTCGCCGTTCCCTTCTCGCCGCGCACCAGCACCCCGCCGACCCGCGGCGACACCGCGTTCAGCAGCAGCGCGAGCCGCAGATCGTCCTGGCCGACCAGAGCCGTGAACGGATAGGTCGTACTGCTCATGCGTCTCCCTCCTGTCCTTCCGGATCGCCGTCGTGCCCCGGACGCGTCTGCCGCGTCCGCTCCGGCGTCCCTGTTTCCCGTCCGTCGCCGCCCCGGTCCCGGGCCGGTGTCATTGCTTCCGGGGACCGCGGCCCGAAGACACCGCCGCTGCCCGGCACCCCGGCAGCCCGGCCGGCAGCCCCGTCCCCGGCAGCTCCACCGCCGACCGGAGCCGCCGACCGATCCCCGGACGGAGCCCCGGACCGATCCCCGGACGGAGCCGCGGACCGCCCGGCCCCCGGGACGGGTGAACCGCCTGTGCCCCCGCCCGCCGGAGCAACCGCCGACGGCGCCGCCACCGGGGCGGGCGCGCCCGGCGGTACGAACGGCAGCCCCGCCGGCGGGCCGTCCTCGACCAGTCGCCGGAGCGCGTCCGTGTCCGCATGCTCCTCGATGAGATCGCCGAGCCGGTCGAGCTGCTCCTCGCGCAGCGCCTCGAACGAGGTGTCCGGAGCGGGCACGAACCGCCGCCCCGCCGCCTCGGCGACCCGCCGCAGGAACGCCCGCCGGAAGCCGTCGCTCTCCAGCGACCCGTGCCAGTGCGTGCCCCACACCTCGCCGACCCGGCAGCCGTCCAGGAACGGCTCACCACCGAGGATCTCGGCGACGCCGTGGTGGATCTCGTACCCCTCGACGGGCTCGCCCAGCGCCGATCCGCTGGGCCTTGCCAGCGTTTTGGCCTCCGCGAACCTGACCCGCACCGGCAGCAGCCCCAGCCCCTCGACGACACCCGCCCGGGACTCCACCTCGTCGTCGATGCGGTCACCGAGGAGCTGGAAGCCACCGCAGATCCCCAGCACCGGACGGCCTTCGGCGGCCCGGCGCACCAGCGCGTCCGCCAGACCGCGGCGGCGCAGCCAGTCGAGCGCACCCACCGTGCCCCGGGTGCCGGGCACGATCACCAGATCGGCGTCCACCAGCTCCTCGGGCCGGTCCACGAACCGCACCACCACACCCGGTTCGGCGGCCAGCGCGTCGACATCGGTGAAATTGGACATCAGCGGCACCGCGCAGACCGCGACCCGCAGGATCTCGGCGCCGACCGGCGGCGCCACCATCGACTCCCGCACCGCCCCGCGCAGCGACACCCGGAGCCCGTCCTCCTCGTCGATGCCGAGCCCGTGCGCGTACGGCAGGACACCGAAGAACGGACGTCCCGTCACCGAGGTCAGCATGGAGAGGCCCGGCCGCAGCAGCTCGACGTCCCCGCGGAACTTGTTGACCAGATAGCCCGCGATCAGGCTCTGGTCGGCCGCCTCCAGCAGGGCCGTCGTCCCGAAGAAGGAGGCGAAGACCCCGCCGCGGTCGATGTCCCCCACCACCAGCACCGGAAGCCCGGCCGCACGGGCGACGCCCATGTTCACCAGGTCCGTGCGGCGCAGGTTGATCTCCGCCGGGCTGCCCGCGCCCTCGCAGATCACGGCGGAATACGTGCTCCGCAACTGGTCCAGGCAGTCCAGCACCGTGGTCAGCAGCTCCTCGCGCCGCCCGGCGCTGCCGAAGTACCCCCGGGCGCTCATCTCACCGACCGCCCGGCCCAGCAGCACCACCTGGCTGGTGCGGTCGCCGCCCGGCTTGAGCAGCACCGGGTTCATCAGCGCCGAGGGTTCGACCCCCGCCGCCCGCGCCTGCATCGCCTGCGCCCGCCCGATCTCGGCGCCGTCCCGGGTCACGAACGAGTTCAAGGACATGTTCTGCCCCTTGAACGGCGCGACCTTCACGCCCTGCCGGGCCAGCCAGCGGCAGATGCCCGCGGTGACCACGCTCTTGCCCGCGTCCGAGGTCGTCCCGGCGACCAGCAGCCCGCCGCCCCGCCTACGGCCCTCCATCACCACCGCCTCCTTTCCGTACCGCCGTCTCCGATGTCCTGATGCGCGGCTCCGCCCCCGCCGGGCCGTGACGGACCCGTACCCGTGCAGTCACCGTCCGCGCAGGCGCCGACCGTGGCCCCGGAAGGCACTACGGCCGGACCCGCCCGCCGGCAGCGGAACCGGATCCCATGCTGAGCCCCACGCCCGAATCCCGTCGGAGCCTGTGGACTACCGCCCGCTCCGGGAAAAATCCGTCACCCTCTGTCGTCCCGGATCTCCCGGTCGTCCCAACTGCCCCAGTCGACTCGACTGCCCGAGCCGATCCCACTGCCCGATCCGGCGCGACTGCCCGAGCCGGCCCGCCGCCCACCGTCCGGCCACGCACACTCCGAGCGCCAGCGCGCCCACCCGCCGCGAAAGCCGTACCGCACGTTCGATGTCCCCGACCTCGACCGGCCGCGCGTCGCCGTTGAGGACCGCCCGGTGTTCGACCCGGCCGCCGTACGAGAGCGTGCCGCCGAGCCGTACCCCCAGAGCACCCGCGAACGACGCCTCGACCGGGCCCGCGTTGGGACTGGGATGCCCGTGCGCGTCCGCCCGCCAGGCCCGTACCGCACCCCGCGGGTCGTCGCCCGTGGCGACCGCGAGGGCCGCCGTGAGCCTGGCCCCCGGCCAGCCCGCCGCATCGTCGAGCCGGGCCGCCGCCCAGCCGAACCGGCGGTACCGCGGCGAGCGGTGCCCCACCATGGCGTCCAGCGTGTTCACGGCCCGGAAGCCGACGAGCCCCGGCGCCCCGGCCACGGCTCCCCACAGCAGGGCGCCCACCACCGCGTCGGAGGTGTTTTCGGCGACGGACTCCACCACGGCACGGGCGATCTCCGGCCCGTCCAGTGCCTGCGGATCCCGCCCGCACAGATGCGGCAGCCGCGTCCGGGCGGCTTCGAGGTCCCCGGCCGCCAGCGCGTCCCCCACCGCCCGAGCCTCCCGGGCCAGGGACGTACCGCCGACCACGGCCCAGGTGGCGGCAGCGGTCAGCGCGGCGGACGCCAGCGGGCGGCGGCGCAGGGCGCGCGCAGCACCCGCCGCCACGGCGACGGCGCCGCCCGCGCACACAGCGGTGTGGAGCGCGCCCCGGCCCCGGTGGTCACGCCACAGCAGCCGCTCGGCCGCGCCCGCGGCCCGCCCGAACACGGCGACGGGATGCCCGCGGCGGGGATCGCCGAGCAGCAGATCACCGAGGAGTCCCGCCGTGGCGCCGTACGCGAAGATCCGGTCGGCCCTCATGGGTCAGTGCCCGGAGGGGGCGGAGGAGCGGCCCGGGTGAACGCCCGCGCGGGCATCCCCACAGGTGCCTGCGGCGGTCGGGGCATGGGAAACCCCGGGCGGGCCGAAGGGGGAGCGGCTGGTGCCCGGGGGAGAGCCGGTGGCGCCGGAGAGGGGGTCGACAGGTCCGGAGGGACCGAGGGGGCTCGGCGGGGCAGAACCGTTGCCGCGCATGGCGAATGTCCTCACTCAGGGTGTCCGCGCCCTGGTTCGACGTGAACGGAGGCGAGAGTTCCTGGCTCCCGGGGACCTTCTCCCCGGTGACAGTGGCGGGACCGCGCCGGATTCGCACCGGCTTCCTCCACTGCCTCCGTAATGGCCCCGGCAGTCCACCACGGGGTGAGAACAGCCGTCAACTCGCCGTTGACCTGCGACGGAGCGGTGTGCGCAGAGCCACATACAAGGCCTGTCAAGCGCCCCGGCGACCCGACGGACCACGGACACACACGACGGACGCACGACAGCCGGGCCCGGCACCACGAGGGTGCCGGGCCCGGCTGTCGCCGCCACAAGGGCGGCATCCGGATCAGAAGCCCATCGGCAGCGGCCCCAAGCCGACCGAGCGGACCAAGCCGACCAAGCCGACCAAAGCCGACCAGGGTCGATCGGAACAGATCAGGGCTGACGGCGGTCGACCGGAGCCGATCGGACAGTGATCAGGTGACGATCAGATAGATGCCGTACGACACGGCGAGCGCGCAGGCCGCGAAGCAGGCGTAGGCGCCGGTACGGGGCAGGACCGTCGAACCACCCTTGGCGGCGGCCGCGTCCTGCTTGGTCAGGGCGATGACTCCGAGGGAGAACAGGCCCACCAGGGCGACGGTGCCGACGAGGCTGACACCGAAGACGGAGCCCAGGGCTTCCCAGTCGATTTTCATGCTGATCTGTCCTTACACCGCGGCCGGGCTGGCCGGGCCGGTCTCGGGGGCCGACGACGCGGCGGAGGGGGAGGAGTGGATGGTGGCCTTCAGCTCGCCGCTCTCGGCGCCGGCGGGCGGCGGCGGGGTGACGGCGGCGATGGCGGTGGTGACAACACCGGGGGACTCGGCGCCGGCCGGCTCGTCGACGTCGTTCACGTTGGTGTGGTCGACGACCTGGCGGCGGGAGATCACCCAGATCGCGGCGGAGGAGGCCACGAGGAAGACCGCCACGGCGGCCACGCCCCAGTCGCCCTGCTTGGTCACGTACTCGGAGGCGGCGGCGACCAGACCGGCGGCCGGGAGGGTCAGACCCCAGGCGACGAACATCCGGGTGGCGGTGGACCAGCGGACCACACCGCCCTTGCGGCCGAGGCCCGAGCCCATCACGGCACCGGAGCAGGAGTGCGTGGTGGAGAGGGAGAAGCCGAGGTTGGAGGAGGCGAGGATGACCGTCGCCGCGCTGGTCTGGGCGGCGAAGCCCTGCTGCGGCTGGAGGTCGGTCAGGCCCTTGCCCATGGTGCGGATGATGCGCCAGCCACCGAGGTAGGTGCCGAGGGCGATGGCGACACCGGCGGAGACGATGACCCACATCGGGGGGTTGGAACCGGGGGCAAGGATGTCACCGGCGACCAGGGCCAGGGTGATGACACCCATGGTCTTCTGGGCGTCGTTGGTGCCGTGGGCCAGGGAGACCAGGCCCGCGGAGGCGATCTGACCCGCCTTGTACCCCTTGTCGGTGCTCTTCTGGTCGGTGTTGCGGCCGATGCGGTACGTCAGCCGGGTGCCGAGGTAACCGGCTATGCCCGCGACCAGCGGTGCCGCGATCGCCGGGATCAGGACCTTGGTGATCACCGTGCCGCCGTTGACCGAGCTGAAGCCGACGGAAGCGACGGTGGCGCCGATCAGACCGCCCATCAGGGCGTGCGAGGAACTGGACGGCAGTCCGACCAGCCACGTCAGCAGATTCCAGAGGATGGCGCCGACGAGCGCCGCGAAGATGACTTCTGGGGTGATGCCTGCCTCGTCGACGATGCCACTGGAGATCGTCTTGGCGACCTCCACGGACAGGAACGCGCCGACGAGGTTGAGCACGGCGGACATCGCCACCGCGGTCTTGGGCTTCATGGCGCCGGTCGAGATGGTGGTGGCCATCGCGTTGGCGGTGTCGTGGAAACCGTTCGTGAAATCGAACACGAGAGCCGTCACGATCACAATCGCGAGCAGCAGCGTGATGTGTTCCATTTACCCAGGCAATCTTTGGAGGTCAGTGGCTCGCCGAAGGTAAGTAACCTGGGTGAACGGAAGGTGAACTGGGGCCGGACTGGGGGTGACCCCAAGCGGTTCTCATCATTCCGTTTTGGTTGCGGAGGCCGCTCCGGAGGCCTGGAGTCCGGGTGTGGCAACCCTCCACTGAGTGAAAAGTGCCGTTCATCCGATCTTGCGGTGATATCCATCACGGGGCTTCTATCCCGCGGGGGCACCGGCTGACAGGATCGCCCCATGACCCGAGCGACCGCACACGCGTCCGACAGTGCCATCGAACAGACCTGGCGCCAACTCGTCGCCACGGCCCGCCGTACGGCCTCGGAGGGGCTCGTCGTGGGGACCTCCGGCAATGTCTCGGCCCGGGTGGGGCCACTGGTCCTCGTCACCCCGAGCGGAGTGCCGTACGACCGCCTTACGGACGGTGACGTCACCGCCGTCGACCTCGACGGGCGCCGGGTCCTCGGAACCCTGGAGCCCACCAGCGAACTGCCGCTCCATCTCGCGGTCCACCGCTCCCGGGAGGTGGGGGCCGTCGTCCACACCCATGCGGCGCACGCGACCGCCGTCTCCACGCTCGTCACCGAGCTGCCGCCGGTCCACTACATGACGGCCGACCTCGGCGGCCCGGTACGGGTCGCGCCCTATGCGGTGTACGGCTCCGACGAACTGGCCGCCCGGATGCTCACGGCACTCGACGGCCGCCGGGCCTGCCTGCTGGGGAACCACGGCACGGTCGCCGTGGGCGCGACGCTGGACCAGGCGTACGACCGCACGGCGCAGCTGGAGTGGATGTGCCGGGTCTGGCTGCTCGCGTCCTCGGTCCCCGGACTCGCGCCCCGACTGCTCACGCCGGAGCAGCTGGCGGAGGCGGGCGCGCGACTGCGGGGGTACGGCCAGCCGGGGTGACCGTGCCGGGGCCGACCGGCTCCCACGGGCCCGGACCCGCGAAGGTCCCGCCCCGGCCGTCCGTAGGCGTCCGTCGCGGGCGGTGGTACGCCTCCGGGCGTGAGCGACCGCGGCCCGCGGTTGGCGTCCGGCGCGGTGCCGGACGCCGCCGGGCCGCGGGCCAGGCGACGCTTCTCTGCCGCTCCCCCCTGTCTTCGGCAGGGGAAGCGGCCCCCGGCTGTGCCTTCGGCCATGGGGGACCCCGGCGGCGCCCCGCTGGCAGAGGAGCGCGGGGGTCACCACACTGGAACGGTGCGCCCGGTAATCGCGACGGCCGCCGCCGTCACCACGCTCGCAGGCCTCGGCACCGCTTTCGCCGCCGCCCGCCACGCCGTCGACGCCACGCTCCGGCCCGCGGCCGACCGCGCCCTCCCCGGCGGCGGCCGCCTCACCGTCCACGCCACCGCACCCGGCCGGATCACGCTCACCCGCAGCCTGGCCTCCCGCCGCCCCGGCGTCTACGGCCTCGCCGGACACGGCGTGCACGCCGTCGCCGGACCCGTCCTGAAGGGGCTTGCCGAATCGCCCGACACCGTCGTCCGCCGGCTGGACTCCCCGGGCCCCCACCCCCCGGTCCGCGGCACCAAGGTGCGGATGACCCCCCGCCTCCACACCGGCAACCCCGCCGACGCCCTCGGCATCGACTACGAAGAGGTCACCGTCCCCGGCGAGCTGGGCCCGCTCCCGGCCTGGTTCGTGCCCGGGGCCCGCGAGACCTGGGTGATCGCCGTCCACGGCCTCGGCGCCACCCGCGAGCACACCCTGAACCTGCTGCCTTTCCTGCACCGCCGCAGCCTCCCGGTGCTCGCCGTCGCCTACCGCGGCGACCCCGGCGCACCCCGGTCACCCGACGGCCTCGGACACCTCGGCGACACCGAGTGGCGCGATCTGGACGCCGCGCTGCGGTACGCGGCCGACCGCGGCGCCCGCCGTATCGTCCTCCACGGCTGGTCCACCGGCGCCACCATGGCCCTGCACACCGCTGCCAACTCCGCCCTCCGCGACCGCGTCACCGGTCTGGTGCTCGACTCCCCGGTCCTCGACCAGGAGGCCGCCCTGCGCGCCCTGGCCCGAGCCCGGCACACCCCCGCCCCGCTGGTGCCGCTGCTCGTCCGCGCGGCCCGCGGCCGGGCCGGGCTCTACCGGGACCGGGTGCCGGTCGCCGCCGACGCCAGGGCCGTCCGCGTACCGACCCTGGTCTTCCACGGCCCCGACGACACCGTCGCCCCCTGGGCGGCGTCCCGGGAACTCGCCGCCGCCCGCCCCGAACTGGTCACCCTCCGCGCCGTACTCGACGCCCCCCACGCAGCGATGTGGAACGCCGACCCCGATGCGTACGAAGAGGCGCTCCGCCGCTTCCTCACCCCTCTGATGTGACCCTCTGATGCGACCCCTGGCGTATCCCCCTGATACGGCCCGGGACAGCCTCCGCACACCTCCCGAAACCGGCTTCCGCACCGGCCGTCCCGTCCGCCGCGACCACCTCACCGGTCCGGTCCGCCCGGTTCCGTTTGGGCTTTCGGCCCGTCAACGGGAAGACTGCTCCCGTGACGTCCCGAAAGCCTGATGAGCAATTGGCGCGCAACCCCAGACTCCGTCTTGTCCGCCCGCGACCGCTGACCAGCGCACGCAAGGCCGTGACCACCCGGCGCACCCGGCCCGCGCCGAGGCCCCCCGAGGGCACCCCACCCCCGTCCGAACTGGCCCGCCAGGCCCGCGGCGTGCTGTCCGAGGCGGTCCGCATCGCCCGCTGGGCCGCCGCCGTCGACGGCGACGCCGCCGGTACGGTCCCGCTCACCGGCGGCACCGAGGAACGGGCCGCAGCCGCCCTCGCGCTCAGTCTCGACCAGGTCCGCGCGGGCTGGGACCGGGCCCGCCTGGCCGGCCTCGTCGAACTCCACGGCGGCACCGCACGCCCCGGCTGGCGGCTGCGTGCCTGGGACCGCGACGACATGGCCGTCCTGCGCGGCTGGGTCGCCCTCTTCGACGCCTGGTCCCTGGTCCACCCCGCCCCCGGCGACGTGGCGCCCACCGCCGTCGCCGAGGTCGTCGAGGCGGTGCCCCAACTGCTGTCCCTGCTCCAGCTCTCCGCGGGCCCCGTCCTGGTGCCCGCCCTGCTCGACCTGCTGGAGCAGCGGGTCGCCGAGCTGCGCGAGGAACGCTGCGAGGTGGCCTGCGCACCGGGCGCCCCGGACGCCCCCGCCGCTTCGCCGGTCCCCGTCGCGCCCCTCCTCGACTGGGCCCTCGACGGCCTCGCCGCCGTCGGCGCCCTCACCCTGGACCGGGGCCGCTCCGCCACGCTCACCCCGCTCGGCAACTGGGCGGTCTGGGTCAAGCTGGAGCAGATCTGCGTCGCCGCCCAGAGCCCGGCCGGGAATATCGAGCAGCCCGCCGAGGACATGCTCCGCGGCTGTGCCCGGCTCACCCCGGGGCCCGCCCGCGCCGAGTACCGCGCCTGGCTGGCCGCCCGGACCGTCGCCGTCGCCGTCGCGGAACTGCTCGCCGTCGCCCGCGGCGAGGACGCCCTGCTGCGGGGACTGGCCTTCGAGGCCCTCCGGGTCGTCGGCGCCCCGGCCGAGTCCGAGGTACGGGCGGCGGCGGCGGAGGCACCCCTGCGGCCGTACGCCCTGCTGTGGCTCGCCGAGTACGACGGAGTCGACCCCGAGGACGCCCATGACGTCCTCACCCGGGACGAGGCCACGTGGCTCTGGGTGGACACCGCGGCGGCCGTCGCCGACCACGGCGAGCCCCAGCTGCTGCTGCGCCATCTCGACGCGGCCGTCCAGGGCACGGTCCCCGCGCTGCTGGAGGAAGTCCGCTCCGGCGGCCACCCCCGGACGGTCCAGGTCCTGGTGGCCCTCGCGGCCGCCCATCCCGATCCGGCCCTCGCCAAGGCGCTGCGCCGGGCGGCCTTCCAGGTCCACACCGGCGGCGCCTGAAACCCCCGCGCGGGCGGAGCCCGGCCGGGGCCGTCCGCGCGGGGGCTCCGGGCCCCGGCTTCCGGCGGCTCCGGCGGCCCGGGGAACGCCCGGGGTGTGACCGTCCGGCGGGGCCGTCGGGCCGCGCACGCCGCGGCCACCGGCCCCGCGCGGGCCGAGCCGCACCGGGCCGCCGCCGAAAGGGCCCGAGGCCGCCGGCGGGCGCCCCCCAAGCTGCCGGCGGAGGCGCCCGAGGCCCTCACCGGAGCCGCACCGGGCCGCCATCGCAAGGGCCCGAGGCCGCCACGAGGCACCCGAGGAGCACGATCACCCCGTGCTGCCGTACAACCCCCCTTACAGCCCCGCTTGCCGTCCCGTTCGCCGTTTCCGGTAGTCGTCCCGCCGGGTGCCCCTTCCGGGCACCCGGCCGCGGGTCCCGGGGGCCGCCCCGCGACCGCCGGCTCCCGCGGACAGGCGCTCCGCCCGCGGGAGCCCGCAGCAGCGGACCGCAGCCGGCACACCAGCCGGCAGCCGTCGGCTCCGCCCGAGGGAGCCCGCAGCAGCGGCAAAAGCACTTGCACACCCCGTTAAACTGGCCTCATGGCCATTCTCCTCGCGCAATAGACGGCGTAGCAGACACGCCCACCCTCCCGCCGTCCATACCGCTTGTTTCTGGAGTCTGTCCGTGATCACCGCTTCCGGCATCGAGTTGCGCGCCGGCGCCCGCATCCTCATCGAGTCCGCCACGTTCCGCGTCGCCAAGGGCGACCGCATCGGCCTCGTCGGCCGGAACGGCGCCGGGAAGACCACCCTCACCAAATGCCTCGCGGGTGAGGGCGTCCCCGCCGGCGGCACCATCGCCCGCTCCGGCGAGGTCGGCTACCTCCCGCAGGACCCGCGCACGGGCGATCTCGACATCCTCGCCCGCGACCGCATCCTCTCCGCCCGCGAGCTGGACACCGTGCTGCGGCGGATGCGCGAGAACGAGGACCGGATGGCGAACGGCAAGGGCGCCACCCGCGAGAAGGCGATGAAGAAGTACGAGCGCCTGGAGACCGAGTTCCTCACCAAGGGCGGGTACGCCGCCGAGGCCGAGGCCGCGACCATCGCCTCCGCGCTGGGCCTGCCCGACCGGGTGCTCGGCCAGCCGCTGCACACCCTCTCCGGCGGTCAGCGCCGCCGGGTGGAGCTGGCCCGGATCCTCTTCTCGGACGCCGACACCCTCCTCCTCGACGAGCCGACCAACCACCTCGACGCCGACTCCATCGTCTGGCTGCGTGAATACCTGAAGACCTACCGCGGCGGTTTCATCGTCATCTCCCACGACGTCGACCTGGTCGAGACGGTCGTCAACAAGGTCTTCTACCTCGACGCCAACCGCGCCACCATCGACGTCTACAACATGGGCTGGAAGCTCTACCAGCAGCAGCGCGAGGCCGACGAGAAGCGCCGCAAGCGGGAGCGCCAGAACGCCGAGAAGAAGGCCGCCGCGCTGAACGCCCAGGCCGACAAGATGCGCGCCAAGGCCACCAAGACAGTTGCCGCGCAGAACATGGCCCGGCGCGCCGAGCGGCTGCTGGCGGGGCTGGAGGACGCCCGCGTCTCCGACAAGGTGGCCAAGCTCCGCTTCCCCGAACCGGCGCCCTGCGGCAAGACCCCGCTGCGGGCCGAGGGACTGTCCAAGTCCTACGGCTCCCTGGAGATCTTCACCGACGTCGACCTCGCGATCGACAAGGGGTCCCGGGTCGTCATCCTCGGCCTCAACGGCGCGGGCAAGACGACGCTCCTGCGCCTGCTGGCCGGGGTCGAGCAGGCCGACACCGGCGAGGTCACCCCCGGTCACGGTCTCAAGCTGGGCTACTACGCCCAGGAGCACGAGACCCTGGACCCCGACCGTACGGTCCTGGAGAACATGCGCTCCTCCGCGCCCGACCTCGACCTGGTCGAGGTACGCAAGACCCTGGGCTCGTTCCTGTTCTCCGGCGACGACGTCGACAAGCCGGCCGGGGTGCTCTCCGGCGGTGAGAAGACCCGGCTGGCGCTGGCCACCCTGGTGGTCTCCGCTGCCAATGTGCTGCTGCTCGACGAGCCCACCAACAACCTCGACCCGGCCAGCCGCGAGGAGATCCTCGGGGCGCTGCGGACCTACAAGGGCGCGGTCGTCCTGGTGACACACGACGAGGGCGCGGTGGAGGCGCTCCAGCCGGAGCGGATCATCCTGCTGCCGGACGGTGTCGAGGACCTGTGGGGTGCCGACTACGCGGACCTGGTGGCGCTCGCCTGAGCCCCGGAGGGGTGTCCGGGGGCGGGCCGCGCCCGCCCGGAACGCCGTTGGTGATCACTTCCGTAGGGATCATTCGGCCCACAGGTGATCCGTCATCTGAGTGAGACGCTCTGGTACCCCGGTGTGGTTGCTGGCGAGGGAGCGGTTTTTCCCTCCCGGGTGTTCGCGGGGTGCCACTCCACCCCGGTCAACCTTTCTGACCTGCCAACTCTCCGGAATCAGAGCTTCCGGGTCCGGTTCCGGAGCGTCTGGAATCCACGGTTCCGAGCGGCTGGACGGGGCTTTGCGCGGCAAAGCTCGTCCCATGGACCTTGCCGAATGGGTGGCCAGGAAGCCTGCAAGGGGTGATCATGAGAAGTCCAGAGCGCACTTCCCATGAGGAGGCACGGGTGGCCGAGACTCTGAAGAAGGGCAGCCGGGTGACCGGCGCCGCGCGCGACAAGCTCGCGGCAGACCTGAAGAAGAAGTACGACTCCGGTGCGAGTATCCGGGCGCTGGCCGAAGAGACCGGCCGCTCCTATGGATTCGTCCACCGGATGCTGAGTGAGTCCGGAGTCACGCTGCGTGGACGCGGCGGGGCGACCCGGGGCAAGAAGGCCGCTTCGGCCTGACGCGCCGCGGCGCCCGTGCGTCGATCGCGTCTTCTTTCCCCCTCGCACCGCGCGTGCGCAGGTCATGGGCCCGCTGTTGGCGAGCGGGCCGGAGTCGGCCGGGGTCGGACACCCCGGTCGGCACGGTGGATACCCGGCCGATTCGGCATCCGGCCGGGGTGGTTACTGTGCAGTCACTTGGTTTAGCGTGGTCTGCACCGTGCCCCCACCCCGACCGGAGGCTCCCATGACCACGCCGGAAGCCGTGCACCGGCCCGCCCGCGACACCGTGCTGGAGCAGGACGGTGTCCGGCTCACCATCGAGGGCGCGGTGGCCACGGTGGCACTGGTGCGCCCGGAGAAGCGGAACGCCCAGTCGCCCGCCATGTGGCGGGCGCTGGCGCTGGCCGGGCGGTCCCTGCCGGGTGCCGTGCGGCTGGTGGTGCTGCGCGCCGAGGGCCGGTCCTTCTCCGCGGGGCTCGACCGGCAGGCGTTCACGCCCGAGGGATTCGACGGCGAGCCGTCCTTCCTGGATTTGGCGCGCAGTGACGATGCCGCGCTGGACGCTGTGATCGCCGAGTACCAGGAGGCGTTCACCTGGTGGCGGCGGCCCGATCTGATCTCGGTCGCCGCGGTGCAGGGGCATGCCGTCGGCGCGGGTTTCCAGCTCGCCCTCGCCTGCGATCTGCGGATCGTGGCGGAGGACGCCCAGTTCGCCATGCGGGAGACCGGTCTCGGACTGGTGCCCGATCTCACCGGCACCCACCCCTTGGTTTCCCTGGTCGGCTATGCCCGTGCCCTGGAGATCTGTGTCACCGGCCGTTTCGTCCATGCGGAGGAGGCCGAGCGGACCGGTCTGGCCAATCTCGTGGTGCCGGGAGCCGAACTCGACTCTGCGGTCGCCGATCTGACGACCGCCCTGCTGGCCGGTCCACGGGATGCGGTCGTCGAGACGAAGGCACTGCTCCAGGGCGCGGTCACTCGCTCGTACGAAGAGCAGCGCACCGCCGAACGCGCGGCGCAGGCCCGCCGTCTGCGGGATCTGGCGGGCCTCGGCGACTGACGGCACGGCCCGCTCCGGACCCGCCGCACCGCACAGGCCCGCACTGCACAGGCCCTCGGACCGGCCGGCCCTGGACAGGCCCTCGGACCGGCCCGCACTGCACAGGCCCTCGGACCGGCCGGCCCTGGACAGGCCCTCGGACCGGCCCGCACTGCACAGGCCCTCGGACCGTCGGCGCTCCCCGGGCCCGTGGACACCTGCCCGAGCCCACCCTGCCGGAGGCCCCGCCGGGCGCCGTGGCGGGAGGCGCGAGCGGCGGGCCGACGAGACCGCCGGCCGCCCGGTCGGCTCTTCGGTACGTACCGGGGTCCGGAATCCCGCCGGTGCGCCCGGCCCTCAGCCGTCCGGATCGGTTGCCGTGCGCACCGCCGTGACCAGTACGGATACGGGGATACCGGCCACCAGGGGCGTCACTGCCGCGCGGACCGCGCGGACGACCGTCAGCGGGCGGTGACCGGCCGCCACCGCGAACTCCACCCGCACCCGGTCCTCCGCCCTGTGCACCGGACGGCCCAGGGTGCCCGTCAGCCCGGCCACTCCCGTAACGCCCGCCACCGCCTCGGCCACCGGGCCGTCGGCGGGCACCGCGGGCGGCGGCTCCACTCGGCTCCGCTCCGCCGGATCCGCCGCCGTGTCGAGCAGTTGCGCCATCCGGAGATCGGCCCCGGCCACGACCAGGCCCAGCGTCTCCTCCGCCGCGGTCAGCAGGGCGCCGCGCAGCTCCGACGCCAGGTCGGGCAGGGGTGCGCGCGCCAGTGCGGCCCGCTCCACCGCGACCTCCCCGGTGATCCTCAGCGGTCCGTGCGGCAGCGCGCCCGGTGGCGGCGGTACGGGGGACACGGCCGCCGACCCGGGGTCGTCGAGGGCCAGCCGTACCCCCGGAACACCCCGGCGCGACCCGATCAGCCGTACCCCCGCGATCGGGTCCGCCGCCCGGCCCAGTACCGACCGGGCGGTCTGCTCCGTCAGCCAGGCGCCGTCTTCGGCGGGACCCAGCGGGAGCAGCCTGCCGAGGGCGAGCCGTTCCCGTACCGCGTCAGCTGTGGTCATGGCCCCAGCCTGCCGTACTCCCCGACGCAAGACACGGCATTTCCCCTTAATGTGGGGCGAAAGGGTGCATTCCTCAAGCGGGTGCGGCCGGGTCGCGCAAGGCGGCACGGCGGTCGCGGCCCGTGGCGCCCGGCACTGTCAGCAGGGCTGTCAGCAGGGCCACGAGCAGAGGCCTGGAAAGGACACCGGCATGAGTGACACCGCCAGCACCGGAGTGGGCTCGGGCGGCGAGCCGAGGAGGACATCCGTCACCAAGCGCGGCGGTGGCGACCCCGGGTCCCGGGGCCGTACCACCATCGCGGACGGTGTCGTCGAGAAGATCGCGGGGCTCGCGGCACGCGATGTGGTCGGCGTCCATGCCATGGGCAGCGGCCTCTCCCGTACCTTCGGCGCGGTCCGCGACCGGGTGCCGGGCGGTGGCAAGGCCAGTGTCAGCCGGGGGGTGAAGGCCGAGGTCGGTGAGGTGCAGACGGCACTCGACCTGGAGATCGTGGTCGATTACGGCGTGTCGATCTCCGATGTCGCCCGCGCGGTGCGGGAGAACGTGATCTCGGCCGTGGAGCGGATGACGAGCCTTGAGGTCGTCGAGGTCAATATCGCCGTCAGCGATGTGAAGCTCCCCGACGAGGAGGACGAGGAGCCGGAATCGCGGCTTCAGTAGCCACGACCTCCCGTTCCGTTTCCCGTTTCCGGGGCGGTACGGGGCGGGCCCCGGTGAACGGGCTTCGGTGACGGCAAGTCGGAGACGAAGGAGCTGATGATGAGCATGTCCGCGGTCGGCCTGCTGGCCGGCATGGCACTGGGCTTCGCCGGGTATTTCGGTGGCTTCGGGGCGTTCCTGCTCGTGGCCGCGCTCGGAGCGGTCGGTTTTGTTGCGGGCCGCTTCCTCGACGGTGATCTCGAACCCGGCGACTTCTTCCGGGGCCGTGAGCGCGGCGACCGGACGCGGTGACGCGGGTGGCCGGTGAGCGGGGCAGCCCCGGCAGCCCCACAGGGCCCGATGGCCACGGCAGTTCCCGGATTTCCGGTACGGAGCGGATCGCCGCGGGGGACCGGGGCGCCACCGTCATCGCCGAACGGGTGGTTGCCAAGATCGCCGCACAGGCGGCGCGCGAGGCGATCGGCCGGGTACCGGAGGGCGGTTCCGCGCCGCACGCCGGGGTCGTCGTGCACCAGGACAGCGCGCGGGTCCGTATCAGTCTCGACCTCGACTACCCCTCCGATATCGGCCGCAGGTGCGGTGCCGTGCGCCGCCGGGTCGTCGAACGGGTGAGCACACTGGCCGGAATGGACGTTCCCGAGGTGGAGGTGTCGGTGGAGCGGCTGCTGTCGTCGCATACGCGCGGCGCGGCCGGGCGCGGGGAGCGGGTGACCCGATGAGCGTGCCCGCCCCGGGACCCGGCCCGGTCCCCGTATCCGAGTCCGGATCCCCGCCCCCGCCGGGCGCCCCCGCCGCCAGGGCCCGCCGGTTCTGGTCCGTACGGCGCCTTCCGGCGGCGCTCGCGGCCCTCGTGGTCCTCGGCGGCGCGGGGCTGCTGCTCTACGATGTCGCGGCGGTCCGGGCCGGCCGCCCCGGCATGGCCTGGCGGCGGACGCTCGCCGACCGTCTCGCGGACACCCGGCTCGACGACACCTGGGTCACGGTGGGCGCCGCGGTGGCCGCCGCCGTCGGGATCTGGCTGCTCGTCATGGCCCTGGCGCCCGGCCTGCGGAAGCTGCTGCCCATGCGGCGCGACGCTGATCCCGGTGCCCCCGGTCCGGTCAGGGCCGGACTGACCCGCGACGCGGCTGCCCTGGTGCTGCGGGACCGGGTGCTGGAGGTGGCCGGGGTGGAGTCCGTCCGGGTACGGGTGGGCCGCCGCAAGGCGTCCGTACGGGCCCGCTCCCATTTCCGGGCCCTCGACGACGTCCGGGCCGATGTGGAGAACGTGCTGGCGGACGCCGTCGGCGAACTCGGCCTGGCGAAACCGCCGGTGCCGTCGGTACGGGTGGTGCGGCCGCCCCGCGGGAAGAGATGAGGCGGTCATGCTGCGGACCGTGAACCGGGTGGCGCTCGGCGTCGCCGGGCTGGTGCTGACGGCGGTCGGCGGCGCGGTGCTCGCGGCGGGCGCGGGGCTCTCCGTACCGTCGTGGTGGCCGTGGCACGGCCCCGGCGACGTGCTGCTGAGCACGGCGGACCGGGATCGGTGGCGGGCCGAGGGCTGGTGGTGGCCCACGGTCCTCGCGGTCCTCGCGGTCCTGGTCGTCCTGGCGCTCTGGCTGCTGCTGGCCCAGCCGCGGCGGGCCCGGCTAGGTGAGCTGCTGGTCGACGACGGTGACGGCGAGGGCGCGCGGTTGCGCGGCCGGGCGCTGGAGGGCGCGATGGAGGCCGAGGCCGAGTCGCTGGAGGGCGTACGGCGGGCCCGGATCACGCTCCGGCGCCGCAAGGGCGCTCCGGAGGCGCGCGCCCGGCTGCTCCTGG
This sequence comes from Streptomyces sp. NPDC094448, assembly GCF_044763775.1. Lineage (NCBI taxonomy): Bacteria > Bacillati > Actinomycetota > Actinomycetes > Kitasatosporales > Streptomycetaceae > Streptomyces > Streptomyces sp. NPDC094448. Next base: position 43,873 of record NZ_JBIWGU010000018.1, on the reverse strand, counting down.
AGCCGCACGCGTCCCCCGCCCGCACCCTGCACACCCTGACCTCGCAGGCGGTGGCGCATGCCCGGACCTCCACGGGCCTGCCGGTGCTCCCCACGGAATGCCGCCTCCAGGCGGCGAAACACGCCCCGCGCCGGGTCTCCTGAGGGGGTACGTCCCGGGGCGCCGCGCCCACCCCGCCGGCCCCGCTCACGCCCGGCGGGCCCGCAAGGCGCGGACACGGCCCGCTCCGGGCCCCGGAGCGCGCTCCGCGCACAAGGCGCGTAGTGGTGAACCCCGGGCCGGACTCCGCTGCGGGCCGCCGCGCGCCCGGGGCGTGCGCCTCGCGCGGTGGTGAAACCGGGCGCCGGACTCCGCTGCGGGCACCCGGGCGCCCCGCCCCCGTACCGCCGCGGCTAGAAACCCCGGAGGGCGCCGCCGTCCACCGGGAGCATGATGCCTGTGAGGTACGACGCCGCCGGTGACAGCACAAACGCCGCCACGCGGCCGAACTCCTCCGGCGTTCCGTACCGCCGCAGCGGAATGCGCGATTCGTTGCCCTCCCGTGCCGTGTCCGCGTCGCCCGTCAGCGCGTCGAGTTCACGGACCCGGTCGGTGTCGATCCGCGCGGGCAGCAGGCCGACGACCCGGATCCCCCGTGGGCCGACCTCGTCCGCCAGGGACTTGGCGAAGCCCGCGAGGCCGGGCCGCAGACCGTTGGAGATGGTCAGACCGGGGATCGGCTCATGGACGGAGCCGGAGAGGACGAATCCGACAACACCCCCATCACTCCCATTGCCCCTGTTGGCCTCGTTGCCCTCGTTGCCCTCGTTGCCCTCGTTGCCCTCGTCGCCGAGCGCCGCGACGGCCGCCCGCGCCAGCCTGACCGCGCCGAGGAACACGCTCTCGAAGGCCGTACGCCACTGCTCGTCCGTATTGTCCGCGGCCGATCCCGGCGGCGGACCGCCGACGCTGATCAGTACCCCGTCGACCCTTCCGAAGTGGGCCCGGGCCGCCGCCAGCAGCCGTTCCGGGCCGTCCGGGTCGGCGTTGTCGACGGCGACCCCCACCGCGTCGGGCCCCAGTTCGGCGGCCGCGGCCAGCACGGTCCGCTCGTCCCGGCCGGAGACGACGACCTTCGCGCCCTCGGCGACCAGCGCCCGCGCCGAGGCGTTGCCGAGCCCCCGGGAACCCCCGGTGACGACGTACACACGGTCCTTCAGTCCAAGATCCATGCCGCTAGTCTCCCGCGTCCGCTTCCTCGTCGTCGAGCGCGAGGGCGGTGGTCACCAGGGCGATATGGCTGAAGGCCTGGGGGAAGTTCCCCAACTGGCGCCGCGCCACCGGATCGTACTCCTCGGCCAGCAGTCCCACATCGTTGCGGAGCGTCAGCAGATACTCGAACAGCTTCCGGGCCTCCCGGACGCGGCCCGTCATCCGCAGCGCGTCCGCCAGCCAGAACGAGCAGGCCAGAAAGGCACCCTCGCGGCCGGGGAGCCCGTCAACGGAAGCGCCCTCCGTGCTGTAGCGGCGGACCAGACCGCCGTGCGCGCCCAGCTCCGCGCGGACCGCGTCGACGGTACCGACGACCCGGGGGTCGTCCGGGGGCAGAAAGCCGACCCGGGGGATCAGCAGGGTCGCCGCGTCCAGCGCCTGCGAGCCGTAGTACTGGGTGAAGGTGTTGCGTACCGGGTCGTACCCCTTCTCGCACACCTCTTGGTGCACCTCGTCCCGCATCGCCCGCCACCGGCCGACGTCGCCGCGCAGGGACGGATCGGCCTCCAGGGTCCGGACGGCACGGTCCGCCGCCACCCAGGCCATCACCTTGGAGTGGACGAAGTGCTGTCGCGGCCCCCGGATCTCCCATAGACCCTCGTCCGGTTCACGCCATTTGGACTCCAGGAACCCCAGCAGGCTGAGCTGGATGAACCAGGTGTGCCGCTCGCCGGGGATGCCCTGCTGCGCGGCGAGGAACAGGGAGTCCATCACCTCCCCGTAGACATCCAGCTGAAGCTGGTCGACGGCCGCGTTCCCGGTGCGTACGGGAGCGGAGCCGGCATATCCGCCCAGCCAGGTCAGCTCGGTTTCGGGCATCCGGCGCTCCCCGGCGAGGCCGTACATGATCTGGAGGTCGGCGGGGTCCCCGGCGACGGCCCTCAGCAGCCAGTCGCGCCAGGCCGCCGCCTCCTCCTGGTATCCGGCGGCGAGCAGGGCGCCGAGGGTGAGGGTGGAGTCCCGCAGCCAGCAGTAGCGGTAGTCCCAGTTCCGTACGCCGCCGATCTCCTCCGGCAGGGAGGTGGTGGGCGCGGCGACGATACCGCCGGTGGGGGCGTAGGTGAGGGCCTTCAGCGTGATCAGCGAACGGACCACCGCCTCCCGGTAGCGGCCCCCGGACCGGCAGGAGTCCGACCACTGGGCCCAGTCCGCGAGGCTGCACCGGAGCGCCTCGTGGGGGTCGGTGAGATCGGGCCGCTGTTCGTGGGAGGGGTGCCAGCTCAGGACGAACGCCACCCGTTCGCCCTCCTCGACGGAGAACGACGAAACCGTGCTGAACTGGTGACCCCAGGTCCGGACCGGGGGCTCGCTGCGCAGCCACACCGAGTCGGGGCCGGCGACGGCCACCCGGTGGCTGTCGGAGCGGCGCATCCACGGCACGATCGAACCGTGGTCGAAGCGGAGCCGCAGCACGGATTCCAGCTCGACGGTGCCGCTGACGCCTTCCACGATCCGCACGACATCGGGGGTGATGTCCCGCTGCGGCATGAAGTCGATGACCTTCACCGTGCCGGTACGGGTCTCCCAGCGGGTTTCGAGGACGAGGGAGTCGCCGAGGTAGCGGCGGGAGGTACAGCGTTCGGAGCCCTTGGGGGCGATCCGCCAGTGACCGTTCTCCTTGTCGCCGAGCAGGGCGGCGAAGCAGGCGCCCGAATCGAAGCGGGGCAGGCAGAGCCAGTCCACGGAGCCGTCGGTGCCGACGAGGGCCGCCGTCTGGAGATCGCCGATGAGGGCGTAGTCCTCGATACGTAGGGTCACGTGAAGCGTGTTCCCGCTGTGTACGAGAGGCAATCAGGCGGGCGCGGGGGGCGCGTGGGGCAGGAGGGAGCGGCGGAGTGCGGGGAGGGGCGGGTGATCCGCGCGGCGGGCGGGGGTCAGGCCGTCGCGGGTTCCTTGGGCTCCTCCGCCCCGGTGGCCCCGGTGGCCCCGGTGGCCCCGGTGGTCCCGGGGTCCGCGCCCCCGGCGGGCCCTGCCGTCCCGGCCGCTTCCTTCGCCGCGGCCTCGCGCCGGTCGCGCAGCTCGCGTCGGACCAGGATCACCCATCCGATCGGTACGGCCGTGGTGAAGAGCCACCACTGGACGGCGTACGCCATATGCGCGCCGATGGAGTCGTGGTCCGGCGAGTGGACCGGCTTGGGCAGATTGCCGGCGGGTACGGGGCCGGTCAGCTCCAGATAGCCGCCGAGCACCTCCCGGCCCAGCAGCTTCGCCTGCTGCTCGCTGTTGATCAGCATCACCTGGCGCGGCGGCAGCCCGGCGAGGTCCTTGATACCGCTGGCCTTCGTCGTCTCGTCGGCCTTGAGCCGGCCGGTGACGGTGACCGTGCCCCGAGGCGGGGCGGGCACCTCGGGGAAGGCCGTGGGATCGGTGGCCGACGGCACCCAGCCGCGGTTGACCACGACGACCCGGCCGTCGCCGAGGACGAGCGGGGTCAGTACGTGGTACCCGACGCGTTCGTCGGCGTCGGTACGGCGCCGGACGACGACCTCGCCCGCGGTGTCGAAGGTGCCCGTGGCGACGACCCCGCGCCAGTAGTCCGCACGGGGGACCCGGTGGCCGGGCGACGTCAGCTCGGTGACCGGGACCGGCTTCGCGTCGAGGTTCCGCGCGATGAGCGCGTTCTGCTCGACCCGGCGCTCATGGCGATGGAACTGCCAGAAGCCCAGCTCGATCATCGCGGGGATGAGGACGAGTCCGATGAGGGTGAGGCACACCCACTGCCGGGTCAACAGGAAGCGGTACACGGATCGACGGTACCTGCCGCACTCGGCGGGCCCGGCGGTGGGGCCCCTTCCGGGCTGTCCCGGGAACGCCCGGGGCCGTACCCGCCGCCCGTTCCGACGGCCCTGAGCGCGGCCGCGACCAGGACTCGAACGCGACCGGGACTCGCGACCGGGACTCGAACGCCACTCGGATACGCCCCGGATCGTGACCGGACCACGGCAGACCACGGCAGACCACGGCAGGACTGCGTCCCGAGCACGACCGGACTCTGTCCACAACAGGGCCCGAGCCCGGGGCCGGAGCCGTACCGCCCGGTTCAGACCCGGTCGACGATCCCGACCCGGCCCTCCGCACGGGCGCAGTGCGCACCGCAGTACCAGTGGCCGTCCGCCTCGACGCCCTGCCCGATGACCTGCACCCGGCAGTGTTCGCAGATCGGCGCCATCCGGTGGATCGCGCAGGCGAAGCAGTCGAAGACGTGCACCGCGCCCTGCGCATGCACCTCGAAGGACATCCCGTACTCGTTACCGCAGACCTCGCAACGTGCCATGGCCCACAGAGTGCGGGCCGGGGGCCGCCGATCAGGGTGCGGCACGCCCGGCCGTCACCCGACTGCGCCCCCGGACGGCGCGGTGCCGGGCCCGGCCGGACCGTCCGCCGGGGCCACGTCCCGCAGCAACTGGGTAAACGCCGCCTCGTCCAGCACCGGAGTGCCGAAGGCCCGCGCCTTGGCCGCCTTGGAGGTCACCGAATCCGGGTCGTTGGTCACCAGCAGGCTGGTCAGCCGGGAGACGCTCGACGCGATATGCAGCCCCGCGTCGAAGGCCCGGTCCTCCAGCAGCTCGCGGTCGACGGAGGTGTCCCCGGAGAAGGCCACCCGCATGCCCTGCTTCAGCGGCTGCCCCGCCACGTACCGGCCGGGGTTCGGATGGGGGCAGGCGGGCCGTTTCCGGGACGGCCGCCAGCTGCCGTACGAGCCGTAGGAGACGGCGCCCGGCGGCCGGTGCCCGTACGACGGCTGGTGGCCGATGCGCGGGCCGCCGGCCGGGGAGTCCGACCATTCGGTGAGCGGGCGGCACTCCAGCAGCGGCAGCCGCACTCCGTCGCGCGCGGCCGCCCGCAGACTCGGCCGGAAGGCCTCCGCCAGCACCCGGGCGTCGTCCAGTGCATGGTGGGCGCGCTGCTGGACGACGCCGAAGTGCGCCGCCAGCGACTCCAGTTTGTGGTTGGGCAGCGGCAGGCTCAGCTCCTTGGCCAGCGCGATCGTGCACAGCCTTCGGCTCACCGGCGCGGTGCGGCCCGCTCGGGCGTACTCCCGGGCGATCATGGACCAGTCGAAGAGGGCGTTGTGCGCCACGAGCACCCGGTCCGCGAGCCGCTCGGCGAACGCGTCGGCGATCTCGGCGAAGAGCGGAGCGCCCGCCAGCACCTCCCGGGTCAGCCCGTGGATCCATACCGGTCCTGGATCCCGCTCCGGGTTGACCAGCGTGTACCACTGGTCCTCGACCTCGCCGCGGGCGTCCAGCCGGTAGACGGCGGCGGAGACTATCCGGTCGTCGCGGGCGAGTCCGGTGGTCTCCACATCGACCACCGCATACCCCTCTGGGTATGCGGTGGGCCAGGTCTCCGCTGTCGCCGCGCTGTCGTCGAGCATGGTCACAGAGAATACGGGCCGCCACCGACACTCCTGCCGCCGCTCCTCTTGCGGCGCGGCCCGAACCCCGATCCGCCTGCCCCGTACGCCCCTTACGCCCCCTCAGTCCGGGCAGCCCCCGGAACGAGTCGGTCCGGCTGTCGGTGCCCGGAGGGTGGGACCCTCCCGGGATGACGTACGACACCACCGGGGGAGCGGCCCCGGAACCACCGCCGTCCGGACCGCATCACGAGCCCCACGACACCGGTCTCGGCCCCCGGCTCAACTGGCTGCGGGCCGCCGTCCTCGGCGCCAACGACGGCATCGTCTCCACCGCCGGACTCGTCGTCGGTGTCGCGGGCGCCACCGGCGACCGGTCGGCGCTGCTCACCTCGGGACTGGCCGGACTGCTGGCCGGGTCCATGTCCATGGCCGCGGGCGAATACGTCTCCGTCTCCACCCAGCGCGACTCCGAGAAGGCCGCGCTCGCCGCCGAGAAGCGCGAGCTGCGGGAGGAGCCCGAGGCCGAACTCGACGAGCTGACCGCCCTGCTGACGGAGCGCGGACTCGACCGCGACACCGCCCGCGAGGCGGCGGTCCAGCTCACCGAGCGCGATGCGCTGCGTGCCCACGCCCGGGTGGAGCTGGGCATCGACCCGGACGCACTGGCCAACCCCTGGCATGCGGCCGGTGCCAGCTTCCTCGCCTTCACCGCCGGGGCGCTGCTGCCGCTGCTGGCGATCGTGCTGCCCGCGGCGGACGTCCGGCTCGCCGTGACGGTCGGCTCGGTGCTCGCCGCCCTCGTCCTCACCGGCTGGTGGAGCGCCCGGCTCGGCGCCGCCCGGCCCGGGACCGCGATCGTCCGGAACGCGGGCGGAGGGGCGCTGGCGATGGCGGTGACCTACGCGGCGGGGTCGCTGCTCGGCGCGGTGGGGGCCTGACCGGTCCGGTCCGGACGTACGGCCGCCCCTCCGCCGGGAGCGTCCCGATTGGTGGAACCCACCAAAACTTGCTGACATTCCGTCTCGCATACTTGTCGGTAACACCGTCTAGCCCGCCTCCGCTAACCGCACTTACGGTGCACCCATGCCGAACCTGCCCGATGTCGTGCTGTGGTCGATACCGGCCTTCGTACTGCTCACGGCCGTGGAACTGGTGAGCTACCGGCTCCGCCCCGACGAGGGCGCCGCCGGCTACGACACCCGGGACGCGGTCACCAGCGTGAGCATGGGCCTCGGCAGCATCGCCTTCGACCTCCTCTGGAAGATCCCGATCGTCGCGGTCTACACGGCGGTGTACGAGCTGACCCCGGCGCGCGTCCCGGTGCTGTGGTGGACCCTTCCGCTGATGCTGCTCGCCCAGGACTTCCTCTACTACTGGTCCCACCGCGGCCACCACGTGGTGCGGATCCTCTGGGCCTGCCATGTGGTCCACCACTCCAGCCGGAAGTTCAACCTGACCACCGCGCTGCGCCAGCCGTGGACCACCTGGACGGTCTGGCCGTTCTATCTGCCGATGGTCGCCCTCGGGGTGCACCCGGCGGCGGTGGCGTTCTGCTCGTCGGTCAATCTCGTCTACCAGTTCTGGGTCCACACGGAGCGGATCGGCAGACTGCCGCGGCCCTTCGAGTACGTACTGAACACGCCTTCGCACCACCGGGTCCACCATGCGTCCCAGGGGAGCTATCTGGACCGCAACTTCGGCGGCATCCTCATCCTCTGGGACCGGCTCTTCGGCTCCTTCACGGCCGAGACCGAACGGCCCGTCTACGGGCTGACCAAGAACATCGACACCTACAACGCCCTGCTGGTGGCCACGCACGAGTACGCGGCCATCGCCCGCGATCTGCGGGCGGCGGCCTCGTGGCGCGAGGGCGCGAACCGGCTGCTGCGGGGCCCGGGCTGGCAGCCCGCACCACCGGCCGCACCGCCCCCGCCCCTACCGCTGGCCGCTTCGGCACCGGAGACCCTGGAGCCCCCGCCCGTACCGCCGGAAGCTCCGGCACCGCCCGCGGCCGGGCCGGAGGCCGTACCCGTACCCGCGCAGCCCGTACCCGTACCCGATTCCGTACCCGGCCGTACGGCGGAGCCCGTACCGCAGACCACTCCACCGGACCCCCATCCGCCCGCCCCGGCCCCCGAGACCCCCGCAGGACGTGCCGCGTGACCACCGATCAGCACCCCGTGCCGACCACGCCGACCGCTCCGACCGCCCCGACCGCCCCGACCGCACGGGCCGCGCTCGCCGCCAAGGTGCTGCTCGCCGCCTTCGGACTGGCGCTCCTGACCGACCTCGGGTCACTCGTCGCCGAGGCCGAGACGGGCCACCGGATCGCCAAACCGCTGCTGATGCCGCTGATCGCCGCCTTCGTCGTGGTACGCGGCGGCCCGAGGCTGCTGGTGGCGGCGCTGCTCTTCGGCTGGGGCGGGGACGTGTTCCTGCTCTCCGGAGCGGACTGGGCCTTCCTCGTCGGTATGGGCTCCTTCGCCGTGGGACACGTCTGCTATCTCGCGCTCTTCGCCGCCGTCCGCGGCGGCGCCGCGCCCCCGCGGTGGACCGGACCCGTCTACGGCACCGCCCTCGTCGTCCTCGTGGCGCTGCTCTGGCCGGGTCTCCCGGCCGAACTGCGTGTCCCCGTCGCCGGCTACGCGGCCCTGCTGACGGTCATGGCCCGGCAGTCGACGGCCCTCGGCCCGCTCGCCGGTCTCGGCGGTGCCCTCTTCCTCGTCTCGGACCTGGTCATCGCCGCCGGGATCGCCGGCTGGCCGCAGCTTCCGGAGCCCGACTTCTGGATCATGCTGATCTACAGTGCGGGGCAGCTGCTGCTGGCGATCGGTGTACTCGGTGTACTCGGGTCGCCCGGCCGCAACGCGGCCCCGGGCACCCCGGGCCGGTAGCCCCGGACAGCAGGGAGGGCCGGACGGGATCGTCCGGCCCTCCGCCGTCATCGGACGGTCACCGCGCTAGCTGTCGGCGCGTCAGCGGCGCACCGCGTCGAGCGCGTCGGTGACGCCCTCGCCGTAGAAGCCGTTCTTCCGGGTGTCGCCCTCGCAGACCGCGTCGACGACACCGTCGTTGTTGTAGTCGTACGGGTTGGTGCAGGCGCGGTCGTCGGCCTGTCCGGACAGGACCGCCTTCACGACCGACGGCGGGGCCCACGGGTACTTGGACTTGATGAGTGCGGCGACGCCCGCGACATGCGGGGAGGCCATCGACGTACCGGCCTTGTAGCCGAACTTGCCGCCGGGCAGCGTCGACAGGATGCGGCCGTCGATCGCCGGGCCGTCGGGAGCCTGGAAGCGGGTGGAGTCACCGCCGGGCGCGGAGATGTCCACCACACCGTTGCCGTAGTTCGAGAACGACGACTTGAGGCCCTTGGCGCCGAGCGACGAGACCGTCACGACCCCCGGAAGCTGGGTCGGGATGTCCAGGCACTCACTCGGGTTGATGACCCGGGTGCCCGGCGTGGTGTCGTTGGGGCTCGTGGTGTCCGTCAGGCTGTCGGAGGCCAGGTCCATCCGGGAGTTGCCGGCGGCGGCCACGTTCACCGTGCCCCGGCGCTCCGCGTAGCGGGTGGCCCGGGTGACGGCCTCGACCAGGGCACCCTGGTCCGGGTCGTCCTTGCAGTTGAACAGCCACGGGTCGATGTAGTAGCTGTTGTTGGTGATCTGGGCGCCGTTCTCCGCGGCCCAGATGAAGCCGCAGACCACGGACTCGGTGTAGAAGAAGCCGTCCGGGTTGGACACCTTGATACCGGAGACCTTCACGCCCGGCGCGACACCCGTGACGCCGACGCCGTTCTTCGCGGCGGCGACGGTGCCCGCGACATGGGTGCCGTGGTCCGACTCGGTCGGGCCCGGCCGCCAGGAGCCGGGGGTGGTGTCCGGCTTTCCGGTGACGCAGTTCGCCGAGGAGCGGACGTCGAAGTTCGGCGCCAGGTCCGGGTGGGTGTCGTCGACACCCGTGTCGATCACGGCGACCGTGACCTTCCTGCTGCCCAGAGTGCGCTCATGGGCCTGGTCCGCCTTGATGGCCGGCAGGCTCCACTGCAGCGGCTCCAGCGGGTCCTGACCGTCACCGGCGACCTCGGCCGACTCCTTGGCCTCCGCGGCCGTCAGCGGACGCTCCGAGTCGATCGCGGTGTCCAGAGCGGGGGCGATGGGAGCGGTACGGCTGGCACCGGCCGACTGGACGCCCTTGGCCTTGCGGACCGTCTGGGCGAACGCCGGGTTCTGCGAGTGGACGACGATGACGCCTATCTGGTCGTAGGCGATCACGATCGTGCCACCGGCCGCGACTATCGCCTTCTTGGCCGCCTTGGCATTGCCGTAACCATTCTTCACGTTCACCACGTACGACAGCTTCGGGCCGTCGGTCACCGCCGGTACCGCGGCCGCGGCCCCGGTCGAGTCGGCCGCCGAAGCGGACCCGGCCGGCAGGAAGCCGAGGGTGGCGGTCAGCGCCAGCCCCGCGGTCAGAGCCGTCGCACGCCGTCGTCTGGATCCCGGAAGGGCCATGGGTTCTCCACATCATCAATCGGTGCCGGAACACGTGCCGGAACACTGCCGTCCGCCTCCCGGTACCCGGAGTACCGGTAGGCGGGTACATGACCAGTGAAAACTAGCGCCGATCTTGGTCCTCATCAATGTGTTCGAACCGGCAATCCTCGGAGCCGAGGGAAAAACGACCGAAGTTGAACCTGCCCGGCGTGCTCTCCGTGCCGTGGGCAGGAGGTGGAGCACCATCGAACCGCCCCCCGACCCCTTGGAACCGAGGACCGTTTTGAGCAGCCTGTCCCCTTCGACGACCCCGGCGTCATCAGGAGATTCCGTGACCACCGACGCACCGCCGCCGCTCAGCCCGGCCGGCCCCGAACCGGGCCCGCCCACCACCGAGCAGTTCATCAGGGTGCAGGAGGGTGAGGAGTTCGGCGAACTGCGCCGCTCCTACCGCTCCTTCGCCTTCCCCCTGACCTTCGCCTTCGTCGCCTGGTACCTGCTGTACGTCCTGCTGTCGAGCTACGCGGGCGACTTCATGGGCACCCGGCTCTTCGGCAATATCAACGTCGCCCTCGTCCTCGGGGTCGCCCAGTTCGCCACGACCTTCCTCATCGCCTGGTGGTACGCCCGCCACGCGGCCCGCGTGATGGACCCGCGGGCCCAGGCCATCAAGGCCCGGATGGAGGCCGACGCATGAGCCCCTCCCCGTACTCCCTCACCCTGGCGGCCGAAAACGCCACCACCGAGCACCGGCCGCTGATCATCACCCTGTTCGGCCTCTTCGTGGTCGCCACCCTCATCATCACCGTCTGGGCCGGGCGGCAGACCAAGAGCGCCGCCGACTTCTACGCGGGCGGACGGCAGTTCACCGGCTTCCAGAACGGGCTCGCGATCTCCGGCGACTACATGTCCGCCGCGTCCTTCCTCGGTATCGCCGGCGCCATCGCCCTCTTCGGCTACGACGGCTTCCTCTACTCCATCGGCTTCCTCGTCGCCTGGCTGGTCGCCCTGCTGCTGGTCGCCGAACCACTGCGCAACTCGGGCCGGTTCACCATGGGCGACGTCCTCGCCTACCGGATGCGCCAGCGCCCCGTCCGCACCGCCGCGGGCACCTCCACCATCGTGGTGTCCATCTTCTATCTGCTCGCCCAGATGGCCGGAGCGGGCGTCCTGGTCTCCCTGCTCCTCGGCATCACCACCGACACCGGCAAGGTGCTGATCGTCGCCCTGGTCGGCATCATCATGATCCTGTACGTCACCATCGGCGGGATGAAGGGCACCACCTGGGTGCAGATGGTGAAGGCCGTCCTGCTGATCGCCGGAACCCTGCTCATCACCTTCCTGGTACTGCTCAAGTTCAACTTCAACATCTCCGACCTCCTCGGCACCGCCGCCGAGAAGAGCGGGCACGGTGCTGCGTTCCTGGAGCCCGGCCTCAAGTACGGCGCCACGGGCACCTCCAAGCTGGACTTCATCTCGCTGGGCATCGCCCTGGTCCTCGGCACCGCCGGACTGCCGCATATCCTCATCCGCTTCTACACCGTTCCCACCGCCCAGGCCGCCCGTAAGTCCGTGCTCTGGGCGATCGGCATCATCGGCGGCTTCTACCTGATGACCATCGCCCTCGGCTTCGGCGCCGCGGCCCTGGTCGGCCAGGCCGAGATCACCGCATCCAACAAGGCGGGCAATACGGCGGCCCCGCTGCTCGCCCTCCATCTCGGCGGTACGGACTCGGCGGGCGGCGCGATCCTGCTCGCCGTGATCTCCGCGGTCGCCTTCGCCACCATCCTCGCCGTCGTCGCGGGGCTCACTCTGGCCTCCTCGTCGTCCTTCGCCCACGACATCTACGCCAATGTGATCCGCAAGGGGCAGGCCACGGAGAAGGAGGAGGTACGGGCGGCCCGCTGGGCGACCGTCGCCATCGGCGTCGCCTCCATCGCGCTCGGCGCCCTGGCCCGCGATCTCAACGTCGCCGGACTCGTCGCCCTCGCCTTCGCGGTCGCCGCCTCCGCCAACCTGCCGACGATCCTCTACAGCCTGTTCTGGAAGCGGTTCACCACCCAGGGCGCGCTCTGGTCCATCTACGGCGGGCTGATCTCCTCCGTCGTGCTGGTGATCTTCTCGCCGGTGGTCTCCGGCAAGCCCACGTCGATGTTCAAGAACGCCGACTTCTACTGGTTCCCGCTGGAGAACCCCGGACTGGTCTCCATTCCGCTGGGCTTCCTGCTCGGCTGGCTGGGCTCGGTCCTGACGAAGGAGAAGCCCGACCGCGGAAAATACGCCGAACTGGAGGTCAAGTCCCTGACCGGCGTCGGCGCCCACTGAAGCCGGGCGGCCGGGAGCCCGCGTACGGCTGGCGGGCCGTGACCGCGCCATGACCGTACGAGGCTCCCGGCCCCGGATCCCGCCGAAGCGGTACGGCCCCGCCGGGCCCTCCTCGGTCCCCGCCCGGTCCCCGCCCGGCCCTCCTCGGTCCCCGCCCGTCCTCCGGCCGCGGCGATCATGTCGGACCCCTGGCGTAGGCTCGGGAAGGTGACCGGGAGCCCTGCGCCCCCGGCACACGTCCGCCAAGTTCGTCTCGCCGGGGGAGGAGACCGACCGTGCTCGTCGACACCTACGGCCGGATCGCCACGGACCTGAGGGTCTCGCTGACCGACCGGTGCAACCTGCGGTGCACCTACTGCATGCCCGAAGAGGGGCTCCGCTGGCTCGCCAAGCCCGAGCTGCTCACCGACGACGAGATCGTCAGACTGGTCCGGATCGCCGTCACCGGGCTGGGTGTCACCGAGGTCCGCTTCACCGGCGGCGAGCCCCTGCTCCGGCCCGGTCTCGTCGGGATCGTCGAGCGGTGCGCCGCGCTCACCCCCCGCCCCCGCCTCTCCCTGACGACGAACGGCATCGGGCTCAGCCGTACCGCCGCCGCACTCCGGGCCGCCGGTCTCGACCGGGTCAATGTCTCCCTGGACACCCTGCGGCCCGAGGTCTTCCGGACCCTCACCCGCCGCGACCGCCACCGCGATGTCATCGACGGGCTGGCCGCGGCCCGCGCCGCCGGACTCACCCCGGTCAAGGTCAATGCCGTCCTGATGCCCGGGATCAACGACGACGAGGCCCCCGCCCTGCTGGCCTGGGCCGTCGAGCAGGGGTACGAGTTGCGCTTCATCGAGCAGATGCCGCTCGACGCCCAGCACGGCTGGAAGCGCGACGGCATGGTCACCGCCGGGGCCATCCTGGACTCCCTGCGCACCCGCTTCGACCTCACCCCCGAACAGCCCGGCGAACGCGGCGCGGCCCCCGCCGAACGCTGGACCGTCGACGGCGGACCGCACCGCGTGGGAGTGATCGCCTCGGTCACCCGGCCCTTCTGCGCCGACTGCGACCGCACCCGGCTCACCGCCGACGGGCAGGTGCGGACCTGCCTCTTCGCGCGGGAGGAATCAGATCTGCGCACCGCCCTGCGCTCCGGCCGGCCGGACGAGGAGATAGCCGGCCTCTGGCGGCGGGCGACGCTGGGCAAGAAGGCGGGGTCGGGCCTCGACGACCCGGCTTTTCTCCAGCCCGAGCGCCCCATGTCGGCCATCGGCGGCTGACGCCGTCAGTCCTTTGCACCGGGCCGGGAGTGCCACTCCTCCAGCGTCACGACCTCCTTGAGGAAACCGCGGACGCCGAGGAACTGCGACAGATGCTCGCGGTGTTCCTCGCAGGCCAGCCAGGTCTTACGGCGCTCGGGGGTATGCAGCTTCGGATTGTTCCAGGCCAGCACCCACACCGCCGCCGTACGGCAGCCCTTGGCCGAGCAGATCGGGTTCTCTTCGTTCACCGGGTCGATAAGCACCGGTTCATTGTCCACACACAGCGGACGCCGGGCAGCCACGGGGGGAGCTGCCCGGCGTCGGTCTGTCGCCCCGACGGGGGATGCGGAGCGCGTAGGCAGTATGCCATGGGCAACACGCCGCCGGGCACCGGAACTTGAACTATTGATCCGATGTTTTACCGGCCGCTGTCGCGCCCTTCTCCGGCGTGGTCTGCGGCTTCCGCGTGACCTGCGTGGTGTGCGTGGTCTGGGTGGTTCGGGGGCTCCGTGGCGCTCTCCGGCATCGGCGCGGCGGCCGCGAGCACCGGCCGGGTGGTCACCGGAACAAAGGTCGAGGGCAGGGACGGGGGCCGCTCCCGGCCCGCGTTGGCGATCACCACCGCGACATAGGGCAGCAGCATCCCGAGCACGATGGCGACGACCGCCACCGGACGTTCGACGTTCCAGAGCACGGCGGCCGCCACGAACGACACCGTCCGCACCACCATGGAGATCACATAGCGGCGCTGCCGCCCCCGGACGTCCTCGGCCAGACCCTGTCGGGCCCCGGTGATCCGGAAGACCTCCGTACCCACGCTCCGCCGCATCGCGTTCCACCGCCCGATCGTCCGCGGAACGCTCCCCGGTTCCGCCGTCCACCACGGTACGCCGGGCCCCCGGCCGGCGTGCCACCGGGGGAAGCACGGATATTGCCCGACATGCGCCATGTGGTGGAAAGGCCCAGAATGGGCGGCGTACCTGCTCACGCAGAGCCTGACGAGGAGGCAGCCATGGGCTGGTTGTGGGCGATCATCGTGGGATTCGTGCTGGGTCTGCTGGCCAAGCTGATCCTGCCCGGCAAGCAGCACCTCCCCTGGTGGCTCGCCACCATCTGCGGCATCGGTGGCGCCGTGATCGGCAACTGGATCGCGGCCGGACTCGGAGTCGCGGAAACCTCCGGTATCGACTGGAGCCGCCATGCTTTCCAGCTGGTGGCCGCCGTCATCCTCGTCTTCCTGGGCGACCGCGCCTGGGTGGCGATGAAGGGCAGCAAACAGAGGACCTGACCGTCGGCCGACCGTACGGAGGACGGGGTGCCGCCCCACCGTGCGTACGGATTCGACACCCGACAACGACAACGACAACGACCGGGACGGCACCGCACCGATACACCGGTGCGGTGCCGTCCCGGTCGTTCCGCCGGAAGGACCGGCAGCGCGGGCCGCGCAAGTCCGGGCCGAGCCCGGGGCCGCGGTCCCGCGACCCCGGGCTCGGCCCGGACTGCGGGCCTCGCCTGCGGCGGAGCCGGCCGACGGCATCCGCCCCGGGGCCCGGCACCGTCGGCCGAGACCCCGCGGAGCAGCGGTGCGTCAGCCGATCTCGACCGCGGCCAGGTTCTTCTTGCCCCGGCGCAGCACCAGCCAGCGGCCGTGCAGCAGCTCGTCCCGCGAGACGACCGCGTCCTCGGCCGTGACCTTCACGTTGTTCACGTAGGCCCCGCCCTCCTTCACGGTCCGGCGCGCCGCCGACTTGCTGGCGACCAGACCGACCTCGGCGAAGAGGTCGACCACGGCACCCGGCTCCGCGATCCGCGCCTGCGGCAGCTCCGCCAGCGCGGCGCGCAGCGTCGCCTCGTCCAGTTCACCCAGTTCGCCCTGCCCGAACAGCGCCTTCGACGCGTTCACGGCCGCCGCGCACTGGTCGGCGCCGTGCACCAGGGTCGTCAGCTCCTCCGCGAGGGCCCGCTGGGCCGCCCGCGCCTGCGGACGCTCCTCGGTCTGCCGCTCCAGCTCCTCGATGTCCGCCCGGGAG
Organism: Streptomyces sp. NPDC094448; assembly: GCF_044763775.1. NCBI lineage: Bacteria > Bacillati > Actinomycetota > Actinomycetes > Kitasatosporales > Streptomycetaceae > Streptomyces > Streptomyces sp. NPDC094448. Next base: position 28,161 of record NZ_JBIWGU010000018.1, on the reverse strand, counting down.
CGGAAGCTGAAGATCCGGAGGAACTTCGGGACATCGCGGTCGTCCGCGTTCAGCCAGAACTGGTAGAAGGCGTACGGGCTGGTCCGCTCCGGGTCCAGCCAGACCGTGCCCGACTCCGTCTTGCCGAACTTGGTGCCGTCGGCCTTGGTGATCAGCGGGGTGGCCAGGGCGTGCACCCGGGCCTCCGGCTCGACCCGGTGGATGAGGTCCGTGCCCGCGGTCAGATTGCCCCACTGGTCGCTGCCGCCGGTCTGGAGCACACAGCCATGGCGCCGGTACAGCTCCAGGAAGTCCATCCCCTGGAGGATCTGGTAGCTGAACTCGGTGTAGCTGATGCCCGCGTCGGAGTTCAGCCGCCGGGCGACCGCCTCCTTGGCGATCATCTTGTTCACCCGGAAGTACTTGCCCACGTCACGGAGGAACCCGATCGCCGACAGGCCCTGCGTCCAGTCCAGGTTGTTGACCATGGTGGCCGCGTACGGGCCCTCGAAGTCGAGGAACCGCTCGATCTGGCCGCGGAGCCGGCCGACCCAGGCCGCGACGGTCTCCGGGTCGTTGAGCGTCCGCTCCGCCGTCGGCTTGGGGTCGCCGATCAGACCCGTCGCCCCGCCGACCAGACCCAGCGGGCGGTGGCCCGCCTGCTGGATACGGCGCATGGTGAGGATCTGGACCAGATTGCCCAGGTGGAGACTGGGCGCGGTCGGGTCGAAGCCGCAATAGAACGTGACGGGACCGTCCGCGAACGCCTTGCGCAATGCGTCCTCGTCAGTGGAGAGGGCGATCAGCCCCCGCCACTGCAGTTCGTCGACGATATCCGTCACGACTCTCGTGTCTCCTTGCTGGATGTGATGCCCGTCATACGCGGTTGCGGGGACGGGCCGGGTAGGCGGCCCGCACACGCTGCGGGCGTGTGCCGCCGCCCCTTCGAGGTTATACGCCCGCGCTGACCGAACTCATATGGAAATCGGGGACCCGCAGCGCGGGCATCGCGGCCCGGGTGAACCAGTCGCCCCATTCCCGCGGCAGCGTCCGCTCGGTGCGGCCCGCCTCCACGGCCCGGGACAGCAGATCGACGGGCGATTCGTTGAACCGGAAGTTGTTCACCTCGCCCACCACCTCACCGTTCTCGACCAGATAGACCCCGTCCCTGGTCAGACCGGTCAGCAGCAGGGTCGCCGGATCGACCTCGCGGATGTACCAGAGGCAGGTCAGCAGCAGCCCGCGCTCGGTGCCCGCGACCATCTCCGCGAGCGAACGGTCCCCGCCGCCGTCGAGGATCAGATTGCCCGCGCCCGGTGCCACCGGCAGCCCGGTCAGCCCGGCGCTGTGCCGGGTGGTGACCAGATGCTCCAGGGTGCCGGACCTGATCCAGTCGACGGGCGCGATCGGCAATCCGTTGTCGAAGACCGACGCGTCGTCGCCCGAGGAGTGGGCGATCACGAACGGTGACGACTCAAGGCCCGGCTCGTTGGGGTCGCTGCGCAGGGTCAGCGGCAGCGAGGCCAGCTTCTCGCCCAGCCGGGTGCCGCCGCCGGGCCTGGAGAAGACGGTACGGCCCTCGGCCGCGTCCCGGGCCGCCGACGACCACGACTGGTAGATCAGGAGATCCGCGACGGCCGTGGGCGGCAGCAGCGTCTCGTACCGCCCGGCGGGCAGCTCGATCCGCCGCCCGGCCCAGGCCAGCCGCCCCGCCAGCTCCTCGTCGAGCGCGGCCGGGTCCACATCCGTGAAATCACGGGTGGCCCGTCCGGCCCAGGCCGACCGGGTCCGGTCGGGGGATTTGGCGTTCAGCTCCAGCGTTCCGTTCGGCTGGTCGTGCCGGAGCCGCAGCCCGGTCGAGGTGCCGAGATAGGTCGAGGTCAGCTCGTGGTTCGCGAAGCCGTACAGCTCCCGGCCGCCCGCCCGCGCACGGGCGAACGACTCGCCCAGCGCCGGGGCGAACCGTTCGAAGACGGCGGACGAGGTCTCGGCGGGCCCCTCGGTGAACGCCGGATCGGCGGCCCGGCCCGGCACCAGCGGCTGGGCATCCTCGGCGGGCCCGGCGGACCGGGCGGCCGCCTCCGCCGCCCGTACCAGCGGCTCCAGATCGGCGTCGGTGACGGCCGACCGGGACACCACCCCCGAAGCGGTGCCCTCGGCGCCGTCCACGGTCGCGACGACCGTGAGGCTCCGGCCCCGGGTGACCCCGTTGGTGGTGAGAGCGTTCGCGGCCCACCGCAGATTCGCGGAGGAATGCTCGTCCGCGATGACGACACAGCCGTCGGCGGTGGACAGCTCCAGCGCCCGCTCGACGATCTCGTGCGGTTTGGTGGTACGGCTCATCGCCCGGCCTCCTGCGTGGTGTTCGGACTGTGCGGGCCGGGGTGGCGCCCCTCGGACCCCCGGCGGAGTTGGTGCTCGGCCTGCCCCGTCACCGGCCGGCCTCCTGCGTGGTGTTCGGACTGTGCCGACCCGCGGGGCGCCCCCTCGGACCCCCGGCGGAGTTGGTGCTCGGCCTGCCCCGTCACCGGCCGGCCTCCTGCGTGGTGTTCAAGATGTTGACGCCGCGGAACAGCGCCGACGGACAGCCGTGGGAGACCGCCGCCACCTGGCCCGGCTGCGCCTTGCCGCAGTTGAAGGCGCCGCCCAGCACATAGGTCTGCGGGCCGCCGACCTGCTCCATCGACCCCCAGAACTCGGTGGTCGTGGCCTGGTACGCCACATCCCGCAGCTGCCCCGCCAGCCGCCCGTTCTCGATGCGGAAGAACCGCTGCCCCGTGAACTGGAAGTTGTACCGCTGCATGTCGATGGACCAGGAGCGGTCCCCGACCACGTAGATCCCCCGCTCGACGCCCCCGATCAGGTCCTCCGTGGAAAGCCCGCCCGGCGCCGGCTGGAGGGAGACGTTCGCCATCCGCTGCACCGGTACGTGGGCGGGGGAGTCCGCGTACGCGCAGCCGTTCGACCGGCCGAGACCGGTCAGCTTCGCGATCCGCCGGTCGAGCTGGTAGCCCACCAGCCTGCCGTTCCTGATCAGATCCCAGGACTGGGCCGCGACGCCCTCGTCGTCGTACCCGACCGTCGCCAGTCCGTGCTCCGCGGTACGGTCGCCGGTCACGTTCATCACCGAGGAGCCGTACTCCAGCTTCCCCAGCTGGTCGAAGGTGGCGAACGAGGTGCCCGCGTACGCCGCCTCGTAGCCCAGCGCCCGGTCCAGCTCGGTGGCGTGACCGATCGACTCGTGGATGGTCAGCCAGAGGTTGGAGGGGTCGACGACCAGGTCGTAGCGGCCCGCCTCGACACCTGGCGCCCGCATCTTCTCCGCCAGCAGCTCCGGGATCCGCTCCAGCTCCGACTCCCAGTCCCAGCCGGTGCCGGTCAGATACTCCCAGCCCCGGCCCGCCGGTGGCGCGATCGTCCGCATCGAGTCGAACTCGCCGGACGACCCGTTCACCGCGACCGCCGTGAACTCGGGATGGAGCCGGACCCGCTGCTGGGTGGTGACGGTCCCCGCGGTGTCCGCGTAGAACTTGTTCTCCTGCACGGTCAGCAGCGACGCGTCGACATGCGCGACCCCGTCCGCCGCGAGCAGCCGCGCGCTCCGCTCGGCCAGCAGCGCGGCCTTCTCCGCGTCCGGCACGTCGAAGGGGTTGATCTCGTACGACGAGACCCAGCTCCGGTCCTCGTGCACCGGCTCGTCGGCCAGCTCCACCCGCTCGTCCGAACCCGCGGCCGCGATCACCCGCGCCGACAGCTTCGCCATCGCCACCGCCTGCCCCGCCACCCGGGCCGCCGCGTCCATGGTCAGGTCGACCCCGGAGGCGAAGCCCCAGGCACCGCCGTGCACCACCCGGACCGCGTACCCGAGGTCGGTGGTGTCGGACGATCCGGCCGGGCGGGCGTCCCGCAGCCGCCAGGAGGCACTGCGGACCCGTTCGAACCGGAAGTCGGCGTGATCGGCGCCGAGGGCCCTCGCCCGGGCCAGCGCCGCGTCGGCGAGCGCCCGCAGCGGCAGCGCCGTGAACGCCGCGTCGATGGAATGAGGCACCAATGTCTCCTGTCGTCGAGACCGGCGGTCCGCCTTCGTCCTGCCGGTCGTGCCCGATCATGTCGCGGGGAAGCAGCCCTTGCCCAGCGGCTTTGCCCCGGCCGCCGGACGGCCCCGGCGGAGGACCGGGCCCGGGGCCGGGCGGGGCATCCGGCGGCGCACCCTTATGTAGGGATCCAACAGTGCCGCGTGGAAGGCGCTGTCAGGGCCCGATTCTCCGGGAGCGTCCCCCGCCCGATAGTTTCGGGGATATCGGGGGTACCAGTCCGCTATTCGAAAGGGTGATCCGTTGAGCCGCTCGGTTCTTGTCACCGGAGGAAACCGGGGCATCGGCCTCGCCATCGCCCGCGCATTCGCCGACGCGGGCGACCAGGTCGCGATCACATACCGCTCCGGCGAGCCCCCGGCGGGCTTCCTCGCCGTCCGCTGCGACATCACCGACTCCGAACAGGTGGAGCAGGCGTACAAGGAGATCGAGGAGAAGCACGGCCCGGTCGAGGTGCTGGTGGCCAATGCCGGCATCACCAAGGACCAGTTGCTGATGCGGATGTCGGAGGAGGACTTCGTCTCCGTCCTCGACACCAACCTCACGGGCACCTTCCGCGTCGTCAAGCGCGCCAACCGGGCGATGCTGCGCGCCAAGAAGGGCCGCGTGGTGCTGATCTCGTCCGTCGTCGGACTCCTCGGCTCCGCCGGACAGGCCAACTACGCCGCCTCCAAGGCCGGTCTCGTCGGCTTCGCCCGTTCCCTCGCCCGGGAGCTGGGCTCCCGGAACATCACCTTCAACGTCGTCGCGCCCGGCTTCGTCGACACCGACATGACGCAGTCGCTCAGCGAGGAGCAGCGGAAGGGCATCATCGCCCAGGTCCCGGCCGGCCGCTATGCGCAGCCGGAGGAGATCGCCGCCGCCGTGCGCTTCCTCGCCTCCGACGACGCCTCGTACATCACTGGAGCCGTCATTCCCGTTGACGGCGGATTGGGCATGGGTCACTGATCACATGAGTGGAATCCTCGCCGGCAAGCGCATCCTCGTCACGGGTGTCCTCACCGACGCCTCCATCGCCTTCCACGCCGCCAAGGTGGCGCAGGAGGAGGGCGCGGAGGTCATCCTCACCGGCTTCGGCCGGCTCTCCCTCGTCGAGCGGATCTCCAAGCGGCTGCCCAAGCCCGTGCCGGTGATCGAACTGGACGTCACCAACCAGGAGCACCTCGACGGGCTCGCGGACCGGATCCGGGAGCACGCGAGCGACGACTCCGGTCTCGACGGCATCGTCCACTCCATCGCCTTCGGACCGCAGGGCGCGTTCAACTTCCTCGGGGCCTCCTGGGAGGACGTGTCCACCGCCGTCCAGGTCTCCGCCTACTCCCACAAGTCGCTGGCGATGGCCTGTCTGCCGCTGATGGAGGAGCGCGGCGGTTCGATCGTGGGCCTCACCTTCGACGCCACCGTCGCCTGGCCCAAGTACGACTGGATGGGTGTCGCCAAGGCGGCCCTGGAGTCCACCAACCGCTACCTCGCGCGCGATCTGGGCCCCAAGGGCATCCGCTGCAACCTCATCTCCGCCGGCCCCCTCAAGTCGATGGCGGCCAAGTCGATCCCCGGTTTCGAGGACCTCTCGGACGTGTGGAACCACCGGGCGCCGCTCGGCTGGGACCAGACCGACCCGGACCCGGCGGGCCGCGGCATCGTCGGTCTGCTGTCGGACTTCTTCCCCCGCACCACCGGCTCGGTCCTGCACGTGGACGGCGGCGTCCACATGATGGGTGCCTGACCGGCACTTCCGGTACGGCTTCCGGTACGGCGCAGAGCGCGACGACGCCCCGCTTCCCCGCAGCGCGCGGGGGGCGGGGCGTCGCCCGTTCGGCCGCCGCCGGGTGCGGCGGGCGGCCGGGCGGGGGAGGGTGGAACCGTCAATCCCCCTTGTGGTGCAGCCGCGGCCCGGCGGGCCGCCGTACGGCCGAGGAGGTCACGCCCGTGCTGACGATCCGCCGCACCGCGCCGCTCCTCGCCGCCCCCCTGTCGGCCGTCGTACTGCTCTGGGCGGGCTCCGGCGCCGCATCGGGCCGCGCCGGTGCGGACGGGCCGGGGCCGGAGGCGTACCAGGAACCGCGGACGTACGAGGCGGACTGCCGTACCGAGATCACCGGTTCCCGGGCCACGGCCTACTGCCACAACCCCTATCCGGTGACCGACCGGGTCAGACTGCATGTGGAGTGCGACCGCTGGTGGGACGTGGACGCCGACGGCACGCCCGCCGATATCGGCCCCGCCGGATATGTGGAGCTGACGGACCGCTGCTGGAAGGAGATCCGGGCGGTCTGGGTCACCCACCAGCCGTTCGGGGGCGGCTGAGACAGGCGAACGGATAGCCGGCCGCCTCCGCCGCCGCGGTCTCGCCGTCGCCGGAGCGGATCGCCTCGACCAGCGTCGCATGGTCCATATGGTGTTCCGGCCGCAGCTCGGGGCCGACGTCCTCGGTCAGCCAGTTGCGCAGGACGTCTCCCAGATCCGCGTACAGCTCGCCGAGTACGTCGTTGTGGGCGGCCGCGACGACCGCCATGTGGAAGGTCATATCGGCGGCGACGAACTGCGCCGCGTCCCCGCTGCGCCAGGCCTCCTCCCGGCGGACCAGCAGTGCGTCGAGCTGCTGGAGATCGCGTTCGGTACGCCGTTCGGCGGCCCGCCCGGCGGCGGCGGACTCCAGGGCCGAGCGCACCTCGGCGATATGGCGCGGGGAGGCCCCGGCGAAGCGGCGGTGCATCACCCCGGCCAGTTCGCTGGTCGCGAGGACATAGGTGCCCGAACCCTGGCGGATGTCCAGCAGACCGTTGTGGGCCAGGGCGCGAACCGCCTCACGGACGGTGTTGCGGGCCACGCCGAGCTGCTCCACCAACTCCGGTTCGGTCGGGATGCGCGAGCCGACCGGCCACTCGCCGGAGGTGATCTGGTTCCGCAGCTGTGCGATCACCTGGTCGGTGAGCCCCGAGCGCCGGGGAGAGGTCAACGACATCAGTGCTCCGTGTGTTCTGGGACGGCCCGGGACGTACAGGGTCTGCGTATGGAGTCCAGTATGAGCGGTCACCAGTGGACAACCAATCATCCCATGATTCTATGATGGTGCCATGTCTGACGAGTCCGCCACCCGTACCACCGCCCCGGCTGCCGTCCGTACGCCCTCCGGCGCGCGGCCGGTCCCCGGCCCTGTGGATCCGGCCCCACCGGCGTCCACCGCCTCCCGGAGCGTCTGGTTCCGCCGGCTCGTCATGGTCGCCGTCGTCCTGGCCGCCCTCAACCTCCGCCCCGCCATCACCGGCCTCGGTGCCCTGCTGGAAGAGGTCCGCGCCGGGCTGGGCATGAGCGGAGCCGTCGCCGGGATCCTCACCTCGGTTCCCGCGGTCACCTTCGCCGTCTTCGGTATCGCGGCACCCCGGCTGGCCCGCCGCCACGGACCCGCCGTCGTCGTCTGCGCGGGCATGGCCGCCATCGCCGCCGGTCTGCTGATCCGGCCGTACGCGGGAGGTACCCCCGGATTCGTCGCCGCCACCGCCCTGGCGCTGATCGGCATCGCCGTGAGCAACGTCCTGATGCCGGTGATCGTCAAGCGGTACTTCCCCGACCGGGTCGGCACCATGACCGGGCTGTACTCCATGGCCCTGGCCATCGGCACCTCCACCGCGGCCGCCGCCACCGTTCCGCTGACCGGTGCGCTGGGCGGCGACTGGCGGACCGGCCTCGCGGTCTGGGGACTTCTCGCGGCCGTCGCCGTGCTGCCGTGGGTTCTGGTGGTACGGAGCCGAGGACGCCACCCCGATACGGCCCCGGTCCCGGCCGCCCCGGCCCCGGTCCCGGCTCCGGCCGTCTCCACCGCACCGGCCGCACCGGGCGCCGGCCGCCCCGCCGGGTCGATCGTCCGCAGCCCCACCGCCTGGGCCCTCGCCGGATTCTTCGGCCTCCAGGCCACCGGCGCGTACATCACCATGGGCTGGCTGCCGCAGATCTTCCGGGACGCGGGTGTCCCCGCGTCCACCGCCGGACTGCTGCTCGCCGTCACCATGGTCATGGGCGTACCGCTCGCCTTCGTCATCCCCCGGCTCGCCGCCCGCTTCCGCACCCAGGGCCCCATCGCCGCCGTCCTCGGTCTGAGCGGACTCGCCGGATACACCGGACTGCTTCTGGCGCCCGCCGAGGGCGCCTGGGCCTGGGCCCTGCTGCTCGGCCTCTCCAACTGCGCCTTCCCGCTCGCCCTCACCATGATCGGCATGCGCTCGCGCTCGGCCGCCGGAACCGTCAGGCTCTCCGCGTTCGCCCAGTCCACCGGCTATCTGATCTCCATCCCCGGCCCGCTGCTGGTCGGCGTCCTCTATGAGCACACCGGCAGCTGGGGGCTGCCCGTCGCGCTGATGGCGGGGCTGCTGGTGCCGCAGATCGTGCTCGGGACGCTGGCAGGCCGGGACCGGACGATCGAGGACGAGACGGGGATGCGAGACTGAGCCCATGAAGCCAGTCCTCGAACCCAATCCCCAGAACGGACAGCGCAAGCTGCTCCTCGTCTTCGCGACGATGATCGGCTTCTTCGTGGTGGTCGGCATCATCGCGACCATCGCCTCGCCCTGACCGGGCAGTTGCCGGACCGGCCGCCGCGGCCCCGCCCCGGCGGCGGGTGCTGGGGCTAACCCCCGTATCCCCTAGGGGGCCGGCATCAGGGGCGAGTGGGTGGGCTTCCGGATGGGCGCCGGAATCCCCGGTCACTACGGTGGAACCACTCGCCCGTCGTCCGCGGACCGGCCCCAGGAGGCGTTCATGTCCGCCCATCCGCCCAGCCCTTCGCCCCCGGGCGCCGGAGCCGCCGGCCGTCTGCCCTGGTGGGGACTGGCCGTCCCGGTACTCGTCTTCGTCCTCCTCGCCCTGATAGCCGAACCGGCTCGGGCGGAGTCCGCCGACGGCACCCCGGCCCTCGCCCCGGTGCTGGAGTACCTCCGGCAGCTGCTGGTCCGCTGACCCCGGACCCCCGCAGGTCCGCCCGGTGATCGGGACGTCAACACCCCGCGCCCGATGGCCCGTTTCATGCGAAGCTGGTGGCATGAGCGTCGCCACGACTTCCGGAGGGGCAGCCTCCGGATCTCCCGAGTCCCGCAGGATCGTCCTCCTCAGGCATGCCAAGGCCGACTGGCCCGAGGTGTCCGACCACGAGCGTCCCCTGGCCGACCGCGGCCGCAAGGACGCCCCCGTCGCCGGACGCCGGCTCGCCGGTTCCGGAATCAGCTTCGATCTCGCCCTCTGCTCCTCCGCCGCCCGCACCCGCGAGACCTGGAAGCTGGCCGTCGCCGAGCTGCCCCACCGTCCCCGGACGGTCTACGAGGAGCGGATGTACGAGGCCTCCCTGGGCGAGCTGATCGCCCTGCTGAACGAGGTCTCCGACGAGGTCAGGGACATCGTTCTGATCGGCCACAACCCCGGGATGCACGCCTTGGCCGACGCTCTGACCGGGCAGGCGGAGGGCGATCTCCTCGCCCGGATGAACCGCAGCGGTTTCCCGACCGCGGCCTTCGCCGTCCTCGGCTTCACCGGCTCCTGGAAGTCCGTCGAGCACGGCGTCGGCACACTCACCGACTTCTGGACGCCCCACTCCTGATCCGCAGGGCCTCCCTTCCGGAACCTGCCGGGGCCCGTTGATCCGGCCCGGTCCGGAAGAAGACCCCCGGCCGACGACGACGGCCCCGGCACGCATCCGCGCCGGGGCCGTTCGCCGTACCGCAGCCGTACCGCAGCCCGGCCGTTAGCCGTACCGCAGCCGTACCGCCCTACTGCCCGGGTGGTCCGGCGTCCCGAGCAGATGGACCCGGGGCCCTCCCGTGCGCCGGGAACCGGCCACGGGCCCGCTGCGGGCGCAGCCCCTGGCCCGTAACGCATCCGCCGCCCCTGGCACGCCCGCCCGGGGCCCGCCGGACGGACCCGGCTCGGACTCGGCTCAGAGCGCGGCTTCGCCGGGCCCGGCCGGCTCCGCGGCGTCCGCGGCCTCGACCTCTTCGCGGGTGATGCCCAGCAGATAGAGCACGGCGTCCAGGAACGGCACATTCACCGCCGTATGGGCGGCCTCCCGGACCACCGGCTTGGCGTTGAACGCCACCCCGAGCCCGGCCGCGTTCAGCATGTCCAGGTCATTGGCGCCGTCGCCGATCGCCACCGTCTGCGCCAGCGGCACCCCGGCCTCGGCCGCGAACCGCCGCAGCAGTCTCGCCTTCCCCGCCCGGTCCACTATCTCGCCGGTGACCCGCCCGGTCAGCTTGCCGTCCACGATCTCCAGCGTGTTCGCCGAGGCGAAGTCGAGCCCCAGCCGCTCCTGCAGATCGTCCGTCACCTGGGTGAATCCGCCCGAGACCACACCCACCTGGAACCCGAGCCGCTTCAGGGTCCGGATCAGCGTCCGGGCGCCCGGCGTCAGCCGTACCTCCGCCCGCACCTTGTCCACCACCGAGGCGTCCAGCCCCGCCAGCAGCGCCACCCGGGCGTGCAGCGACTGCTCGAAGTCGAGTTCCCCGCGCATCGCGGCGGCCGTGACCTCGGCGACCTGCTCCTCACAGCCCGCGTGCGCCGCGAACAGCTCGATGACCTCGTCCTGGATGAGCGTCGAGTCGACGTCCATCACCACCAGCCGCTGGGCACGCCGGTGCAGCCCCGCGGAGACCACCGCCACATCGACACCGATCTCGGCCGCGCAGGTCGCCAGCGCCGTCCGCAGCGCCTCGGTCGCCGCGCCCGACACCGCGAACTCCACCGCGGTCACCGGATACTTGGCCAGCCGGAAGATCCGGTCGATATTGCCGCCGGTCTCCGTGATCCTGGCCGCTATGGCGGCCGTCGACTCGGCCGTCAGCGGATGCCCGAGTACCGTCACATGCGAGCGGCCGATCCCTCGCGGACGGTTGTCGCCCGTGCCCGAGATGATCTCCGCCTGGAGCTTCATCGACTCGGCCCAGCCGTGGACGGTGGCCCGCAGCTCGCCCTCGTCGGCACCCGCCGCCGTCGGCGCGGTGACCAGGGCGCACAGCACCAGGCGGCCCCGGGAGACGACCTGCTCGATATCGACCACGTCGACCGCGTAGGCGGCCAGGGTGTCGAACAGACCGGCGGTGATACCCGGCCGGTCCTTCCCGAAGATCTTGACCAGAAGAGTACGTACGTCGGAATTCTGCGAAGCGCTCATGGTGTGTCCCACCGTAACCGCGAAAGGTTACGGCGAGACGACACGTCCCGGTTGCTGGACACCGGTCACCGGGGATCCGGCGGCCGGCGCAGATAGGGATTGGTCCCGGGATCCGGCGGCCGGTACGGCGGCGCCGGATCGTAGGGGCCCGGTGGGCCGCCCCCGCGGCCGTACCGCCCGGGACCCGCCGCGTCCGGGGCGCCGCCGGGCGCCTTCGGCCCGGATCCGCCGCCGGACGGCACCGCCGTGGGCTCCCCGGTGAGCCGCCCGCGCCCCCGGTACCAGGCCGCGTACACCAGCAGTGCGCCCGCGCAGCCCGCGCCCGCGCCCCACAGTGCGCCCAGCGCCGCCGCCCGGCCCGTCCGTCCGGCCAGTTCGATTCCCGCCCCGAAGGCGTCGAAGCCCAGCACCGAGAGGGAAGCGCCCACGGACACCCGGGTCAGCCACACCAGCAGCGGCAGCGCGAGGGCCGTCAGCGCCCCGAGGCGTACCGCGCACCGGACGGCGAACCCGGCCGCACCCCCTGCGCCGATCGGGGTACGGGCCGCCGCCAGCACCCCCGCGTGCAGCATCAGCACCGCCGCGCCCACCGCCAGCAGCCAGACCCGCCCGTCGAGACCGGCGAGCCGGTCGACCGTCACGGGCTCGTCCGCCGTGAGCCGGAGGAGTTCACCGAGCGGATCGGGGAGCGCGGCCTCGGCGAGCGCGCCCTCGGCCTGTCCGTCGAAGGGGACGAACAGCCCGAGCGGGACCCCGGTCCAGACCCCGTTCGGCGCCCCGAGCAGCGCCGACCCGGCGATCAGCCTCGGATGCTCGTCCCCGACGGCCGCGTACGCCGCCGCTGCCCAGCCCGCCGCCACGGCGGCCAGCGCCACCGAGACCAGCGCCGAGGCCGCGGGCCTGACCTGACGGTGGATCCGGCCCAGGACACCCGGCAGCGGGCACCGGCCCACCAGCAGCGCGATCGCCAGCACCCCGGCCGCCCAGAGCAGCGCCCCGAGGACCGACGGCACCGTGTCCACCCGGAATCCGACCGACGCCCGCGCGCCCACCAGATCCGCCGGCCCGTCCCGCAGACCCCCGCCGCCGATGAGATCGCCGAGGTCGACGCTGCCGAGTCCGGGCACCAGGGTCCCGCCGCCACCACCGCCACCGTTGCCGATGCCCCGTCCGTCGAACGTGACCGCATCGCGGCCCGCCCAGGCCAGCCCCGCGGTCACCCCGGCGAACAGCAGCACCACCGCCCCGGCCCGGACAGCGAGTTCGCTCCCCCCGACGGCCGTGCCCGCCCGCCGCAGCGAGCGCAGGAAGACGTACGCCAGTAACAGGGCCCCGGCCAGAGCCACGCCGAGCGGTGCGAGGTCGACGGCCGTCCGGGCCTGCCCGCCGTCCAGACCGAACGCCGACACGTCCCCGGACGGTCTCACCGTGCCGCCCACCGCCAGGAGCACCACGGCGGCGGTCAGCGGCCCGAGCCGCCCGTGGGCATCCGCCTCCAGAAGGTGCAGACCCAGCGCGGCCACCGCGCCCATCGCGACGTACGCCCAGCTCACCGCGGCGACGGCGGTGAGCAGCACATCGCCCCACGGCACCGGGCGTACCCGCCGCTGCGCCGGGGCCCGATGGCGCCCCGCCCCGCGGGTCAGGCCGCCCGATCCGTCCGTGCCCGCCACGAGACCCCCCGATCCCCCCGCCGTCCGCCGGGGCCGCCGGGCCCCGTCGCGGTGCGGGGGAGTGCTGGACGGATACCACTGTCCGGCGGGGCCCGCGTCCCGTCAACGGGCCGTGCGTTTCCGGCCGTCGCGCTCGCCGCGCGGCCCGGCTTTCCTCCCGGCCGCCGCGCCTGGAATAGTTCCCCCGACTGTTCGCAGCCCTTTTGGACTCCCCGTCACGGGGGTCGTTCGGGGGACAAGCAAGTGGGGCATGGAGTGCGGGAACTCGTACTGGAATGGAACGGCCGGTTCTGGACGCTCGACCCGTCCAGAACGTACACACTGGGGCGGGATCCACACGGTGACGTGGTGCTGGACGACGCCCGGGTCTCGTGGCGGCACGCGGCTATCCGCTGGAGCGGCCGCAATTGGCTCATCGAGGACCACGGCAGCACCAACGGCACCTATGCGGAGGGCCACCGGATCCAACAGGCCGACCTCGCGCCCGGTTCCACGGTGCGTCTGGGCAACGCGACCGACGGTCCGCTGCTGACGCTGGCCGCCTCAACCGCGGGCCCGGCCACGGCGGCACCCGCCACCGCCGTCCCGACACCCGTCCGGACACCTGTTCAGGCACCCGCTCAGGCCCAGGCGTCCCCGCCGTACGCCCCGCCCGCCGGGCCGGACCCCCAACAGCACCAGCACATATCCCCGCAGCAGCACCTTCCGCAGGTCCCCGCCCAGCAGCCCCCGCCCCACCAGGGCCAGAGCCCCGGCGACCGCAGCCCCACCACCTTCCACCAGCTGGCCCTCGGCCGGGTGATGCGCATCGGCCGCGCCCTGGAGAACGAACTCGTCGTCTCCGACCTCCAGGTCTCGCGCCACCACGCCGAGTTCACCGCCGGCCCCGACGGCCGCTTCCAGCTCCGCGACCTCGGCTCGCACAACGGCACCTACGTCAACGGCCGGCCGATGGCCAAATCGGGCACGGTCCTCATCGGCCCCCCGGACATCGTCGGCATCGGCCACTCCACCTTCCGCGTCGTCGGCGACCGCCTCGAAGAGTTCGTCGACACCGGTGAGATCTCGTTCTCGGCCCGGCAACTGACCGTCACCGTCGACGGCGGCAAGGAGATCCTCAAGGACGTCTCCTTCGGCGTTCCGGAGAAGTCGCTGGTCGCCGTGATCGGCCCGTCGGGCTCCGGAAAATCGACCCTGCTCAAGGCACTCACCGGCTACCGCCCCGCCGACCGGGGCGAAGTCCTCTACGACCAGCGCAGTCTCTACAAGCACTTCGCCGAGCTGCGCCAGCGGATCGGACTCGTCCCGCAGGACGACATCCTCCACAAGGAACTGACCGTCCGGAAGGCACTGCGCTACGCGGCCAAGCTCCGCTTCCCCGGCGACACCGCCGCCGCCGAGCGGGAGGCCCGGATCGACGAGGTGCTGCGCGAGCTGAAGCTCGACATCCACCGGGACAAGAAGATCACGGCTCTCTCCGGCGGCCAGCGCAAGCGGGTCTCCGTCGCGCTCGAACTGCTCACCAAACCGTCGCTGATCTTCCTCGACGAGCCGACGTCCGGGCTCGACCCGGGCATGGACCGCGATGTGATGCAGCTGTTGCGCGGCCTCGCCGACGACGGCCGTACGGTCCTGGTGGTCACGCACTCGGTCGCCGAGCTGAGCCTCTGCGACAAACTGCTGGTGATGGCCCCCGGCGGCGCCGTCGCCTACTTCGGCCCGCCCGACGAGGCGCTCAACTTCTTCGGCTACGAAACCTGGGCCGATGTCTTCTCCGCCTTCGAGAACTACCGCGACTACGACTGGGCGGGACGCTGGCGCGGTTCGCAGCACTACCGGCTCTACGCCGGAGAACCGGACGCCGCCGCGCCGCCGCAGCCGGCCCCCGCGGCGGACCGGCAGCTCCGCCCGACGAAACCGCAGAGCTGGGGCGCCCAGCTGTTCACCCTGATCCGCCGCTATCTCTCGGTCATCGGCTCCGACAAGGGCTTTATGGGCCTGATGGTGATCCTGCCCGCCGTACTCGGACTGGTCAGCGTGGTCATTCCGGCGAAGTTCGGCCTGGCCCCGGCAACCACCGCGGGAAAGTTCAATCCGGACGCCGGCACGATCATCCTGATCATCGCGGTCGGTATGTGTTTCTCCGGGGCCGCGAATTCCGTCCGCGAGCTGATCAAGGAACGGGTGATCTACGAACGGGAACGGGCCACCGGCCTCTCCCGCTCCGCCTATCTGATGTCCAAGGTCATCGTCCTCGGAATGATCACCGCGCTCCAGGGTGTCATCATCTGCGCGATCGGCTTCGCCCGCCGCACCCTGCCCGAAGAGGGCCTGCTGATGCCGCCCGCGGCCGAGATGTGTCTGATGATCATCGCCCTCGGATTCACCTCGATGATGTTCGGTCTGATCATCTCGTCCCTGGTCAGGACCGCCGAGAAGACCATGCCGCTGCTGGTGATGTTCGCGATCGTCCAGGTCGTGTTCACCGGGGTGCTCTTCAAGGTGTACGGATCACCCGGCCTGGAGCAGTTCACCTGGCTGATGCCGTCCCGCTGGGCCGTCGCCGGCGTCGCGACCACGCTCGACCTCGGGCAGGTGATGCCGCCCTGGGACCAGAAGAATCCCGGCGACACCGACCCCCTGTGGGAGAGTACGGCCGCCCAGTGGGGGATCAACCTCACCGTTCTCCTCGCCATCGGCGTGATCTGCGGTTTCGTCGTGGCCAGGCTGCTGCGTCGGCACGAGCCCGAGGTCATGCGCAAGTAGTCCGCCGCCGCGCGCCCGCAGCCGGGCGCGCACGACGACGCCGGAAGGGCGGCACCCCGTGCGGGTGCCGCCCTTCCGGCGTCCGGAGAGGTCCGTCGACGGCTCAGTAGGCGCCGAAGACGTTGTCGATGGTGCCGTAGCGGTCGGCGGCGTAGTTGGCCGCGGCGACGATGTTGGCGACCGGGTGGTACAGGTCGAAGGGGGTGCCCTTGACGTGGTAGGCGTTGAACGTGGGCTGGATCACCTGGAGCAGACCCTTGGACGGGATGCCGTTCTGGGCGTTGATGTCCCAGTTGTTGATCGCCCGCGGGTTACCGCTGGACTCACGGATGATGTTGCGGTGCAGCCCGTTGTACGTACCCGGGATGTCGTGCTTGTCCATGATGTCGAGGGCCTCGCGGATCCAGCCGTCGAGGTTGTTCGCGTACGTCTTCGGCGCGGCGGCCGGAGCTGCGGCGGCCTTCTTGGCGGCGTTCGCGGCGGCCGCCTTCTTGGCGGCGACCTCGGCGGTGGCCTTCTTCACGGCGGCCTCGGCGGCGTTCTTGGTGTCGGCCTTGGCCTGGACGGCCTTCTCGACGGCCGCCTGCACCTGGGTGTCCAGGCTGGACTTCTGGGCGTCGGCACCGGTGCTCAGCACGGCGGCCTGGACGGCCTCGGCGCTGACGGCCGCGGGGGCCGCCTTGGCGTTCACCGGGGCGGCCTCGGCAGGCGTGGCACCGGCGGGGACGAGGGAGAGGGTGATGGCTGCGGCGCCGGCGGTGGCGATACCGGCGATCGAGACCTTGCGGGCCTTGGTCATGCGGATGCTGGGCGCGGACATACAGACGTACCTCTTCGGATCGGGGAATTGCCGCCCGAAAGCAATTTCGGGCCGGAGCGGCGTCGCGCTCCACGGCGGGGCGGCAACGAGAAACAATTCTTAGCGCCGGCAAAAACCCCTGGCAATCATGTGACGTACGACCCCGGATAGTGGAGCGGGCCCTCGGGAGAACGGCCGTTCTCCGGGCCCGCGCCAGCTCACGGCCTCTTTATTTCTCCACTATCGGGATTCGTAAGTGACCTGCGCCCTATGCTCGGGCTCACATCGCCACCCCACCGATTTCACCTTGTGTTGCGATGGCAATTCGATACGTGAGGAGATCGGGCGGGCAGCAGCGGCCGGATGCTCCGAACCCGCGCCACGGACAGCCGGGCCGCGCCGCCGTACAACAGGAAAGGGGCCGCCGGCACCCGCAGCCGTACGGCTCCCCTGCTCCCACCCGGCCCGCCCGCCGCCTCCGCCCCGCGCACGGGCCTCACGGCGGATCCGCCCGCCCGCCGCCCGGCCGCCCCCCCGGGTCACCGTCCCGGCCGGCTCACCCCGACGGCAGCAGGGACCGCGCCCCGTACCGTCCGCTCACGGGCCGCTCGTCCAGCAGCCGGAGGAAAGCCGGTACCACCGACTCCGGAGCGGGGCGGTACTCGCCGCCGGCCGGCACCGCCGCCCTATGCAGATCCGTGTCCATATCCCCCGGGTCCACCGCCCACACCCGCAGCCCCGGCTCCTCCACCGCCAGCACCGCCACCAGCTGGTCCAGCGCCGCCTTCGCCGCCCCGTAGCCGCCCCACGTCTCGTACGCCTCCGCCGCCGCCTCCGAGCTGATCGCGATCACCGTCCCCGCCGCCGACACCCGCAGCAGCGGCAGCGCCTCCTGCACCAGCCCCAGCGCCGCCACCACATTCACCTCCAGCGCCTCCCGCAGACCCGCCAGGGGCTGTACGTCCAGCCGCACCAGCGGCTCGGCCCCCAGCACGCTCGCATTGCTGACCAGCAGATCGAGCCCGCCCAGCCGCCCGGCCGCCGCGACCAGCTCCGCACGGTGCCCCGGGTCCGTGACATCCCCCGGCACGGCCACCACCCGCGTTCCGTACGCCTCCGCCTCCCGCGCGGCCCGGGCCAGGACCGCCGC
This sequence comes from Streptomyces sp. NPDC094448, assembly GCF_044763775.1. Lineage (NCBI taxonomy): Bacteria > Bacillati > Actinomycetota > Actinomycetes > Kitasatosporales > Streptomycetaceae > Streptomyces > Streptomyces sp. NPDC094448. The sequence goes on along the minus strand of NZ_JBIWGU010000018.1, from coordinate 10,541 downwards.
GGTACGAGCCCCCAGCACCAGATCCCAGCCCCGCGCGGCCAGCCCCAGCGCCAGCGCCCGGCCCAGCCCCTTCGAACCCCCCGTGACCACCGCTACCGGCATATCGGCATCTCCTCACCTGTCTCCGGGCCTCTCCGGCACCGGTCCCCGGGCCACCCCCGCTCACCGGCGCCCGCACCGACCACCGTAGAAACCGCCCCACAGGCGTACCTCGTCCGCCGGACCCCTTCCGACCAGGCACTTCGACCTAGGCCCCGGGTCCTAGCCGCCCGTTGTCCACAGGCCGATACGGCTCGGCCCGGCCGCCGGTACGGTGAGCACATGAGCCACCGACCCAGCTCCGGCCTCGCCGCTGTGAGCACCGCACTCCTCGCGATGAGCAGACAGATGGAGGTGCGGGACGTCCTCAAGACGATCGTCGCCTCCGCCCGCGAACTGCTCGACGCCGAGTACGCGGCCCTGGGCGTCCCCGACGACCACGGAGGCTTCGCCCAGTTCGTCGTCGACGGCGTCGGCGACGACCAGTGGAAGGCCATCGGCCCCCTGCCCCGGCAGCACGGCGTGCTCGCCGCGATGCTCCACGACGCCCGCACCGAACGGCTCGCCGACGTCCGGGAGGACCCCCGCTTCGGCGGCTGGCCCGCGGCACACCCCGATATGAAGGACTTCCTCGGCCTCCCCGTCAGAGACGGCGACGAGACCATCGGCGCCCTCTTCCTCGCCAACAAGCGCTGCCCCCGCACCGACGGCGGCTGCGGCTTCACCGAAGACGACGAGGAACTCCTGTCGATCCTCGCCCAGCACGCCGCGATCGCCCTCACCAACGCCCGGCTCTACGAGCGCAGCCGCGAACTGACCATCGCCGAGGAACGTTCCCGCCTCGCCCACGAACTCCACGACGCCGTCAGCCAGAAGCTCTTCTCCCTGCGGCTGACCGCCCAGGCCGCCGCCGCCCTCGTCGACCGCCACCCGGCCCGCGCCAAAGAGGAGCTCCAGCAGGTCGCCGAGCTGGCCGCCGAGGCCGCCGACGAACTACGGGCGGCCGTCGTCGAACTGCGCCCCGCCGCACTCGACGAAGACGGGCTGATCAACACCCTCCGCACCCAGATCCAGGTGCTCGACCGGGCCCACACCGCCCGGGTCACCTTCGACACCTGCGGCCTCAAGGCCCTCCCCGCGGCCCAGGAGGAAGCCCTGCTCCGCGTCGCCCAGGAAGCCCTCCACAACGCCCTGCGCCACTCCGGCGCCGAACGGGTCGACGTCAGCCTCACCCGCCGCGGCCCAGGCGCCGCCCTCAGCGTCACCGACAACGGCAAGGGATTCGACCCCCGCACGGTCCGCCGGGCCGGCCGCCACCTCGGACTCGTCTCCATGCGCGACCGCGCGAGCGGCGTCGGCGGACGGCTCCGGGTGAATTCCGCCCCCGGCCGGGGCACCACGATCGAAATGGAGGTCCCCGGTGGGTGACCGCACCAGCCGCATCAGGGTCCTGCTCGTCGACGACCACCAGGTCGTCCGCCGCGGACTGCGCACCTTCCTGGAGGTCCAGGAGGACATCGAGGTCGTCGGCGAGGCGGGCGACGGCGACGAGGGCGTCGCCCGCGCCGAGGAACTGCGGCCGGACGTCGTTCTCATGGACGTCAAGATGCCCGGCACCGACGGCATCGAGGCGCTCCGCAGACTCCGCGGACTGGACAATCCGGCGAAGGTCCTCATCGTCACCAGCTTCACCGAACAGCGGACCGTCGTCCCCGCCCTGCGCGCCGGCGCCTCCGGATACGTCTACAAGGACATCGACCCCGAGGCGCTCGCCGGAGCCATCCGCTCCGTCCACGCCGGACACGTCCTCCTCCAGCCCGAGGTCGCCGGGGCCCTGCTCTCCCAGGACGATCCGAACACCGGATCGGGCCGCGGCGGAACCCTCACCGAAAGGGAGCGCGAAGTCCTGGGCCTGATCGCGGACGGCCGCTCCAACCGGGAGATCGCCCGCGCCCTCGTGCTCTCCGAGAAGACCGTCAAGACCCATGTGTCCAACATCCTGATGAAGCTCGACCTCGCGGACCGCACCCAGGCCGCCCTCTGGGCCGTACGCCACGGCCTGACCACCTGATCCCCGCCACCGGGAGTACGCCCAGGGAGTTCCCGGACCATCGGAGATTCATACTGTCGGATGAATGTCACCCGGACGGCGCAACTCCCGCGCTGCCCGGCCGTTCTCCAGTGCGTGCCGCGGCGCCCGCCGCGGCCGATGCCCAGGAGGACAACGCACGTGAAGAACCTGAAGAAGGCCGCCGCCCTGACCATGATCACCGGCAGCCTGGTGGCCGCCGGTGCCGGCATCGCCTCCGCCACCCCCGGCGCCCACGCCGCGGGCTCGGCGGTCAACTCCCCGGGCGTCGCCTCCGGCAACCTGGTCCAGGTCCCGGTCCACATCCCGGTGAACGCCTCCGGCAACTCGGTCAACGTCATCGGCCTGCTGAACCCGGCCTTCGGCAACTTCGCCCACAACGGCTGACCGTCCCCGCCCGCCCGGCCGGAGGAACCGTCGCAGCCCTCCGGCCGGGCAGCCCGCCTCAGCGCCCCCGCTCCCGCTCCTCCACATACGCGTTGTACGCGGCCACCCGGGCCCGCCGCGCCACCCGCTCCACCGGCCGCAGCGCCTCCCCGCGCGCCGCCATCTCGGAGGCGCTCACCGCACCCCCGGGCCCGTTCTCGTACGCCACCGAGACCAGCAGCCCCACCCGCTCCGCCAGCTCCAGCACCCGCACCGCCCGCGGCGGATAGCCCGGCGCCAGGCCCGCCCTCCCGGCCTCGGCCCGCGCCCGGTAGGCGTCGATCGCCGCCTCGGCCACCGGCCCCGAGGCCGCCACGTCCAGCTGCGAAAGCACCCGGGTCGCCTCCCGCAGCCCCTCCGCCAGCTCCCGCTCCGCCTCACCGAGCGACGGCACATCCGCCGGCGGCGCCTCCCGCACCGGCAGACACTCCCAGACGACCTCCGCATGCACATCGCCCGCGGGCCCCACCTCGGTCACCGACGGCACCAGCCCCCACGCCGCCCCATGACCGACCACCGCCTCCCCGGCCTCCAGCGCCCGGGCGTTGAACTCCGCAGGCCCGCTCAGCCCCAGCGGATGCCCCGCCACCGGCAGCGCCACCCGCCAGCCCGTCACCCCCAGCGTCCGCAACCGCCCCAGGGCCAGCGTCAGCCCCACCGGCCCCGGCTCACCCGGCAGCCCCCGCACCCGGTGCACAGCGTCCTCACCGCGGATCGCCACCGCAGCGTCGTCGGGCGACACCAGCCCCGCCAACAGGGCGTTGCCCCATACCGCGAGCCGTCCTGAACGTGGTTCCGAAGGATCCGAGATCATGCCCCCAGCCTAAGTTCCCGCCCGGAACTCCGGCTCCGAACCGGCCCGTCGGCCGCCACCCGACGCGATCTACGATGGAGCCGACAACGAATCAGGGGGACATATGACCGATCAGCAGGCCGGGGACCGTACCGGAGCCGTACCGCCACCGCCTGTCCCTCCCGGGCAGCCGCCCGCCGGACCCTACGGCCCCCCGGTGCCGACGGCCCCCGCCGGACTGCCGGGCAACGCCTACGGCGCCTGGACACCCCAGCCCGGCCAGGGCCCCTACCCGCACCCGTACCCCTACCCCGGCGTCAAGCCGCTGCCGTCCCTGCAGAACGGCAAGGGCACCACGGCCATGGTGCTCGGACTCAGCGCCATCAGCAGCTTCTACATCTACGGCGTCCCCGCCGTCGTCCTCGGCATCCTCGCGGTGATCTTCGGCGTCATCGGCATCCGCAAGGCGAAGCGAGGCGAGGCCGACAACGGCAGCCAGGCCCGCATCGGCCTCGTCACCGGCGCCATCGGGATCGCACTCGGCACCGTCTTCCTCGTCCTGGTCGCCGTCTTCTGGGAGCATCTCCCGGAGGACGAGGACCGGTACGGCGAATCGGACCCCTTCTCCTACTCCCTCGTCCGCTCCGCCGCCGAATAGCACCGGCACACAGCGCGATCAGGCGATCCGCCCCCGCCCCCGGCACCGCCGACGAGCGGCCCGGGGGACGGGGAAGCCCGGCAGGTGGCGTAGATTTCATCGAGGGGCGGCCCGCACACGTCAAGCCCCCGGACACCTCACAACACGACTGGATGGGGAGACAACGCGCTCATGAGCGATGTACTGGAGCTGGTGGACGTATCCGTGGTCCGCGACGGACGCGCTCTGGTGGACGACGTCTCCTGGTCGGTCAAAGAAGGCGAGCGCTGGATCATCCTCGGCCCCAACGGCGCCGGGAAGACCACCCTGCTCAACCTGGCCTCCAGCTACCTCTTCCCCAGCACCGGCACCGTCCGCATCCTCGACGAGCGCCTCGGCGGGGTGGACGTCTTCGAGCTCCGCCCCCGCATCGGCATGGCGGGCATCGCCATGGCGGAGAAGCTCCCCAAGCGCCAGACCGTGCTCCAGACGGTCCTCACCGCCGCCTACGGCATGACCGCGACCTGGCACGAGAACTACGACCCGGTCGACGAGGAGCGCGCCCGCGCTTTCCTCGACCGCCTCGGCATGACCGAGTACCTCGACCGCAAGTTCGGCACCCTCTCCGAGGGCGAGCGCAAGCGCACCCTGATCGCCCGCGCCATGATGACCGACCCGGAGCTGCTCCTCCTCGACGAGCCCGCCGCCGGACTCGACCTCGGAGGCCGGGAGGACCTGGTCCGCCGCCTCGGCCGACTGGCCCGGGACCCGTACGCCCCCTCCATGATCATGGTCACGCACCATGTCGAGGAGATCGCCCCCGGGTTCACCCACGTTCTGATGATCCGCCAGGGCAAGGTCCTCGCCGCCGGTCCCATCGAGATGGAACTGACCTCCCGCAACCTCTCCCGCTGCTTCGGCCTGCCGCTCGTCGTCGAGCAGCGGGGCGACCGCTGGACCGCCCACGGACTTCCGCTGGGCTGACCGGCGCCCGCCCCGCGCCGGTCCGGAGCCGTCGCCCTCTGTCCCGAGCCGATCCGCCGACCTACCATGACCATGTGGAAATCGACGCGTGGGTGTGGTGGCTGATCGGCGCGGTCGGACTGGGCATTCCGCTCGTCCTGACGGCGATGCCGGAGTTCGGCATGTTCTCGGCGGGCGCGGTGGCCGCCGCCGTCACGGCGGCGCTCGGCGGCGGAATCGTCGTCCAGGTGCTGGTCTTCGTCGTCGTGTCGGTGGCACTGATCGCCGTCGTCCGGCCGATCGCCGCCCGGCACCGCTCCCAGGGCTCCGGGTTCACCAGCGGAGTGGAAGCACTGAAAGGCCGTCAGGCCGTCGTACTGGAACGCGTCGACGGCAACGGCGGCCGGATCAAACTCGCCGGTGAGGTGTGGTCCGCCCGGCCTCTGGACCCCGAGGCGAGCTACGAACCGGGCCGGCAGGTCGACGTGGTCGAGATCGACGGAGCGACCGCCGTCGTCATCTGACCGGAAAGAGCCCCACGACCGCCCCTGATCTGGGAAACTCGATCATCATCACACCATCATCCGGCAGCGAAGGGCACGGGGAAACGCGATGCAACCGATCATCATCGTCCTGATCATTCTGGTGGTGCTGGTCTTCATCGCCCTGATCAAGACGATCCAGGTCATCCCGCAGGCCAGCGCAGCCATCGTCGAACGCTTCGGCCGCTACACCCGCACCCTGAACGCGGGCCTGAACATCGTCGTCCCGTTCATCGACTCCATCCGGAACCGGATCGACCTGCGGGAACAGGTCGTCCCGTTCCCGCCCCAGCCGGTGATCACCCAGGACAACCTGGTCGTCAATATCGACACCGTCATCTATTACCAGGTCACCGACGCCCGTGCCGCGACCTATGAGGTCGCCAGCTATATCCAGGCCATCGAGCAGCTCACCGTCACCACCCTGCGGAACATCATCGGCGGCATGGACCTGGAGCGCACCCTGACCTCCCGCGAGGAGATCAACGCGGCCCTGCGCGGGGTGCTCGACGAGGCCACCGGCAAGTGGGGCATCCGCGTCAACCGCGTCGAGCTGAAGGCCATCGAGCCGCCGACCTCCATCCAGGACTCGATGGAGAAGCAGATGCGCGCGGACCGCGACAAGCGCGCCGCCATCCTCACCGCGGAGGGCATCCGGCAGTCCCAGATCCTGACCGCCGAGGGTGAGAAGCAGTCGGCCATCCTGCGGGCCGAGGGCGAGGCCAAAGCCGCCGCACTGCGGGCCGAGGGCGAGGCCCAGGCGATCCGTACGGTCTTCGAGTCCATCCACGCCGGGGATCCGGACCAGAAGCTCCTCTCGTACCAGTACCTCCAGATGCTGCCGAAGATCGCCGAGGGCGACGCCAACAAGCTCTGGATCGTCCCCAGTGAGATCGGCGACGCCCTGAAGGGCCTCTCCGGAGCCTTCGGCAACCTCGGCGGCGGCGTCCCCGGCTTCAACACCGGCGGCTCCTCGTCCGGCAACGGCACCGGCACCGAGCGGCGTGAGGTGCCCCCGGTCGACTGACCGGTCACTCCTCCGGCATGATCAATGCCCACTGCACTGATCATGGAGGGGCACACTGTGACCATCTGGGAGATGCTTGCTGTCCTTGTCGCGGGCATCGGTGCCGGAACCATCAACACGATCGTCGGTTCCGGCACCCTGATCACCTTCCCCGTTCTTCTCGGGGTCGGTCTGCCCCCGGTCACCGCGACCGTCTCCAACGGCCTCGGCCTGGTAGCCGGCTCCATCAGCGGAGCCATCGGCTACCGGGCCGAACTCGTCGGCCAGCGCAACCGGGTACTGAAGCTCTGCGCGGTGGGCGCGGTCGGCGGCATCATCGGCGCCACCCTGCTGATCGCCCTGCCGAGTACGGCCTTCGAGACCATCGTCCCGGTCCTGGTGACGCTCGCCCTGGTCCTGGTGATCCTCCAGCCGCGGATCTCCCGGGCCGTCCAGCGCCGCCGCGCCGAGAACGGCACCACCGCCGGCGCCGACGGCGGCCCCCTCCTCACCTTCGGACTGCTGCTGTCCAGCATCTACGGCGGCTACTTCACCGCGGCCCAGGGCATCATCTACATGGCCCTGATGGGCATGCTGATCGACGACACCCTCCAGCGGCTGAACGCCGTCAAGAACGTCCTGGCCGTCGTCGTCAACAGCGTCGCCGCGGTCTTCTTCCTCTTCGTCGCCGACTTCGACTGGACCGCTGTCGCCCTGATCGCCGTCGGTTCCACCATCGGGGGCCAGATCGGCGCCAAGGCGGGCCGCCGACTGCCTCCGGGCGCCCTGCGCGCCCTCATCGTCGCCGTCGGCACGATCGCCCTGGTCCAGCTCCTGCTCTACCGCTACGGCTGACCGCCCCCACACACGGACGAGGGCCCGCTCCCCCGGGGGGAGCGGGCCCTCGACACGGTCTCTGCGGTACGGGGTACTAGGCCGCGGGCCGCGCGGACCGGAGCCACTCCGGCAGTTCGGACCGCTCACCGGCCCGCAGGCCCAGCAGCATCGCGTCCGCCGGGGACGGCACGAACGGCTGGTGCAGCAGCGGCATCGCCGCCTGCTCCGGTGTGCGGTCGGCCTTGCGGTGGTTGTCCTCGGAGCAGGAGGCGACCGTATTCAGCCAGGTGTCTCCGCCTCCGTGGGACCGCGGCACCACATGGTCCACGGTCGTGGCACGCCTGCCGCAGTAGGCGCACCGGTGCTGGTCCCTGACCAGCACACCCCGTCTCGACCACGGAGCCTGTCTTCGGAACGGCACCCTGACATATCTGCAGAGCCTGATCACGCGCGGCACCGGTAGATCGACGGTGGCACCGCGGACCCGGAGACCGGGGTGGGCCTGCTCGACAACGGCCTTGTCCTGGAGCACCAGGACCACCGCGCGATTCATCGACACCGTCGACAGTGGTTCGAAGCTCGCGTTGAGCACCAGTGTGTCCCGCATGTTCCCCCACCTCCGTTCACCGGCCCGGCCTGTGCGGGCCCGGGGATGGACCAACTCTGGCCGGACGTGCCGGGATGGACAACGCAATATCCGTCCCGCGCGGGCCGTGGACCCCGGTGGACAGAAAACCTGCCCTGTCCAGATCTCTCCAGGACCCGGACAGGGCAAACAAGAAACGAACGGTCAGTATCGGACCGGGGGGGTCCGTCAGTCCGGCGCGGGTACCTCGTACTCTCCGATGACCGAAGCCCGCGCCAGGGCGTGGAACCGCAGATGGAAGCCGACCACGGCGGGCGAGGCGTCGGAGTCCGGCCCCAGGGTGTCGCTGTCGACCGCGTACACCGTGAACACATAACGGTGGGGTCCGTCGCCCGCCGGGGGAGCGGCGCCGCCGAAATCCTTCGACCCGTAGTCGTTACGGGCGTGCACCGCGCCCTTCGGCAGTCCGGTGAAGGACCCCCCACCGGCCCCGGCGGGAAGCTCGGTCACCGATGCGGGGATATCGAAGAGCACCCAGTGCCAGAATCCGCTGCCGGTCGGAGCGTCCGGGTCGAAGCAGGTCACCGCGAAACTCTTGGTCTCCGCCGGAAACCCCTCCCAGCGCAGCTGCGGGGAGGCATTGCCCTCCGCGTACACCTGGGCGGCGCCGAGCACCGCACCGGGCGCGAGGTCGTCGCTCACCACGGTGAACGCCGGCACCTCGGGATGGAAGTCGTGCGGCAGGGGAGCCCGCTGCTGGGTCACGTCTGCACCTCCGGTTCACTTCACTGTCCAGTAGTGCCACCGACCCTAGGGCACCGTCAGGAAGTGTTTCAGAACCAATTGCGCCGACCGCCGACATCGGTGAGCCACTGGTTGAGGTAGGCAACCCAGTCGGTCGACGCGAAGTCGTGGTGACCGACCCGGAAGGCCTTGAAGGAGTCACTGCCTTCGGTGAACAGTCCGGGCTTTTTGTCCATCTCCAGGATGACGTCCATCTCCCGTTCGTCGGCGACGAACGACAGCTCGACCTGGTTGAGCCCCCGGTACCGCTCCGGCGGGAAGAACTCGATCTCCTGGTAGAACGGCAGCTTCTGCCGGGTGCCCCGGATATGACCGCGCTCCATGTCCGCGCTCTTGAAACGGAACCCGAGCTGCCCGAAGGCGTCGATGATCGCCTGCTGAGCGGGCAGCGGATGGATGGTGATCGGGTCGAGGTCGCCCGCGTCCACGGCCCGCGCGATCGCCAGCTCGGTCCGCACCCCGATGTCCATCCCGCGCATCCGATGGCCACCGATGCTGGTGACCGGCGTCTCCCAGGGGATCTCAAGACCGAACGGCACCACGTGCACCGCTCCGGCCTGCACCTCGAACTCTCCGCCGATGCGCTGCTTGACGAACTCGATGTCCTGCTTGGTCTCGTAGTCGCCGCCCTCGACCTCGACGCGAGCCTGGAGCCCCATGGACAGCCCCTCGACCCGCTGGTCCACGGAACCGCCCTGGATACGCACTTCGCCCTGGACGACTCCACCGGGGACGACGTTCTCCTCGGTCAGTACCGTCTCCACCGAGGCGCCACCGGCACCGAGGCTCGCGAGCAGCTTCTTGAAGGCCATGTCCTGATCCACTCCTTATAAGGGGTTGTGCACCGTGAAAACGCTCGGCGACCGCCTCCGGTTCCGCAGGTACGCTCGGACGCCATGACCGAGCGACCCGACCGTACGCCTCTGCCCAGGACCTTCCTCGACCGCCCGGTGCTGGAGGTCGCGCCCGACCTGCTGGGCCGAGTGCTGGTACGGCGGACGGCCGAGGGCCCCGTCGTGCTCCGCATCACCGAGGTCGAGGCGTACGCGGGCGAGCTGGACCCCGGCTCCCACGCCTTCCGCGGCCGGACCCCGCGCAACGAGGTGATGTTCGGCCCGCCCGGCCATGCCTACGTCTACTTCACCTATGGAATGTGGCACTGCCTCAATGTGGTCTGCGGCCCCGAGGGCCGGGCGAGCGGGGTCCTGCTGCGGGCCGGCGAGATCGTCGAGGGCCAGGAGCTGGCCCGCAAACGTCGAGTCTCGGCCCGTTATGACAAGGAACTGGCCAAAGGACCTGCCCGGCTCGCCACGGCCCTCGCGGTCGACCGCGCTCTCAACGGCACGGACCTCTGTCAGGACGACACCGCTCCCCTGACTCTGCACACCGGCTCCACCCCGGCCCTTGACCTGGTACGCAGCGGTCCCCGTACGGGAGTGGGCGGCGATGGCGCCCAGCACCCCTGGCGTTTCTGGATCGACGGAGACCCCACGGTGAGCCCCTATCGCGCGCATGCCCCCCGCAAGAGGTCAACTTGACTCGCCCATCCGGGACGCCTAACGTAGCCCGAGCCGCTTGACACGGGTCCTGCTGTTCAGCAACCCGAAGCGGCCAACCCACCTACTGCTCGACACAGCCCGGACGGGCTCTGTTTTGGCATGCCGAAATGATTTCGGACCGACTCGATTATGAGTCGCCGAGGAAATCGGCTAACGTAGTGGACACGCCGAAAGGCAAAGTCGAAAGACAAAAGGCCGCTTCAACAGGCCGCTGGATTCGAAAGTCCGGACCGGAAACGGAACGGGAAAAGGATCTGGTA
>NZ_JBIWGU010000017.1:0-178178 GCF_044763775.1 Streptomyces sp. NPDC094448 | reverse complement strand
CACCCGACCCTCCCCGCACCACCCACCACTCGGTCACCGTAAGTAACGAGCGAGTCTGGCCCGTGCCCCGCCCCAGGATCCTCCGCGGCTGGAGGCCCCCCCCCCCCCCCCCCCCGCCCCCCCCCCCCCCCCGGGGGCCCCCCCCCCCCCCCCCCCCCCCCCCCCCCCCCCCCCCCCCCCCCCCCCCCCCCCACCCCCCCCCCCCCCCCCCCCCCCCCCCCCCCCCCGACCCCCCCGCCCCCCCCCCCCCCCGGGGGGGCCCCGCCGCGGTTCTGCCTACTGTGCGCCCGCTCGGGGGCTGCTCAGGCCCCGGCGGCCTGGTGGAGGGCGATGGCGCGCTGCATGGCCTTGCGCGCCCGCGGGGTGTCCCGGGCGTCGTGGTAGGCGATCGCCAGCCGGAACCAGCAGCGCCAGTCGTCCGGGGCGTCCTCGGTCTCGGCGCGGCGCCGCGCGAACACCTCGTCCGCGGCGTCCCGGTCGATGCGTCCGCTCGGGGTCCGGGCGAGATCGTCGACCGGCAGTCCGCCCTCGGCCTCCAGCTCGGCCGCCAGCCGGTTGGCCCGGGTGACGAAGCGGGTGTTCTTCCAGAGGAACCAGACCCCGATGACCGGCAGGGCCAGCACGGAGATGCCGAAGGCGACGGTGAGCCAGGTGCCCTGCTGGATGAGGAGCAGACCGCGGCTGCCGACCAGGACGAAGTAGACGACCAGGACGGCGGCCGTGACGAAGTAGGTGATTTTCGCGCGCATGTCGATCAGTTCGGCCAGTCGGTCAGTGGGCTGCGGGCCGGTCGTGGCCGAGGTCGAGGAAGTGCTCCAGGCCCATGGTCAGACCGGGTACGGAGCCGATCCGGCGGACCCCGAGCAGGATCCCGGGCATAAAGCTGCTGTGGTGCAGCGAATCGTGCCGGATGGTGAGGGTCTCCCCCTCGCCGCCGAGGAGGACCTCCTGGTGGGCGAGGAGCCCCCGGAGCCGTACGGAATGCACCGGAACACCGTCGACATCGGCGCCGCGGGCGCCGTCCAGGGCGGTGGCCGTGGCGTCGGGCTGGTCGCCGAGCCCGGCGTCGGCACGGGCCGCGGCGATGAGCTGGGCGGTGCGGGTGGCGGTACCGCTGGGGGCGTCGGCCTTGTTGGGGTGGTGCAGCTCCACGACCTCGGCCGATTCGAACCAGCGCGCCGCCGCCTGGGCGAACTTCATCGTGAGGACCGCGCCGATGGAGAAGTTCGGGGCGATCAGGACGCCCGTCCCGGGGGACGCTTCGAGGCTGGTGCCGAGCTGTGCGAGCCGGTCGTCGGTCCAGCCGGTGGTGCCGACGACGGCGTGGATGCCGCGGCGTACGCAGAAGTCGAGATTGCCCATCACGGACGCGGGAGTGGTCAGCTCGACCACCACCTGGGCGTCGGCGTCGACCAGCGTCTCCAGCTTGTCGCCCCGGCCCAGGGCCGCGACCAGCTCCAGATCGCCGGCGCCCTCCACGGCCCGAACCGCCTCGGAGCCGATCCGGCCCCGGGCTCCGATGACCGCCACGCGCAACTTGCTCATCAGTCTCTTTCCTCCGAAAGGCACTTCTCAGGTCGTCGGTCCCCGGGCCAAGCCTAAGGCCGTGCCGGGTCGGGCCCCGGCGGGCCGGAGCGCATCCGGTCCGCCGGGGCCGGGCCCGGACACTGCGCCCAAGGCCTAGGCGACCGATTCGTGGAGCCGGTCGGCCTGCCGGTCCTTCAGCGGGCCGATGACCGCGAGCGACGGGCGGTGGCCGAGCACCTCGGCCGCGACCTCGCGCACCTCGTCGGGGGTGACGGCCGCTATCCGTCCCAGCATCTCGTCGACGGACATCTGGGAGCCCCAGCACAGTTCGCTCTTGCCGATGCGGTTCATCAGCGCCCCGGTGTCCTCCAGTCCGAGGACGGTGGAGCCGGACAACTGCCCGACGGCCCGGCCGATCTCGTCGTCGGTGAGACCGTCGGAGGCGACCCGGTCCAGTTCGTCCCGGCAGATCTTGAGGACGTCGTGGACCTGGGCGGGGCGGCAGCCCGCGTAGACGCCGAAGAGCCCGCAGTCGGCGAAGCCCGAGGTGTACGAGTACACGCTGTAGGCCAGACCGCGCTTCTCCCTGACCTCCTGGAAGAGCCGGGAGGACATACCGCCGCCGAGGGCGGTGTTCAGTACGCCGAGGGCCCAGCGGCGGTCGTCGGTCCTGGCCAGGCCGGGCATGCCGAGGACAACATGGGCCTGCTCGGTCTTCCGGCCGAGCAGTTCGACCCGGCCCGCGGTGCGGACCGTACGCCCTCCGTCGCGGGGGGCGAGCGGGACCGCGTCGGTACGGCTGAGGGCGCCGGCCCGTTCGAAGGCGCGGCGGACCTGGCGTACCACGGTGGCGTGGTCGACGTTGCCCGCCGCCGCGACCACCAGATGCGTGGGGTCGTAGTGCTTCTTGTAGAAGCGGCGGATCCGGTCGGCGGTGAGCGCGTTGACCGTGTCGACCGTGCCGAGGACGGGGCGGCCGAGGGGGGTGTCCCCGAACATGGTGTGCGCGAAGAGGTCGTGCACACAGTCGCCGGGGTCGTCCTCGGTCATCGCGATCTCTTCGAGGATGACCCCGCGCTCGGCGTCGACGTCCTCCTGCTCGATCAGCGAGCCGGTGAGCATATCGCAGACGACGTCGATGGCGAGCGGCAGATCGGTGTCGAGGACCCGCGCGTAGTAGCAGGTGTACTCCTTCGCCGTGAAGGCGTTCATCTCGCCGCCGACCGCGTCGACGGCGGAGGAGATATCGAGGGCGGACCGTCGCCGGGTGCCCTTGAAGAGGAGGTGCTCCAGATAGTGGGTGGCGCCGTTGAGCGCCGGGGTCTCGTCACGGGAGCCGACGTGCGCCCAGATCCCGAAGGTGGCGGAGCGTACGGACGGCAGGGTTTCGGTGACGATCCGCAGCCCCCCGGGGAGGGTGGTGCGCCGGACCGTGCCGATGCCGTTCGTGCCCTTGAGAAGCGTTTGGGTACGGGCGACGGCCCGCACCTCCGAGGAGGTGCGGGCCGTCGCCTTGAAGCCGCGCGACGTCACTTGGCAGCGTCGTCCTTCTGGTCCGCCGCGTCGTCGCCGTCCTCGCCCTCGATCACGGGGATGAGGGAGAGCTTGCCGCGGGAGTCGATCTCGGCGATCTCGACCTGGACCTTGGCGCCGACGCCGAGGACGTCCTCGACGTTCTCCACGCGCTTGCCGCCGGCCAGCTTGCGGATCTGCGAGATGTGCAGCAGTCCGTCCTTGCCGGGGAGCAGGGAGACGAAGGCACCGAAGGTGGTGGTCTTGACGACCGTGCCCAGGTAACGCTCGCCGACCTCGGGCATCGTCGGGTTGGCGATGCCGTTGATCGTGGCGCGGGCGGCTTCGGCGGCCGGGCCGTCGGCGGCGCCGATGTAGATCGTGCCGTCGTCCTCGATGGTGATCTCGGCGCCGGTGTCCTCCTGGATCTGGTTGATCATCTTGCCCTTGGGGCCGATGACCTCGCCGATCTTGTCCACGGGGATCTTGACGGTGATGATCCGCGGGGCGTTCGGGGACATCTCGTCCGGAGTGTCGATCGCTTCCATCATCACGTCGAGGATGTGGAGGCGGGCGTCACGGGCCTGCTTCAGGGCCGCGGCCAGGACGGAGGCCGGGATGCCGTCCAGCTTGGTGTCGAGCTGGAGGGCGGTGACGAACTCCTTCGTACCGGCGACCTTGAAGTCCATGTCGCCGAAGGCGTCCTCCGCACCGAGGATGTCGGTGAGGGTGACGTAGTGCGTCTGGCCGTCGATCTCCTGGGAGATCAGACCCATGGCGATACCGGCGACCGGGGCCTTCAGCGGCACACCGGCGTTCAGCAGCGACATGGTGGAGGCGCAGACCGAACCCATGGAGGTGGAGCCGTTGGAGCCGAGGGCCTCGGAGACCTGACGGATCGCGTACGGGAACTCCTCGCGGCTCGGGAGCACCGGCACGATCGCGCGCTCGGCGAGCGCGCCGTGGCCGATCTCGCGGCGCTTCGGGGAACCGACACGGCCGGTCTCACCGACGGAGTACGGCGGGAAGTTGTAGTTGTGCATGTAGCGCTTGCGGGTCACCGGGGAGAGGGTGTCCAGCTGCTGCTCCATGCGGAGCATGTTGAGGGTGGTGACGCCCAGGATCTGGGTCTCGCCACGCTCGAAGAGGGCGGAGCCGTGGACCCGCGGAATGGCCTCGACCTCGGCGGCCAGGGTGCGGATGTCGGTGACACCGCGGCCGTCGATGCGGACCTTCTCCTTGATCACGCGCTCGCGGACCAGGTTCTTGGTCAGCGAGCGGTAGGCGGCGGAGATCTCCTTCTCGCGGCCCTCGAAGGCCGGGAGGAGCTTCTCGGCGGCCAGCTCCTTGACGCGGTCCAGCTCGGTCTCGCGGTCCTGCTTGCCCGCGATGGTGAGCGCCTGGGCCAGCTCGCCCTTGACGGCGGAGGCCAGGGCCTCGTACACGTCGTCCTGGTAGTCCAGGAAGACCGGGAACTCGCCCTCGGGCTTGGCGGCCTTGGCGGCCAGCTCGGACTGGGCCTTGCAGAGCGCCTTGATGAAGGGCTTCGCGGCCTCCAGACCGGCGGCGACCAGCTCCTCGGTGGGGGCCTCGGCGCCTTCCTTCACCAGCTGGATGGTCTTGGTGGTGGCCTCGGCCTCGACCATCATGATCGCGACGTCGCCGTCGTCCAGGACCCGGCCGGCGACGACCATGTCGAAGACGGCGTCCTCCAGCTCGGTGTGGGTCGGGAAGCCGACCCACTGGCCCTTGATCAGGGCGACCCGGGTGCCGCCGATCGGGCCGGAGAAGGGCAGGCCCGCGAGCTGCGTGGAGCAGGAGGCGGCGTTGATGGCGACCACGTCGTAGAGGTGGTCGGGGTTGAGCGCCATGATCGTCTCAACGATCTGGATCTCGTTGCGCAGGCCCTTCTTGAAGGAGGGGCGCAGCGGCCGGTCGATGAGCCGGCAGGTGAGGATCGCGTCCTCGGAGGGGCGGCCCTCCCGGCGGAAGAAGGAGCCGGGGATCTTGCCCGCGGCGTACTGCCGCTCCTCGACGTCCACCGTGAGGGGGAAGAAGTCGAGCTGGTCCTTGGGCTTCTTCGAGGCGGTGGTGGCCGACAGCACCATGGTGTCGTCGTCCAGGTAGGCCACGGCGGAGCCG
Source organism: Streptomyces sp. NPDC094448 (assembly GCF_044763775.1). Classification (NCBI taxonomy): domain Bacteria; kingdom Bacillati; phylum Actinomycetota; class Actinomycetes; order Kitasatosporales; family Streptomycetaceae; genus Streptomyces; species Streptomyces sp. NPDC094448. The sequence goes on along the minus strand of NZ_JBIWGU010000017.1, from coordinate 172,997 downwards.
GCGGCCTGACGGGCCAGACGGCCGGTCTCGAAGCGGATGGTGCGGGTGCCGAAGGTGCCGTTGTCGATGACGGCCTCGGCGTAGTGGGTCTCGTTCTCCACTAGCGTGTTCTCCGTTACGTTTCGTTACGTCTTTCGTCCTCGTGCCCGTGTGGCCCGGGGACAGGTGGAGAAGCGCTCGTACTGGGCCGGTCTTCGATCGAAGCTGCCGGGGTTCGAGTCTCCCGGGAGCCACTACCGAGGACCGGCGGGGGCGAGCCGGCCTCTCCTTGGGTGCGCTCCGGTCCGGTGGGACCGGCGCTGTCTCATGCGACCAGACTAAATGCCGTGCGCTGCGTCGCGCACGTACAGCGGTCACGTCCGGTCAAAGAACCGGTACGTACCGTCCATGCTTACCGCAGATCGGTAAAAGAACGGCAAAAAGCCGAAGGGGAGCGGTCCCGTCAGGCGGGAACCGCTCCCCTTCACAGCGTCTTACTTGGCGCCGCCGGCCGCACCGCGGCGGATGCCGAGGCGGTCGACCAGCGTACGGAAGCGCTGGATGTCCTTCTTGGCCAGGTACTGCAGCAGACGGCGGCGCTGACCGACCAGGATCAGCAGACCACGGCGGGAGTGGTGGTCGTGCTTGTGGGTCTTCAGGTGCTCGGTCAGGTCCGAGATGCGGCGGGAGAGCATCGCGACCTGGACCTCGGGGGAGCCGGTGTCGCCCTCCTTGGTGCCGAACTCGGCCATGATCTGCTTCTTCGTGGCGGCGTCGAGAGACACACGTACTCCTCAGATGGTGTTCGAAGCGCCCGCGAGTGCCCCTGGCGTTTTCTCAGGGGAACTTCGGTGACTCGGGGGCGGAGGTCCGATGGGCGCTCCTCCCAGCTCCGACGAGGCCCGCGAGGGGCTCCGGGGATTCCGGGAGGGCGTACACAAACGGCCGTCACCCAGCGTACCAGCCCCGGGGAGGGGCCCGGCCCGGGGGCCGGTCGCGGTGCCTCGGCGGGGTCGGGGGCGGGTCCGGGGGCGGGTCAGTCGGAGGTCAGGGCGCGGATGGAGTGGTAGACGTCGAAGACCGCCAGGCAGAGCGGGAGCAGCGTCAGCAGGACGAAGGTCTCCGCGATCTCCAGGAAGCGGCCCCAGAAGGGGGTGACTCCGGTGCGCGGGACGATCAGGCCGATGGCGATGATCAGCGCGGCGACCCCGGCGACGGCGGCGGCCAGCCAGACGGTACGGATGTCGAGGGCGGTGGTGTCGCCCCGGAAGGCGTCCTGCATCAGCTCGGCGGGCGGGTTGATCGCCAGACCGAGGCCGAGGAGGACGAGGCAGCCCAGACCGGCGGCGAGGGCGCAGCCGACCTGCGCGGTGTAACGGAAGAGGTGGGCCCGCATCAGCATGGCGATTCCGGTGGCCAGGGCGAGCAGCCGGCCCCAGACGTTGTCGGAGAAGCCGAGGACCGCGCCGGCGCCCACGGCGACCAGGGCGCAGCCGCCGACGAGGCCGACGAGGAGTTCATGGCCGCGACGGGCCAGGGCGGCGATGCGCTCGCCGTCGACCGGTCCGGCGGGCTCGTCGTCGGAGCCGTAGTCGCCGACGGCGGTACGGGGCGGGTCGAAGCCGATCGGGAGCCGGGCGAAGCGGGTGGACAGGCCGGGCAGGAAGGCGAGGGTGCCGACGGCGAGCGGGGCGCACATCGCGGCCGTCTCGACCGGGGTCAGCTCCTGGAGGATCGCGACGAAGGCGGCGAGCACACCGATCACGGCGGCGAAGACGAAGGCGACGAAGGGGCCGTCGCCGCCGGGGGCGACGATGGTCAGGATGACCGCGACGACGAGGACGGCGGCGCAGGCGAGCAGGAACTGCAGTTTGCCGATGCCCTGGCCGTCGGCGGGCGGCAGGAGTCCGCTGCCGCCGATGCCCGCGTTCGCCATGGCGCCGAGGCCGAGGGCGACGGCGGCGGCCCGGTCGTCGTAGACGCGGGCGCGGATGCCGGCGAGGGCGAGCAGGAGGAGCGCGGCGACCCCGGCGAGCACGCCCGGCAGTCCGTGCATGTCGTTACGGGGGTCGGAGGTCCAGAGCACGAAGGCGAGCAGGAGCAGCAGGACGGAGCCGCCGAAGAGGCCGGCGCCGCGCATCAGGGCGTCGCTCCAGAGCGTGCGGTCCTTGGCGACGGCGGTGGCGACGGCGTCCGAGACGTCGTCGAAGACGGCCGGGGGCAGGGATTCGGCGAAGGGGCGCAGGGAGAGCAGTTCGCCGTCGAGGATGCGCTGGGTGCCGAGGGAGCGGGCACTGTCGAGGACGGTGCCGTCGCGGCGTACGAGGTGGTAGCCGACGGGGGCGCCGGGCTCGGGGCTCTGGCCGGAGAGGCGGAGGATTTCGGGGTAGAGGTCCGCGACGGCGATGTCCTCGGGCAGGGCGACGTCGACGCGTCCGTCCGGCGCGACGACGGTCACCCGGCAGAAACCGGTTCCGCTGCCGGCCGGGGCCACCGGTCCCGGCCGGCCCGGCCCGTGCGCCGCCGCTGAGGTCACCATACTCACCTGCTGCATCCCCTCGTGATGTTCACCTGCACCGGCTCGGGACCCTGCCGTTCCGGGTGCTGTCGTTCTGCGGACCGTGTTCCGTGTCCCTGTCGTATGTCCCGTGTCCCGTGTCCCGTGTCCCGTATTCAGCGTCCCGTACTCAGCGTGCCGTGTCCCTCGTCCTGTGTTCCGCGCTCCGTGTTCCGGTGCGACGACTCCGGTCCGGCCGCGGCCCGTTGTCCGTACGCCGTTCGTACGCGCCCGGCCGCGGGCCCGTCCGGTACGTACACCGACTCCGTACGAAGGCTTCACACTTCGCCTCCATACGGTGGATCCGCATCCCCCTACCGGAACTCTGTGCACGATAGGTCGGCTTTGCACCCCACCCGGACGGCCCGAATTCGCACCCTCGGCCCGTATTCAATTCATCCGGACTATTTTCCACCGGACCGGCACCGCACTCCGAATCACCCGTTTTCTCCGGTGATTCCCCGGTGATCAGCGGGTGATTCCCGGGTGATTCCCCGGATGTTCCGCGCGGGCGGCGCGGGTGCGCAAACCGATCGCGTCACCCTACCCCGCACCCCGTACGCGCCGCGCAAGTAGGATCCCTCACCGCGGACGGGGCGGACGCCACGGGGGCGCCGACAGAAACATTGCCGTCCGGCAAGGGAATTGGTGAGCTTGTGAGTCAGATCGTCGTCAAGCGCCCACCACGGGCCCTGCCTTCCGAGGTGCCCGGCGACCCCCTTCAGTTGCAGCCTCCTCCGGAACTCCCCCGCGGGCAGCAGGAGGGCGCGCTGATGCAGCTGCTGCCGATGCTGGGCATGGGCGGTTCGGTGGTGTTCTTCTTCATGACGCCGAACCCCATCATGCGGATCATGGGCATGATCATGATCGCCTCGACGATCGCCATGGCCATCGCGATGCTGGTCCGCTACCGGCGCGGGACCCAGGGGGAACTGGCGGATCTGCGGCGCGACTATCTGAAGTACCTCAACCAGACCCGGCGTCAGGTACAGCGGACGGCACGGCTCCAGCGGGACGCCCAGTACTACCTGCACCCGTCGCCCGAGCAGCTGTGGGCGCTGGTCGCCGAGGGCAGCAGGGTCTGGGAGCGGCGGATCGGCGACCCCGACTTCGGCCAGGTGCGGATCGGTCTGGGCAGCCAGCAGCTCGCCACCCCGATCCTGGCGCCGGAGACCGCGCCGGTCGACGATCTGGAACCGCTGACGGCGAGCGCCATGCGGCAGTTCCTCACCGCGCACAGCACGCTCGACGGCTTGCCGCTGGCGGTCTCGCTGCGCGCCTTCTACCACCTGACCATAGGCGGACGCCCCGATTCCGTACGCTCCGCGGCCCGTTCCGTGATCGCGTCGCTGGCCTCGCTGCACTCCCCCGACGACCTCACCGTGGTGATCGCCGCGAGCCGGGAGTCCGTGGACCACTGGGAGTGGGCGAAGTGGCTGCCGCATCTCCAGGCGGGCGGTGAGGGCGACGGCGCCGGCAGCCGCCGGCTGATCACCGTCGATCCACGGGAACTCGACGAACTGCTCGCGTCCCGGATCGACGGCCGGCCCCGCTTCCAGGGCGGCGGAGGACCGCTGCTCGACCAGCCGCATGTGGTGGTGGTGCTCGACGGCCAGTCGGTCACGCCGACATCGCCGCTGGCGGCGCCCGAGGGCATTCAGGGCGTCACCGTCATCGAGGTCGTACCGGGTGAACTCAGCGGACCGCGCGGCGGGCTCGCGGTGATCGTCACCCCCGACTCGCTGCGGCTGGAGTCCGGGCACGGCATGGTGTACGACGGCGTTCCCGATCTGCTCGGTACGGAGGCGGCCGAGGCGCTGGCCCGCCAGCTCGCGCCGCTGCGGATGGCCAGTGGCGGGGACGACGACGAACCGCTGCTCGCCAATCTCGACTTCACCGATCTGCTGAATCTGGGCGACGCGGCCTCCGTCGACGTCAGCCGCACCTGGCGGCCGCGCTCCCAGTCGGAGCGGCTGCGCGTCCCCATCGGGGTGGGCGAGGACGGGGTCCCCGTCATGCTCGACCTGAAGGAGGCGGCGCAGGAGGGCATGGGCCCGCACGGACTCTGCGTCGGAGCCACCGGTTCCGGCAAGTCCGAGCTGCTGCGGACACTGGTCCTCGGACTCGCCGTCACCCACTCCTCCGAGACCCTGAACTTCGTCCTCGCGGACTTCAAGGGCGGTGCGACCTTCGCCGGAATGTCGCAGATGCCGCATGTCGCGGCCGTGATCACCAACCTGGCGGACGATCTGACGCTGGTGGACCGGATGGGCGACTCCATCCGCGGTGAACTCAACCGGCGGCAGGAGCTGCTGCGCGACGCGGGCAACTACGCCAATATCCACGACTACGAGAAGGCGCGGGCCGCCGGTGCCCCGCTCCAGCCGATCCCGTCGCTGGTCCTGGTGATCGACGAGTTCAGCGAGCTGCTGACGGCGATGCCGGACTTCATCGAGATGTTCGTGCAGATCGGCCGGATCGGCCGCTCCCTGGGCGTGCATCTGCTGCTGGCGTCGCAGCGTCTGGAGGAGGGGCGGCTGCGGGGTCTGGAGACGTACCTCTCGTACCGGATCGGTCTGCGGACCTTCTCCGCGGCCGAATCGCGGGCGGCGATCGGCGTGCCCGACGCGTACACGCTGCCGAACGTGCCGGGCTCCGGCTATCTGAAGTTCGGTACGGACGAGATGCTGCGGTTCAAGGCGGCGTACGTCTCCGGGGTCTACCGGGAGGGCGGCACCCGGGTGGCCGCCGCGGGCGGTCCGCTGCCGGTGGACCGGCGCCCGGTGCATTTCACGGCCGCGCCGGTGCCGGTGCGGTACGCACAGCCCGCGGCCGGGCCGGCCGTACCCGACGCCCGGCAGCCGGAGGACGACGCGCTCGCCGACTCCGTCCTCGATGTGATCGTGCGGCGGCTGGAGGGGCGGGGCGCCGAGGCCCATCAGGTGTGGCTGCCGCCGCTGGACAATCCGCCGCCGCTGGACGAGGTCGTTCCGGGGCTGGCGAACGTGCCGGGCCGGGGGCTCACCCGGCCCGGTTACGAGGGGGCCGGACGGCTCGTCGTCCCCCTCGGTGTCGTCGACAAGCCCTTCGAGCAGCGACGGGACACGCTCTACCGCGATTTCTCGGGCGCCGCGGGCCATATGCAGATCATCGGCGGCCCGCAGTCCGGCAAGTCGACCCTGCTGCGGACGCTGATCTCGGCGTTCGCTCTCACCCATACCCCGCACGAGGTGCAGTTCTACGGTCTCGACTTCGGTGGTGGCGGTATGTCCGCGGTCGCCGGGCTGCCGCACGTCGGCGGGATAGCGTCCCGGCTCGACCCGGAGCGGGTGCGGCGCACCGTGGCCGAGGTGTACGGCATCCTCACCCGGCGCGAGGAGTACTTCCGCAGCGCGGGGATCGACTCCATCGCGACCTTCCGCACCATGCGGGCCCGCGGCGACATCTCGGTGACGGACCAGCCCTGGGGCGACGTCTTCCTGGTCGTCGACGGCTGGGGCAACTTCCGTACGGACTACGAGGCGCTGGAGCCCGCGGTCCTCGACATCGCCGCGCGGGGCCTGGGCTACGGCATCCACATCGTGCTCACCGCCGGCCGTTCGATGGAGGTCCGGGCCAACCTGAAGGATCTCCTGATGAACCGGCTGGAGCTGCGGCTCGGTGACACCATGGACTCCGAACTGGACCGCAGGGTCGCCGCGAACGTCCCCACCGGAGTGCCCGGACGGGGTCTGACCCCGGAGAAGCTGCACTTCATGGCGGCGGTGCCGCGGATCGACGGAATCAACTCCGACAGCGACCTGTCCGAGGCGACCGCGGCGATGACCCAGGAAGTCACCCGCCACTGGACCGCGCCCGGCGCACCGGCCGTACGGCTCCTCCCCCGCGAACTCCCGGCGGCCAGGCTGCCCGGCGGCCAGGCGGACCCCGGGCGCGGAGTCGCTTTCGGCATCGACGAGAACAACCTCGAACCGGTCTGGCTCAACTTCGAACGCGACCCGTTCTTCCTGATCTTCGGCGACAGCGAATCCGGCAAGTCCAACCTGCTGAAGCTGCTGATCAAACAGCTCACCGAGCGGTACGACGGCGACTCCGCGAAGTTCTTCGTCATCGACAACCGGCGGGCGCTGCTGGACGTGACCCCGGCGACCCATCTGGCGGAGTACGTCCCGATGTCCAACGCCATGGAGCACCATGTCGACGCCCTCGCGGACCTGATGCAGCGCCGTACCCCGTCGGCGGACGTCACCGCCCAGCAGCTGCGGGACCGGAGCTGGTGGCGGGGGCCATCGGTCTATGTCGTGGTCGACGACTACGACCTGGTCTCCACCTCCAGCGGCAACCCGCTGAGCAAGCTGACCGAGAACCTGCCCTTCGCACGGGACGTGGGCGTCCGCTTCATCATCGCCCGGAGCGCGGCGGGCGCGAGCAGGTCCTCGTACGAACCCTTCATGCAACGGATGATGGAACTCGGCGCGCAGGGCGTCCTGCTCTCCGGTGACCCGCAGGAAGGGGACATCCTGGGCGGTGTGCGGATGCGCCCGATGCCGGCGGGGCGCGGGATCTTCGTCTCACGGCAGCGGGGGAATCCGCTGGTGCAGACGGGGCTCATGCCGGAGGACGCGGAGTGAGGGAGGGGCCCGGCGGTCCCCGCCGCCGGGCCCTTCGCATCGCGCCTGCCGACAGGTAAACGCGTACGCCTCACGCATCGGCGTACGCCGGTCTCGGGGCACCGGAAGGCGCCGTCACTCGATTGAACGAATCGACTGCCACAGCAGCACCGACCGGAGACAGGCCGGAAACCCCCGGTTTCATGCCCTCACCGGAAGGCGCGACGGAAGGAGAACACCTGATGGCGTGGGACGAATGGGACCAGCTCAAGGCATCCGCCTCGGAGCGCAGCACCCGGATGCAGCTCAACGGAGTCCCGGAGGACGAACGACTGGCTGCTCCCAAGGAGGGAGACCTCACCGTCGCCCAAGCCGACCTGGCAGCCGTGGGCGATCACGCCTACAAGCTCTACAACCGCCTGTGGCCGGAGGCCCGCCAAGCGGTGATCCCCGGTACGGACAAGGCAGCGGCGAGCCTGACGAGTCAGGATTTCGCCCTCGGCGGTGCTCTCACCCATCTCTCCGGCCGATGGGAGAAACAGCTCAAGTCCCTGATGGATGCATGCGCCCACATCTCGAACCACATGGACTTCAGCAAGAAGACGCACAAGGACGACGACGAATGGATCCAGCGGTCTGTGAGCAGCATCTACGAACTGGACCAAGGCTTCGACGACTCCTACGCACCGGCTGGGGCGAAGAACAGTATCTACGGGGAGAAGAAAGACGAGAAGGAGAAGGACAATTGAGAGAGACCACCGAATTACCGGTGCGCAGCCGGGCAGCACTCGACAACGCCCTCGGAGGCCGGAAAGGAACCACTGGAAGCCGCCGTGACCGTGGGGCAGTCAGGACGAGGAAGAACATCAGGGAAAAGTCGTGAAATTCGAATCACTGCTCTCCGCCAAATTCGAAGCACTAGACGACGCCGTCAGCGACTGGAGCAAGGTCGTCGGGAACCTCGAGAAACTGGAGAGCGAGGCCCGGAACGGACTGCGGGGAAAGGCGAACAAGGCCGACTGGACCGGCGTGAATGCTACGGTGTCCCGGCAGTTCATCGGCAAGACCGCCGGGGAGTTCACGGATGCCCACACCCAGGCCACTTCGATCCGGAACATTCTCCGTGACACCCGCGACGAGTTGAAGGCCTCCCAGAAGGAACTCAAGGACACTCTTCAGCGCTTCCGGAGCAAGAACCTGACCGTGACCCCCACCGCCGACGGCGGGTTCACCGTTACCAAGGTCGTCCATCCCGATCGGGCCGCATCGGGCACCACAGTGCCCGATAGCACCCCGGACGACACAACGGCCCTCAGGGACGCCCTCCAGGCCGTCCTGAACAAGGCCACGGAGATCGACGACACCGCGGCGCGCTTGCTCAGAACCCTCGTCGACCAGACCGACCACGGCTTCTCGGACGCCCGGTACGCCGACCGCGACGCCGGAGCCGATGCTCTGAAGAACGCGGACCGGCTGGCCGTGATCGCGAAGAAGAAGCCCGAGGACCTCACTCCACAGGACTTCGACGCTCTCAACACGGGGCTGAAGAAGTACGCGAACGACGATCTGTTCGCGGAGCGGTTCGCCACCGCGGTCGGCCCCAAGGGGACCCTCGAACTCTGGGCCGGGCTCAACGACCCCCACCGGGCCACGGACATCTGGCAGAACCGCCGCGACGACTACGGCGAACTTCAGAAGAACCTGAGTCTCACACTGGCAAACGCCACCCAGAGCGACACACGTGCCATGAGTCAATGGAAGTACGACATGGTCGACCTGGGCGACCAGCAGGTCGGCCGCACCATGTCGGTCTCGGGCTTCCAGGTCATGAGCAATCTGATGCGCCACGGCAACTTCGACGACCGGTTCCTCAACAACTACGGAACCGCGCTGATGATTTCCGAGAAGGAGCGGACCAGCAACGGCAAACACGACGCGATCGGCTGGCAGCAGCCGAGTCCGCAGTTCAACTACACCGGTACGGACGAGGGCGTCGACCCCGTGGTCGGCTTTATGAAGGCACTCTCGTCGAGCCCGGCGGCAGCCACTGAGTTCTTCGGCGAAACCTTCCTCAGCAAGGGCGAGGACCACGACTTCAAGGACGACAAAGGAAAGACGGCCGAACTCTCGAACTTCGACTATCTGTTCGAGGAGCGCAACTGGCCCGGAGACACCGACGCCAAAGGCAAGGAGAGCATCGCCGGCCGGAACTACATGGCCCTCGCTCTGGAGGCGGCCACGACGGGACACCCGGCGGGCCAGATGCCGACGCAGGACACTCCGCCGCACACGGCTCAGCAGGCGGCGCTGATGGAGAAGCTCGTTGCGTCGGTGAGCGAGGACCCCAAGCGTCTGACGGATCATATGTACATGGCGGACAGCATCGGGCAGATCACTTCCGAGTACCTGCCGGACATCAATCGCACCACGTCGGGCGATGTCAAGGGCAACATCGACGACCTCTTTCCCATCGCTGGGTCTCCCGCCGTATTTAATCACTCCGATGTCAGCCGCTTCCTGGTCACCGTCGGCCAGTCACCCGAGGGTTATGCAGCAGTGCAGACCGGGCAGTCAGCGTATGCAGGGTTCCTCATGGAATACCATCTCGATCCCAACCTACCGGCTGACAAACGGTACCCTCAGGACCCGCAGGAGACTATCGAGGCGATTTCCCGCAGAGTCGCCGAAGTCGACGGTTCGCTGGCCGTCGGGCGCCAAGAGGCGATCCTCGGCCCGGCAGGAAAGGATGCCAAAGACTTTCAGGACGCCATGGCGCAGCAGAAGAACATGTGGTCCGGCGCCATCGGAATGGGCATTGGTGCGGGTGCCAGCATGGTGGCAACGCCTATCACCGGAGCCCTCGTCGGCGGTGCGGCCACCGCTGTCACAAGTGTGGTTCTTGAGCACATCTTCCAACAGGCCGAGACCAATAAGCTCCAGGACGCGGCCCGGGACGTGGCACCTCTCTGGTCTGCCAGCCGGACGGACTCCATCGGCATGCTCCAGGTCGCCGTCCAGGAAGCTGCGGAAAAGCATGGGCTTGATTACAAAAATTCGGCAACGGACTGGGTTCGAGATCCAGTACATAGCGGATATTCCGATGCCTCCACCAACGCCGCACAAATGGCTCAGGATCTCACGACAGAGGTTCAAAAGGGTTGATGTTTCGACAGCTACTCATGGCCATTGGAGATAGGCTCAGATGAACCTTACTCGCACAACTTCCACGTACACTACTCTCGCTGCTGCCGTAGCAATTACTCTGACCTTGTCGGGTTGCGGATCAAACGCTCCAAAGAAAAAGGAGTACGCCGCCCCGCAACAGCTGTGCGGAGTAGCGGTCACCAAGGATCTTGTCGAGCCGATACTCCCTCCCGGGAAAAAGATCGAAATGAAAGAAAGTGGAAACGTCGGGAGCGTAGAGTGCGAGGTCTTTATCGACGGGAAGCCCGTTATGGAAGCTCGTTTGGAGTGGTTCCAGGGGGACCAAACGGTGGTCGGGATCTCAAGGTCGGAGTGGAAAAGCATCATCGAAGATACTAACGCGGACCAGACCTTCGGTTACTCCGACAGGGGAGGCAGCATCTTGGTGAAATGCCCTAACCCCAGCCTTGCGCACCGCAAGAGTATGCGATTCTTTGGCACCATCGTTCTCTACGATGAAATGAAGCGCAACAAGTCGGACGTAAAGGCGCTCGTTACCGCATACGGCAAAGAAGCGTCCAAGGCCGAGGAGTGCGGAGGCAGGAAATAGCATCGCCAAAAGTAGCCAGGGTGGGCATCTCCCGCGCATGCCCACCCTGACGCTATTCATTTAAAGTATCATCTCGTTTGACTGCGACCTGTACAGCCGAGTTCTTTCCTAGAAGTTCCCAGCGGCCTTCCTGTCGCCCGCCTGATACGCCGGAGCCGCCTCACGGACGGCGCGGGCGATGCCCTTCAGGGCGTTGTGGATCTGACGTGTCTCGTTGTCCCACTTCTTGTGGGCCGCATCGGCAGCCGTCTTGGCCTCACCCTCAAAGGTGGCGGAAACGCTGCGGATCTTGTTCTGAAGGTCTTCGAGCGTCTGGTCCAGACGCTGCGCCTGCTTCTCGATCGTGCTCGCCGCCTGCTCCAGCGACGAGTACGTGACGAGCATGACGCCGTCGTTGCCCTGAGCCATGAATCGTCCTCCAACTGCCATGTGTGAAAGTGGTTCTTGTAGTGCGCGGAGCCGAGAGGCTCGTCAGTATCCGGCGATGTTCGAGGTCGCGCCGCGGGTCGCCCCCGCGTCACCGGAGAAGCCGGCGGTCACGTCGACGCCCTGGAGAGCAGCGCGCACCTCGTCTTCGGTGTTGCTGGCCGTGGTCCGGGTAACCTGGATCGCTTCCTGGAAGTTCAGAAGCAGCTTCGCGATGCGCACCATGCCCTGGTTGATCTCGGCCTGCTTCGCATCGAAAGCACCGGCACCGATGCCCTTCCAGGAACCTTCCAGGCTGTCGATGACGCCCTGCAGGCTCTGCAACTGGCCCTTGATGTCCTCGAACTGCCGGGTGATCTCGTCCTGGAAATCCTTGAGACTCTGATCGCCGACCTTCTGGACTGCTGACATATCCCGGTCTTCCTTTCCTTGTTGCTTTCTGGGTCTTGCGTAGTGGCTGGTGTGGGCGCGGCCGGTCTAGACGGAGCGCCGTCGCAGGAAGAAGAAGGATCCCCCGGCGAGGACCACAAGGACCGCGACACCACCGATGATGAGGCCGGTGTTGCTGTCGTCTTTCTTCTCGGTCTTCTTGCTGGAGCCTGCCACTGCGGTATCGCCTTCGGTATTGCCCTTCGGCTGCTGTGACGAGGCTGGTGCAGAAGGGAACGCGGAGGCAGTGGGGGAACCGCCGGTCCGCTGGTTGGTCAGTGGGCTGATGTCCGGGGCGCCGGGATCACCCTTCTTGTCGACGACGATCTGAGCGGGACGGATCAGACCGTGACCGAGGTAGTTGCTCCGGGTGCCCTTGGCCCAGCTTCGGCCTGCGGTGTCGATGAGGGCACGGAGAACTTGGTTGGCGGTCCAGTCGGGGTTGGCGGACCAGACGAGGGCAGCGGAAGCAGAGGCAATAGCCGCGGAGGCGCTCGTGCCACTGTTCTTGCAGTACTTCTTGAAGGACTCGTCGCACCAAGCCACAACATCGGTACCTGGTGCCGTGATATCCACATTGTCACCATGCTGCGAATACTCGGCTACCGTGCCTTTCCGGTCGGCCGAAGCAACACCCACGACGTCCGGATAAGCCGCCGGATAGATCGGCTTGTTCCCGTCCTTGGCATTGTTGCCGGCCGAGGCGAAGAAAAGCTTTCCCTTACTTGCCGCATACTCGACAGCCGCCCGCTCATGGGGGTCCGAGTATTCACTTCCCACGGACATGCTGATGATCTTCGCGTCACTATCAGCCGCTGCCCGGATGGCATCGGCAGCATCTTGGGCGTTTGTCTTGTGGCGATTCTGAAAATCCGTGTTGGCTACGCGCATCGGAATGATCTGTGCGTCGGGAGCTACCCCCCGCAGACCGCCTCCACGTCCGGTGCCTGCGATCAGCTCGGCCATAGATGTGCCGTGGCCGTCGTAGTCGTCCGTTTCCTCACCCGGAGCACCCGAAGCATCGAAGCCCTCCAGAACTCTCCCCTTCAGCGCAGGAGTCGAGGGATTCACTCCGGTGTCGATGACCGCAACCTTGACGCCCTTACCAGTCGCAGACTTCCACATGTCCTCCGCGCCCATGGCCTTGAGGTACCACTGCCCCGGGAGTCCCTTCGCGACCTCAGCAGCCGACGCCGCGGGAGGAATACCCCCGGCCCAGACGCAGACCGCGACCAGAGCGCAGAGCGCAGAGCGAGAAAGGCCCCGCTTCGGCGTGTGGATCATTCGTGCCGTCATCCTGGCTTCCGAACCTTCCCTGTACTCAGTCGATCACAGATGGCCCAGCGTTGCGCCGCTGTGCCGTCCATGTCTCTTCGTCTTCCGTCAGGTAGTCCGGACGGGTCGACTCCGAATTCTCCCGTTCGGAGTCGGACGGAGTTCGTCCTGGGCGCCCACCGACGAGCCCCGTTCCTCCCGTGGTAAATCCTCCCTGCCCCGGCCGCGAGGTCGGACCAGTTCCCGCTCTGGGGGCACCTGAGATCGGCCCTGTGCCGACGACTCCGGCCTGGCCAGGCCGGGCCGTCACGGCCCGAGTGGCACTCGGGCCCACCGCCCCCACAACGGTGCCGTTGGGGATATGCCGCCCGTTCAAACCACCTGTGGCACGCTGGGGGGTCCCACCGACGATCCCGTCCCGGCCCATACGTGAACCACCCGTTGGTGAACCGCTGCGTCCCACCCCGGGCTGCCCCGCAGGTCCTCCGCGGCCGGCCATCGGTCCCTGCCCCCCCGCAGTCGGCCCCGGTCCCGTGGGGTTCGCCCGCCCCATCGGTGTTGATGTACCTCCGCTACTAGCAGGCCCTGCCGGCCGCCCGGCCGAACTCGAACCTCCCGATGCAGAGGATCCACCACCGATGATGCCGGGGCGTGCCTGAGCACTCGGATGACCGCTGCTACCACTCGCCGACGCCCTCCCACCTCCCTGCCCTGGGACTCCCGTGGCCTTGACGAGATTCGGTCCCGGCCCCGAGGGCCCTGGACCGAACTTGCCCGGCACTACACCGAGCACGGGTGGGTTCATGGGCGGAGTCTGCGTGGTCGGAGATGTGCCAACAGGCGGTGGAGATGCGGTGATGGGAGGAGCACCGTTGGGTGTCAAAGGGGTTGGCGGTACAACGCTGTCGATCTGCATCGACGGATCGCGGCCGGGAATCGTCGGCGGGAGCACGCCGATCTCGACCCCTGGCCCTTCGCCCTTCACTGTGGGCTGGCTGCTCCGCTTCCTTACCGGGCGGCTCCCCGGAGATCCTGAGATGGCAGTGTTGGTGCTCCGTTCGAGCGGCAGGAAGTCGTTGCCACGCGGACGTGGCACATCCGCCTTCAGCTCCTTGCTGAACTTCGGTGGTTCCTGGCCCGCCAGGGTCTGTTCCGAGACCGCGTAGAACGACGCCAGGCGGTTCATCTGGTTGATGGCCTCCTGCCGGTTCTTCTCCACCTTCTTGGCCGCGACGAAGTCCGGGTTGGTGTCGACCCGTTCCGGGACCGGCATCGTCTTCGCGTCGTGCTTGATGATCCGCATGTCGCGTTCCGGCATCGAGCTGCGGACCGAGGCGAGGCCCGTGCCCGCGACGCGGATCTGGGTGGCGGCGATGTCGGCGAAGGCGCCGAGCTGGTCGGCGTGGTCGGCGAGGGCGCTGCCGAAGTCGCGGAAGGCCTCTCCGGAGGCGCCCTCCCAGTGGACTTCCCTGATGTTGGCGCGCAGTTCTTCCGCGGCGTCGCGGAGTTCCTTGCGGGCGTTCCAGAGGTTGTCGCCGGCGCTTTCGAGATCGGCGGGGTTGGCGTTCAACACCATGTCGATCATGATGTTGAGCTCGTGACCCTCGAAATCGGTACGGGCGAAGAACCCGTTGCCGCCGAAGACCGAGGTGACCTTGCGGGCGACGTCGGTGACGCCGAGCTGCCGCTCGACCCGGGCGAGATCCTGCTGGTGCTGTTCCGCGGGGGTGAGTTCCGGCTGGTTGTCGTTGTCAGTCATGTGTCACCGCCACTCCGTTCCGGCGTTCTTCTCGTCGACGTTCTCGGGCTCGCCGGCCTTCGGGCGCTCGCGTTCGCGTTCGGCGGCGCGCGCCTCGTCCAGGCGGGCTTGGATCTGGGCGAAGCGGATACGGCGTTCCTCGTCGACGTTGTCGGTGCCGACGTCCGCCGCGTGGACGGCGATGCCGAAGGCGTCGATCTGGTCGGCCAGGCTCCGGGAGAGTGAAATCAGCGCCTGGTGAACACGGTTGTACTGCTGGAAGAGTCCGTCCGCTTCGGCGAAGGGTGCTCCGGTCCCGCTGAGGGACTGGCGCGAGATCGTCTGCTGGGCGATTTTGGACTTGCCTGCGGCACTTTCGTTGAATGCGGCGAGCAGGGTGTTCACTCGCTTCTGGAAGGTCGTGAGCGCCAGGTAACCCTTTTCGAAGTCACCTTTGCGCCTGCTCCCGCCTCCGCCCCCGCCATCGGCTGGATAGACCACTTGCCCTATTCCTCCCCGTTTGCTACTGCTGCACCGTATTGCCAGTACGATGGTGTGGTAATCATCAGAAATGAGACCGCTTACCACTGTAACGACTGGCTATGACAGCCCCAAGTGGCTTACTCGCCGGTCGGCTTCGCCGTGAAGGGAAGGCACGCGGGCGTTTCCGGGGCCGCTACGGTACGGCGACCATCTCATCATGCCGGTGGCATTCCGGGGCCGACGGACGCCTGGTCTCCCCCGGATCTCCCCGAACCCGGATCGGAATCAGGGCGGGGACCAGGACCGGGGCAAGGACAGAAACCCGGCCCTCAGCCTCGTGCGACCCTTTCCGACCTGCGGCGCGCGTCCCTGAGTGCGACCGCCGCACCCGCGATCGTCGCAACCAGGACGCCCCCGCCTATCACCACGTAAGTAGCGAGGCGCGAATCGCGTTCGTGCGCCGTCTCCCCGAGGTCGAACCGGGCGGGGCTCGGGGCCTCGCCCTTGGCCAGGCCTTCCTGTGGGACCGGCCGTTCGATGGGGCGTTCGTCCTCCGTCAGGGCCCGCACCGGATCGACGACTCCCCAGCCCACCAGACGGTCGTGTCCCGGCGTGGAACGCTCCGCCGTCTGCTGGATCTGGGCGACGATCTGACGGGGCGTCCAGTCCGGGTGCTTCGCCTTGACGAGAGCGGCGACCGCGGCGACGTAGGGGGCCGAGAAGCTGGTGCCGTTGTCGGCGCAGTGGCCGCCGAGCGGGACCGTGGTGACCATATCGACGCCGGGGGCCGCGACCCCGACGAAGTCACCGGACTGGGAGAACGCCGCCCGTTCGTTGTTCCGGTCCGACGAGGCGACGGCGAGTACGCCTTCGTACGAGGCGGGGTAGGTCTTCTTGACGTTGCCGCCCAGGCCGTCGTTGCCCGCGGAGGCGACGACCACGACCCCTCCGTCCAGGGCCCTGCGGACCGCACGCTCCAGCGCCTTGGCGGGCGCGACGGCGTTGGCCGTGTCCTGGGAGATGTTGATGACCCCGGCGCCCCGGTCGACCGCCTCGTCGATGGCCTCGGTCAGGCTCGCCGCGTCGCCGTTGCCCTCGGCGTCGTTCTGTTTGATCGGGATGATCGTGGCGCCGGGCGCCAGTCCGACGAAGCCGGTCCCGGGCACGGGCCGGGCGGCGATGATCCCGGCGACCTTGGTGCCGTGGCCGACCTCGTCCGTGGTGCCGTTGGCCGCGCCCCGTTCGATCTTCTCGCCCTTCTTGTTCTTCGCGGGGAGGAGGTTGAGGCCGTTCTTCGCGTCCACGGCCGTCCTGAGCTGGGGGTGCCGGGTGTCGACGCCGGTGTCGATGACGGCGACCTTCACGCCCTTGCCGGTGGACTGCTTCCACAGTTCGTCGAGGAGTACCCGCTGGAGCGCCCAGGGGCGTCCCTGGTACGGCTTGCCGGGGTACTCGCACCGGGTGTTCTCGGCGGCCGCCGTTCCCGCTCCGACGGGTACCGCGACGGCGGCCAGCGCCGTCGCCGCGCAGAGCGTCAGGGCCCGGCCGCGGACCGTCCGTGCCATCTCCGCACCCGCCCTCATGAGCCCTGCGGCTCGTTGGCCGCGCCCGTCGACAGCCGGGGGCCGGTGGGCAGGAGGGCCGACCATGCCGCCGGTACGGGGACCGGGGTCACGTCCTTGTAGCCGAGCTGCCGCTGCGCCAGCCGGGTCTGGGTCTCCTGATCCTTCTCCTCCTTCTCGGTCGTCCCGATCCCGGAGTCGTCGGTGGCGCTGTCGCTGTTGGACTGCATGGCGTACCGCAGTCCGGTGTCGGTGACCAGGAACAGGGCCCCGGCCTCGGTCGCCGACCCCTGGAACTGGCGGAACAGCAGACCTGATCCGGGGGTGACGTACGCACTGGCCGAACCGGTCGGCAGTTCGGCCGGGAAGTCGGTCCCGGCCCAGGTGCTGAGGGTGGTCCGGCCGTCCTCGGCCACCTCCCGCAGCACCGAGCAGACCGTGTTGCGGCTGCCTTCGCCGAGCGCCGGGCTGTTGACGGCAACGGGGGCCTCGGCGGGCCATTTCCGGTCGTCGCCGAAGGCCCTGCCCGGCTGGAACGCGCCGGCGCTGACCCGGGTGGCGCGGCCGTTCTGGCCGAGGCCGATGAGCTTGCGGTCGCTGCTGTTGAGGAGCAGTTTGGCCATGAAGTCGGTGATGGGCGCGATCCGGTCGTCGAGCACCACGTAATGCTGCTCCTCGGTGCCGTCCGTGGCCTTGAGGATCATGCCGATCCGGTTGGCCCCGGGCTCCAGGCTGCCGGGCACTCCGGCATCGTCGCCGACGGTGCCGGGGACCTCGGGGAAGGTGATCCGGTCGCCCTTGTGGAGGGTCGCCAGCCACTGCGGGGAGACCCGCTGGGGCTGCCGGTTCTGCCCGGCCAGCTGACGGAGCAGCCCCTCGTCGTCGTCGACGGGGTACGCCGTACCGGCCGCGTCGACGATGTAGCGGTCCTTCCCCGACTCCACGTACAGCAGTTGACCGCCCTTCAGCCGCCGTTCGCCGTCGACCCTGCCCTTCTCCCGGTCGGCGAGAACGAACGCCGCCTTCTGGATGGCCAGGCCGCCCTGCCCGGGGCGTTCGCAGACCGCCCAGCGCTTCGCGGAACCGGCGTCCTTCGCCTTCGGCAGCCGGTCGGGCGCATAGGGAATTCCGAGGGTGGCGCCGTGCGGGATCTTTCCGCTGTCGAGAACGGACTCGTCGACCTTGATGACCTTCCCTCTGTCGAGATTCAGCAGAAGTTTTGCGGAGGCCATGTTGAGAACGGGATGAAGCTGCTTCTTTCCGCCGGTCTCGACCACCACATAGCGCGTGGTCGATTTACTTGCGATGATGACGTTCTCGCGGGGCTTGTCCCAGCCTTTGGGCGCCACCGGTTTGAACATTCCCCAGGCACCGAATCCGGCGAGAATCACCACACCGATGATGGCCCCGGGGACGACCGCACGCAGGGGTTTCGGCGCGCCTTCCTCCGAGCCCGTCGTATTGGGCTGGAGGAACTGCGCGATCAACCGTCGTTTCGCGAAGGTATAGGCGTTGAGTTCGTCCCGACGTGATGCCATCTGTCCGCTTGTCCCTCTCCCCACGTGGCGGCCGGGCCGCTGCGCCGTCGTTCTCCGAATCGGCCCGCCGTCGTACGGCCCCTACTATGCCTGCTGGGGCTCGTGACTTACCGCTCAGGTAGGGTGATCGCCCTGTCAACGTCCACCGGAAATACCGGAAATTGGTAATTACGGACACGAGGGGGCATCGCGGCGATGGCTACGGCGACGCGCGCGCGAAATGGGCGGACGCCCGGACGACGTGCGGGGGGCGCGCGCACCGACCGGGGGCGGACCGGATCCGGTTCCCGCCCCGGGGGCGTACCGGGGCGCGGCGGCCCGCCGGTTCCGCCCGCGACGACGACCCTGCGTCCGCTGTCCCGGACCCGGCGGCTCGGTCCGCTGCAGCTGCGTCAGCTCGTGCTGGTGGAAATCGCGCTGGTGATTGCCGCGCTCGGCGCGGTCGCCGGGGGCCTCTGGATGGTTCCGGCCGTGGCGGTCGCCGCGGTCCTGGTCGTCCTCGCCTTTCTGCGCCGCCGCGGCCAGGCCGTCCAGGACTGGATCACCACGGCGCTGGCGCTGCGCTCGCGCCGCCGGGCGGCCGGTCCCGCCGGATCGGACACCGATCCCTCGCTGGCCCCGGTCGTCGAGGGCGTCCCGGGTCTGCGCCCGTATCCCTATGTCGACAAGAGCCGCCGGACGGTCGGCATGCTGGGCGACGGGGGCTTTCTGACCGCGGTGGTACGGGTGGAGGCGAGCGGTGCCGCGCTGCGGCCCGCCTTCGGCGCCAGGGCCCTGCCGCTCGCCCTGCTGGGCGGTGCGCTGGAGGTCGACGACATCGTGGTCGAGTCGGTGCAGCTCGTACAGCAGGTGCGGTCCGCTCCGGCGCCGCATCTGCCGCAGCAGTCGGTGGCCAGGCTGTCGTACGCCCCGCTCCAGGAGAAGACCGGTGCCCCGGCGCTGCGGATGACCTGGGTGGCGGTGAAGCTGGACCCGGAGCGCTGCCGGGAGGCGGTCGAAGCGCGCGGCGGCGGTGTCGAGGGGGCCCAGCGCTGTCTGGTCCGGGTCGCGGACCATGTGGCGAGCCGGGTGACGGGCGCCGGTTTCTCGGCGGTCGTCCTCGACCAGCAGGAGCTGAACTCCACCCTCGCCACGGCCGCCTGCGCGAGTCCGCGGCTGGCGGCCCGGGCCGGCCGGCCCGACGCGGTGCCGCAGCAGCGGACGGCCGAGACCGCCCGGGTATGGCGCTGCGACGACCGCTGGCACACGACGTACGCGGTGGGCCGCTGGCCCGAACTGGGCCGTGGTGCGGCGCCGCTGCCCAAGCTGGTGGCGCTGCTGACGGCCGCGCCCGCGTACGCCACGACGTTCAGCCTGACCCTGCGGCGGGGCGGGCACCGGGGGGCGCTGTCGATGGCCGGTCATGTCCGGGTGACGGGTGGTTCGGACACCGAGCTGGTCGGGGTACGGCGGACGCTGGAGCAGCACGCCCGCACGGGCCGGGTCTCCCTGGTCCGGCTGGACCGCGAGCAGTTGCCCGGTGCGCTGGCGACGCTGCCGCTCGGAGGTGCGCAGTGAGGGCCCCGGCGCGGTCCCTGCGGCGGCTGACCGGGCCCCGCCACCCGGGCCACACGATGGCGGCGGTGGATCTGGGCGCGCTGTCGCTGCCGGTCGGCGACGACGGCGTGGTCATCGGCGACGACGCCGAGGGCCGTCCGCTGATGGTGGGCTTCCACCGGTCGACCCCGTACGACGTCCTGCTGATCGGTGGTCTGTGGACGGCCCAGGTGCTGGCGCTCCGGGCGGCGGGCACGGGGGCCCGGGTCGCCGTGGAGACCGGCCGCCCGCAGGCGTGGACGACGCTCGCCCGGGCCGCGGGCGCGGGCCTCGACTGCATCACGCTGCACGAGGTGGGCCGGGTGCCGCCGATGGGTGCCACGGTCGGCAGCCCGGTCGTGGTGATCCGGGACTGCGGGATGCGGCCGCCGCGCGGGCGCGTGGTGTCGGCGCCCTGGCAGTCGGTGCTGACCCTGCTGCCGTATCTGAGCCCGGTGGCACCGCGGTTGCTGCGGTCGGCGACGCTGGTCGGTGTGCAGCGGGTGTCACCGCAGGAGGCCGGGCAGATCGGCCGCATCCTGGGCCTCGCGGAGGCGGAGAGCGGTGCGCTGCCGACCCTTGCGGACGGTGTCACGCTCTGGTGTGCGGGCGCCGAGCGGAACTGGGTGATGACGAGCGGTACGGACGCCGAGACCGGTCTGCTGGGCGTCGCCCGGCGCATGGACTGACGGACCGGGCGACGGCGCCGTCCCCTGCCGCGGTGGTACGGAGCCGGGCGGGGCGGTCGTCGCCGCACCGGCACCGGGGCGCGGTGCACCGGCCCGGCGTTCGTACGGTCTCGTACGGCTCCGCACGGGCGTTCGGCCGGATGCGGCGCGGCACGGAGTCCGCCCGGAGGCGGTGGGGATCTTCCGTGGAACCGGCCCCGGAACCGGGTGCCGTTGAGCCTAAAATCCCTTCAGCGACGCGGACCCGCGGACCTCGCGCGGTCCCGCCCGGCCCGGCCGGGAATGACGAAGGGGAGCGTGACCATGGGCAGCGCACAGGAGAAGGACGAGCTGTACGCACTCGATATCTCGGGCGTCGAGTGGCAGAGCGCGCCCGGTACGAGTGAGGACGAGGAGCGGGTGGAGATCGCCCATCTCCCGGGCGGCGGGGTGGCGATGCGTTCGTCGCTGGACCCGGACACCGTGCTGCGGTACACGGCGGCCGAGTGGGAGGCGTTCGTTCTGGGCGCCAGGGACGGCGAGTTCGACATCCGCTGACGGGGCGACGGCGGCGCGGCGGGCCGGGCCGGGTGTGTTCACCGGGTGTTCGCCCGCTGTTCGCCCGGGGCGTGCCGGGGCCTCCTCGCACCGGCCGCCGTGGGCGCGTTGCACCGTTTCGCCCGGTCCGCGTCCGCGCCGGCCGGGGACACGGGGGCACCGGGGAACCCTTGCGGCGTACGGGACGGCGGGCGGCGGCCCCGCCGCGGCGCCGGGGCTGCCGGGGTGTCGCCGCGGGCGTTTAGGGTGGTGACCGTGGCGGACCGAACTCACGAGCACCACGCCATGTCGTCACCGGTACCGGCCGGGCCGACCGGGAGGCACAGGTCGCCCATCCGCACCGGGACTTGACGGTGCTCGACCACACCAGGAGGCAGAGTGAACAGCGATCGGGACGGGATCCGCGGGGGCTGGGACCTTCCCGCCGACGAGTCCGACGCGGATCCCGCCGAGATGACGGGTGAGTTCACCATCGACTACACCCCGCCCGCCTGGTACACGCAGAACGCGCCGGGTGAGGTGCCGGGCGGTACGCCGCCCCCGCCCCCGCCGCCGGGCAGCCCGCCGGTGGCGGTGCCGGGGCTGCCCGCCGGGAGCGGATTCGCGCCGCAGGCCGAGCCGGGGCCGGGATGGCCGCAGGGCGCCGGGCCCGGTGCGGCCGCACCCACGGCTGGTCTGCCGCCCGCCGCTCCGCACGGCCATGTCCCCGCTCCCGGTCCCGGTCCCGAAGTGCCCGGCCCGCAGGGTGTCTTCCCACCGCCCGCGCCTGCCGCGCCCGTGACCCCGGCCGCTCCGGCTGTTCCCGCGCCGGAGCCGTTCGGCGGCGGTGATGTGGAGAGCGGGGCCACGATGCGCTTCTCCCCCGGTGCGCTCCAGCGGGAGATCGCCGAGCGGGACGCGGCCAGGCGCGCGGCCGAGGAGCCCGCCGAGGGCGGGGAGCCCGGTGCCGGGCCGGTCCCGGAGGCCGACGGCGCTCCTGCCGGATCCGGCGGCGGTACGGAGGAGAGCGCGGGCGGCTCCGCGGACGCGACGGCCGACGGGCCGGCCGCTCCGGAGGCCGACGCCGGTGCGCCGGAGTCGGCCGGGGAGTCCGCCGAGGGCGGGGAGCCTTGGGACGCGGCGCCCGCCGAGGAGTCCGCCGCCGAACCCGCCCCGGCCGGTGAGGCCGTACAGGACGTCGTACCGGTACCCGTTTCCGTACCCCTGCCGCAGGACGCCCCGCCGCCCGCTCCCTGGGCGGCCGGACCCGCGCAGGGTGGTGGGCTGCCGCCGCTGCCGCCCGCCTTCCAGCCCGCGGCCGCCCCGGCCTCCGCGCCGCAGTGGCCGGTGTCCCCGCAGACGGCCGACCAGTCGGCACCGCCTCCGGCCGCGGCGCCGGGCCACACCGGCCCGCAGCCCGTTCCCCCGGCCCTGTCACAGCCGCAGCCGCAGCCGCAGCCGGGGTACGCGTACCCCCATCCGGCGCCGCCGGTTCCGCAGCCGGGTACGGGTTACGGCTTCCCGCCGCCGCCTCCCGCCGCGCACGCGGCCGTACCCCCCGTACCGCCCGGTCCCGAGCAGCAGCCCGGCTACGGCTTCCCGCCTCCGGCTCCGGCTCCGGCCCCCGGTCCGGAGCAGCAGGCACAGCCCCTGCCGCTGCCCCAGCAGCCGGGTCCGCAGCCCCCGGCCGCACCGCTGCCGCCCGCCGCACCTCCCGCGCAACCGCAGCCGCAGCCGGGGTACGCGTACCCCCACCAGGCCCCGGCCGCCCCGCAGGATCCGGGCCTGCCGCCCGCCGATCCGCGGGCGGGCGGCGGCTGGCCCACGCCCGTCGCCCACGACCAGCGCGAGCGTTCCGTCCCCGGCGCGCCCCTCGGCTACACCGCCGCCGTGGAACTCTCCTCCGACCGGCTGCTGCGCAGCAGCAAGCAGAAGGCCAGGTCCAGCCGGAACCCCTCCGCGTCGTCCCGTTTCAAACTGGGCGGCCGCAAGGAGGAGGCCGAGCGGCAGCGGAAGCTGGACCTGATCCGTACGCCGGTCCTGTCCTGCTACCGGATCGCGGTCATCAGCCTCAAGGGCGGCGTCGGCAAGACGACCACCACGACCGCGCTGGGGTCCACCCTGGCGACCGAACGCCAGGACAAGATCCTGGCCATCGACGCCAACCCGGACGCCGGGACACTGGGGCGCCGGGTGCGGCGCGAGACCGGGGCGACCATCCGGGACCTGGTGCAGGCGATCCCGTATCTCCACTCGTACATGGACATCCGCCGTTTCACCTCGCAGGCGCCGTCCGGTCTGGAGATCATCGCCAACGATGTGGACCCGGCGGTCTCGACGACGTTCAACGACGAGGACTACCGGCGGGCCATCGAGGTGCTGGGCCGTCAGTACCCGATCATCCTCACCGACTCCGGCACCGGGCTGCTGTACAGCGCCATGCGCGGCGTACTCGACCTGGCCGACCAGCTCATCATCATCTCCACCCCGTCCGTGGACGGGGCGAGCAGCGCCAGCACCACGCTCGACTGGCTCTCCGCGCACGGCTACGCGGAGCTGGTGCAGCGGTCGGTCACGGTCATCTCCGGCGTCCGCGAGACCGGCAAGATGATCAAGGTGGAGGATATCGTCGCGCATTTCCAGACGCGCTGCCGCGGGGTGGTCGTGGTGCCCTTCGACGAGCATCTGGCGGCGGGCGCCGAGGTCGATCTGGACATGATGCGGCCCAAGACCCGCGAGGCCTACTTCCATCTGTCGGCGCTGATCGCCGAGGACTTCTCGCGGGCCCAGCAGCAGCAGGGGCTGTGGACGGCGAACGGCAATCCGCCGCCGACGATGGCACCGCCGATGCCGGGACACCCGCAGCCGGGGGCGCCGGGGCAGCCGTATCCGGAGCAGTCGTATCCGGGACCGCCCCAGCCGGGCGGGTCCTACCCCGGACAGCCCTACCCCGGACAGCCGCAGCCCGGACAGGCCTATCCCGGTGGGCCTCAGCCCGGCGGTCCCCGGCCGGGGCAGGCGTATCCGGGCGGGCAGACGCCGGGACCGCCCGCCGCACCGCCGCTCCCCGGGCAGCCGTACCCGCAGGCACCGGGCAGCTCGCCGTACCCGCAGGCACCGGGCGGACAGTTCCCTCCGTACGGAGGACAGCAGCCGGCCCCGGGGCCCTATCCGCCCCCGCCTCAGCCCACCGCTCCCCCGGCCCAGCACGGCTGGCCCCAGCAGCCCCCCGGGCAGCAGGCGCCCCTGCCGCCGCAGGTTCCGCTGCCCCCGCAGCAGCCGGCGGGCGATCCGTCGGAGCAGTCCGAGCCCGGCGGTGCCGTACCGCCCGCCGGATGGCCGGCCCAGCCCCCGCAGTCACCGCCGCCCCCTCAGCGGTAGGACGGCACAGACGTGGACCACTGAGGGCCCGCGGCGCTTCGGCGCCGCGGGTCCTCGGCGCGTCACCGCAGCCCAGCGGGGGTACAGGGGGGTACGACAGCAGCGTTACGGGGTATGAACCAGCGCCGGGTTTCATCCGCCCGTCCACCGGCGCCCCCTGAACACCCATCCGCTCCCCGCGAGCGCCGACGCGAGGTCACCGCCATGGTCACCACGGTCCCGTCGCACTCCCCGGCCCCACCGCCCCGGTGCCGTCTCCGCTTACGCCTCTGCGCACTCGGCGCCGCGGCCGGTCTCCTCGCCGTACCCCCGCTGCCCGCCGCGGCCGCCCACCAGGACGGCGACGGCGGGACGAAGAAGGTTCTGACGATCGCCGTATCGCAGAGCGTGGACTCCCTCAACCCCTTCCTTGCCCAGCGGCTCGTCTCGACCAGCGTCCACCGGCTGGCCTACGAGTACCTGACCAACTACGACGTGAAGGACGGGCGGCCGATCCCCGGTCTGGCCACCTCCTGGACCACGTCGCCGT
Source organism: Streptomyces sp. NPDC094448 (assembly GCF_044763775.1). Lineage (NCBI taxonomy): Bacteria > Bacillati > Actinomycetota > Actinomycetes > Kitasatosporales > Streptomycetaceae > Streptomyces > Streptomyces sp. NPDC094448. The sequence continues at coordinate 147,956 of NZ_JBIWGU010000017.1, read as the reverse complement.
CCGAACTGACCTGGACCTACACCATCCGCCAAGGGACCCGCTGGTCCGACGGCCGGCCGGTGACCGCCGACGACGCGGCCTGGACCTTCAACAAGATCATGGCGGACGAGGATGCGGCGACGGCGAGCGGCAGCTTCACCGCCGGGTTCCGCCGGGTGACCGCTCCCGACCCGGGGACCCTGGTCGTCGAGCTGGAGAAGCCGCAGGCCACGATGCTCGCCCTCGATATCCCGATCGTCCCCCGGCATATCTGGGAGAAGGTCGGCTCGGTCAAGGACTTCACCAACGACCGGCGGTTCCCCGTCGTCGGCAGCGGCCCGTTCGTCATCACCGGCTTCAAAGTCGACCGCTATCTCCGGCTGCGGGCCAACCGGGACTTCTGGCGGGGCGCACCCCACTTCGACGAGTTGCTGCTGAAGTACTACAAGGACGGCGACGCGGCCGTCGCCGCGCTCCGCAAGGGCGAGGTCTCCTTCGTCCAGGGCCTGACCCCCGCCCAGGCCGCCGCCCTGAAGAACCAGGGGGACATCCGGGTCAACGACGCCCCCGGCCGCCGCTTCCTCGCCCTGGCCACCAACCCCGGCGCCCGCTCCCGCGACGGAAAGACCTTCGGCAACGGCCATCCGGCGCTGCTGGACCCGGCCGTGCGCCGGGCCCTCTTCCACGCCGTCGACCGCGGCACGCTGGTGGCGAAGGTGTTCCGCGGCCACGCCGTGGAGGGCGAGGGCTACATCCCGCCCCGCTACGCCTCGTACCACTGGAAACCGGCCGCCGGACAGCACATCGGCTACCACCCCGGCCGGGCCGCCGCCCTCCTCGACCGGGCCGGATACCGCAGGAAGACCGGCGGCAAACGGCTCGGCAAGGACGGCCGGCCGCTCTCCTTCCGCATTCTGTGCCATGCCACCGACCCCAACGACCGGGCGATCGGCAAATACCTCCAGGAATGGTGGGGCGCACTGGGCATCGGGCTGCGGGTGGACTGCCTCGACAATGTCTCCGACCCCTGGCTCAAGGGCGACTACGATCTCGCCTTCGACGGCTGGTCGGTCGGCCCCGATCCCGATTTCGCGCTCGCCATCCACACCTGCGCCGCCCTGCCCGCCACCCCCTCGGCGACCGGTTCGACGGACAACTTCATCTGCGACCGGCGCTACGACGAGCTGTACCGCGCCCAGTCGGCCGAGTACCGGCCCGCGGTCCGGGCCGGCCTGGTGAAACAGCTCCAGTCCCGGCTGTACGACACGGGCTGGATGAATGTCGTCGCCTATCCGAACGCGGTCGAGGCATACCGTACCGATCACATCGCGTCGATCACGACGATGCCCGAGGCCGGAGGCAATATCTGGGGCCAGGACGGCTACTGGAGCTGGTGGTCGGCGCGGCCGGCCGCCGGGGCCGGTGACGGCGGCCCGGACGACGGTGCCGTCCGGGGGCTGCTGCTCGGCCTCGGCGCGGCCCTGGTGCCCGCGGTGGTCCTGGGTGTGCTGGTCGTGATGCGGCGCCGCGCGACCGTGGAAGACCGTGAGTAGCCGATGACCTCGCCTTCGACCTCCCCCTCGGCGACGCCCGCGGCCGCCCTGGAGACCGGCGCCCGGACCGACGGGGTGCCCGGCGAACGGCTGCGGATCCGGGCCCGGGCGTATCTGCCCTATCTGGCGGGGAAACTGGGCGCCGCGGCCGTCTCCCTGCTCGCCGTGCTGGTGACCGGCTTCTTCCTGTTCCGGATCGTGCCCGGCGACCCGGTGAAGGCCATGACGCACGGCGCACCGACCTCGGCGGAACAGCTGGCGGCCCTGCGGCGGCAGTTCGGGCTCGACGAACCGCTGTGGCAGCAGTTCACGGAGTACTGTACGGGCGCGCTGTCCGGTGATCTGGGGACCTCGTACCAGTTCCGGGCGCCCGTCGGGGAGCTGATCGCGGCGAAGCTGCCCGCGACGCTGCTGCTCACCGGGGTCGCTGTGGTGCTGTACTCCGCTCTCGGGCTCTGGCTGGGCACCCGTTCCGCCTGGCGGCACGGCGGGCTCGGGGACCGGATCACCACGGGGGTGGCGCTGACGCTGTGGTCGGTGCCGTCGTTCTGGCTGGGACTGCTGTTGATCACCGTGTTCTCGGTGGGCGCGGGTCCGGTCCCCGGGCTCTTCCCGACCGGTGGCATGGAGTCCGGCGGGACGAGTGGTTTCGCGTACGTCCTCGACGTCGCCCACCATATGGTGCTGCCGGTGCTGACCCTCGTCGCCGTCGGATACGCCCAGACCCTGCTGGTCATGCGGTCGTCGCTGCTGGACGAGATGGGCGGGGACTATCTGACGACGGCCCGGGCGAAGGGGCTGCGGGACGCGGCCGTCCGGCGGCGGCACGCCGTACCGAACGCGCTGCTGCCGACGGTGACCATGGTGTTCATCAATCTGGGCCATGTGGCGGCCGGGTCGATCCTGGTCGAGACGGTGTTCTCGTGGCCGGGGCTCGGCGGGCTGTTCTACCAGGCCCTGAGCGTGCCGGACCTGCCGCTCGTGCAGGGCCTGTTCGTGGTGTTCGCGGGGGCGATGATCCTGATGAACCTGCTGGCCGATCTGCTCTATCCGTTCCTGGACCCCCGGGTGGCCCGATGAGCCCCTCTCTGGCCCGGGCCCGCCGCCGGGCGTCCGCCGCCCGCTTCCGGCAGGCGTACCGCGCCCGCCGGGCCGGTCTCGCCGGTCTCGCCGCGCTGGCCCTCATCGCACTGGCGGCGCTGGCCGCGCCGCTGCTCACGGGCGAGGACGTGCAGAGCGTCACCCGGGCGCCGGGCGGCCCGCTGGAACCGCCGAGCGCCGAGTTCCCCCTCGGTACGGACCAGTTCGGGCGGCCCCTGCTGGGGCTGCTGGTGTGGGGGGCGCGGATCTCGCTGACCGTCGGTCTGCTGGCGGCGGTCCTCTCGGTGGCGATCGGCACCCTCGTCGGGGTCGTCGCCGGGCATTACGGCGGCCGCCTCTCGGGCGTTCTGATGCGGATCACCGACTGGTTCCTCGTGATGCCGACACTGGTGCTGGCGATCGTGCTGGCGACGGTGATGTCGCGCAGTGCGTGGACGGTCGTGGTGGCGATCGGGGTGACGAGCTGGCCGACGACGGCCCGGCTGGTACGGGCGCAGACCATCGCGGTCGAGTCCCGGCCGTACATCGAACGGGCGCGGGCGCTCGGCGGCGGCCACCGCCATGTGATGGGCCGCCATGTGCTGCCCAATGTGATGCCGCTGGTCCTGGCGCAGACCACACTCGGCATCTCCACGGCCATCCTCACCGAAGCCACGCTCGCCTTCCTCGGCCTCGGGGATCCGACCGTGGTGTCCTGGGGCGGCATGCTCCAGGACGCCCGGGAGGCGGGGGCCGTCTCCGCCGGGCACTGGTGGTATCTGACCCCGCCCGGACTGGCGATCGCGGCCGTCGCGCTCGCGTTCACCCTCTGCGGCCGGGCCGTCGAATCCGTACTCAACCCTAAGCTGGGGGCGGGCTCATGACGGACGGTCCCCTGCTCCGGGTGCGGGATCTGCGGGTGACGTACGGCTCCGGGGAGGCGGCCGTGCCCGCCGTCCGGGGTGTCGACCTCGACCTGGCGGCGGGCGAGAAGCTCGGTATCGCCGGGGAGTCCGGCTGCGGGAAGTCGACGCTGGCCCTGGCGCTGCTGAGGCTGCTGCCCCCGGCGGCGACGGTCGAGGGACAGGTCCTCTTCGACGGGGAGGACGTCCTCACGATGCGCTGGGGACGGCTCCGGGCCGTCCGCTGGGCCGGGGCGTCCCTGGTCTTCCAGGGCGCGATGCACTCCCTGAACGCGGTCCACCGCATCGGCGACCAGATCGCCGAACCCCTGCTGCTGCACCAGCGGGTGACACAGGCCGGGACCCGGGAGCGGGTCGCGACCCTGCTGCGGCAGGTGGGGCTGCCCGCCGACCGGGCCCGGTCCTATCCGCACGAACTCTCCGGCGGACAGCGGCAGCGCGTGATGATCGCCATGGCGCTGGCCTGCGATCCACGGCTGATCATCGCCGACGAACCGACAACCGCGCTGGACGTCATGATCCAGGCGCAGATCCTGCGGCTGATCGGGCAACTCGTCGCCGAACAGCGCATCGGGCTGATGATGATCAGTCACGATCTCGCGGTGCTGGGCGATATCTGCGACCGGCTGGCGGTGATGTACGCGGGCCGGGTCGTCGAGGACGGCCCGGCGCGGGCGGTCCACACCGCGGCCCGCCACCCCTACGGGCGGGCGCTGGCCGCGGCGTTCCCCCGGGTCGGGGATCCCGCGTCCCGGCTGGCGCCGCGCGGACTGCCCGGGGACCCGCCGGATCCGGCGGCGCTGCCCGGCGGCTGTACGTTCCGGCCGCGCTGCCCGGCGGCGGTGGCGGCGTGCGCCGACGGGGAGCCCGCGCTCGCCGGTTCGGGCGGACACCGGGTGGCGTGTGTGGTCACGGTTCCCGGGGAGCCGGCCCCGGAGAAAGAAGGCTCCCTGTGACCGGACCGTTCCTGAGCGCGGTACGCATCCGCCCGGCCTTCCGGAAAGGCCGCCTCCGGTGACCCGCGCCCTCCTGAGCGCCGAGGACCTGTACATCGCCTTTCCCGGGCGGCGCGGTGGGCCCGTCGCGCGCGCCGTCGACGGGGTCGATCTGACGATCGGCGCGGGCGAGATCGTCGCCCTCGTCGGTGAGTCCGGCTGCGGTAAGACGACGCTGGCGCGGGCGCTGCTCGGGCTCGTACGGCCGACATCGGGCACGGTCTCCTTCGACGGCCGGCCGCTCGACTACACGCCGCGGGCCCTCAAGGCCTACCGGCGCCGCGCCCAGCTGGTCCTCCAGGACCCGACGGGCTCCCTGAACCCCCGGCACACGGTGTACGACGCGGTCGCGGAGGGGCTGCGGGTGCACCGGGCGCCCGGGGACGAGCAGGCGGCCGTGGCCCGGGCCCTCTCCCTGGCCGGACTCCGCCCGCCGGAGCGCTTCTTCCTGCGCTATCCGCACGAACTGTCCGGCGGACAGCGGCAGCGGGTCGTCATCGCGGGCGCGCTCGTCCTCGAACCTGCGCTGATCGTCGCAGACGAGCCGGTGGCCTCCCTCGACGCCTCGGTACGCGGCGAGATCCTCGCGCTGCTCCTGAGGCTCCGCGCCGAACTGGGGCTCTCCGCGCTGATCGTCACGCACGATCTGGGGCTGGCGTGGAACATCGCGGACCGGGTGGCCGTGATGTATCTGGGGCGGGTGGTGGAGTCGGGCCCGGTGGAGACGGTCCTCACCGCACCGCGCCACCCCTATACCCGGGCCCTGCTCTCGGTCCTCCCGGAGTCGCCGCTGCCACCGGCGGTCCTCACGGGGGAGCCCCCGGACCCGGCACGTATCCCGCCGGGCTGCCGCTTCCACGCCCGCTGCCCTGCGCTGGCCGCCGGGGCGGCGGAGGAGGCGGGGGTGGCGGCCCGCTGCGTGGCGGAGCAGCCGGGTCCCGTACGGGGCGACGGGGTGGCGTGCCACCTTGTGTGAAGGGTGGGCCCTCCGGGCCGGAGTTGCCCGCGGGGTGCGGGCTGCTCCTGCGCCTCGAACTCCCCCGAAGCCACCTTTGGGGGCCAGGCTGCGACAAGAAGGGACGCGTTTCGGGGCGGTGCATCGCAGTCTGCGAGGAGGTGAGCCCGGAGGCCACCGACCGACCCGCACCCGACAAGACCCCGCGCCTACCCCGCGGAGCAACGCGACCCGACCACCGTGGGGCCCGCACACCACAGGGGCAGCAAGCACAGGTACCCAGGGGCGCTGGGGGTCCCCCCACCGCCGAAGGCGTAGGGGCGGAACTGCGCGACCAGCCCCCACCGGCCCGCAGCCGGAAAACGCACCCCACGCCTTACATGCCCAGCAGCTCCCGGCACTGCTGGACGTCGCGGCCCATCGCCACCAGCAGGTCGTCCACCGACGCGAACTTCTCCTGGCCGCGTACGTACGCGAAGAAGTCGATCGCGACGTGCAGCCCGTACAGGTCCAGGTCGACGCGGTCGATCGCGTACCCCTCGACCGTCCGCTCGACGCCGTCGAACTGCGGGTTCGTGCCGACGGAGATCGCCGCCGGCATCCGTTCGCCGTTCGCCGTGAGCCAGCCCGCGTACACGCCGTCCGCGGGGATCGCGGTATGCGGCAGGGTCTCCAGGTTGGCCGTGGGGAAGCCCAGTTCGCGACCGCGCTGTGCGCCGCGGACGACGATGCCCTCCACGCGGTGCGGGCGGCCGAGGATTTCGCGGGCGCCTTCGACGTCGCCCGCGGCCACGAGCCGGCGGGTGAGGGTGGAGGAGAAGGGTTCGCCGCCGCCCGCCTCGCCGCTGACGTAGAGGTCGACGACCTCGACGTCGTAGTCGTAGGTGGCGCCCAGTTCGGCGAGGTAGTCCACGGTGCCCGCGGCCCGGTGGCCGAAGCGGAAGTTGGGGCCTTCCACGACGGTCCTGGCGTGCAGCTTGTCGACGAGGACCTTGACGATGAAGTCGGCGGGCGAGAGTTTCGAGAACTCGGCGGTGAAGGGGAGGATGAGGACCGCGTCGACCCCCAGTTCGGCCATCAGTTCGGCCCGCCGGTGGTGGGGCGCGAGGAGCGGCGGGTGGCTGCCGGGGCGGACGACCTCGCTGGGGTGCGGGTCGAAGGTGACCACGACCGAGGGAACGGACAGCTCACGGGCCCGCTCCACCGCCCGCCCGATGATCAACTGGTGGCCGCGGTGGACACCGTCGTAGGAACCGATGGTGACGACGCTGCGCCCCCAGTCCTGGGGGATGTCCTCCAAGCCACGCCAGCGCTGCACTGTGACCGCTCCTCGCCGAACCATCAGTTACTCAAGACCAGTATTCGCAGGTCTAAGACTGCCATGCCCACGCCCCCCGGCCGCCACCGGCCGCCCCCTCGGCGCCTCAGACGAAGACCGCGAGGCTCTTGGCCTTGCCCTTCTGCTCCTCGACGAGCGCCACGAACCGTTCGTCGGGGCCGAAGGCGGCCACGGGTGAGCGGTCGTAGGCGGGCATGTCGAGCCGTACCCCGTTGGCGAGCAGTCCGGCCCGCCGGGCGTCGAGATCCCAGCGGGGGAAGGCCGCGGCGGCGGCTTCGGCGACGGGCATCACGGTCAGCTCCTCCTGGAGCTGGTCGAGGGTTTTCGCCGCGTCCAGTCCATAGGGTCCGACGCGGGTGCGCCGCAGGGCGGTCAGATGGCCGCCGACGCCGAGACCGGCGCCCAGATCGCGGGCGAGGGCCCGGATATAGGTGCCGGAGGAGCAGACGACGGAGACCACGAGGTCGAGGACGGGGGTGCCGTCCTCGGCGGTTTCCGGCCGGACGTCGTAGACCCGGAAGGAGGAGACGGTGACCGGGCGGGCGGGGATCTCGAAGTCCTCGCCGCCGCGGACGCGGGCGTACGACCGCTTGCCGTCGATCTTGATGGCGCTGACCTTCGACGGCACCTGCATGATCGCGCCGCTGAGGGCGGCGACTCCGGCACCGATCGCCTCTCGGCTGATCCCCGAGGCGTCGGCGGACGCGGTGATCTCGCCTTCGGCGTCGTCCGTGACGGTGCTCTGGCCGAGCCGGATCGTGCCCAGATACTCCTTCTCGGTGAGCGCGAGATGGCCGAGGAGCTTGGTGGCCCGCTCGATGCCGAGGACGAGGACGCCGGTCGCCATGGGGTCGAGGGTGCCTGCGTGGCCCACCCGGCGGGTGCGGGCGATACCGCGCATTTTCGCTACGACGTCATGGGAGGTGAAGCCCGACGGCTTGTCGACGATGACCAGGCCGTCGGGCGCGGGGGTGCGCTGGGTCATGCGGACGCGGAGCCCCCGCTGCGGTCACCGTCGGTGGCGCCGCCGTCGCCTTCGGTGTCCTCTTCGGGCTTGCGGTACGGATCGGCGTCACCGGCGTAGGCGGCTCCCGAGGAGACCTCGCGGACCCGGGCGTCCGAGGCACGGGCCTGGTCCAGGAGGTCCTCGATGGTCTTGGCGTTCTCCGGGAGGGCGTCCGCGACGAACGTCAGCGTCGGGGTGAACTTGGTGCCCGCCGCGGCGCCGACCGCGCTGCGCAGGACGCCCTTGGCGCTCTGGAGCCCGGCGGCGGCGCTGGCCCGGTCCTCGTCGTCGCCGTAGACCGTGTAGAAGACCGTGGCCTCCCGCAGATCGCCGGTGACCCGGGTGTCGGTGATGGTCACATGCGAGCCGAGCCGCGGGTCCTTGATACCGCGCTGTAGCTTCTCGGCGACGACTTCCCTGATCAGGTCCGCCAGTTTCTTCGCCCGCGCGTTGTCGGCCACTGGTCCTTCTCCTTCTTACCTGCTGTGCCCCGCCACGATGGCCGTGGTGGGCGTTCCACTTCAGTCTTCGTCGCTGTGGAGCCTGCGTCGAACCGAGAGCAGTTCGACTTCCGGCCGGGCGGCGACGAAGCGTTCGCACCGGTCGAGTACGTCGGTGAGATGTGCGGTGTCTCCGGAGACCACCGCCAAGCCGATCGCGGCCCTTCGGTAGAGGTCCTGGTCGCCGGTCTCCGCCACGCTGACCGCGAATTTGCGGTGCAGCTCGGCGACGATCGGACGGACCACGGAGCGCTTCTCCTTCAGCGACCGTACGTCGCCGAGGAGCAGATCGAAGGACAGCGTTCCCACATACATGGAGTTATCCGGATATCCCGCCGGTTCGGGTTCAAGGGCTCCTGCCGGTGTTCGACAGGGACACCGGAACCGTACACGCAGCGGCCGGGGCCGATCGACGGAAATAATCCCGTCGACCGGCCCCGGCCGACCGCAGCGCATCAGCCGCGCGGCTTCTCGCGCATCTCGTACGTCGCGATGACGTCGTCGATCTTGATGTCGTTGAAGTTTCCGAGGTTGATACCGCCCTCGAAGCCTTCGCGGATCTCGGTGACGTCGTCCTTGAAGCGGCGCAGACCCTCGATGTTGAGGTTCTCGGCGACCACCTTGCCGTCGCGGATGAGACGGGCCTTGGTGTTCCGCTTGACCTCGCCGGAGCGGATGAGGACACCCGCGATGTTGCCCAGCTTGGACGAGCGGAAGACCTCGCGGATCTCCGCCGTACCCAGCTCGACCTCTTCGAACTCCGGCTTGAGCATGCCCTTGAGGGCCGCCTCGATCTCCTCGATGGCCTGGTAGATCACCGAGTAGTACCGGACGTCGACGCCCTCGCGCTCCGCCATCTGCGAGGCACGGCCGGCCGCGCGGACGTTGAAGCCGATGACGATGGCGTCGGAGCCCATGGCCAGGTCGATGTCCGACTCGGTGACCGCACCGACACCGCGGTGCAGCACCCGGATGTCGACCTCTTCGCCGACGTCGAGCTGGAGCAGGGAGGATTCGAGGGCCTCCACCGATCCGGACGCGTCGCCCTTGATGATGAGGTTGAGCTGCTGGATCTCGCCCGCCTTGAGAACCTTGTCGAGGTCCTCCAGGGAGACCCGGCGCACCCGCTTGGCGAAGGCGGCGTTGCGCTCGCGAGCGGCGCGCTTCTCCGCGATCTGACGGGCGGTGCGGTCCTCGTCGACGACGAGGAAGTTGTCGCCGGCGCCCGGGACGTTGGTGAGGCCGAGGACGAGGACCGGGGTCGAAGGACCGGCCTCCTCCACGTTCTCGCCCTTGTCGTCGAGCATGGCCCGCACCCGGCCGTAGGCGTCGCCCACGACCATGGTGTCGCCGATGCGGAGCGTTCCGCGCTGGACCAGGACCGTCGAGACGGCGCCGCGGCCGCGGTCGAGGTGGGACTCGATCGCGATGCCCTGGGCGTCCTGGTTCGGGTTGGCGCGCAGGTCGAGAGAGGCGTCGGCGGTGAGGACGACGGCCTCCAGCAGCTCCTCGATGTGCAGGCCCTGCTTGGCGGAGATGTCGACGAACATGGTGTCGCCGCCGTACTCCTCGGCCACCAGACCGAACTCGGTGAGCTGGCCGCGCACCTTCGTCGGGTCGGCGCCCTCGACGTCGATCTTGTTCACTGCGACCACGATCGGCACATCGGCCGCCTTGGCGTGGTTGAGCGCCTCGATCGTCTGGGGCATCACACCGTCGTTGGCCGCCACCACGAGGATCGCGATGTCGGTCGACTTGGCACCACGGGCACGCATGGCGGTGAACGCCTCGTGACCGGGGGTGTCGATGAAGGTGATCCGGCGGTCCTCGCCGTTGACCTCGGTCGCGACCTGGTAGGCACCGATGTGCTGGGTGATGCCGCCGGCCTCGCCCGCGACCACGTTGGTCTTGCGGATCGCGTCGAGCAGTCGGGTCTTTCCGTGGTCGACGTGGCCCATGACCGTGACGACCGGCGGACGGGAGACCAGTTCCTCTTCGGTGCCCTCGTCCTCGCCGAACTCGATGTCGAAGGACTCCAGCAGCTCGCGGTCCTCCTCCTCCGGGCTGACGATCTGAACCGTGTAGTTCATCTCGCCGCCGAGGAGCTGGAGCGTCTCGTCGGAGACGGACTGCGTGGCCGTGACCATCTCGCCGAGGTTCATCATGACCGCGACGAGGGACGCCGGGTTGGCGTTGATCTTCTCCGCGAAGTCGGTGAGGGACGCACCGCGCGACAGGCGAATGGTCTCGCCGCTGCCGCGGGGCAGCATCACGCCGCCGACCGACGGGGCCTGCATGGCCTCGTACTCCTGGCGCCGCTGCCGCTTCGACTTGCGGCCACGACGGGCCGGGCCGCCGGGACGGCCGAAGGCGCCCTGTGTGCCACCACGGCCACCGGGGCCGCCGGGACGGCCACCGAAACCGGGACGGCCGCCGAAGCCACCGCCGCCGCCACCGGGGCCACCGCCGCCGGGACGGCCGGCGAAGCCGCCGCCGCCACCGGGACGACCGCCGCCGCCACCGCCGCCGCCGGGACGGCCGGCGAAGCCGCCGCCACCGCCGCCGCCGGGACGGGCACCGGGACCGCCGGGACGACCGCCGCCGCCGCCGGGACGGGCACCGGGGCCGCCGCCGGGACGGGGGCCCGCGGCCGGACGCTGGGGCATCATGCCCGGGTTCGGGCGGTTGCCCGCGGGGCCGCCGCCGGGGCGGGGGGCCTGCGGACGCGGCATCGCGCCGGGCGTGGGACGGGGAGCACCCTGGCCCTGCGGGCGCGGGGCGCCGCCGGGGCCGCCCTGCGGACGCGGGGCACCGGAGCCCGGGGCACCACCGGGACGGCCGCCGCCGGGACGGGGCGTCTGGGGACGCGCCATTCCGGTGGAACCGCCGGAGGTGAAGGGGTTGTTGCCCGGACGGGGACCGGCCGGACGGTTACCGCCGGGACGCGGTCCACCCTGGCCGGGCGCCGGGCGCGAGGGACGCTCGCCACCGGGGCGCGGGGCACCCTGGCCGCCGCCGGTCTGGCCGGGGCGGGCACCGGGACGCGGGCCGGGGGCACCGGGCCGGGGACCGGAGTTCCCGGCAGGCGCGGACGGCGCGGCGGGAGCCGACGGGGCAGCAGGCTGCGCGGGCGCCGGGGCGGAGAACTCCGCCGCGGGCACGGGCGTGACCGGACCGGGCCGGGACGCGGGCTTCGGGCCCGGACGCGGACCGGCAGGCGCGGCCGGAGAAGGCGTGCTGCCGGGGGCCTCGGCGGCGGTCGGCCGGGGGGCCGGGGCGCCGGGCTTGGGGGCAGCGGGACGGGGCGCGGCCGAACCGGGCGCGCCGGGGGTGGGGCCGCCCGGTCGGGGGGCGGCGGGGGTGGGTGCGGCCTTACGGGGCGCACCCGGCTTGGCAGCGGTCTTGCCGGCACCGGAGCCGGACCCCTGCAACGCGTCAGTCAACTTGCGCACAACCGGCGCCTCGATCGTCGAGGACGCCGAACGGACGAATTCACCGAGTTCCTGGAGCTTGGCCATGACGACCTTGCTCTCCACACCGAACTCCTTGGCGAGCTCGTATACCCGGACCTTAGCCACTTCGCTCCTTTGAGGTCCGGATTACCGCCGGACCGTCGCTACTTCATGGGCGTACTCATCGCGTACTCATCGAGTGCTCATCGCAATCTCGACCTACTTCCGACTCGCGAGGTACCTGACCGCACGGGGTCCCGTGCCGTACTTCTTCTTACTCGTCCCGCTCCGTCACCGCCTGCACGTGCAGACGGAGTGCGGCCGTGTCGAGCGGGACCTCGGACCTGAGGGCCCGGGGAAACGCCCGGCGGCGGACCGCCTGGTCGAGACAGACCACGGCGGGGTGTACATACGCACCCCGGCCGGGCAGCGTACCGCGATCATCGGGGACGCACTCGTCCCCGATCCTCACGATGCGCAGAAGGTCGCTCTTGGCCGTCCGTTCGCGGCAGCCCACACACGTACGTTCAGGGCATGCGCCGACATGCGTCCGGCCAGACACGGTTAAGTCTACCTCCCCATAGCGACCTCACCCGTTTGGGGCAAAAATCGAACACTCATCTGTCTTGTTCGGCCACAGTGGGTGGCCGCGGGGCGCGGTTCCGGCCGGAGCCGGGTCACCGCCGGACCGTGATCCCGCAGCCCCGGGGCGACCGGGGTACGGAGCCTGCCGAGCGGGTTCAGCGGCCGTTCTGCTCCACGGGGGCATCGGCGGGCTGCTCGGTGTCCGAGCGGATGTCGATGCGCCAGCCGGTGAGGCGCGCGGCGAGCCGGGCGTTCTGCCCTTCCTTGCCGATCGCCAGCGAGAGCTGGTAGTCGGGGACGGTGACCCGGGCCGAGCGGGCGCCGAGGTCCACGACCTCCACCTTGCTGACCCGGGCCGGGGAGAGCGCGTTCGCCACCATCTCGGCCGGATCGTCCGACCAGTCGACGATGTCGATCTTCTCGCCGTGCAGTTCGGCCATCACATTGCGGACCCGGCCGCCCATCGGGCCGATGCAGGCGCCCTTGGCGTTCAGCCCGGCCCGGGTGGAGCGGACCGCGATCTTGGTGCGGTGGCCGGCCTCGCGGGCGATGGCGGCGATCTCGACGCTGCCGTCCGCGATCTCGGGGACCTCCAGCGCGAAGAGCTTCTTCACCAGGCTCGGGTGGGTGCGGGAGAGGGTGACGGACGGACCGCGCACCCCCTTGGCCACCCGGACGACATAGGTGCGCAGCCGGAGCCCGTGGGTGTACTCCTCGCCGGGGACCTGCTCCTGCACCGGCAGGATGGCCTCCAGCTTGTCGTCCAGCTTGACCAGGACGTTCTTCGGGTCCTTGCCCTGCTGTACCTGGCCGGAGACGATATCGCCCTCCCGGCGGGCGTACTCGCCGAAGGTGACGTCGTTCTCGGCGTCCCGCAGTCGCTGCTGGATGACCTGGCGGGCCGTGGTCGCGGCGATCCGGCCGAAGTCGGTCGGGGTGTCGTCGAAGTCCTTGGGCTCCTGGCCCTCCGGCACATCGGCCGGGTCCTCCTTGGCCCAGACGGTCACATGGCCGGTCTCCCGGCTCAGCACGACCCGGGCCTGGCGGCGGCTGTCCGGGGTGCGGTGGTACGCGATGAGGAGGGCCGACTCGATCGCCTCGACCAGCAGGTCGAAGGGAATCTCCTTCTCCTGTGCCAAGCCCTTCAGGAGCTTTACGTCGATATCCACGGCTACGCCTCCTCTTCCTTCTTGTCCTTGCGGTTGAACTCGATCTCGACACGCGCCGCGGCGATCTCGCCGAAGTCGATCCGGCGGGCGGTCGGCTTGCGCCCCTTGACCCCGGGAACCTCGGTGTCCACCCCGTCCTCGTCCACGGCGAGCACCCGGGCGACCAGTTCGCCGCCGTCGTGGAGGCGGAACTTCACCAGACGGCCGGCGGCGCGCACATAGTGGCGCGGTTCGGTCAGCGGACGGTCGGCGCCGGGCGAACCGACTTCGAGGGTGTACTCCTCTTCGCCCATCACATCGGACGCGTCGAGCGCGCCGGAGATCTCACGGCTCAGCTCGGCACACGCGTCGAGGGTGAGGCCCTCGTCGGAGTCGACGACGATTCTCAGCTGGCGGCGACGGCCCGCCCGGGTCACCTCGATCTCTTCGAGATCCAGTCCGGCGGCGCTGACGAGCGGATCCAGCAACCCGCGCAGCCTCTCGCTCTGGGTGGTGCTCATCCGGGTGACTCCTCGGCCGCGTGTGCTGTTGTGGGTCCGTCGCGTCCGTGCGGGGTGCCGTCACGGATGGTCGCGTGTCAGATCAAAGGGTATCCGGTCCGGAAGGGTGTTGCCGTCCACCCGAGGGTGACCCGCGGGTACGCTCGCCTGCGGCGATGATCATCACGGAACCACCGGCCGAATGAGGGAGAGACGCGTGAGGCGCCCGGGAACGACGAGACGAAGAGCGCTCGCAGTGACGGGCGCGACAGCAGGTGCGGTGGTGACAGGGGCGCTCTCCGGCTGCTCGGGTGAGCCGTCGGAGCCGGGCGGACGCGACCGCGCGCACGGCGCCGAGGGGGCGCGTGAACGGGGAAGCGCGCCGGGGGCGGCGGACGCGGCCCTGAGGAAACGGTTGGCCGCATCCGGTGGGGCGCTCCGGGACCGCTACGACGCGGTGATCGCCGCGCATCCGGCGCTGGCCGGACGGCTGGCACCGCTGCGGGCCGTATCCGCCGCGCACGCCACCGCCCTCGGCGGCGCCCCCGCGGGCGGCGGAGGCACCCCGGCGGCGGTCCCGCCCGACCCCTCGGCGGCACTGACGGAGCTGGCCGCCGCGGAGCGCCGGTCCTCCGCCGCCCACACCACCGCCCTCGCCGGGGCCGGACCCGAACTGGCACGGCTGCTCGCTTCGGTGGCCGCGGCCGGAGCGGCCAACGCCTATCTGCTGACCCGCCCCGCCGCATCCGGGGGCGAGGGCCGATGAGCGGGGACCGGGAGCCGCTGGCCGCCGTCCAGGCGGCACTCGCCGCCGAACACGCGGCGGTGTACGGGTACGGAGTCGTCGGCGCCCGCGTCGGCCCGGCCCGGCAGGCCGAGGCCCGCGCGGCCCACACCGCGCACCGCGCCCGCCGCGATGCCCTGATCCGGGCCGTCCGCGATCTGGGCGGCACCCCCGTGGCCGCCGCACCCGCCTACGCCCTGCCCTTCCCCGTACCGGACGCCGCAGCCGCCGGACGCCTCGCGGCCCATCTGGAGGACCGGACCGCCGGTGCCTGCTCCGACCTGGTCAGGGCCGCGCAAGGCCCGCTGCGGACCGAGGCGGCCGCCGCACTGCGGGAGGCGGCGGTGCGGTCGGTGCGCTGGACCGGCACCGGCGTAGCCTTTCCTGGGCTCGCCGAGCGGTCGGCGGGCACCGGCCGTCCGGCCGGAGCGTAGGAGTGCCCACACGGGCATGAGAGGAAGTCGCACAGGCATGGATTTCGAAGCGCCCCGGCGTCTGGTGCGGGCGCTCGCCGAAGGCGACGGCACACAGGAGGACGCTCTCTGGCTGGAACGGCTGCCGGAGCTGCTCGCCCGCACGGTCGAAGAGACCGGTGTGGCCGTCGACCGGGTGGTGGCACCCGGCGGCCGGGGCAGCCTCGTCGCCCTCGTCCACCTCCCCGACGGCACCCCTGCGGCCCTCAAGCTCGCCCCGCCGTCCGCCGCGACCGGCCACGAGCGGACCGCCCTGGAAACCTGGGACGGCTCCGGGGCCGTCCGGCTCCTCGGCGCCGCGGGCCCCGCCGGGCTGCTGCTGGAACGGCTCCACCCCGAAGTGTCCGTACGCTCCCTGCCCGAGGCCAAAGCCGTCCTGGAGGCCTCGGGCACCCTGCGCAGGCTCTGGGCCCCGCCGCCCCCCGGGCACGGCCTCCCCTCCGTGGCGGACCGCACGGCCACCGCGGCGGAGCGGCTGCGGACCGCGGACTGCGGCGACACCGTGGCACCCCTGATCTCCGCCGCGCTGGAGGTACGGGAGGAGCTGCTGGCCGCCGGGGAACCCGAGGCCCTCCTGCTGCACGGCTGCTTCCACCAGGGCAAGGTGCTGGCCGGTGACCGGGCCCCGTGGCTCGCGGTCGGCCCGTCGCCGCTCGTCGGGGAACGCGCCTACGATCTGGCGCGGCTGGCCCGGGACCGCGCGGAGGACCTGGTCGCCACCACCGCGGGCCCCTCGACGGCCCGCCGCCGGGTGGGGCGCCTCGCCGACTCGCTGGACCTGGACCGGGACCGGGTCCTCGGCTGGACGCTGTTCCGCACGGTCACGGCGGCGATCGCGGCGATGCGCGCGGGCCGCGCGCGGGAGGCGGAACCGCTGCTGGAGTTCGCGTCCTGGCTGTAGCGCGGGCCGCTGGGGCGCGGTGCGTGCCGCTGGGGCGCGGTGCCCGGCGGGGGCTGTATTCCGGCTGCGGGCCGTGGCCGGCTGGTCGCGCAGTTCCTCGCGCCCCCAGGTACGTGTGCTCTCCGCCCCCGCGGTGGCCGGGTCGTTGAGGAGCAGCCCGCAGCCCGGGGCCGGGGGCAACCCCAGCCCCGGCCCCCGGGGGGCTACGGCGTCAGACGGGCGATCGCCTCCGCCAGCGGCAGTTCCTCGCGCTCACCCGTGCGGCGGTCCTTCAGTTCCACCACGCCCTCGGCGACCCTGCGGCCGGCGACCAGGATCTTCGGGACGCCGATCAGCTCCGCGTCGGTGAACTTGACACCCGGGGAGACCCCGGGGCGCTCGTCGACCAGGACCCGCAGGCCCGCCGCCGCCAGCTGCTCGGCCGCTTCGAGGGCGAACTCGGTCTGGGCGGCCTTGCCCGCGGCGACCACGTGGACGTCCGCGGGGGCGATCTCCGCGGGCCAGCACAGGCCCTGCTCGTCGGCGGTCTGCTCGGCGAGCGCGGCGACGGCGCGGGAGACCCCGATCCCGTACGAACCCATCGTCACCCGCTCGGGCTTGCCGTTCCGGCCGAGGACGTCGAGCTGGAAGGCATCCGCGTACTTGCGGCCCAGCTGGAAGATATGGCCGATCTCGATGGCCCGGTCCAGCTTGAGGCCGTGGCCGCACTTGGGGCAGGGGTCGCCTTCCTCGACGACGACCACGTCGAGGTACTCGTCGACCTCGAAGTCGCGGCCCGCGACGACGTTGCGGGCGTGGAAGCCCGCCTCGTTGGCGCCGGTGATCCAGGCCGTACCGGCGGCGACGCGCGGGTCGGCCAGATAGCGGACCTTGTCGAGACCCTGGGGGCCGACGTAGCCGCGGACCAGGTCGGGGCGGCCGGTGAAATCGTCGGCGGTGACGAGTTCGACCTCGGCGGGGGCGAGGTGCTCGGCGAGCTTGCCGAGGTCGACCTCGCGGTCCCCGGGGACGCCGACGGCGACGATCTCGCCGTCGACCTTGACCAGGAGGTTCTTCAGGGTCGCCGACGCGGGCACCCCGAGGTGGGCCGCCAGGGTTTCGATGGTCGGGGTGTCCGGGGTGTCCAGCCGCTCCACGGCCGGGTGCTCCACCGTCTCCGCGGCGGGCACGGTGAAGGTGACCGCTTCGGTGTTGGCGGCGTAGTCGCAGGAGGTGCAGTGGACGAAGGTGTCCTCACCGGCGGCGGCGGGCGCCAGGAACTCCTCGGAGGCGGAGCCGCCCATCGCGCCGGAGACGGCGGAGACGATGCGGTGGTCCAGCCCCAGCCGCCGGAAGATCTTGATGTACGCCTCGCGGTGGAGCGCGTAGGACTCCGCCAGACCCTCGTCGGTGGTGTCGAAGGAGTACGAGTCCTTCATCAGGAACTCGCGGCTGCGCAGGATGCCGGACCGGGGCCGGGCCTCGTCGCGGTACTTCGTCTGGATCTGGTAAAGGACGACCGGCAGATCCTTGTAGGACGAACACTGGTCCTTCACCAGCAGGGTGAAGATCTCCTCGTGGGTGGGGCCGAGGAGGTAGTCGGCGCCCTTGCGGTCCTTGAGCCGGAACAGCTCGGCGCCGTACTCGTCCCAGCGGCCGCTGGCCTCGTAGGGCTCCTTCGGCAGCAGCGCGGGCAGCGACACCTCCTGGGCGCCCGCGGCATCCATCTCCTCACGGACGACCCGGGTGATGTTGTCGAGGACGGCCTTGCCCAGCGGCAGCCAGGACCAGATGCCGGCCGCGTTGCGCCGTACGTACCCGGCGCGGACCAGGAGCTTGTGGCTGAGGGTCTCCGCGTCTGCCGGGTCGTCGCGCAGTGTCTTGACCATCAGACGGGACATGCGCTGGACCTGGGCTGCCATGGGAATCTCCTGCGTGAACGACCTGCGTGAAGAAGGTGATGGGCAGGAGGTTAGCCGGGCGGCGGGGGCAGGCGGAAATCAGTTGCCGCGCGACAGCGGCAGCGGAGCGCCCATCACGGCGTACGGGCGGGGTGCGCTGGGGAAGTGGACACGGCGCGCGAGATCCCGGTAGCCGAGGCTCCGGTAGAGGGCGCGGGCGGGTGATTCGGTGTCGATGGCGGACAGGATGGAGCGGGGTTCGGCGGCGCCGTCGGTGATGGCGGTGATCAGCCCGCGGCCCAGGCCCCGCCCCTGGAACCGGGGGTGGACGTGCAGTTCGGTGATGACGAACGAACCGTCCAGCCAGGGTTCGCTGCCGGTGGCGCGGAGGTACGGCTCCACCACGGTGGACCACCAGTGGGCGCGGCTGTTGGGCATTCCGTACACGAAGCCGACGAGCCGTCCGGTGCCGGTGAGGGCGGCGAAGCCGCGGGCGCCCGGCTGGAGCAGATGGCGCTGGACGATGGGGCGGCGGACCTCGACCTCGGCATGGGTCAGTCCGAAGGCGAGTGCCTGCACCATCAGGGCCTCGTCGAGCCGGGCCGCGAGATCGACCGGCTCGACGGTGGCGGCGGGGAGGTGGGGGACGTCCCCGAGGTCTGATGCCATGCGCGCACCCTACTGGCCCGGACCGGTGCGGCGGGTGGTGGTTTCCGTGGCGCGGGTGGCGCGGGGGGCGCCGGGAGAGGGGTGGACCCGGGTTCAGAAGAGGATGCTCATAAACGCGCCGACCTCTCGGAAGCCGACCCTCCGGTAGGCGGCCCTGGCGGGGGTGTTGTAGTCGTTGACGTACAGGCTGACGACGGGGGCGACATCGGCGAGGGCGTACCGCAGTACGGCGGCCATCCCCGTCTCCGAGAGTCCGCGCCCGCGGTACTCGGGGTCGACCCAGACGCCCTGGATCTGGCAGGCCTGGGTGGTGGCCGCGCCGATCTCGGCCTTGAAGACCACCCGGCCGCCGTCGATCCGGGCGAAGGAGCGGCCGGAGCCGACGAGCTCGGCGACGCGGGCCTGGTAGAGGAGGCCGCCGTCGCCCGCCATCGGGGAGACCCCGACCTCCTCGGTGAACATGGCCACGCACGCGGGCATGATCACCTCCATCTCGTCCTTGCGGATGCGGCGGACGTGCGGATCGGGCTCGATACCGGGCGCGGTCGTCTCGGTCACCATCAGCGGCTGATGGGCGCGGATATCGCGGGCGGGGCCCCAGTGGGGTTCGAGGAGCCGCCACAGCTGGGAGGTCGGCCCGGCCGGGCCGACGATGGAGGAGCAGCGGCGGCCGGTGCGGCGGGCCCGGTCGGCGAAGGCGCGCACGGCCTCGGGGGTGGCGCAGACGGGGACGAGGTTGGCCCCGGAGTAGCAGAGGGAACGGAGCCGTCCTTCCGCGTACCAGCCCCACATCTCACCGCCGAGGCGCCAGGGGTCGAGCCCGGCGACCTGGACCCGTGAGGTGACAAAAGCATTCTCCACGGGTTCGCTCTCCAGCACGGCGAGCGCGGCGCCGAGGTCGCTGGGTTCGAGGACCCGGGTGGTGGTCTGCGTCAACACGAAGGGGCCTCACCGTACGGTCTGCTGATCTCCGCACTGTACCCGCCGGGTGCCGCGGGTGCCGAGCGTACGGACGCCGGTCCGCGGCCGCGGATGCGGGCGGTACGCGGCGCGGGAGTTCCGGCGGCGGGGGTGGTACGGGGGTGCTCTCCGCGCCCGGCGCGGCCGCGGGCGCAGGGGGCGTGCGCGGGGCCGGTCCGCGGCCGCTCCGGAGCGGGTGGCTCCCGGGCCCTGGTGCTCCGGGATACCCCGGCCGGTACGGATCCGGAAACTCGGGCGGCCCCGGACCCGAGACGGCCCGCGCCCGGGGCCGCGTCCGCCCGGGAGTGGAGGCTCCGCCCCGTGGAACCGTCACCGGACGCCGGCCCGGGCGCTTCCGGTGCCCGGCACCGGCGGCGCCGAGCCGTACGGGGTGGCGAGGCCGCCCGGCCTCCGACCGGGCCGGCTGGGCCCGGGGGTGGTGCGCGGCGGGTCCGGGAACGGCCGGCCCGGAGCGGCCGGAGTCCGGGAGCCTCCTGAGGGGCCCGGCCGGGTACCGGCCTCGCGGCGCAGGGGGCCCTGGGCGGAAAGACCCGGGCCCGGTCCGGGCCCGGATCGCCGCGATGCTCCCCGCAGGGGTCAGGCGCCGATGGCGACCGTCGGTTCGCCCGAGGCGACGCCGTCCTTCTCCATCTGCTCCGCGATCTTCATCGCCTCTTCGATCAGGGTCTCGACGATCTTCGACTCGGGGACGGTCTTGATCACCTCGCCCTTGACAAAGATCTGGCCCTTGCCGTTGCCGGAGGCGACGCCGAGGTCGGCCTCGCGCGCCTCTCCCGGACCGTTGACGACGCAGCCCATGACGGCGACCCGCAGCGGGACCTCCATGCCCTCCAGACCGGCGGTCACCTCGTCGGCGAGCTTGTAGACATCGACCTGGGCGCGGCCGCAGGAGGGGCAGGAGACGATCTCCAGACGCCGCTGGCGCAGATTGAGCGATTCGAGGATCTGGATGCCGACCTTGACCTCCTCCGCGGGCGGGGCGGAGAGGGAGACCCGGATGGTGTCGCCGATGCCCTCGCTGAGGAGCGCGCCGAACGCCACCGCGGACTTGATGGTGCCCTGGAACGCCGGACCCGCCTCGGTGACACCGAGGTGGAGCGGGTAGTCGCACTGGGCGGCCAGCTGCCGGTAGGCGTTGACCATCACGACGGGGTCGTTGTGCTTGACGGAGATCTTGATATCGCGGAAGCCGTGCTCCTCGAAGAGGGAAGCCTCCCAGAGCGCGGACTCGACCAGCGCCTCCGGGGTGGCCTTGCCGTACTTCTGGAGCAGACGGCGGTCCAGGGAACCGGCGTTGACGCCGATCCGGATCGGGGTGCCCGTCTCGCCCGCGGCCTTGGCGATCTCCTTGACCTGGTCGTCGAACTGCTTGATGTTGCCGGGGTTGACCCGGACCGCCGCGCAGCCGGCGTCGATCGCGGCGAAGACGTACTTCGGCTGGAAGTGGATGTCGGCGATCACCGGGATCTGGGACTTGCGGGCGATCACGGCGAGGGCGTCGGCGTCGTCCTGGGTCGGGCAGGCGACCCGGACGATCTGGCAGCCGGACGCGGTCAGCTCGGCGATCTGCTGGAGGGTGGCGCCGATGTCGGAGGTCCTGGTGGTGGTCATGGACTGGACCGAGACGGGCGCGTCCCCGCCGACGGCGACTGATCCGACCTGGATCTTCCGGCTCACGCGGCGGTCCGCGAGCTTGGTCGGAACGGAAGGCATACCGAGAGAAATCGCGGTCATCAGCAGTGCTACCCCATGGTGTGGACGTGGCCCCGAAGAACGGCGGGCTCAGGCCATCGAGGTTACGGCACCGGGGTTGACGCGAGCACATCGCGCGCCCGAACCGCCCGAAGGTGACGGCGGCCGAGCGTGTGTGCGCTCGGCCGCCGTAGCCGGTTTCCCTAGGTCAACCGCCGATCAGGTGATTTTGACCGGATTGACGATATCGGCGACCAGAACCAGCAGGGTGAAGCAGATGAAGATGCCCGCGACCACATAGGCGACCGGCATCAGCTTGGCCACGTCGAACGGGCCGGGGTCGGGCCGCCGGAAGAGCCGGGCGATCCGGCGCCGTACCGACTCCCAGAGCGCCCCCGCGATATGGCCGCCGTCCAGTGGCAGCAGCGGCAGCATATTGAAGAGGAAGAGGGAGAGGTTGAAGCCCGCGAGCAGCATCAGGAACATCGCGAAGAGGTTCTGCGCGGGTGCGTCGAGGGTCATCACCTCTCCGCTGATCCGGGCGGCGCCGACCACACCGACCGGGGAGTCGTCCTTGCGCTCGGCGTCGGCGAAGGCGGCGTTCCACAGGTCGGGGACCTTGGCGGGGAGCGCGATGATCGACTCGACGCCGTTTTCGAGCATATCGCCCATACGGTCGACGGAGTCGCCGAAGGAGAGCGGGAGGATCTCGGTCTTCGCGGCGAAGCCCAGATAGCCGGCCGGAACGTACTCGCCGGGAACGACCTCGCCGTCGGAGTCCTTCTTGGCCACCATGTTCTCGCGGAGGGTCGCGTGCAGGACGACTTCCTGCCCGCCGCGCTCGACGGTGATGGTGGCCGGGCCGATGGTGTCGCGGATCCGGTCGGAGAGGGTCGCCCAGTCCTTCACCGGTGTGCCGTTGAAGGCGGTGATCGTGTCGCCGGTCCGCAGCCCGGCGGCCCGGGCGGGCGAGACGGGATCGCCGGCGGCGCAGGTGTCGCGGTCGGCGCTCTGCGAGATCACGCACTGCTGCACCCCGGCGACCTGGGTGGTCTGGGTGGAGAAGCCGAAGGTCATCGAGACGCCGAGGAAGATCGCGACGGCGAGCACCAGGTTCATAAAGGGCCCGGCGAACATCACGATCACGCGCTTCCAGGGCCTGCGCGTATAGAAGAGCCGGTTCTCGTCGCCGGGTTCCAGTTCCTCGTACGCGGCGGTCCTGGCGTCTTCGATCATGCCGCGCCAGGGGGAGGTGGAGCGGGCCTCGACCCGTCCGTCGGCACCCGGCGGGAACATGCCGATCATGCGGATGTAGCCGCCGAGGGGGACGGCCTTGATGCCGTACTCCGTCTCGCCCTTCTTCCGGGACCAGAGGGTCGGCCCGAAACCGACCATGTACTGCGGTACCCGGATGCCGAACAGCTTGGCCGTCGACAGATGGCCCAGTTCGTGCCAGGCGATGGAGAACAGCAGCCCCACCGCGAACATCACGATGCCGAGCACCGTCAACAACATCGTCATGCGCGCGCCTCCGCCGTGGCTTTCGCCGCCAGTTCCCGGGCCCGGGCGCGGGCCCGGTCCTCCGCCTGCAGGACGTCCTCGACCGTGAGCCGGGTTCCCCTCGCGGGCACCCCGTGTTCGGTGACGACCTCCGTGACCGTATCCATGATTCCGTTGAACGGCAGCTTTCCGGCGAGGAACGCGTCCACGCACTCCTCGTTGGCTGCGTTGAATACGGCGGGGGCGGTACCGCCGAGTTCGCCGACGTGGCGGGCGAGTCCTACGGAGGGGAAGGCCTCGGTGTCCAGCGGGAAGAACTCCCAGGTGGAGGCCTTGGTCCAGTCGAAGGCGGGGGCGGCGTCCGGGATCCGTTCGGGCCAGCCGACGCCGATGGCGATGGGGCCGCGCATATCGGGCGGGGTGGCCTGGGCGAGGGTGGAGCCGTCGCTGAACTCCACCATGGAGTGGACGTACGACTGGGGGTGGACGACGACCTCGATACGGTCGAAGGGGATGTCGTACAGCAGATGTGCCTCGATGACTTCGAGGCCCTTGTTGACCAGGGTGGCGCTGTTGACGGTGATCACCGGGCCCATCGCCCAGGTGGGGTGCGCCAGGGCGTCCGCGGGGGTGACGGCGGCGAGTTCCGAGCGGGTACGGCCGCGGAAGGGGCCGCCGGAGGCGGTGACCACCAGCTTCCGCACATCGGCGCGGGTGCCGGCGGCCAGCGCCTGGAAGAGCGCGGCGTGCTCGGAGTCCACGGGGATGATCTGGCCGGGCCGGGCCAGCTCCTTGACCAGCGGCCCGCCGACGATCAGGGACTCCTTGTTGGCGAGGGCGAGGGTGCGCCCGGCCTTCAGCGCGGCGAGCGTCGGCGCCAGACCGATGGAGCCCGTGATGCCGTTGAGCACGGTGTGGCAGTCGGTGGCGGCCAGTTCGGCGGCGGCGGCGGGCCCGGCGAGGATCTCGGGCTGCGGCTCGCCGCCGTACTCGGCGGACAGTGCCTCGC
Source organism: Streptomyces sp. NPDC094448 (assembly GCF_044763775.1). Taxonomy (NCBI): domain Bacteria; kingdom Bacillati; phylum Actinomycetota; class Actinomycetes; order Kitasatosporales; family Streptomycetaceae; genus Streptomyces; species Streptomyces sp. NPDC094448. The sequence continues at coordinate 124,052 of NZ_JBIWGU010000017.1, read as the reverse complement.
GCAGGGCGGGTACGGCGTCCTCCCGGGCGACCGCGACGGCCGTCACCCGCAACGTCCTGGCCTGCTCGGCGAGGAGACCGACCCGGCCGCCCGCCGCGGAGAGCGCGGTCACCCGGAACCGGTCCGGATTGCGCAGCACGAGGTCGATGGCCTGCGTGCCGATGGAGCCGGTCGAGCCGAGGACGACGAGGTCCCGCGGGCCGGTGCCCGGGTCGGGCGCGAAGACGGTGTGCGGATCGGCGAGGGGGGATGGGCTGTCGCTCATGCCCCCCATTGTGTCCGTAATACCGCCGCCTTGGACCAGCGCGGGTCGGTCGGCGGCGCGGCGGGGCGCCTCCGGCGCGGGCCGGGCGGGCGGATCCGTCCCGGGGAACCGGTCTTCCCCGGGCCGTGCGCCCTCGCGCGCGGGGCGTCGGGGGCGCCCGGGCCTGCCGTGGTGACCGCCGCCGGGAGGCGGGCCGCGGGCGTCAGGGGATCGGGCGGTGGACGTTCTCGCGGCGGGAGGGTCCGGGGGTGGCGTCGGCGATCCACGGGGCGTCGCCGCTGGGGTCGATCACGCCCTCCTCCAGCCAGGTGTACGCACCGGCCAGCACCCTGCCGACGACCTTGCGGTCGATATCGTCGGTGTTCTTCCAGAGCCGTCCGAACAGCTCCTCCACCCGCAGTCTGGACTGCCGGCAGAACGCGTCGGCCAGCTGGTACGCCTCCCGGCCGTGGCCGTCCCCGCCGCCGCGCAGCAGCTCCGCGCGGACACAGGCGGCGCTCATCGCGAACAGCTCGGCGCCGATGTCGACGATCCGGCCGAGGAAGCCCTGTTTGGTCTCCATCCGGCCCTGCCAGCGGGCCATGCCGAGGAAGGTGGCGCGGGCGAGCCGGCGCGAGGCACGTTCCGCGTAGCGCAGATGGGTGCCCAGATCGGGGTGGCCGTCGGGGTGGAATTCCTGGTACGAGGTGGGGAGCCGCCCCGGGCCGGTGACGAGCTGCGGCAGCCAGCGGGCGTAGAAGGCCCCCGCCTGGGCGCCCGCCTTCGCCTTGTCGCCCAGGGAGGTGTCGGGGTCGATGAGCCCGCCCGCGACCTTGAGGTGGGCGTCGACGGCCTCGCGGGCGATCAGCAGATGCATGATCTCCGTGGAGCCCTCGAAAATACGGTTGATCCGCAGATCGCGCAGCAGCTGTTCGGCGGCGACGGCCCGTTCGCCGCGGGCGGCCAGCGATGCGGCGGTCTCGAAGCCGCGGCCGCCGCGGATCTGGACCAGTTCGTCGGCGATCAGGCAGGCCATTTCGGAGCCGTACAGCTTGGCGAGGGCGGCTTCGATGCGAATGTCGTTGCGGTCCTCGTCGGCCAGCTGGGAGGCCAGGTCGACGACGGCTTCGAGGGCGAAGGTGGTGGCCGCGATGAAGGAGATCTTCGCGCCGACGGCCTCGTGGCGGGCGACCGGCCGGCCCCACTGCTCACGGACCTCCGACCATTCGCGGGCGATCTTCAGACACCACTTCCCCGCGCCGACGCACATCGCGGGGAGGGAGAGCCGGCCGGTGTTGAGGGTGGTGAGGGCGATCTTCAGGCCGGCTCCCTCGGGGCCGATCCGGTTGGCCGCCGGGACCCGGACCCGGTGGAAGCGGGTGACGCCGTTCTCCAGACCGCGCAGCCCCATGAAGGAGTTGCGGTTCTCGACCGTGATGCCTTCGCTGTTCGCCTCGACGACGAAGGCGGTGATCCCGCCGGGGTGGTCGTCCGACTTCGGCACCCGGGCCATCACCACCAGGAGGTCGGCGACGACGCCGTTGGTCGTCCACAGCTTCACCCCGTCGAGGACGTACGCGTCGCCGTCCGGCAGGGCCGTGGTGGCCAGCCGGGCCGGGTCGGAGCCCACGTCCGGCTCGGTGAGCAGGAAGGCGGAGATGTCGTGGCGGGCCAGCCGGGGCAGGAAGGCGTCCTTCTGCTCCTGGGTGCCGAAGAGCTTCAGCGGCTGCGGTACGCCGATGGACTGGTGCGCGGAGAGCAGGGCGCCGATCGCGGGGCTGGCGGAGCCGGCGAGGGCGAGTGCCTTGTTGTAGTAGACCTGGGTGAGGCCGAGGCCCCCGTACTTGGGGTCGATCTTCATGCCGAGCGCGCCGAGCTTCCGCAGCCCGTCGATCATCTCGTCGGGGATCCGGTCCTCCCGTTCGATCAGCGCGCCGTCGACCGAGGATTCGCAGAAGGCCCGGAGCCGGGAGAGGAACTCCTCGCCGCGCCGTACGTCCTCGCCCGCGGGGAGGGGGTGCGGGTGGATCAGGTCGAGCCGGAACCGTCCGAGGAACAGCTCCTTGGCGAAGCTCGGCTTGCGCCAGTCCTGTTCGCGGGCGGCCTCGGCGACCTGCCGGGCCTCCCGCTCGGTGACCCTGGGGGGCCGGTCCTTCTCCAGTGGTGCGGTCATGAGGTCCACCTCGCCGCGGTGTCGTGGTGCGGGCGTCGTCGGGTTGCGGCCGGGCGGGCGCGGGCTCGCTACCGGCCGGTGCTACTGCCTCGTACTCCCTCGTACACCTTTCGTCCTACCCGATCTCCGGCGGGTACACCATCCCGCCGGATCCGGTCGGGGGACGGATTCCCGGGCGACTCCGGCCGCGGGGGACGGGTTCCCGCACGGCCCGGCACCGGGGGCGGCCGGGCCGGCGTCCGCACCCGGGAAACACGGCGGCCGGAGCCCCCGCACAGCAGGGCTCCGGCCGCCGGGCCTGAAGGGAGCGGGCCTCAGAGGGCCAGACCGGTGAGGACCAGCACGCGCTCGTAGGTGTAGTCGTCCATCGCGTACGCGACCCCCTCACGGCCGACGCCGGACTGCTTGGCGCCGCCGTACGGCATCTGGTCCGCACGGTAGGAGGGTACGTCGCCGACGATCACGCCGCCGACCTCCAGGGCCCGGTGGGCGCGGAACGCGGTTTGGACGTCATGGGTGAAGACGCCCGCCTGGAGGCCGTACTTGGAGTCGTTGACGGCCGCGAAGGCGGCGTCCTCGCCGTCCACCCGGGTGACGGTGAGCACCGGGCCGAAGACCTCCTCGCAGGAGATCGTGGTCCCGGCCGGAACCTCGGCGAGCACGGTCGGCGCGTAGGTGGCGCCGTCGCGCTTGCCGCCCGCCAGCAGGACGGCGCCCGCGGCGACGGCCTCGTCGACCCAGGACTCCACCCGGCGGGCGGCGTCCTCGCTGACCAGCGGGCCGACATCGGTGGCGGCGTCCGACGGGTCGCCGGTGACCTGGGCCTCGACGGCCGCGACGATCTTCGGCAGCAGCCGGTCGTAGACAGAGGCGTCGGCGATCACCCGCTGGACGGAGATGCAGGACTGGCCGCCCTGGTAGTTGGAGAAGGTCGCGATCCGGCTCGCGGCCCAGTCCAGATCGGCCTCGGAGGACCAGTCGGCGAGGACGACGGCGGCGCCGTTGCCGCCCAGCTCCAGGGTGGTGTGCTTACGCGGCACCGAGTCCATGATCGCGTACCCGACCGGGCCGGAGCCGGTGAAGGAGATCACCGGCAGCCGCTCGTCCTGGACCAGGGCGGGCATCCGCTCGTTGGGGACGGTCAGCACGGACCAGGAACCGGCCGGGAGGTCGGTCTCGGCCAGCAGCTCGCCCAGGACCAGCGAGGAGATCGGGGTCGCCGGGGCGGGCTTGAGGATGATCGGCGCGCCGACGGCGATGGCCGGGGCGACCTTGTGGGCGCTGAGGTTCAGCGGGAAGTTGAACGGCGCGATGCCGAGGACGACGCCGCGCGGCACCCGGCGGGTGAGCGCGAGCCGGCCGGTGCCTCCGGCGTCGGTGTCCAGCCGCTGCGCGTCGCCTCCGTTGAAGCGGCGGGCCTCCTCGGCGGCGAACCGGAACACGGACACGGCCCGGCCGACCTCGCCGCGGGCCCACTTGATGGGCTTTCCGTTCTCGGCGGAGATGAGCTGCGCGATCTCCTCGGTGCGCTCGGCGAGCCGGCGCGAGACGTGGTCGAGGGCGGCGGCCCGGACATGGGCGGGAGTCGCCGCGAATTCGTCCCGTACGGCGTAGGCGGCGGCGACGGCCTCCTCGACCTGCTCCTCGGTCGGTACGGAGACCGTGCCGACGAGCCGTCCGTCCCACGAGTTGGTGACGTCGAACGAGGTCTCACCGGTGGCCTGGCGGCCGGCGAGCCAGAAGGCGTGGGTGGAGGTCATGTCCCGGCCCTTCCGAGGTAGGAGTTGGGGGTGTGCGGTCCCACGGTAGGTGCGGGAGGCCGCGGGGTCGTTTGTCCGGGGTGGAGTGGTCGGCTCCGGGGACCTGACGCTTTGGCGCGGCAGGGAGGGTACGGGGCGGTGCGGGGCCCCGGGCCGGGGCGGGGTCTCCGGGCCGGGGCGGGGTCTCCGGGCCGGGGCGCGGGTCAGCGGGCCGGGGCGCGGGTCAGATGGCCGGGGCGCGGGTCAGATGGCCGGGGCGCGGGTCAGCGGCGGCGTTCGGTGCTCACGATGAGACAGACCGCGGCGACCACGATCCCGCCGCCGAGGAGGATCGGCCAGGTGACGGGCTCGCTGAGGAACACGGCGCCGAGGAAGACCGCGACGACCGGGTTCACATACGCGTAGGTGGCGACCAGTGACAGCGGCGCGGAGTGCAGCAGCCAGGCGTAGGCGGTGAACGCCACCAGGGAGCCGAAGACCACCAGATAGGCGAGGGCCAGCCAGGAACGGGTGGACACCTCGGCGACCGAGAACCCGAGGTGCTCGCCGCGGCCGAGCCCCACCAGGGCGCAGCCGATGCCGCCCGCGACCATCTCGTAAGCACTGGCGGTGAAGGGATTGCCCGGCATCGGGATCCGGGAGGAGAAGAAGGACCCCACGGACCAGCTCACGGTGGCCGCGATCACGATCAGTACGCCCCAGAGCCGGACGTCGCCGCTGAGACCGGGCAGGGTGAGGACCGCGAGCCCGGCGAGGCCGATGGCGACACCGGTGTACGCGCGGCCGCCCGGCCGCTCGCCGGACGCGCGCCGGAGCACGACGACCCAGGCGGGCACGATGGCGACGAGGAGCGCCGCGAGCCCGGAGGGGATGGCGGTCTCGGCGAGGACGACGAGACTGTTGCCGCCGAGGAGGAGCAGCAGGCCGACGAGGACGGCGGAACCGAGCTGCGCCCGGGTGACCTTCAGGGCGGCGGGGCCCTGCCGCCAGGCGACGATCGCCCCGAGGAGCAGTCCGGCGAGCGCGAACCTGGCCCCGGCCGAGAGGAACGGCGGCAGGGTCTCGACGGCGACGGCTATGCCGAGGTAGGTCGAGCCCCAGACGACGTACACGATGGCGAGGGCGCCCCAGACGGCGCCGGTGATCCGGCGTCCGGTGGGGGTGGTGCCCGCGGGGGCGGTACCCGTGGGGAGAACCGGTTCGGTACCGGCGGCGGGCAGGCCCACGGCGGGGGCGGGTCGGGTCATCGAGGTCCTTCACGGGGCGCTCGGACGTATCCGGGGCGGCCGGGCGTCCGGGAACGGAGGGGAGGGCGACGGAGCGGTCCCGAGCGGACCGAACGTCAGCAACGACGAGGACTTTAGGTACTGACAGCGGCTGCTGCCAAGAGTTCTGCCCGTCATCGGGCAGAAACCAGGGAGCTGCGGGCCCGGCCGAGGTCCGGGGGCCGCTGCGGGGTCGGCCGGAGGCGGGCGGCGCGGCTCTTTCGGAGGCGGGGCGCTGTCACGGGCCGGGGTGCCACGGGCCGAGGTGCCACGGGCCTGCGAGTCGCAGGCCGGCAAGTCACAGGCCGGGGTGCGGAAGCCGGGTGCGGAAGCCGGGAATGTTGGCGCCGGGGATGTTGGCGCCGGGGCTTCCGGAAGCCGGGGCCGGAGCTCGGATGCCGGAGAGGGGCGTTCGTGGCGGCCCGGGAGCCGCGTCAGGCGCGGGGCGGGGGTTCCGTCGTCTTCAGGGCCAGCCACAGCTCCATCCGGACATCCGGATCGTCCAGGGAGCGGCCGAGGATCTCCTCCACGCGCCGCATCCGGTAGCGGAGCGTATGGCGGTGCACTCCGAGGTCCGCCGCCGCCGCGTCCCACTGTCCGTGTCGGGAGAGCCAAGCCCTCAGGGACGCGACGAGATCGCCGCGTCCGGTGGCATCGTGCTCGTACAGAGGCCGCAGCAGCCCGTCGGCGAAGGCCCGTACCGCATCGTCCGCGAGGAGGGGCAGGACCGAGCCCGCGACCAGCTCACTGTGCTCGACCACGGCCCGGCCCCGGCGCCGGGCCACGGACAGCGCCTGTTCGGCCTGGCGGAGGGCGGCGGGTGCGGCGGCGGGGCCCGGACCGGGCGGGGTGGCCGCGGAGAGTCCGAGGTGCAGCGGCGGCTCTCCCCCGCCGCCGGGGGAAGACCCGACCTGCACGGCCTGCGCGGGCTGTTCCGGTTGCGGGCCGGCGCAGGACTCCAGGACCGCTCCCCCGTCGGCCGCCAGGGCCACCAGCCGGCCGGCCGGTTCCCGTACCGCGATGACGGGCTCGCCCGCCCGGGATGCGGCGGACTCCAGCGACTCGGCCAGGTTCCCGAGGATCTCGCCGGCGTCCGGCGCCGCGGGGTCGGCGGGTTCGGCGACCAGTACCCGGAAGGGGGCGTCGAGGAGGGTGTCGTACAGGTCCCCGGCGACCGTGCGGGCATCGTCCGGGTGCCCGGCCAGCAGCATCCGCAGCACGGCCGCGCCGATCCGCCGTTCGGCGTGCCGGAGGGAGCGGGAGCGTTCCGTGGCGAGGGTGAGGAGGGCGATGGCGGCGTGGACCGCGTACCGCTCGGCCGTACCGAGGGGTACGCCGGTGCCCACCGCCAGCACGCCCCGGACCCGGCGCCCGGTGCCCAGGGACTGGAGTTCGACGCGGTCGTTCCCGGTGCCGGTGTCGGCGACGACGACGCTGGCGGGCGCGGGGCGCTCCCGGAGCCGTTCGGCGTCGGCGGAGTGCAGGGCTGCCCGCCGGGCCGCCCAGTCGGGTGCGGCGGCGACGACGGCGCCGGAGGTGTCGTAGAGCGCCGCCCAGCCGTCGACGTATCCGGCGAGCCGGGCGAGGACCGCACCGGGGCCGCCCGCGAGCGCGGCCCGGGTCAGTTCCCGCTGGGCCGCGAAGCCCGCCGTCACCGCACGGTACTGATCGGCCGCGATGGCCGCCGAGACCACCTTGACGATGGCGAGGAACGGCGTTTTCCGGGGCACTTCGAGGAGCGGGAAGTCCGCCTCCCGGGCCGCTTCCAGCAGCGCGTCCGGTACGGCGTCGTGGTGGACACCGACCGCGAATCCGAGCCCGACGACGCCGGCGTCCGTCAGCCGCCGGACATAGCGCCGCATGGCTTCCGGGTCGTGCACGTCGAGCCTGATCGCGGTGACGAGCAGCAGCTCCCCGCCCTCCAGATACGGCACGGGGTCGGCCAGCTCGCTGACGTGCGCCCACCGCACCTCCCGGTCCAGCTCGCCCTCGCCCGCCCGGACGGTGAGTCTGAGCGAGGAGTGCTGGACCAGCGCGGCGAGCGTGAGGGGCATGGGACCGTGGGCCCTTCGGGGAGGGGGCGCCGGACGGGGTGCGGCGGCGCGGGGAGCAGGCATTGCGCCGTCGCGTATGAACGGCCTGCTCCGATTCTGCCAGGTCGTAGCAGTACGGCAGCCCGGGGCGGGGCGGCCGGGCGGTGGCGGGCAGGCGGTTCCCGGGGCCGCCTGCCGGGGTGCCGCGGCGGTATCAGGTCCTGAGGTCCACCAGCAGCGGCGGCGTGTGGTCGCCCCCGACCGTCGTCAGGGAGAGCACGGCGTGCCCGGCGGGAACCTTGTGCGCCAGATCGGAGGCGGACCAGCGGGCCCGCTCCACCTCGCGGACGGTGACCGCCTCCGCGGTCGCCGCCCGCCCGGTGACCAGGCGGCGCATCATGTGCAGGGCCTTGGTCAGCGGCTCGTCGGAGATGATCTGCCGGTTGGTGACGTCCCGGGTCTGCACCCACTCGGTGCCCCAGGCCTCGGCGAACCGGTTGCCGTCCCAGGGCGCGAGCCCGGAGAACACCATCCGGCAGCCCACCGCGCCGAGCAGCGGCCCGCGCAGCGGCTCCGGGACGTCCTCCAGGGTGCGCAGCGCGAGCACGACCCCGGCGTTGGCGGAGCGCAGCCGCTGGACGGCCCGGACGGAGTCGGCGGTGACGGTGTACGCGGCGTCGTCCAGGACCAGCGCGGCGAACAGGGACCGGTCGGACCGGGCCGGCGCCGCCTCCGTGAACTGGGCGAGCACCAGCCGGGCCACGATCCGGGACGCTTCGGCGTGGCCGCGCTCGGGCAGGTCGATCCGGACCCGCAGCGGATGCTCGACGGCGCGCAGCGAGAACTGGCGTCCGCTGCCGTCGGTACGGAACGAGCCGGCGAACGCGGGCCGGTCCAGGAACGCGATCCGCTCGGCGAGGAGCACGCCGATGTCGTCGGCGCGCGCCGACTGGCGCTCCCGGGCGTCCAGCTCCCGCAGCTGGGCCGCGGCCTCGGGGCCGCCCCGTGCCTCCAGGGCCGTCCGCAGGGCGCCGGACGCGGCGGGTGAGCCGCTCAGCAGCTCCCGGAGCTCCGGGACGGCCGGAAAACGGCCGTGGACACTGCGGTACGGGCCGATCAGCTGGGCCAGCGCGGTCGCCGCCCGCCTGCCGTCGCCGCCGGGGAGGGTGGCGGCGAGATCGCCCACGAGTGCCTCGGCGAGGGTACGGGCCGCCTCGTCGGGATCGTCGGAGCCGCCGTACAGGTCGAGGTCGTGGGTCGCCCCGGGGCGGCCGACGGCGACCACCAGGTCGAAGGCGTCGTCCGGGGCGAGCCCGGAGCCGTACGCGGTCACGGCGACGACGGCCGCGCGGTTGGCGAGGGCGTGCAGGCAGAGCGACTCGACGACCGGACGCATCAGCCGGACGCTCTTCCCGGAGCCGGAGGGGCCGACGGCGAGCAGGGAGGTGCCCAGGAGGGCGGGGTCGAGGGCGACGCCGGTGGTCCGGCGGGGGTAGGGATTGCGCTCGCTGTCGACCGCCGTGCCGATCCGCACCTGACCGGTGGCGAGGTCGTGCAGGGCGCTGCGGACCGGGAGGTCCCGTACGCCGGAGGGGTGCGCGCAGGCGGCCGGTCCGTGGTCGCGGACGGTGCCGGTGAAGGCCGCGAGCCGGTCGGGCCGGGCGCTCACTCCTTGCCAGGCGCGGCGGATCCGCGCGTAGTCGACATCACCGAGGGTGCCGCTGTGGACCGCCCGGGTAAGGCTGTCGGCGGCGTCGACGAGTCCGGCGGCGCGGAGTTCCGGCCAGGTGGTGGGGTCGTGGCGGGGTTCAGCGGCCGAGGGCTCCTGCGGGCTGCCGTCCAGCCTGCGGCGGACGGCGGGCCAGGTGCCGATCCGCCCGACGACGGCGATCACCGTCACCACGAGGAGTACGTAGTAGAGGTTGGAGACCCAGGTGAGCCAGCTCACCCGGGGCATTTCCCGCCATACGCCCTGCACCACGAAGAAGAGCGGCCAGAGCGGTACGCCGTACCGCCGCCACACCTCGGCCCAGTTGCCGACCCTGCCCATGCCGACGGAAAGACCCCCGATCACCAGACCGTAGTAGAGGTAGGTGATCGCGACGTACAGATCGAAGCTGCCGTGCCCGGGGGTGGTCCACGCGTCCGGTACGAGCCACTCCATCGGCAGCTCCCACCAGTCGGTGATGAAGATCCACCACCCCTCCAGGAACCCGTTCCACAGCAGCGACCACAGCAGCCACCCCACCAGGAACGCGATCAGTGCCCCGCTGAAGAGCTGGCGGCCGGGGACCAGGTCGGGGGCCTCGTCCGGGCGGGGGACATGGCCCGGGCGCCAGATGCCGGGGGCCGCCGGGGGGCGGGGGGTGCGCAGCCAGTCGGCGACGGCCGGGCGGGTGACCGGGGCATGCCCGGGAACGGCGGGGACGGCGGGGCGGGGGACTGCGGGACGGGCCCGGTCCTCCGCCGGGCCGGGTGCCGGGGGCTGTGCGGGCATCGGCGGCGGCAGCGGCACGGGGCGTGAACCCGCGCCGTGCGCGCCGTACCCTCCCGGCGTTCCGTACGCGTCGTGAGCACCCGAGGTACCCGAGGAATCCCTGTCCATGAACCGCTGCCCCCTGACCAGCCAGGCCCGCCGCTGTGCGGGCCCAATCTAGTGCCCCGGGGCGGGGAGTTCACCGATCCGCCCCACCCGGACGCCCTCCGCGTATCCACCGCAGGTCCGGGGCGAGTCCCGGGCACGAGTGTCCGCCCCCGTACCGGAGGCCCTCCGCCGCCTCACCGCCCCGCCCGGCACCGCTATGTCCGGCGCGGACAAGGGGACCGCCGCCAACACTCCCGAACGGCGCATGCCCACCCCCCTCCCCCGGCCCTAACCTGCGCATGACGAGTCCGAACGATTCCGATCAGAACGATTCAGCACAAGCCGGCAGAACCGCTGAGCAGTACCGCCGAGCACCCCCACTCCCGAGCACCCCCAGGAGCCCCTCATGACTGCGATTCCGCAGGAGCGCCGCGTCGTCACCGCCATCCCCGGCCCGAAGTCGGTCGAGCTCCAGGCCCGCAGGACCGCCGCGGTCGCCGCCGGTGTGGGTTCCGTGCTGCCGGTGTTCACGGCCCGTGCGGGTGGCGGGATCATCGAGGACGTCGACGGGAACCGGCTGATCGACTTCGGCTCCGGCATCGCCGTGACCAGCGTCGGCGCCAGCGCCGAGGCCGTGGTGCGCCGGGCCTCCGCCCAGCTGGCCGACTTCACCCACACCTGTTTCATGGTGACCCCGTACGAGGGCTATGTGGAGGTCGCGGAGGCGCTCGCCGAGCTGACCCCGGGTGACCACGCCAAGAAGTCCGCGCTGTTCAACTCCGGCGCCGAAGCCGTCGAGAACGCGGTGAAGATCGCCCGCGCCTACACCAAGCGCCAGGCGGTCGTGGTCTTCGACCACGGCTACCACGGCCGCACCAACCTCACCATGGCGCTGACGGCCAAGAACATGCCGTACAAGCAGGGCTTCGGCCCGTTCGCGCCCGAGGTCTACCGGGTGCCGGTGGCCTACGGCTACCGCTGGCCGACCGGTGCCGAGAACGCCGGTGCCGAGGCGTCCGCCCAGGCCATCGACCAGATCAGCAAGCAGATCGGCGCCGAGAACGTCGCCGCGATCATCATCGAGCCGGTTCTGGGCGAGGGTGGTTTCATCGAGCCGGCCAAGGGCTTCCTGCCGGCCATCGCGCAGTTCGCCGAGGACAACGGGATCGTGTTCGTCGCCGACGAGATCCAGTCCGGTTTCTGCCGTACCGGCCAGTGGTTCGCCTGTGAGGACGAGGGCATCGTCCCGGACCTGATCACCACCGCCAAGGGCATCGCGGGCGGTCTGCCGCTGGCGGCCGTGACGGGCCGCGCCGAGATCATGGACGCCGCGCACGCGGGCGGCCTCGGCGGCACCTACGGCGGTAACCCGGTCGCCTGCGCCGGCGCGCTCGGCTCCATCGAGACGATGAAGGAGCTGGACCTCAACGCGAAGGCCCGGCGTATCGAGGAGGTCATGAAGGCCCGCCTCGCGGCGATGGCCGAGAAGTACGAGGTCATCGGTGACATCCGGGGCCGCGGCGCGATGATCGCCATCGAGCTGGTGAAGGACCGCGCCACCAAGGAGCCGGCCGCGGCGGAGGCCGGGGCGCTCGCCAAGGCCTGCCACGCCGAGGGCCTGCTCGTGCTGACCTGCGGCACCTACGGGAACGTGCTGCGCTTCCTGCCGCCGCTGGTGATCGGCGAGGACCTGCTCAACGAGGGCCTGGACATTCTGGAGCAGGCGTTCGCCGCGCTCTGAGCGGCCGGCCCCGGACCGCCGGCCCCGATGCGCTGTCGGTACCCGGTCCACCGGCCCCGGAACGGCCGCCGGTCATGGGCCGGCCGCCCCGGCCCCAGGCCGTGGGCGTCCGGCGGACAGCCCCGTGACCAGCGGCTGAAGGCCCTGGCGAGCCCCGCTCGCCAGGGCCTTCGCCACGGCCGCGCCCGCCGCGGACCGCAACCGTCAGGGCCTGTGAAGAAGCTGTGGCGGGATCGCGATCCGCCTGTCCCCCGTCCGACCACTGCCGTACGGTTTCTGCAGGATGAGAGAAACACCCCGCCCACGGTTCTCCGCGGGCGACCCGGGAACGGCGCATCCCCAGCACCGTTTCCCGCGTGCCTCTGCGCACGGCACCGGAGCCCTCGGTTCCGGGACTCCTCACCGATCGGATGGCCGCTCGCCCCAAACCCCCCGGGGCGCGCGGCGGCCCGGTCCGGCCGGCTGTTTCGGAACTACCCCCCCTGTTCCGAGGCAGCCGGCCTTTCCGCGTCTGCCGCAGCTGCCGCGCCTCCCCGGTCTCCCGGGTGCCTCCCGGCCCCGGCGCCTCGCCGCCGCCCTGGCGCTGCTGCTGCTCTTCGCCGTGGTCACCTGGCAGGTCGCGGCCGGCGGGCCGCTGCGCTCGCTGGACGAACGGATCTCGCGGGCCGTCGCCGGGCGCGGGCCGCGCCCGCTCACCGAACTCCTCGCCGACCTCGGCAGCCTCGGGATCGCGCTGCCGGTGCTCGCCGCGGCCCTGCTGTACACCGCGTGGCGCCCGCACCCCGCCGCCCCCGGGCACACGGCACCGCACGGAGGCCGGAGGCACGGGATGCCGCGCGGCGAGCAGGGGTACGCGATGCTCCGCGCCGTCCTCGCGATCGCCGCCGTACCGGCCCTGGTCGTCCCGCTGAAGGCGCTCCTCGACCGTCCCGGGCCGCTGACCGAGTCGACCGGCTACTACCCCTCCGGGCATGCGGCCACCGCCCTCGTCGCCTTCGGCGCCGCGGCCCTGCTGCTGCGCCCCGCGCTGCCGCCCGCGGCCCGGGCAGTGGCGATGCCCGCCGCCGGGCTGCTGACCCTGGCGACGGGCATCGGTCTGGTGCTGCGCGGCTATCACTGGCCGCTGGACGTCATCGGCAGCTGGTGCCTGTTCGGCGCGCTGCTCCTGCTGCTGTTCCCGCCGGCCGACCCACCGGCCGACCCGCCGCGTTCAGGGGGTCAGCTCCAGCGGTAGGCGTCGAAGTTCCGGGAGAACTCGAACTGGTTGAAGCGGTCCCAGTTGATCGACCAGGACATCAGTCCGCGCAGCGCGGGCCAGGTGCCGTGGGTCTGGTAGGAGCCGCAGTTGACCCTCTTGGTGAGGCAGTCGAGGGCCTTGTTGACCTCGCCGGGCGGGGTGTGTCCGTTGCCCGCCTGGGTGGACGCGGGCATCCCGATGGCGAGCTGTTCGGGCCGGAGCGGCGGGAAGACCCGCGCGGTGTTCCCCGCCACCGGGAAGCCGGTGAGCAGCATGTCGCTCATCGCGATGTGGAAGTCCGCGTTGCCCATGGTGTGGTACTGGTTGTCGAGCCCCATGATCGGGCCCGAGTTGTAGTGCTGGACATGGAGCAGGGTGAGGTCGTCGCGCAGGGCGTGGATGACCGGCAGGTACGAGCCGGCCCGCGGGTCCTGGCCGCCCCAGGGTCCGGAGCCGTAGAACTGGTAGCCGAGCTGGACGAAGAAGGTCTCCGGCGCCATGGTGAGCACGAACTTGGCGCCGTACCTCGCCTTCAGCGTCTTGACTGCCGAGATCAGATTGACAATCACGGGGGTGGTCGGGGCGCGGAAGTCGGTGTCCCCGGTGTTCAGCGAGAGGGAGTGGCCCTCGAAGTCGATGTCGAGGCCGTCGAGGCCGTACTCGTCGATGATCCGGGAGACGGAGGTGACGAAGGCGTCCCGGGCGGCGGTGGAGCCGAGCTGCACCTGGCCGTTCTGGCCGCCGATGGAGATGAGGACCTTCTTGCCCGCGGCCTGCTTCGCCTTGACGGCGGTCTTGAAATCGGCGACGGACTCCACGTTCGGGCACTCGGTCACCGGGCAGAGGCTGAAGCGGATATCGCCGGAGGTGACGGAGGTCGGCTCACCGAAGGCGAGGTTGATGACGTCCCACGAGTCGGGGACGTCGGCCATCCGGGTGTAGCCGGAGCCGTTGGCGAAGCTGGTGTGCAGATAGCCGACGAGCGCGTGCGGCGGGAGTCCGCCGTCGCCGCCCCCGCCGCTGGTGGTGGTCACCCGTACGGCCGCCGACCGCGGGGATTCACCCGCGCTGTTGACGGCGGTGACCTCGAAGTCGTATGTCGTGGCGGGCGTCAGCCCGGTGACGTAGGCGGAGGCCGAAGCGGAGGACGCGACCCGGTCGGCGCCCCGGTAGACGTGGTAGCCGGTGGCTCCGGAGACGGGGTTCCAGGCCAGGGGTACGGAGGTGGAGGCGGGCGATCCGGCGGTCAGGCCGGTCGGGGCGGTGGGGACCGTGACCGGCCCGCCGGAGGGGCCGAAGAGGGAGATGTCGTCGGCGTGGTAGGCGGGCGTGCCGTACCAGCCGTGGGTGTAGAGGGTGACGGAGGTGGTCGCCGGGCCGGTGCGGAAGGTGGTGGTGAGCTTCTGCCAGCTCGCCGCGGCGGGGGTCCAGGTGGATACGTCGGTGGTTCCGGTGCCGGTGACACCCAGGTAGACGTAGCCGCCCTGGACCCAGCCGCTGAGCGAATACTGCGAGCCCGGCTGGACGTTGACGGTCTGGCTGCACCGGGCGTTGTCGGAGCCCGCGGGGGTGGCCTTGAGGGCGGCAGCGCCCGTACGGACCGGGGTGGCGACGGTGGTCCCGGTGTTAGCGGAGCAGGTCCAGTTGCTGAGTCCGGCCTCGAAGCCGCCGTTGACGGCGAGTTCGGCGTCGGCCGCGCGGGCCGTGGTCGCCGAGGTGACCAGGGCGGTGACGGTGAGGGCGGCCGCCGTGGTGGCGGCGAGGAGTCTGCCGAGCCTGGTGCGGGCCCGGCGTCTGGCGCGACTGCTCCCGGTGGTTCCGACGCGTGCGCGTACCACAACTGCCTCCAAGGAGTGGGGGGATGGAAGCGGGGCGAGGGAGGGCCAATTTGGTCCAGACCAATAGTCTTGTCAAGGCCTCCGGCACGAAGGGCCCGAAGTCGACCCGCGATCAGGGGGCGGCAGGGGGAGCGGTACGGGGCGGCCGCACCCACTCGGGACCGCACCCGCTCAGGACTGCCCCCGGGATCACGCCCGTCCGGACCCGCACCCGCACCCCGGGGCGGCCGCCCGGCCCGCACATGCCGCGCCGCCCCGCCCCCCTTCTCACCTCTCTTCCCGCTCCTGCCCGGGCGCCGACGGCCCCGGCACCCGGCCCGGCTTCCCCTCCGCCGCCTCCCGCCCGCCCCGGGCGAGCGCCGACGCCGCCTCGCCCACCGCGAGTTCGAGCAGCTCCGGATCGTTGAGGGCGCCCGAACCGTCCGGCCGTACCAGCCAGCGCATCCCGCCGCCGGTGCCCCGTGCCGGGTGCGGGACGACGATCCACGTTCCGCGGCCGGCGCCGCGCATTCCGCTGCCGACCCAGCGCCCCGAGGTCCCGGCGGGCACGAAGAACCCCATCCGGACGTCTCCGAAGTCGGCGAGTACGGGTCCCGGCCGGTCCGTCAGCCGGACGAGTACGTCGAGGGCCGGACGGCCCAGCTCCCCGGGGACGATCAGCACGTCCCAGCGCCGCCCCGCGGGCAGCAGCGCCACTCCCAGCGGGTTGCGCTCCCACTCCCAGCGGCAGACCTCGGGGTCCGGTGCCGCCGACACCAGCCACTCCACCGCCGTTTTGTCCCGTGAATCGGTCATCGTGCCGCCTTCCTCTCGTCTGCGTCGTCCGGGCGGACGCTGTTTCACGAGGGAGAAGGGGACGGGCCCCGGCTATGACGCGACTTTGGCTACCAATCAGTAGTGAACTGCGTCACCCGGCTCGGAATCGGCTTCGGCGGCGGCCGTACCGTCAGCTGTCGAAGCCGAGTCCGAGCCGGTCCATGGTCCGCAGCCAGAGATTGCGCCGCCCGCCCCGGGCGTCGGCCCGCGCCAGCGACCACTTGGTGAGCCCGATCCCGGCCCAGGCCACCGGCTCCGGCGGGAACGGCAGCGGCTTCGTGCGCACCATCTCCAGTCCGGTCCGCTCGGTCCGCCGCCCCGAGAGCAGGTCGAGCATCACCTCCGCGCCGAAGCGGGTGGCCCCCACCCCGAGGCCCGTGTACCCGGCGGCGTACGCCACCCGGCCGCCGTGCGCCGTGCCGTAGAACGCGGAGAAGCGCGAGCAGGTGTCGATGGCCCCGCCCCAGGCGTGGCTGAAGCGGACCCCCTCCAGCTGCGGGAAGTACTGGAAGAAGTGTTCGGCGAGTCTGAGGTACGTCTCCGGCCGGTGGTCCATCTCGGCGCTGATCCGGCCGCCGTACGGATAGACCGCGTCGTAGCCGCCCCACAGGATCCGGTGGTCGGCGGTGAGCCGGAAGTAGTGGAACTGGTTGGCCGCGTCACCGAGCCCCTGGCGGCCGCGCCAGCCGACCGAGGCGAGTTGCTCCTCGGTGAGGGGCTCGGTGGTCAGGGCGTAGTCGTAGACCGGGACGGTGTACGGGCGCACCCGCTTGACCAGCGAGGGGAAGACGTTGGTGCCGAGGGCGATCCGCCGGGCGAAGATCCGGCCGTACGGGGTGCGGACCGCCATCCGGGGGCCGGAGCGGGCCGGGGCGAGCCGGAGGCCGGGGGTGTTCTCGTAGATCCGTACACCCGCCTCCAGGCACGCCCGCTTCAGCCCCCATGCCAGCTTCGCCGGGTGGAGCATCGCCGTACCGTCGCGGTCCCGCAGCCCGCCGAGGAAGAGCGGGGAGTCGACCTCGGCCCGTACCGCCGCCGCGTCGAGCAGTTCCAGTCCGCCGATGCCGTGCCGCCGCGCCTCCTCGTACGCCTGCTCCAACTCCTCGACCTGGTACGGCTCGGTGGCGACGTCGATGGAGCCGGTGCGTTCGAAATCGCAGTCGATGCCGTATCTGCCGACGGCCTCCTCGATGGCGTCGAGGTTGCGGGCGCCCAGCTCCTCCAGCCGGTGGATCTCGCCCGGCCAGCGGGCGATTCCGTTGCCGAGGCCATGGGTGAGGGAGGCGGCGCAGAAGCCGCCGTTGCGGCCGGAGGCGGCCCAGCCCGTCTCCCGGCCTTCGATCAGGACGACGTCCCACTCCGGATCGCGCTCCTTGGCGATCAGCGCGGTCCACAGCCCGCTGTAGCCGCCGCCGACGACCAGCAGATCGCACTGTTCGTCGCCGGTGAGCGCCGGGAGGGCGGCGGGCCGGGCCGGATCGTCCAGCCAGTACGAGACGGGCCGGGCGCCGGCCAGGGACCGGGCCGCCCGCGCGGTGGCGGCACGGTCGCCGGGGGCGGCCTGGGGTACTGCGGTCATGGCACCAGGGGCCATGGTTTCCACTCCTTAGGGAACATCAGACGGTTTTACGCCGCCGGCCGGCGACGAACTGGCCGACGACGACGATCAGTACGGCGATGGCGAACATGGCCGTACCGATGACGTTGATCTGGACCGGCGTACCGCGCTGGGCCGATCCCCAGACGAACATGGGGAAGGTCACGGTGTTGCCGGAGTTGAAGTTGGTGATGATGAAATCGTCGAAGGAGAGCGCGAAGGCCAGCAGGGCGCCCGCCGCGATACCGGGCGCGGCGATCGGCAGGGTCACCCGGAGGAAGGTCTGCACCGGCCCGGCGTAGAGATCGCGGGCGGCCTCCTCCAGTCTCGGGTCCATCGACAGCACCCGGGCCTTGACCGCGACGACCACGAAGCTCAGGGCGAACATGGTGTGGGCGATCAGGACGGTCAGCGGTCCCAGCTCCGCCCCCAGGTTGAGGAAGAGGGTGAGGAGCGACGCGGCCATGACGACCTCGGGCATCGCCATCGGCAGGAAGATCAGGGAGTTGACGGCGCCCCGGGCCCGGAAGCGGTAGCGCACCAGGGCGAAGGCGATCATCGTGCCGAGGACGGTGGCGCCGAGGGTGGCGAAGAACGCGATCCGCAGCGACAGGGTGAGCGAACCGCAGAGGCCGGCCACGCCGCACGGGTCCTGCCAGGCGTCGGTGGAGAACTCGCGCCAGGAGTAGTTGAACTTCCCGGCGGGCTTGTTGAACGAGAACACCATCACGACGACGTTGGGCAGGATCAGATAGCCGAGGGTGGCCAGGCCCGCGAGGACCACGGCGTTCCGCCGCAGCCAGGCGCCGATCGCCCTGGGGCCGCCGCCCGTCTTCCGGGGGGTCGTCACAGCAGGTCCTCCGTTCCGGCCCGCCTGATGTAGACCGAGACCATGATGAGCACGACGGCCATCAGCAGGAACGACAGCGCGGCCGCGGTCGGGTAGTCGAGCACCCTCAGGAACTGCGACTGGATGACGTTGCCGACCATTTTGGTGTCGGTGGAGCCGAGCAGTTCGGCGTTGATGTAGTCGCCGCTGGCGGGGATGAAGGTGAGCAGGGTTCCGGAGACCACGCCCGGCAGGGACAGCGGGAAGGTGACCTTGCGGAAGGTGGTGGCGGGGGTGGCATAGAGGTCCCCGGCGGCCTCGTGGAGCCGGGTGTCGATCCGTTCCAGGGAGGTGTAGAGCGGCAGGATCATAAACGGCAGGAAGTTGTACGTCAGACCGGTGACGACGGCGAGCGGGGTGGCGAGGACCCGGGAGCCGTCGGTCATCCCCAGCCAGTCGGTGACGGCGAGGAAGCCGACGGTGTCGAGGACGTCCACGACCGGGCCGCCGTCGGCCAGGATCGTCTTCCACGCCAGGGTGCGGATCAGGAAGCTGGTGAAGAACGGGGCGATGACGAGGACCAGCAGCAGATTGCGCCAGCGGCCCGCCCGGAAGGCGATCAGATAGGCGAGCGGGTAGCCGAGCAGCAGACAGAGCAGGGTGGCGGTGCCCGCGTAGAGCACGGAGCGCACGAAGTGCGGCCAGTACTCGCCGAACGCGTCCCAGTAGGTCGCGAAGTGCCAGGTGACCCGGAAGCCCTCTTCGAGGGAGCCGGTCTGGACGGAGGTGGAGGCCTGGTAGACCAGCGGCAGGGCGAAGAAGACCAGCAGCCAGAGGATGCCGGGGAGCAGCAGCCAGTACGGGACGAGCCGGCGGCGTACGGACGGCTTGTGGACAACGGGCCCCGGGTCCGCGGCGGGGTCTCCCGGCGGCGCCCCGGCTGCGGAGGGTGCGGTGGTGGCGCTCATCCGGCGGCCTCCGCCGCCTCGACGGTGCGGGAGGTGCCCTCGTCGGTGCCCCGGTCCGGGTCGAGCCCGAAGGTATGGGCCGGGTTCCAGTGCAGGACGACCTCGGCGCCCGGGGTGAGCCGGGTGTCGTGTTCGAGGTTCTGGACGTAGACCTCCAGGGTGCCGCCCGCCGGGCTGTCGACGATGTACTGGGTGGAGACCCCGATGAACCCGGCCGCCCGGATGGTTCCGGTGAAACGATTCCGCGAAGCGTCGATCCCGGCCGCGTCGTCGGCGTGGACCAGGGACATCTTCTCGGGCCGCACACCGACCAGCAGCCGCTCCCCCGCGGTGGGTGCGGCGGAGCAGCGGTCGGCGGGCAGGCGCAGCTTCGTTCCTCCGGCGGTGACGGCGATCTCGCCGCCCGCCGTCGAGGTGACCTTCGCTTCGATCAGGTTGGAGCTGCCGAGGAAGTTGGCGACGAAGGTGGTGCGCGGCAGTTCGTACAGCTCGGCGGGGGCGCCCAGCTGTTCGACCCGGCCGCCGTTCATCACCGCGACGGTGTCGGCCATGGTCATGGCCTCCTCCTGGTCGTGGGTGACATGGATGAAGGTGATCCCGACCTCGGTCTGGATGCGTTTGAGCTCCAGCTGCATCTGGCGGCGGAGTTTGAGGTCGAGGGCGCCCAGCGGTTCGTCGAGGAGGAGCACCCGGGGATGGTTGATCAGTGCGCGGGCGACGGCGACGCGC
The DNA here is from genome assembly GCF_044763775.1 of Streptomyces sp. NPDC094448. NCBI lineage: Bacteria > Bacillati > Actinomycetota > Actinomycetes > Kitasatosporales > Streptomycetaceae > Streptomyces > Streptomyces sp. NPDC094448. The sequence continues at coordinate 104,238 of NZ_JBIWGU010000017.1, read as the reverse complement.
TGCTGCTGGCCGCCGGAGAGCTGATGCGGTCTGCGGGCGGCGAAGTCACCGAGCTGGACGAGTTCCAGCATCTCGCCGACCTGCTTCTGCACCGACCGGATCCCGCGGCGGCGGAGGCCGAAGGCGATGTTCTCGAAGATCGTCAGATGCGGGAAGAGGGCGTAGCTCTGGAAGACGGTGTTGACCGGGCGCTTGTGCGGCGGGAGGCCGGTGACGTCCCGGTCGCCGAGCCGGATGGTGCCGGTGGAGGGGTCTTCCAGTCCGGCGATCATCCGCAGGGTGGTGGTCTTCCCGCAGCCGGAGGCGCCGAGGAGGGCGAAGAAGGAACCGTTCGGGACGGTCAGGTCGAGCGGGTGGACGGCGGTGAAGGAGCCGTACGCCTTGCTGATCCCCGTCAGGCGGACGTCGCCGCCGGTGGTGTCGGTGGTGTCTGTCATGGGTCGCGGTCCCAGGGGTCGTCGGAGAGCGGGTGGTTCGGGGCCGGGTGTTCGCCGGGGCCGTCGGCGGTCCGGGGGCCGTCGGCCGGGGCCGGGGCCCGGGAGCCGTCGGCCGGGCCGGGGTGCGCCGGGGCCGGTCGGCCCGGGAGCCGGGGCGCCCGGGTGCGGCGGCGGGCGTCAGGCGCCGATGAGCTTGGCGAACTTCTCCTCGTACGCCTTCTCCTCCTCGCTGCTGAGGGAGCGGAAGGCCTGGGACTTGGCCGCCATGGCCTTGTCCGGGACGATCAGGGTGTTCGCGGCCAGCGCCGGGTCGATCTTCGCCAGCTCCTCGCCGACGCCCTCCACCGGGCAGACGTAGTTGATGTAGGCGGCGAGCCGGGCGGCCACGGGGCGTTCGTAGTAGTAGTCGATCAGCCGGGTGGCGTTGGCCCGGTGGGTGGCGCCCGCCGGGACCAGCAGATTGTCGGTGGAGGTGATGTAGCCGGCCGCGGGGATGGAGAACCGGATGTCCGGGTTGTCGGCCTGGAGCTGGATGACGTCACCGGCCCAGGCGACGCAGGCGGCGAGATCGCCCTTGGACAGGTCGGCGGTGTAGTCGTTGCCGTGGAAGCGCCGGATCTGCTTCCGGTCGACCCCCTTCTGGAGCCGTCCGACGGCCTCGTCGAAGTCGGCGTCGGTGAAGCTGCCGGGTTTCTTGCCGAGGTCGAGGAGGGTCATGCCGATGGTGTCGCGCATCTCGGTGAGGAAGCCGACGCGTCCCTTGAGTGCCGGGTCGTCCAGGAGCTGGCTCACCGAGTCGACCTTCTTCCCGCCGGTCGCCTTGTTGTTGTAGGCGATGACGGTGGAGATACCGGTCCAGGGGTACGAGTGGGCCCGGCCCGGATCCCAGTCGGGGCGGCGGAACTGCGGGGAGAGGTTGGCGTAGGCGTTGGGCAGCAGCGCGGGGTCCAGCTTCTGCACCCAGCCGAGCCGGATCATCCGGGCAGCCAGCCAGTCGGTGACGCTGATCAGATCGCGGCCGGTCGGCTGGCCTGCGGCGAGCTGCGGCTGGATCTTGCCGAAGAACTCGACGTTGTCGTTGATGTCCTCGGTGTACTTGACCGATATCCCGGTGCGGCGGGTGAAGGCGTCGAGGGTGGGCCGGGACTTCTTGTCGTCGCCGATGTCCATGTACTCGGTCCAGTTGGAGAAGACGACGGTCTTCTCCTTCGCCGAGCGGTCGTCGGTGTCCTCCGCCCCGCCTTCCCGTTTGGCGGGCGGGATACCGCAGGCGCCGAGGGCGGCGGCGCCGCCTGCGGTGAGTACTCCGGCGCCCAGTGCCCGGAGCGTCGAGCGCCGGGTCAGGGCGCCCCGGCCGCTGCTGAGCGTGCGCCGTATCGCCGCCAGTTGAGGGGCGGACAGGCCCTCGGGCTCGTGGTGGTTCATACGCTGTGCCCTTTCCCATGGGTCAGCCGGGCTCGGAACCCGGCTATCTGTCCCCGAAGACCGTGCGGTGCCAGTCCTTCGCCGCAACCGCCGTGTTGTCGAACATGACGTGTTTGACCTGGGTGTACTCCTCGAAGGAGTACGACGACATGTCCTTGCCGAAGCCGGAGGCGCCGAAGCCGCCGTGCGGCATTTCGCTGATGATCGGGATATGGTCGTTGATCCAGACGCAGCCCGCCCTGAGGTCCCGGGTGGCCCGGTTCGCGCGGAAGACATCGCGGGTCCAGGCGGAGGCGGCGAGCCCGTAAGGGGTGTCGTTGGCGAGGGCGATGCCCTCGTCGTCGGAGTCGAAGGGCAGGATCGCCAGCACCGGTCCGAAAATCTCGGACTGGACGATCTCGCTGTTCTGCGGCGCGTCGGCGATCAGCGTCGGCAGATAGTAGGCGCCCTCGTTCTTGGGTGCCTCGCCGCCCGTGACGACGGTGGCGTAGGCGCGGGCACGGTCCACGAAGCCCGCGACGCGGTCGCGCTGGATGTGGGAGACCAGGGGCCCGAGATCGGTCGCGGGGTCGAAGGGATCACCGAGGCGGACCCCGGCCATGGTGTCCGCGATGCCCTCGCGGAGCTGCTCGTACAGCGGGCGCTGGACATAGACCCGGGTGGCGGCGGTGCAGTCCTGGCCGGAGTTGATCAGGGCTCCGGCGACGGCTCCCTGGATCGCGGCCTCGGGGTCGGCGTCGTCGAAGACGACGAACGGGGCCTTGCCGCCGAGTTCGAGGTGGAGCCGTTTGACGGAGGAGGTGGCGAGTTCGGCCACCCGCCTGCCGACGGCGGTGGAGCCGGTGAAGGACACCATGGCGACGTCCGGGTGGCCGACGAGATGTTCACCGGCGTCGCGGCCGGACCCGGAGACCACATTGACGACACCCGGGGGAATACCCGCTTCGGTCGCGGCCCAGGCGAACATCAACGAGGTCAGGGGGGTGATCTCGGCGGGCTTGAGCACCACGGTGTTGCCCGCGGCGATCGCCGGGAGGATCTTCCACGCGGCCATCTGGAGCGGATAGTTCCAGGGGGCGATCGAGCCGATGACCCCGATGGGTTCCCGGCGGACGTACGAGGTGTGGTCACCGCTGTACTCACCGGCGGCCTGGCCCTGGAGGTGCCGGGCGGCGCCCGCGAAGAACGCCGTGTTGTCGATGGTGCCGGGCACGTCGAACTCGGTGCAGAGTTTGATGGGCTTTCCGCACTGGAGGGACTCGACCCGGGCGAAGTCGCCCGCCCGCTCGGTGAGGACGGCGGCGAAACGGTGCAGTGCGTCGGAGCGCTCCGCGGGGGACGCGCCCGCCCAGACCGGCAGCGCGGCGCTCGCGGCGGCGACGGCGGCGTCGACGTCGGCGGGCCCGGCGAGCCCGTACCGGTGGACGGTGTCTCCGCTGGCCGGGTCGACGATCTGCTGGGTACGCCCTGAGCTGCCGGGCCCGCACTGCCCGCCGATGTACTGCGCGCCGTCCGCGAAGCGGTCCAGCACCTGGAATCGGTTACCCATGACGCTCTCCGTAAGTCCCGGCCCGAATGCCGTCGAGTGAATACCGTCGTATGTCGCTGGCGTGCAATTGCACGCGCTCCGTCCGCCGTTGTCCACTCCATCACCGCTCGAATGTTGAACAAGCGGGAGGTGAGTGCCGATCCTGACAGAGCCATACGTCGCCAACAAGGGATTCCGTAGTTGCCTTTTGATTACGCGACGGAATCGGTCGACCATGTGTCGTGTCCCGCGCGTAATACCGCTACGCACTGTCCGTGGTGTCCGGCAGACTTGCGTGCATGGACAGGGACAAGCTGATCGCGCAGGTCAGAGCAGGTGAGCAGGTCAAGTACATGTTCTTCTGGGGTGCCGTACCGCGCCCCGACGGGCAGGTGTCGGCGAGCTGTCTCAGCCAATGGGCGCACTCACCCTTCGTGGTCGACGGAGTGCGTTACGCAACCGCGGAACATTGGATGATGGCGTCGAAGGCCCGGCTGTTCGGGGATCCGGAGGCCGAGCGGATGGCGCTGGACGCCTCGCATCCCGCGGAGGCGAAGCGGGCCGGCGGGCTGGTGCGCGGTTTCGACGAGGGGGTGTGGCGCCGTGAACGCTCCGGCATCGTCCGTGACGGCAATGTGCACAAGTTCGCCCAGCACCCCGGGTTGCGGGCCTTTCTGCTGGGCACCGGGGAGCGGGTGCTGGTGGAGGCGAGCCCGAAGGACCGTATCTGGGGCATCGGGCTGACGGCCGACGACGAGCGCGCGGCGGATCCCGTGCGCTGGCGCGGGCTCAATCTGCTCGGATTCGCGCTGATGGAGGCCCGGGAGGAGCTGCGCGCGCGGCAGCCCGCGGCCTGACGTACGCGGGGCCGCTCTCTTCCGGGACGCCGCGGCCGGAGCCGGAAGGGGCCGCGGGGGCGCGCAGGGCCGGTGGGGCCTGCGGGCCGTGCGCCGCGCCGCGGGCTCCGCCGCCCGACTCCGGCGGCCGTCCGTGTGATCACACCGATCGGACGCGACCCGCATCCGCCCGCGGCCTACGATGAACCCGGCCCCGCCGGGGCCCGTACCACCGATCAGCCGATCACAGGAGAAGATGCGCCGATGTCCGATCTGCGCCCGTTCATCGCCGGGCTCCCCAAGGCCGAGCTGCACGTCCACCACGTGGGTTCGGCGTCACCGCGCATCGTCGCCGAACTCTCCGCCCGGCACCCGGACTCCCGGGTCCCCACCGACCCCGAGGCCCTCGCCGAGTACTTCACCTTCACCGACTTCGCGCACTTCATCGACGTCTACCTCTCCGTCGTCGACCTGGTCCGCACCCCCGAGGACGTCCGGCTGCTGACCTTCGAGGTCGCCCGGGACATGGCCCGGCAGAACATCCGCTACGCCGAGCTGACGATCACCCCCTACAGCTCGGTCCGCCGGGGCATCGACGAGAAGGCCTTCATGGCCGCCATCGAGGACGCCCGGACGGCCGCCGAGGCCGAGCTGGGGGTCGTCCTGCGCTGGTGCTTCGACATCCCGGGCGAGGCCGGTCTGGAGGCCGCCGAGCTGACCACCCGGCTCGCGGTCGACCTGCGGCCCGAGGGGCTGGTCTCCTTCGGTCTCGGCGGCCCCGAGATCGGGGTGCCCCGCCCCCAGTTCAAGCCGTACTTCGACCGGGCGATCGCGGCCGGTCTGCGCTCGGTTCCGCACGCGGGCGAGACCACCGGCCCGCAGACGGTCTGGGACGCCCTCAGGGAGCTGCGCGCGGAGCGCATCGGCCACGGCACCAGCGCGGTCCACGACCCGGAGCTGGTCGCCCATCTCGCGGAGCACCGCATCCCGGTGGAGGTCTGCCCCACCTCCAACATCGCCACCCGGGCCGTCACCGATCTCGAACTCCACCCGATCCGGCAGCTCGCCGAGGCCGGGGTGCTGGTGACGGTCAACAGCGACGATCCGCCGATGTTCGGTACGGATCTCAACACCGAGTACGCGGTGGCCGCCCGCCTCCTCGGCCTCGACGAGCGCGGTGTCGCCGAGCTGGCGAAGGACGCGGTCACGGCGAGCTTCCTGGACGAGGCGGGCAAGGCCGGGATCGCCGGGGAGATCGACGCCTACACCGCCTCCTGGCTCGCGGCCCCCCGCGTCTGACCCGGGCCGGCGGCAACCGATGACGACCAGCACCCGGCCGCCGGGGACCGCGGACGGAGCCCGGCGGCGCGCCGTGGCCGCCGTCGCGCACCGGGGCGACCCGTACCGCGTCCGTGAGAACACCCTCCTGTCGCTCCGCTCCGCCGTGGCGCACGGAGCGTCGGCCGTGGAGGTCGATGTGCGGCTCACCTCGGACGGGGTGCCCGTGCTGCTGCACGACGCCACCCTGAAGCGCCTGTGGCGGCACGAGGTCCGGCTCGCCGGGCTGACCCGGGCCCGGGTAGCGGAGCTGACCGGCGGCGGGGTGCCAGCGCTGGCCGAGGCGCTGGAGCTGCTCGGGGCGGACGGCGGCTGCCGGGTGATGCTGGACCTGCCGGGCGCCGACCGTGCCGCGGTGCGCGCGGTGGTGGACACCGTGCGGGCCTGCGGTGCGGCGGAGCGGGCGTACTACTGCGCGGGCCCGGCGACGATGCTCGCGGTCCGGGAGGCGGATCCGGCCGCGGAGATCGCCCTCACCTGGACCTCGCTCGCCCCGCCGCGCCGGGTGCTGCTGGACGCGCTCCGGCCGCGGACCCTGAACTACCGCTTCGGTCTGGTGAGCCGGGCGCTCACGGACCGGGTCCATGCGGACGGGCTGCTGGTCTCGGCGTGGACCGCGGACACCCGCCGGACGATGCGCGCGCTGGTCGCGGCGGGCGTGGACTCGATCACCACCAACCGGGTCGCCGTGCTGCGGTCGGTTCTCGACGGCCCCCCGCCGGGCGCCGTGGACCGCCGCGGTACGCGATGATCACAGCACCGTAGGGACAGGCACCGTAGGGACAGGCACCGTAGGGACAGGCACCGTAGGGACAGGCACAGTACGGACAGCACCGCACAGCGGGACAGAGCAGGACAGAGCAGGAGAAGGACCGGCCCGGGACCCCGCGACGGCCCCCGGGCACCGCAGCCAGCAGCCGACAGCCAGCAGCGAGGAGCACGATGAGCCCGAACAGCCCCCAGGTCCCGCAGAACCCCGGCGGCGACCCGCGGATCCGTACCGATGTGGCGCACAACGCCCGGGTGTGGAACCACTGGCTGGGCGGCAAGGACAACTATCCGGTCGACCGTGCGGTCGGCGACCGTGTCACGGGCCTGTATCCGAGCATCGGCGAGGTCGCCCGCGCCGACCGGGCGTTCCTCGGCCGGGTGGTGACCTTCCTGACCGCCGATGCGGGCATCCGCCAGTTCCTCGACATCGGTACGGGCCTGCCGACGGCCAACAACACGCACGAGGTCGCCCAGGGCATCGCCCCGGACTCCCGGATCGTGTACGTCGACAACGACCCGATCGTGCTGACGCACGCCCGCGCCCTGCTGACCTCGTCGCCCGAGGGACGTACGGAGTACCTGGACGCGGACGCGCACGATCCGCGGTCCATCGTGGGTTCGATGCGCCCGACGCTGGACCCGGACCGGCCGATCGCCGTGATCATGCTGGGGATCCTCAACTTCGTGCTGGACACGGAGGTGGCGCGCGAGGTCGTGCGGACCCTGATGGACGCGGTGCCCCCGGGCAGCTATCTCGTGCTGACGCATCCGACGCTGGAACTCGGCGGCGAGGGCAACGCGGAGGCGATGGCGTTCTGGAACGAGAACGCGACCCCGCCGATCCGGGCCCGCACGGGGGCCGAGATCGGGTCGTTCTTCGACGGTCTGGAGCTTCTCGACCCGGGTCTGGTGTCCTGCTCCCGCTGGCGCCCGAGGCCGACCGCCGACGGCTCGCTGCCGCCGGTGGTCGCCCAGTACGGCGCCGTCGGCCGCAAGCCCTGACCAGGGGACGGACAGCGGTGGAGCGGGCGGGGCGGCTCGGAGGGCACGATCTGAGCCCCCGGGCGGTGGACGCGGGCGCGGTGCTGCTGGTGATGGCGGCGACCACGATCCCGTTCGTCGTCCCGCGGGCACCGCATCTTCCGGCGGCGACGTGGACGGCGTATCTGGTCACCCTGCTGACGGCGGTCCCGCTGCTGTGGCGGCGCCGCCGTCCGGTGGGGGCGCTGGCCGGGGTGCTCGCCGTGGGGGCGGTGTACGGTACGGCAGTCGACGGCCCGGGGCAGCCCTTGCCGTACGCCGTGCTGATCGCCTTCTACACGGTCGCCGCGCTCTGTCCGCCGCGGGTCCGTCTGGTGACGGCCGCCGCCACGGCCGCGGCGGTGGTGGCGTCGGTGGCGGTGCTGCGCGGGGGTGATCCCCGCGAGTTGCTGTTCACCCTCTTCGTGCTGGGGGCGGCCTTCGTCTTCGGCCGGTTCGCGGACACCCGCCGGGCGTATCTGGCGGCGGTGGAGGACCGGGCGGCCCAGTTGGAGCGGGCCAACCGCATCGAGGCGGAGCAGGCGGCCGCCCGGGAGCGGGCCCGGATCGCCCGGGAGATGCACGACATCCTCTCCCATGCGGTGAGCCTGATGGTCGTTCAGGCCGAGGCGGGGCCGGTCGCGGTCCGTACGGCCCCGGAGCGCGCCGAGGCGGCGTTCGATGCCATCTCCGGGACGGGGCGGGACGCGATGGTGCAGTTGCGGCACATGCTGGGGGTGCTGCGGGACGGGCCGGACGGCGGACCGCGGGCGCCCCTGCCCGGTGCGGGCGCGCTGCCGGAGCTGGTGGCGCGGGTCCGGGAGAGCGGACTGCGGGTGTCGTACGAGGACGGGGGTGCGGCCGCGGGGCTGCCGGCCGCGGTCGGGGCGACGGTGTACCGGGTGGTGCAGGAGGCCCTGACGAACACGGTCCGGCATGCGGGGGCGGCCTCGGCCGTGGTCCGGCTGGTGCCGGCCGGACCGCTCTTGACGGTGACGGTCACCGACGACGGCCGCGGACCGTCGCCGGGCGGCGGCGGGCAGGGCCTGATCGGGATCCGGGAGCGCGCGGCGGCCCACGGCGGCACCGTCCGTACCGGGTCCGGCCCCGGTGGCCGCGGTTTCGAGGTACGGGTGCGGCTGCCGCTGCACCCCGCGGAGGAAGGGGTGCCGGGGTGACGATCCGGGTGGTGGTCGCCGACGACCAGGAGCTGGTGCGCAGCGGGTTCGCGATGATCCTGGAAGCCCAGCCGGATATCGAGGTGGTCGCGGAGGCGGGTGACGGAGCGGCCGCGGTGGCGGCGGTCCGGGCCCACGGCGGTGACGTGGCGCTGCTGGATGTGCGGATGCCGGGCACGGACGGCATCGCCGCCTGCCGGGAGATCGTTTCGGGCACGGATTGCCGGGTCGTGATGCTGACGACCTTCGATACGGACGAGTACGTGTACGAGGCACTGCACGCGGGTGCGAGCGGATTCCTGCTGAAGGACGTCCGGCGGGACGATCTGGTGCAGGCGGTACGGGTGGTGAGCGCGGGCGAGTCGCTGCTGGCGCCCTCGGTGGCCCGCCGTCTGGTCGAGGCGTATACGCGTGTGCCGGGGCCGGGCGGGCCCGCCGCCGGGGCCGGCCGGAGGCTGGCGGCGCTGACCGTCCGGGAGCGGGAGACTCTGCTCCGGCTGGCCCGCGGGCTGTCGAACGCGGAGATCGCGCGGGAGCTGTCGGTCAGCGATCACACCGTGAAGACGCATGTGGGGAATGTGCTGGCGAAGCTGGGGCTGCGGGACCGGGTGCAGGCGGTGATCTGCGCCTATGAGACGGGGCTGGTGCGGGCGGGGACGGCGGGGGTGCCCTCGGCTCCCCCGGGCGGGTGAGCCGCGGACGCAGGGTCTCCCCCGCGCGGGCGAGAGGATCCCCCGCGCAACTCCCCCGGAGCGGGGATCCGTACGGGCGCTCCGGTCAGCAGGATGGTTCCGACCGCGGAGAGCGGTCCCGGACCCGTCCTGAAGCCGTCCCGAAGCAAGGAGTCGCCCATGAATCCCGTCCGTCCGCGGCCCGGCCGCGGCTCGACCCGCCGGACCGTGCTCGCCGGTGTGCTCGCCCTCGCGGTCGCGGGCGGTACGGCGGGGGCACCGCCCGTATCGGCGGCCGCCGGTCCGCCGGTGGCGGTGGGCCGGGCTTCCCCTCCGGACGGCGCCGCGCTCTCCGCCGCGCTCCGTGGTCTCCCGGCGCCGCATACGACGGCCGCGCTGGTCCGCGTCGGCGGCCGGGGCGGGGTCTGGTACGGCGGCGCGGGCGTCCGCGATCTGGAGAGCGGACGGTCCGCCGATCCCGGGGGCCGGTTCCGGGCCGGGTCGGTGACGAAGGTGTTCGTCGCCGCGGCCGTCCTCCAGCTGGCCGGGGAGGGCCGGATCGGCCTGGACGCCCCGGTCCGCACATATCTGCCGGAGCTGATCCCCGCGGGATACGGGACGGTGACGGTACGGCAGTTGCTGAACCACACCCATGGCATCCCCGGCTCCGGGGAGGGTCCGGGCACTCCGGAGGAGGCGTACGCGCGCCGCTTCGAGGTGCGCGATCCGCGGGAGGAGGTCCGCCGGGGTGTGGCGCAGCGGCCCGAGTTCGCCCCGGGGACCCGGCAGAAGTACCACAACATGGGGTACACGATCGCCGGTCTGCTGATCGAACGGGTCACCGGTGACAGCTATGAACGGCAGGTCACCCGGCGGATCATCCGGCCGCTGGGGCTGCGGGACACCTATCTCCCCGGGGACGACGTCCGGATACGGGGGCCGCACAACCGCGGCTACCAGACCCTGCGGACCGGGGCGGGGGCGGCGGAGCTGCGGGATGTGACGCTGTGGCATCCGTCGGACAGCTGGGCGGCGGGTGATCTGATCTCCACGACGGGCGATCTGGAGCGGTTTCTGGTGGCTCTGTTCCGGGGCCGGGTGGTGCGGGGGCCGCTGCTGGAGGAGATGTTCACGCTGCCCCGGGTGCCGGACCACGCGACCTGTGCCCCGGCGGCGTTCGGCGCGGGCCTGTCGGTGGTACGGCTCGGCGGGCGGGAGGTCTGGGGGAAGTCGGGCGGCCGGTACGGCTACGGCACGCTGGTCGCGGCGGACCGGAAACTGTCGCGGACGCTGGTCCTGAGCGTGAACGCGACGGACGCGAAGTCGACGCGGCGGAATCCGGTCTCGGACGGTGTGGCCTTCGCCGCGTTCGGTGCACCGGAGCCGCCGGTGCCGGGCGGCTGCCCGGCCCCGGCGGCGCTCCGCTGACGGACCGTTCCGGAGCCCGGCCGGGGGCATAGGGTGTTCCCGTGCCCGGCCGCCCGGCCCCGGACGCCGCGAGGGGGCGCGGACCGCAGTCGGCCCGCGCCCCCTCGTATCCGCGGCGCACGCACCCGCGCACGGGTGCCCGCGACTGCGGCTACGCGTCCAGGGACGTCATGACGTGCTTGATGCGCGTGTAGTCGTCGAAGCCGTAGCCCGACAGGTCCTTGCCGTAGCCCGACTTCTTGAAGCCGCCGTGCGGCATCTCGGCGACCAGCGGAATGTGGGTGTTGATCCACACACAGCCGAAGTCGAGCGCCTTGGACATCCGCATCGCGCGGCCGTGGTCCTTGGTCCAGACGGACGACGCCAGCGCGTACTCGACGCCGTTGGCCCACTCCAGCGCCTGCGCCTCGTCGGTGAAGGACTGGACGGTGATGACCGGGCCGAAGACCTCGTTCTGGACGATCTCGTCGTCCTGCTTGAGGCCGGAGACGACGGTCGGGGCGTAGAAGTAGCCCTTGTCGCCGACGCGGTGGCCGCCCGCCTCGACCTTGGCGTGCGCGGGCAGCCGCTCGATGAAGCCGGAGACCTGCGCCAGCTGGTTGGCGTTGTTCAGCGGGCCGTAGAGGACGTCCTCGTCCGGGGCGCCGGTCTTGGTCTCGGCCGCGGCGGCGGCGAGGGCGGCGACGAACTCGTCGTGGATGGACTCCTGGACCAGGACGCGGGTCGCGGCCGTGCAGTCCTGACCGGCGTTGAAGTATCCGGCGACGGCGATGTCCTCGACGGCCTTGGCGATGTCGGTGTCCTCGAAGACCACGACGGGCGCCTTGCCACCCAGCTCCAGGTGAACGCGCTTGACGTCCTTGGCGGCGGACTCGGCGACCTGGATTCCGGCGCGTACGGAGCCGGTGATGGAGGCCATCGCGGGGGTCGGGTGCTCCACCATCGCGCGGCCGGTCTCCCGGTCGCCGCAGAGGACGTTGAAGACGCCCTTGGGGACGATCGCACCGATGATCTCGGCGATCAGGGTGGTGGAGGCGGGGGTGGTGTCCGACGGCTTGAGGACGACCGTGTTGCCGGCGGCGAGCGCCGGGGCGAACTTCCACACGGCCATCATCATCGGGTAGTTCCACGGTGCGACCTGCGCACAGACGCCGACCGGCTCCCGGCGGATGATGGAGGTCATGCCCTCCATGTACTCACCGGCGGAGCGGCCCTCCAGCATCCGGGCGGCACCCGCGAAGAAGCGGATCTGGTCGACCATGGGCGGGATCTCTTCGGTACGGACCAGCTCCAGCGGCTTGCCGGTGTTCTCCGACTCGACCGCGATCAGCTCCTCCGCCCGCTCCTCGAAGGCGTCCGCGATCTTCAGCAGCACCTTCTGGCGCTCGGCGGGGGTGGCGTCGCGCCAGGCGGGGAACGCGGCGGCGGCGGCCTCCATGGCGGCGTCGACGTCGGCCTGGCCGGAGAGCGGCGAGGTCGCGTAGACCTCGCCGGTGGCCGGGTTGACGACGTCGATGGTCCGCCCGTCGGAGGCGTCCCTGAACTCCCCGTTGATGTAGTTGCGCAGTCGACGCGGCTCGGTGGTCACTGTTGCCACCCCTCCAGATCTGACGGCCTTGTCAGGCGGCTGTTTTCCGTGCCCGGGTGAGGGTCCACCCAGTGCAGTCCACCCTAAACCGTCCAGTGATGCTTTCGACAGCCCCGACCCACGCCACCTTCGGATTTAGTTCTCACGAGGTCGCTGAACAACGAATTTCATCAGTGAAGGGCTTGCGTGACGGAGGAGTCCCGTGCATTGTGAAGCTGTGGCCAGTCGAAGCGCAGACTCCAGGAACGGGTCCGCCGGGAACATCCAGTCCCCGGCGATCGACGCCGTGTCCCTAGCGATCATCGAACAGCTCCAGGAGGACGGACGCCGTCCTTACGCCGCGATCGGGAAGGCCGTCGGCCTCTCCGAAGCGGCGGTGCGCCAGCGCGTACAGAAGCTGCTCGACCAGGGCGTCATGCAGATCGTCGCCGTGACGGACCCGCTCACCGTGGGTTTCCGCCGCCAGGCGATGGTCGGCATCCGGGTGGAGGGCGACCTCGACCCCGTGGCGGAGGCGCTGACGGCCATGGCCGAATGCGAGTACGTGGTGATGACCGCGGGCTCCTTCGACCTGATGGTGGAGATCGTCTGCGAGGACGACGACCACCTGCTCGAAGTGATCAACAAGCGGATTCGTGCACTCCCCGGTGTGCGGTCCACCGAGAGCTTCGTCTACCTCAAGCTCAAGAAGCAGACCTACATGTGGGGAACCCGATAGCCGTGAGCGACCGCAGCGACCTCTCCAAAACTGCCTACGACCACCTGTGGATGCACTTCACCCGCATGTCGTCGTACGAGAACGCCCCCGTCCCCACCATCGTCCGCGGTGAGGGCACCTACATCTACGACGACCAGGGCAAGCGCTACATAGACGGCCTCGCCGGCCTCTTCGTGGTCAACGCCGGACACGGCCGGGTCGAGCTCGCCGAGACCGCCTACAAGCAGGCGCAGGAGCTGGCCTTCTTCCCGGTCTGGTCCTACGCCCACCCCAAGGCCGTCGAACTGGCCGAGCGGCTGGCGAACGAGGCCCCCGGCGACCTCAACAAGGTCTTCTTCACCACCGGCGGCGGCGAGGCCGTGGAGACCGCGTGGAAGCTGGCCAAGCAGTACTGGAAGCTGCAGGGCCAGCACACCAAGTACAAGGTCATCTCGCGTGCCGTCGCCTACCACGGCACCCCGCAGGGCGCCCTGTCCATCACCGGCCTCCCGGCCCTGAAGGCCCCCTTCGAGCCGCTGGTCCCCGGCGCGCACAAGGTGCCGAACACCAATATCTACCGCGCCCCGATCCACGGCGACGACCCCGAGGCCTTCGGCCGCTGGGCCGCCGACCAGATCGAGCAGGAGATCCTCTTCGAGGGCCCGGAGACCGTCGCCGCGGTCTTCCTGGAGCCGGTGCAGAACGCCGGCGGCTGCTTCCCGCCGCCGCCCGGCTACTTCCAGCGGGTCCGCGAGATCTGCGACCAGTACGATGTGCTGCTCGTCTCCGACGAGGTCATCTGCGCCTTCGGCCGCCTCGGCACCACCTTCGCCTGTGACAAGTTCGGCTACATCCCGGACATGATCACCTGCGCCAAGGGCATGACCTCGGGCTACTCCCCGATCGGCGCCTGCATCGTCTCGGACAAGATCGCCGAGCCGTTCTACAAGGGCGACAACACCTTCCTGCACGGCTACACCTTCGGCGGCCACCCGGTCTCCGCGGCCGTCGGCATCGCCAACCTCGACATCTTCGAGCGCGAAGGCCTCAACCAGCACGTCCTCGACAACGAGAGCGCGTTCAAGGCCACCCTGGAGAAGCTGTACGACCTGCCGATCGTCGGCGACGTCCGCGGCAACGGCTTCTTCTACGGAATCGAACTGGTCAAGGACAAGGCCACCAAGGAGACCTTCACCGACGAGGAGACGGAGCGCGTGCTCTACGGCTTCCTCTCCAAGGCGCTCTTCGACAACGGCCTGTACTGCCGGGCCGACGACCGCGGCGACCCGGTGATCCAGCTCGCCCCGCCGCTGATCGCCGACCAGTCCACGTTCGACGAGATCGAAGGCGTGCTCCGCACGGTCCTCACCGAGGCCTGGACCAAGCTCTGACCCTCTGACGGCCCCGCGCCGCCCGGACAACGGCCCGGGTACGCCCATCCGAGTGGATGGCGCGTACCCGGGCCGTGTGGTTCCCCGGACCCCGCGGCCCTCTGCCCAAGGGTTGTTCCCTGGCGTGCGTGCCGGGGACCGCTCCCACGGCCTCGTCCGCCCGTACGGGGCAACCGGGCCGGCCGGGGCCGCCGCAACCGATCAGAGGCGAGGGGTACGCCATGGAGACTCCGACTCCGCCGGACGGCGACGTCCTGTGGGCACGCTCGCTGCACCACAGCCACCGGGGCTCCCCCGCCCTCACCGGCATCGACGCCGGGGTGCGGGAGGGCGAGATCCTCGCCGTCGGCGGCCCGCGGGGCGCCGGGAAGACCACCCTGCTGCGCTGTCTGTCCGGGCAGTCGGTCCCCACCGGGGGCGAGGTCTGGTTCAACGGCACCCCCCTGCACACCCTGCCCGCCCCCCAGCGGGAACGGCTCCGCCGGGAACGCTTCGGCTGGATCGGCCCGGAGCCGTCCCTCGTCCCCGAGCTGACCGCCTGGGAGAACGCGGCCCTGCCGCTGCTGCTGCGCGGCGTCCCGCACCGGCGGGCCAAGGCCGCCGCCCTGGAGTGGCTGGAACGGCTCGATATCGCCGCGGCCGCCCGCCTCCGCCCGCACGCCCTGACCCAGGCCCAGCGCCAGCGGACCGCGACCGCCCGCGCCCTGGTCGCCGAACCGGCCGTGCTCTTCGCCGACGAACCGACCGCGGCCCTGCACCGCGCGGACGCGGCGCAGGTCCTGCGGACGGTACTGGCAGCGGCCCGCTCGCACCGGATCACGGTTCTGCTCGCCAGCCACGACCCGCAGGTCACAGCGGTCGCCGACCGGGTGATCACCCTCCTCGACGGGCGGCGCGCCGACACCCCGTCCGCCGCCGGCACGGAAGGCCTCGCCGCGTGCTCACTCTCCGTCTAGCCCGCGGCTCCGGACCCCTCGCCCTGCTGCGCCGGCTGCTCGTCGCCGCCGCCTCGGCCGGGGTCGGATTCCTGCTGCTCAGCGCCCTGACCTACGCACTCGCGCACCCGGGCGACCCGGCGGCGCTGCCCCGGCTGTCGTGGTGCCTGGTGCCGCTGGCCGCCGCCGTGCACTTCGCGGTCGCCGTGGCCCGTACCGACCCCGGTACCCGGCCCCGTACCGGACTGTCCGCCGTCGGTCTCGGCCCCGCCGGGCTCGCCGCGCTCGCCGCCTCGTCCACCGCGCTCGCCGCCACCCTGGGCAGCACCGTCGCCCTGCTCCTGGTCCTCCATCTGCGGGGCGATCTGACCGGGCTGCCGTTCGACGGAGCGGGCGCCGAACTCCTCGCCGCCGACCGGCCGCTGCCGCTCGCCGCCGCGCTGACCCTGCTGGCACTGCTCCCCCTGACGGCGACCGTGGCCGCCGCCCTCGCCCTGCGGGCCCGCGCCACTGCCGACACCCCCGACCCGGCGGAACCACCCGTACCCAAGACGGCGCCCGGCGGGCTGCCCTGGGGCTGCGCCCTGACCACGGCCGGGCTGGCGATCGGCACCTACGCGGCCCGCACCGGCGCGGACGGCGCCGGCTCCGACCCGGCGGGCGTGCTGGCCGGCTGGGCGCTCACCGCGGCCGGGCTGGCCGTCGCGGGCCCTGCGCTCACCCATGCCGCGGGCCGGCTGCTCCAGACCGCCCGCCCCGGCGCCGTACGCCTGCTCGCGGGGCGGGTCCTGATGGCGGAGGCCCGCCGGATCGGCCGCCCGCTCGGGGTGGTGTGCGCCGTCGCATCGGCAGCGGCGGCCGCCGTGGCCCTGGCCGGCGGCGGCTCCCGCCCGTTCGGCCCGCTCACCGGACTCGGCGCGGCCCTGGTCATCGGCTGTACGACGGCGACGCTGCTGGTCGCCGCGGCCGAGGCCCGCGCCCTGCGCACCCCGACCCGTACCGAACTGCGCCGTCTCGGTACCCCGGCCGGTGCCCTGCGCTCCGCCGCGGCGCTGCGGGCCCTGGCGCTGCTGGCCGTCTTCGCCCCTCTGACCTGGACGGTGGCGACCCTCGCGGCGGTCCCGCTGGAAGGGTGATGACCCCGGAGGTCATCGACCCTCCGCGCACCGCCCGGCAGGATCGTTCCCACCGGACCCGGCCGCCCGGCCCGCCCGAAGGGAAGACCATCACCATGACCCGCACCGACACCGCCGCCGTCACCGCTGCCACCCGTGCCGTCGTCGAAGAGTTCCTGGTCCGGCTCGCGGAAGGCTCGCCGGAGCACATCGCGGAGCTGTACGCCGGGGAGGCCGACTGGTACATCGCGCCGAATCCCGCCGTGCCGTGGATCCGGCCCCGGTCCACCCGGGCCGATATCGCGGACCACTGGCGCGAGCTGGCCGCGGGCCAGGAGAACGACCCCGCGGGCACCCGGATCGACGCGGTCGTCGTCACCGGCCCCGACGCGGTCGTCACCGGCACCCTCGCGGGTACGGTCCGGGCCACGGGTATCCGGTTCACCTCGCCGTTCGCCCTGCACTTCACGGTTGCGGACGGACTGATCGTCCGCTTCCGGGTCATCGAGGACAGCCTCGCCGTCGCGGCGGCCTGCGCCCCCGGGGCGGCGGCCGGCCGCTGAAGGCGGCTCCCGCCCCCTTACGGGCGGCCCGTCAGCCGTGGCCCAGCACCACGATCTCGTCCGGGGCGAATTCCACGCCCACCCGTGCACCCTGCTCCGGGGCGTCCCGGGGCCCGGTCTCGGCCTCCAGCACCGGGCCGTTCTCCGGGCGCAGCCGCAGGGCGACATGGCTGCCCCGGAAGGTCCGGGACTCCACGGTGCACTGCGGCCCGCGGCCCGTACCGGGGTCGGCCGGCCGCACCCCGGCGGGTCTGACCAGCAGTTCGTACCTGCCGTCCGGTACCCCGGCGGGCAGCGGCAGCCGGCCCCAGACGGTATCGGCGGTCCCGTCGCGGACCACCGCGTCCACGATGTTGTCGAAGCCGAGGAACCGGGCGACGAACGCGTCCGCCGGGCGCTGCCACACCTCCAGGGGCGTCCCGGTCTGCGCGATCCGCCCGTCCCGCATGATCACCACCCGGTCGGCGAGCGCGAACGCCTCGCCCTGGTCGTGGGTGACCGCGAGGACCGTCGTCCCGAGCCGGCCGAAGAGGGACCGCAGTTCGACGACGAGCCGCTCCCGCAGTCCGCGGTCGAGCTGGCCGAGGGGTTCGTCGAGCATCAGCAGCTTCGGCTCCGGGGCCAGGGCCCTGGCCAGCGCCACCCGCTGCTGTTCGCCGCCGGACAGGGAGGACACCGTACGTCCCCCGGCACCCGGCAGCCCCACCAGTTCCAGCAGTTCGGTGACCCGGCGGTGCTGTGCGGCCCGGCCGGTGCCGCGCATCCGCAGCCCGAAGGCGACGTTTCCGGCGACGTCGTGCTGGGGGAAGAGCTGGTGGTCCTGGAACATCAGGCCGACGCCGCGCCGGTGCACCGGTACGCCGGTCTGGTCCTCGCCGCCGAGGAGGACCCGGCCGCGGTCGGCGTGGCGGAGCCCGGCGACGACCCGCAGCAGGGTGGACTTGCCGCTGCCGCTGGGGCCCAGGACGCAGACGGTCTCATGGGCCGCGACGGTGAGGTCCACGGCGTCGAGGGCGGCCCGGTCCCCGAACCGTACGGTCACATCGTCGAGTCCGAGCATCAGAACTCCCCGGTCGCTGCGGTCGTGGTGGTCCTGGAGCGGATCCGCTCCAGTGACAGCAGTGCGACCGCGCACACCACCATCAGGATCGTGCTGAGGGCCATCGCCTGCCCGTAGTTGAGTTCGCCGGGCCGGCCGAGGAGCCGGGCCACGGCGACCGGCAGGGTCGGTTCGTCGGGCCGGGCGATGAACACGGTCGCACCGAACTCCCCGAGGGAGACGGCGAAGGCGAAGCCCGCGGCGATCAGCAGGGCCCGCCGGACCAGCGGGAAGTCGACCTCCCGCCACGCCCGCAGGGGGGACGCCCCGAGGACGGCCGCGGCCTCCCGCAGCCGTCCGTCGACGGCGCGGAGCACCGGCAGCATGGTCCGGACCACGAACGGCGCTCCGACCAGTGCCTGGGCCAGCGGTACCAGGATCCACGAGGCCCGCAGGTCGAGCGGCGGTTCGTCGAGGGTGATCAGGAAGCCGAAGCCGACGGTGACCGCCGAGACCCCGAGCGGCAGCATCAGCAGCGCGTCGAAGCCCCGCAGCAGCCGTCCGGCACCGCCCGCGCCGCCGCGCCGGGCGAGCGCCGCGGCGGCGAGACCGCCGATGACGACGGCGATCGCGGTGGCGGCCAGCGCGTACTGAAGGGAGTTCACCACGGCGTGCGCCGGGGGGACGAGGAAGGCGCCGCCGCTCGCGTCGAACCGGCCGAGCGCCCGGTAGTAGTCCAGGTTGTAGCCGCGGGGGGTGGCCAGGGAACGTTCCACCAGGACCCCGAGCGGCAGCAGCACCAGCAGGGCGACGGTGGTGAGGACGGCGCCCAGCAGCGTCCACTGGCGGGCACCGCGGGGCCGGCGGGCGGTATGCCGCGGGTCGACCAGCCGGAGGGCGGTCTCCCGTTTCCGTACGGTCCGGGCGTGGACGGTGAGCACCGCGCCGACGGCCGTGAACTGCACCAGGGTGAGGACGGCGGCGGTGCGCAGGTCCAGCAGGTGTGCGGTCTGCCGGTAGACCTCGACCTCCAGGGTGGCGAAGCCGGGGCCGCCGAGGATCTGCACGATGCCGAAGGAGGTGAAGGTGAACAGGAAGACCATCAGGGCGGCGGAGGCGACGGACGGCGCGAGCGCGGGGAGTGTCACGGTGCGCCAGGCGGTGAACCGTCCGGCGCCGAGGACCCGGGCGGCCTCTTCCTGGCGGGGGTCGAGCTGGGCCCAGAGCCCGCCGACGGTCCGGACGACGACGGCGTAGTTGAAGAAGACATGGGCGATCAGGATCGCCCACACCGTGGTGTCGAGCCGGATGCCCCAGGCCTCGTCGAGGAGTCCGCCGCGGCCCAGCAGGGCGAGGAATGCGGTGCCGACGACGACCGTCGGCAGCACGAACGGCACGGTCACCACGGCCCGCAGCAGCTTCTTCCCGGGGAAGGCGTAGCGGGCGGTGACATAGGCGCAGGGCAGGGCGATCAGCAGGGTCAGCGCGGTGGAGGCGAGCGCCTGCCAGGCGGTGAACCAGAGGACCCCGGCGATATCGTCCCGGCCGAGGACTTCGGTGATGTGCCCGAACTGCCAGCTGCCGCCGGAGCGCAGTCCGCGGCCGACGATGGCGGCCACGGGGTAGGCGAAGAAGACCGCGAAGAACACGGCGGGCAGGGCGAGCAGGGCGAGCCGCGCCGCGGTCCCGGTGCGGAGGGCGCGCACCGCACGGCCGGTACGGCGGCCCTGTGCCGCCGCCCGGTCCGTGCGTTCCGGTCCTCCGGCCGTCACTTGACGACGGTCGACGACCACTTCTGGATCCACTGTTCCCGGTTCTTCGTGATGGTGTCCGGCGGCAGCGTCGCCGGGTCGGTGATCGTCGCGCCGTGGCGGGTGAACAGTTCGGGGAGTTTGGTGCCCTCGACGACCGGGTTCACGAACATGTTCAGCGGCAGATCCTCCTGGAACGGCGCCGAGACGAGGAAGTCCAGCAGCGCCTTGCCGCCGGCCTCGTTCTTCGCGCCCTTCAGCAGTCCGGCGAACTCGACCTGCCGGAAGCAGGTGCCGGCGGCGACCCCGGTCGGTGCCTCCTTGGGCTGCGGCTCCGCGAAGAGGACCTCGACGGGCGGGCTGGAGGCGTAGGAGACGACCAGCGGCCGGTCGCCGCCTTCCTTCTTTCCGCCCGCGGAGCCGGAGAACTCGCGGTTGTAGGCCTCTTCCCAGCCGTCGACGACCTTGAGGCCGTTGGCCTTGAGCTTCTTCCAGTAGTCCTGCCAGCCGTCCTCGCCGTAGCGGGCGACGGTGCCGAGGAGGAAGCCGAGGCCCGGCGATGACGTGGCCGCGTTCTCGGCGACCAGCAGGTTCCGGTACTCGGGCTTGAGCAGGTCGTCGAAGGTGACGGGCGGCGCGAGCTTGCGGTCGGCGAAGTACTTCTTGTCGTAGTTGACGCAGATGTCGCCGGTGTCGACGGGGGTGACCCGGTGCTTGTCGCCGTCGAGGCGGACCGCCGCGGGTATCCGGTCGAGGCCCTTCGCCTCGTGGGGGGTGAAGATGCCGTTGTCGAGGGCGCGGGAGAGGAGGGTGTTGTCGACGCCGAAGAAGACGTCGCCCTGCGGGGAGCCCTTGGTGAGGATCTCCTTGTTGAGCGCGACGCCCGCGTCACCGCTCTTGAGGATCTTGACGGTGTAGCCGGTCTGCCGGGTGAACTCCTTGAGGACGTCCTCGGAGGCGGCGAAGGAGTCATGGCTGACGAGGGTGACGGTCTTCGAGGCCTTGCCGCCGCCCTGCTCCTTCTCGGCGGAGGAGTCCCCGCCGCAGGCGGCGAGCACGGTCACACCGAGTGCGGCGGCCAGCGCGGCCGCCGCGCCCCTTCTGATACTGCTACTGCTCACTGGTCGAAGTCCTCCTGGTGAAGGCCAGGAAGAGACGCGGCCCTGCCCGGATCCCCGAGGGAATCCGGGCAGGGCGCAACAGCTTGAGTGAAAGACCGAACTTCCTACCCGGAATGACCCGGGCGAGGTTCAGAGGGTCTGCGGCCCCGTGGGTACCGCACTCTCAGCGCTGTGGCGCTCCCCTGTCGGAAATATGCAAATGTTCAGGCCAGACTACAAGGCTCGGATCCCGCCATGGCAGGGGCGGTCCCGGAATGTGTCCGGTCCGTCACCGCTCGGCGGCGGCGAGCTGTCCGCAGGCCCCGTCGATCTCCTGACCGCGGGTGTCCCGTACGGTCACCGGCACCCCGTGGGCGGCGATGGCCTCGACGAACGCCTTTTCGTCCTCCGGCCGTGAGGCGGTCCACTGGGAGCCGGGGGTGGGGTTCAGCGGAATGAGATTGACATGGACCCGCTTGCCCTTCAGCAGCCTGCCGAGCAGATCGCCCCGCCACGCCTGGTCGTTGATGTCGCGGATCAGCGCGTACTCGATGGAGACCCGGCGGCCGGACTTCTCCGCGTACTCCCAGGCCGCGTCGAGGACCTCGCGGACCTTCCAGCGGGTGTTGACCGGCACCAGGGTGTCGCGCAGTTCGTCGTCGGGGGCGTGCAGCGAGACGGCGAGCCGGCATTTGAAGCCCTCGTCGGCGAAGCGCTGCATGGCGGGGACCAGACCGACCGTGGAGACGGTGATCCCGCGCTGCGAGAGCCCGAGGCCGTCCGGCTCGGGGTCGGTGAGCCGGCGGATGGCGCCCACGACCCGCTTGTAGTTCGCCAGCGGCTCGCCCATGCCCATGAAGACGATGTTCGACAGCCGGGCGGGCCCGCCGGGGACCTCGCCGTCCCGCAGCGCCCGCATACCGTCGACGATCTGGTGCACGATCTCCGCCGTCGACAGGTTCCGGTCGAGACCGGCCTGTCCGGTGGCGCAGAACGGGCAGTTCATCCCGCAGCCCGCCTGGGAGGAGATGCACATCGTCACCCGGTCCGGGTAGCGCATCAGGACCGATTCGACGAGGGTCCCGTCGTGCAGTCTCCAGAGCGTCTTGCGGGTGGTGTCGTCGTCGCACGAGATATGCCGCACCACCGACATCAGCTCGGGCAGCAGCTCCGCGGCGAGCTTCTCCCGCGCGGCGGCCGGGATGTCCGTCCACTGCGCCGGATCGTGGGCGTACCGCGCGAAGTAGTGCTGGGAGAGCTGGCGGGCGCGGAACGGCTTCTCGCCGATCGCGGCGACGGCGTCCTTGCGCTCGGCCGGCGAGAGGTCGGCGAGATGCCTCGGGGGCTTCTTGGCTCCGCGGGGCGCGATGAAAGTGAGTTCTCCGGGCTTGGGCATGGTCCATCCAGTGTCGCAGAGATACGGAGAAGGGCCCGCCATCCTGTGGATAACGGGCCCTTCCCGGCGAAACAGCAGGTCACCGGGGCCTGCCGGGGGTACGGCCGGTCCGGCCGTACCTCTGAACGGTGCGCGGCCCCGGTTCCGGGCCGCGCACGGTGCGGCCCCTAACCGGCCCCGACGAACACCACCAGCAGCAGCCACACTACCGGCGCCGTCGGCAGCAGCGAGTCCAGGCGGTCCATGATGCCGCCGTGGCCCGGCAGCAGGGTGCCCATGTCCTTGATGCCGAGATCCCGTTTGATCATCGACTCGCCCAGATCGCCCAGGGTCGCCGTGACGGCGACCGCGAGGCCCAGCAGGATCCCCTGCCACCAGGCGCCGCCGTCGATGAGGAACTGCATGCACAGGGCGCCCGCGACCATGGCGAAGCCGACCGCGCCGAGCAGGCCTTCCCGGGTCTTCCCCGGGCTGATCCTCGGCGCCAGCTTCCGCTTGCCGAAACGCCAGCCGACCGCGTACGCGCCGGTGTCGCTGACCACGGTGAGGAGAAGGAACGTCAGCACCCGCTGCGCCCCGTCGTCCGCGGTGAGCATCATCGACACGAAGGTCGCCAGGAACGGCACGTAGAAAGCGGCGAAGACACCCGCCGTGACGTCCTTCAGATACCCCTCGGGGGGCTCCGTCATCCGCCACACCAGGACCGCGAGGGCGGTGAGGGCCGTGGCGACCCAGGCGCCCTCGGCGCCGCGCACATACCCGGCGACGACCATCGCCGCGCCGCCGACCGCGAGCGGCACCAGCGGGGCCTTGATGCCCTTGCGCTCCTGGAGGCGGGAGGTCAGCTCCCACAGCCCGACCACGACGGCGACCGTTATCACGCCGAGGAACACGGCCTTGACCACGAAAAGCGACGCGACGATCACCGCGCCGAGGCCGACTCCGACCCCTATCGCCGCACGCAGATCACGGCCGGCCCGCTTCTTCGCCTTCACCGCCCCGGCGGCGTCCGCAGGGCCCGCCGCTGCCGGACCTCCGGCGGCACCGGGTGCGCCGGATGCGTCCGGACCGCCGGGAGCCTGCCCGCCGCCGCGGGGGTCCCCGGGGCCGCCGGCCGGCGGGGGCTGCGGCCCGGCCGGTGCGGGCTCCCGAGGAAGCTCATCGCGGAACAGGGGGCGGCCCGGCTCGGCGGCCCCCCGGCCACTGTCGTTCCGGCGGTCACGGTCACCGGGACCGCCGGCGTCTCTACCTGCGTCGGGAAAGTCCGGCACGATGGGCATGGGCCGAGTCTGCTGTGCGTCGTGCCCGTCGTACGCGGGACCCGCCGAAAGCGGGCCCCGGTCCTGCGGACGCCACCCCCCGACGTAGTCGGCCCGCTGCGGGGCCCCCCAGGAAGCGTCGTTCATCAGACTTCGAGCAGCTCGGCTTCCTTGTGCTTCAGCAGCTCGTCCACCTGCGCCACGTACTTCGCGGTGGTGTCGTCGAGCTCCTTCTCCGCACGGCGGCCCTCGTCCTCGCCGACCTCGCCGTCCTTGACGAGCTTGTCGATGGTCTCCTTGGCCTTGCGGCGGACCGCGCGGATGGAGATCTTCGCGTCCTCGGCCTTGGTCTTGGCGACCTTGATGTACTCGCGGCGGCGCTCCTCGGTCAGCTCCGGGAACACCACACGGATGATGTTGCCGTCGTTGCTCGGGTTGACCCCGAGGTCGGAGTCGCGGATCGCCTGCTCGATATTGCGCAGCGCCGTCTTGTCGAAGGGCGTGACCACGGCCATCCGGGGCTCGGGCACCGAGAAGGACGCGAGCTGATTGATCGGGGTCAGCGCACCGTAGTAGTCGGCCACGATCTTGTTGAACATCGCCGGGTGCGCGCGTCCGGTGCGGATCGCGGCGAAGTCGTCCTTGGCAACCAGGACGGCCTTCTCCATCTTCTCCTCGGCCTCAAGGAGGGTCTCTTCGATCACCACTTGCTCCTGCGTGTCTTGAGTAGGCCCGGCTGACAACTGCCCGGTCGGGCGGAACCTGTCGCGTCTTCCCTGCACGGTGTCCGACCGGCAGGGCTTTGTCCATCCCCGGATATCGTCGGACGTCCGTTCCGGGACGCCCGGGACACCCCCCGGGTTCAGGCTCGGGTGCCCTTGCTGTTGACGAGCGTGCCGATCTTCTCACCACGTACCGCACGGGCGATATTGCCCGCGGCCAGCAGTTCGAAGACGAGGATCGGCAGGGCGTTGTCACGGCAGAGGGTGATCGCCGTGGCGTCGGCGACCTTGAGGTCCCGGGTGATGACCTCGCCGTACTCCAGCGCGTCGTACTTGACCGCCCCGGGGTTGGTCCGCGGGTCGGCGTCGTAGACCCCGTCGACCCCGTTCTTCCCCATCAGCAGGGCCTCGGCGTCGATCTCCAGGGCGCGCTGGGCGGCGGTGGTGTCGGTGGAGAAGTACGGCATGCCCATACCGGCGCCGAAGATGACCACACGGCCCTTCTCCAGATGGCGTACGGCCCGCAGCGGGATGTACGGCTCGGCGACCTGGCCCATGGTGATGGCGGTCTGGACCCGGGAGTCGATGCCCTCCTTCTCCAGGAAGTCCTGGAGCGCGAGGCAGTTCATCACGGTGCCGAGCATGCCCATGTAGTCGGAGCGGGCCCGGTCCATGCCGCGTACCTGCAGCTCGGCGCCGCGGAAGAAGTTGCCGCCGCCGATGACGACCGCGATCTGGGCGCCGCTCCGGACGACGGCCGCGATCTCGCGGGCGATGGCGTGCACGACGTCGGGGTCCACTCCGAGGCCCGTCCCGCCGGAGAAGGCCTCTCCGGAGAGCTTCAGCATGAAGCGTCCGGCACCGGGCTCGTTCACGTCGTGCTTCCCGTCGTGGTCGTGGTCGCTGTTGTCGCCAACTGCCTGGGTGGCGTCCGCGCCCTTGTTCATGGAGATCTCCTCGTGCACATACGAGGAAGGCCATCGCCGGTGGGTACTGGTGTCCCTGTCGGCAATGGCCTCCTCGTCAGATCTGCGGTCGTCCGGCGCTCCGGGCGCAACGGCGCCGCCCGGGGCCCACGCGGCCTGTGACTGCGTGGGAAACCCTAGCGGGCCGACGGATCGACCGCGTACTCGGCGTCCCCGTGCCGCCGTTCCGGGCGGCGCCGGGGACGCGGGTACCGGCGTTCCTGCGTCCGGGTCAGGCGCCGACGCGGATACGGGCGAAGCGCTTCAGCTCCACACCGGCCTCGTCGAGAACCTTCTGGACGGACTTCTTGTTGTCCTTCGCGAAGGCCTGCTCCAGAACGGTGACCTCCTTGAAGAAACCGTTCACCCGGCCCTCGACGATCTTCGGCAGGGCAGCCTCGGGCTTGCCCTCCTCACGGGAGGTGGCCTCGGCGACCCGGCGCTCGTTCTCCACGACCTCGGCCGGGACGTCCTCGCGGGACAGGTACTTCGGCGCGAAGGCGGCGATGTGCTGGGCGACGTCCTTGGCGACGTCCGCGTTCGCGGCGCTCAGCTCGACGAGCACGCCGACCTGCGGCGGCAGGTCGGGCATGGTGCGGTGCAGGTAGACACCGACGAACGCACCGGAGAACTGCGCGAAGCGGTCGAGGACGATCTTCTCGCCGAGGTTGGCGTTGGCCTCGTCGACATACGCCTGAACGGTCTTGCCTGCCTCGATCTCGGAGGCGAGCAGCGCGTCCAGGTCCGCCGGGGAGGTGGCGGCGACGTGCGCGGCGAGCGCGTTGGCGACGGCCTGGAACTTCTCGCCCTTGGCGACGAAGTCCGTCTCGCACTTCAGCTCCAGCAGCACACCGGTCGTCTTGTCCTCGGAGATGAGGGAGACGACGGCGCCGTTCGAAGCGGTGCGGGACTCGCGCTTGGCGACGCCCTTCTGGCCCTTGACGCGCAGCAGCTCGACGGCCTTGTCGACGTTGCCGTCGGCCTCGTCCAGAGCCTTCTTGCAGTCCATCATGCCGGCGCCGGTCAGCTCACGGAGCTTCTTGACGTCGGCGGCGGTGTAGTTCGCCATGTCCTTGAATCTTTCCTCGAAAGGTCGGAAGTCGAAGTCGAGACGGATCCGGTACGGGCCGGGCGGCGCGAGCCGCGCGGCCCGGACACCCGGCCCTGGGCGGGGCGGTACGGATCCGGGGGCGGACGGCGGGGCCGGTGCCGCCTGGCACCGCCCCCGCCGTCCTCACCTGCCGTGCTCTGCGGCGGTCAGGCCTGCTCGGCGTCCGCGGCCGGCTTCTCGGCCTCGGGGGCCTCGGCGGCGGGGGCCTCGGCGGCGGCCTCGGCCGGCTTCTCGGCCTCGGCGTCGTCGGCCTTCTTCTCGCCCTCGAGGAGGTCGCGCTCCCACTCGGCGAGCGGCTCACCGGCGGCCTTGTCGCCCGGCTTGGAGTCACCGGTGGCGACACCGGAACGGGCGATCAGGCCCTCGGCGACGGCGTCGGCGATCACACGGGTCAGCAGCGTGACGGAGCGGATCGCGTCGTCGTTGCCGGGGATCTTGTAGTCGACCTCGTCCGGGTCGCAGTTGGTGTCGAGGATCGCGACGACCGGGATGTGGAGCTTGCGCGCCTCACCGACGGCGATGTGCTCCTTCTTGGTGTCGACGATCCAGACGGCGCTCGGCACCTTCTGCATCTCGCGGATGCCGCCGAGGGTCTTCTCCAGCTTCGCCTTCTCACGGGAGAGGACGAGCAGCTCCTTCTTGGTCAGGCCGGAGGCGGCCACGTCCTCGAAGTCGATCTGCTCCAGCTCCTTGAGGCGCTGCAGACGCTTGTAGACGGTGGAGAAGTTGGTCAGCATGCCACCGAGCCAGCGCTGGTTGACATACGGCATGCCCACGCGGGTCGCCTGCTCGGCGATCGCCTCCTGGGCCTGCTTCTTGGTGCCGACGAACATGATGGAGCCGCCGTGCGCGACGGTCTCCTTGACGAACTCGTAGGCGCGGTCGATGTACGACAGCGACTGGAGCAGGTCGATGATGTAGATGCCGTTGCGCTCGGTGAAGATGAAGCGCTTCATCTTCGGGTTCCAGCGACGGGTCTGGTGACCGAAGTGGACGCCGCTCTCCAGCAGCTCCCGCATCGTGACGACGGCCATGGCCGTATCTCCTTGGATTCTCGGTTGATGTCCTGACGCCCCGATGCGCCTGCCGCGAAGGACCGAGGGGCGCGGCCACCGACCCGGATGGGCTGCACGGTGGCGGGGCGTGCGAAGTCGACCCGGTGACCCGGATCGCCAGAAGAAGTGTACGGGACCCGGACGGTCCCGGGTGACGGCGTTGTCCACAACCGAACGGCTGTCCACAGAACCACGCCATGATCCACCCACCTCCCACCCCCGGGTGCACCCTCATCCCATGCCCTACACCTCGCCGTACACCTCACTGACCGCCCTTGCCCTGCTCCCCGCCCTGCTGTCACCTTCCGTGATCGCCGGCCCGGCCACCACCCGCCGCCCCCCACCCGACCCTCCCCGCACCACCCACCACTCGGTCACCGTAAGTAACGAGCGAGTCTGGCCCGTGCCCCGCCCCAGGATCCTCCGCGGCTGGACCCCACCCGCCTCCCCCTACGGACCCGGCCACCGCGGAGTGGACCTCGCCGCACCTCCCGGCACCGAAGTACGGGCCACCGGATCGGGCCGGATCTCCTTCAGCGGCCGCATCGCAGGCCGCGGAGTACTCGCCCTCACCCTGGACGGCACCGGCGACCCACCCCTGCGCATCACCCACGAACCCGTCGACACCCTCCACCCCGCCGGCACCCGCGTCACCGCGGGCCGGACCGTCGCCCGGGTCTCCGCCGCCCCACGCCACTGCCCCACGTCCTGCCTCCACTGGGGACTGCTCCGCGCCCGCGACTACCTCGACCCGCTCTCCCTCCTCCACCGCCCACCCTCCCGACTACTCCCCCGCACACCACGCCACCACCCCCGGACCGGCCACCCGGGACACCGCACACACCCATGACCACATCCACCGGGACACCCCGCGCCGACGGACACCACCCACCGGCGCGGATCCCCCACGCACGGCACCACTGACAACCGACACGACGAACAGAACGGGGGCGGGGAGGGGCGGGGGGGGAGGGGGAGGGGGAGGGGGAGGGGCCCCCGGAAGGGAAAGTCAGGGGTGGACACCGTGGAGGGCGAGGGAGACCGCCGCGTCGGCGATCACCGCGGGGTCGTCCGCCATGCCGAGTTCGATCCGGCGGACGGCGGCGTCCACGACGCCCTGCAGCAGCATGGCGGCGAGCCGGGGCTGTTCGTGGCCGAGTTCCGCGAGGGCCTCGACGATCATGGCGATCAGGCCGCCGTGGGCGGCACGGATCTTCTCCCGGGCGCCGTCGTCGAGTTCACCGGCGGAGATGGCGACGACGGCCCGGTGGCGGCGGTCCCCGACCAGGTTGAGCTGGCTGCGGACGTAGGCCTCGACCTTGCCTTCGGGGCCGTCCGCCCGTTCCATGGCGGCCTCGACCTCGGCCGCCCAGACGGGGAAGTCCACGGCGCACAGTTCCTCGACGACGGCCGCGCGGGAGCGGAAGTACTCGTACACGGAGGACCGAGCGAGGCCGGTGCGCTCGGCGAGGGCGGGGAAGGTCAGCGCTTCCGTGCCGCCTTCGGACAGCAGGGAGCGCGCGGCGTCGAGCAGTGCGTCGCGCTGCATGGTCCGGTGCTCGGCCACGGAGGCCGCTCGAATCCTGGGCACCCTTCCACTTTACGGATGCGGCGCAAGAGGATGGGCCGATTCGCCGTCAGCGTCCGACGTCGGCCAGTTTCGCCCGCAGCTGGAGGACGGATTTTGTGTGGATCTGGCTGACTCTGCTCTCGGTGACGCCGAGCACATTGCCGATTTCGGCGAGGGTGAGGCCCTCGTAGTAGTAGAGGGTGACAACGGTCTTCTCCCGGTCCGGGAGGGTGTTGATGGCACGGGCGAGCAGCCGGCGCAGTTCCCGGTCCTCGGCGACCTCGACGGGGTTGTCGGCTGCGGTGTCCTCCAGGGTGTCCATGAGGCTGAGCCGGTCGCCGCTCTCGCCGCCCACATGGAGAAGCTCTTCGAGGGCGACGACGTTCGCCAGGGACAACTGGCTGAAAACGGCATGCAGTTCGTCGATGCCGATGCCCATCTCGGAGGCGACTTCGCCTTCGCTGGGCGTTCGGCGGAGCTGGGCTTCGAGGGTGGCGTAGGCGCGTTCGACGGCGCGGGCCTTCTGGCGGACGGAGCGCGGGATCCAGTCGAGGGCGCGCAGTTCGTCGATCATCGCGCCGCGGATGCGGGTGATGGCGTACGTCTCGAATTTGATCGACCGCTCGATGTCGAACTTCTCGATGGCGTCGATGAGTCCGAAGACTCCGGAGGAGACGAAGTCCGCCTGTTCGACGTTGGAGGGCAGGCCGACGCTGACCCGGCCGGCCACGTACTTCACCAGGGGCGAGTAGTGCAGGATCAGCTGTTCGCGCAGGCGCTCGTCCCCGGTGGCCTTGTACGACTGCCACAACTCCTCTAGCGACGAGGGGGCGGGGGGGCGCGCGGCGCCACGGGCAGCGGGGGGCGTTGGCGCGCGATCAGACCCGGGGGTGTGCTGGGGCATGCGTTGCCTTGAGCCGTTCTGCTGTTGAGGGGACTCGGTGCGAGGGACGGACGGTGGAGCGGGCGGAGCGGGGAGAGGCCGGGCGGGTAGGGCGGTTGGTGCGGGGGAGGCCGGGCGGGTGGTGCGGGGAGTGGGGGTGCGGGCGCCGTGGGGGTACGGGTGCCTTGGCCGGAGGTGGTGAGCGTAGCGTGACTGAATGGTCGCAGTGGGCGAAGGCCGGTGGGCGACCGCGCGCAAAGGGTTCCGCCGTTCCGGTGTCCGGGTGCCGGCGTTGCGACGGCGTACGCCGGTCTTGGGATGCGGCGGACGGCCCGGCTGGGGTCGCCCCCATCACTTTTTCACCCGAATGCCCCGGATCAAGGACCGCCTCGCCGCGTGTTCGACTCGCGATGCGCGCGGGGGGCCAGGGTCCAGCTCTCCCCCGTGCGTTCGACGAATCCCAGCGCGTGGAGTTCGTACAGTTTGGCGAGCGTTCTGTCGGTGGTCGTTCCTGCGACGGTGGCGAGATGTGCGGGGTGGGCGCTGCCGCGGGCGGGGAGTGCTTCGAGGACTCTGGCGCTTTCGGGGTCCAAAAAGTCCTGCGGGTGGACGGGGCCGCGTCGCCGGGGTGTCAGTTCGCCGATCCGGCCGGTCATTTCGACGATGTCGTCCGCGTCGGTGACCAGGGTGCCTTCGGTGCGCAGCAGTTCGTGGACTCCGGCGGAGAGGGTGCTGGTGGCGGGTCCGGGCACGCCCATGACGTGGCGCCCGAGTTCGCGGGCGTGGCGGGCGGTGACGAGGGAGCCGCTGCGGTAGGCGGCTTCCACGACGACCGTGCCCCGGGTGAGTGCGGCGATGACGCGGTTGCGGAGGACGAAGCGGCTGCGGGTGGGGTGATCCCCTGGTGGTAACTCGCCGATGACGATGCCTTGTTCGCTGATGCGGCGGAGGAGTTCGGTGTGTCCGGCGGGGTAGCAGACGTCGACGCCGCAGGCGAGTACGGCGGCGGTGGCACCGTCGGCGGCCAGGGCGCCGCGGTGGGCGGCGCCGTCGATTCCGAAGGCGGCTCCCGAGACGACGACCCAGCCGCGTTCGGCGAGGCCGGTGGCGAGGGTGGTGGCCATATGGGTGCCGTAGGGGGTGCAGGCGCGGGCTCCGACGACGGCGACGGAGCGCAGGGCCCAGGTTCTGAGGGGGGCCGGCCCTCTGGTCCACAGGCCGATGGGGCGGGCGGGGCCGAGGTCGTCGAGTTGGGTGGGCCAGTCGGGGTCGCCCGGGCAGATGAACCGGCCGCCGGTGGTGGTGATGGTGTCGAGGTCGCGGTGGGGGTCGGCGGCGGCTGCGCGGGCCCGGTAGGCGGCGAGTCTGCGTGGGCCGGCGCCGGGCAGTGGGGGTTCGCCGCGGGGGCTGTCGGTGGAGGTGGTGATCCGGTCGAGCAGTTCGCCGGCGCCGAGCCGGTCGAGCCACTGTCCGGCTCGGCGGTCGCCCGGTTCGATGATGCGGGTGAGGGCGGCGCGGGCGATGCGGTCCCGGTCGTCGGGCGGCGGCCGGTGGATGCCGGTGTCCGGCGGGTGCGGATGTCCGGCGACGGGTCCGGGTCCGGTCGGGGTGGTGGGGGCGGGGTGGTGGGTGTCGTGGCCGGTCATCGGGGGCCTCCCCCGGTGGGGATGGTGGTGCCGCGGGGTACTCCGGTGCGGAGTTCGAGGGCGAGGTCGACGTCCTGGGGTTCCGGGCGGTCGCGGCCCGCGAGGTCGGCGACGGTCCAGGCGACGCGGAGGACGCGGTCGAGTCCGCGGGCGGTGAGGAGTCCCCGTTCCATATCGCGTTCGGGGCCGTTCAGGGCGCCGGGCTGGACGGGCCAGCGGGTGCGGAGTTCATGGCCGGGGATTTCGCTGTTGACGGTCCAGGGGGTGTCGCGGAGACGGTCGGCGGCGCGGTGGCGGGCCTGTTGGACGCGGTCGGCGACGGCGTCGCTGGACTCTCCGCGGCCTCCTCGGCCCATCAGGTCGGCCCGGTGGACGGGGTCGACCCGGACCCGGAGGTCGACCCGGTCGAGCAGGGGTCCGGAGAGCCGGGCCTGGTAGCGGCGGATGACGGCGGGTGGGCATTCGCAGCCTCCGCCCTGGGTGGAGTGGCGGCCGCAGGGGCAGGGGTTGGCGGCGAGGACCATGAGGAAGCGGGCGGGGAGCCGGACGACTCCGCCGCTGCGGGCGATGACGACCTGGCCGGACTCCAGGGGTTGCCGGAGCGCATCGAGGGCTTTGACGGTGAATTCGGGTGCTTCGTCGAGAAAGAGAACCCCGCGGTGGGCGAGGGATACGGCTCCGGGGCGGGGCAGTCCGTTGCCGCCGCCGACGAGGGCGGGCATGGTCGCCGAATGGTGCGGGGCGCAGTAGGGGGCGCGGTGGACGAGCGGCTGGCCGGGCGGGAGGATGCCGACGACCGAGTGGACGGCGGTGACTTCCAGGGATTCGCGCCGGGTCAGGGGCGGGAGGAGGCCGGCGAGCCGTTCGGCGAGCATGGTTTTTCCGGCGCCGGGCGGGCCGGAGAGCAGGAGGTGGTGTCCGCCCGCGGCGGCGATTTCCAGGGCGGTGCGGGCCAGGTGCTGGCCTGCGACGTCGGCGAGGTCGGGGTGGCCGTGGGGGCAGTGGGCGAGTCCGGTGCCGACTCCGGCTCCGGGGACCATCAGTCCGGCGAGCATGGGGTCGGGGCCGTCGGAGACGGGTTCTTCGGCGGGGACGGGTTCGTCGTTGAGGACGGCGATGAGCTGGCGGAGGCTGCGGACCCCGAGGACCGAGATGCCGGGGACGAGGGCTGCCTCGGCGGCGGTCTGTTCGGGGACGACGATCTGGCGGTAGCCGGCTTCGGCGGCGGCCAGGACGGCGGGCAGGACTCCGCGGACGGGCCGGACGCGTCCGTCGAGTCCCAGTTCACCGATGAGGACGAGGTCGGCGATGGCGCGGGCGTCGACGCGTTCGGAGGCGCCGAGGACGGCGCAGGCGACGGCGAGGTCGAATCCGCTGCCGCCCTTGGGTACGGAGGCGGGGCTGAGGCCGACGGTCAGTTTCTTCTGGGGCCATTCGGCTCCGGAGTTCACGACGGCGGCCCTGACCCGGTCGCGGCTCTCGGTCAGGCTCTTGTCGGGGAGTCCGACGAGGGTGAAGGCGGCGATGCCGGGTTCGAGGTCTGCCTGGACCTCGACGACGACGCCTTCGACGCCGACGAGGGCGACGGAGCAGGCGCGGGCGAATCCCATCAGGCCACCCCCCTGGCGTGTTCGACGACGGGGGCTCCGCGCCGGGGCAGCAGGACCCCGACGAGGTCGATGCGGATGCCGCCCGGTGGTGGTCCGCCGTGCCGTTCCAGCCAGCCTTCGGCGAGGCTTCGCAGCCGGGCGGCTTTGGTGGGTGTGATGGCCTGCATCGGGTGCTCGAAGGGGCCGGCCCTCCGGGTCTTGACCTCGCAGACCACCACGGTGTCGCCGTCGCGGGCGACGATGTCGATCTCACCGGTGCGTCCGTAGCGCCAGTTGCGGGCGAGGACCGTCATTCCGGCATCGGCCAGCAGCCGTACCGCGAGGTCCTCGCCGTACTGTCCGAGTGCCCCTGTGGCGTTCATCTCGGCACCACCTCCTGGCACCGAGGGTGACGTGCCGTCCGCCGGCGTGTGGATCTTGGTGGACAACCGGCGGGTTGTGGAGAACCTGCTCACCCGTGCGGGTGAGCCGACGGCAGTACGGAGGGGCCGGGAGGGCCTGCGCCGGGAGCCGGCCGAGGGCCCGTGGCCGGGCCGGGTCCGCGGATATGCGGGCCCGGCACGATCCGGGAGAAGGGATCTAGCCGCCCGGGAGTTCGAGGTCGCTCTTGTTGAGTTCTTCGATGTTGACGTCCTTGAACGTGAGGACCCGGACCTGCTTCACGAACCTCGCCGGCCGGTACATGTCCCACACCCAGGCGTCGGCCATGGAGACCTCGAAGAAGACCTCTCCCTGCACCGAGTGGACCTGCATCTCGTAGTCGTTGGTGAGGTAGAAACGGCGCTCGGTCTCGATCACGTATTTGAACAGCCCGACGACGTCCCGGTACTCCCGGTAGAGCTTCAGCTCCATCTCGGTCTCGTACTTTTCGAGGTCCTCGGCGCTCATGGCATGTTCCCCTTCAGCCGTGCGTCCCCCCATTGTGCGTCAGCGGCTCCCGCCCCTAGGCGATTTCGGGGTCGAGGACCACCGGCGTCCGCGGAGGGCCCTCGTCGAGCATGGTGCGCAGCAGCTCGGCGAGCCTGGTCGGGTACACCGTCTCATGCGCCGCGGACAGTTCGGCGGAGGTCCACCACCTGAGCCCGGTGACACTGCGCCGTTCCAGGTCGGTCAGGGCCCCGGGGCGGAGGGTGGTCTGCGCCGTACGGGCGAGGAAGTACCACTCGTCCTGTTCCCAGCGGCGTCCGTCGAAGGGGAAGGAGCAGTGCCGCAGCCAGATGACGGGGCCGAGCCGTACCTCGGTGATTCCGGTCTCCTCGGCCAGTTCCCTGAGGGCGGCCTGCTCATGGGTCTCGCCGCTCTCCAGCCCGCCGCCGGGGGTGAACCACCAGCTTGTGCCGGGGTGGTCCGGCTCATGTGCGTGGATCAGCAGAATGCGGTCGTCGGGGTCGAGGAGGACGATACGGGCGGCCCGCCGCGGCCCGCCCGGGGTGTCCCGGACGTCGGGGGTGCCGGGATGACCTGGAGCGCCGGGGGTGCCCGGGGCCGGGTTCGCTTCAGCGGACACCGGTCGCCGCCTCGTTCCGCCGCTTTCGGCCGAGTCCTGCGGCGGCCAGGCCGTACGCCGATCCGCCGAAGATCAGTACGGTGCCGGTGGCCATGGCCCACAGCAGCGGCTCCAGCGGCCCGGAGCGGGAGATTCCGCCCGGCAGGTCCGCGAAGGCCTCGGGCCGCTCCGGGAAGGATCCGGGCAGGGGCCAGACGACGGCGTCGACCCGGGCTTCCACCGCGGAACGGGGTACCGCTCCCCCGGCGGCGTCCTGGAGGTGGGTGCGGGAGTCGAGGGAGCTGCCGCGTTCGTCGCCGAGGAGGAAGAGTTTTCCTTCGGGGACGGTGGTACTGAAGCCGGTGGGCGAGGCGGGTCCGCCGCCGCGGACGTACGGTTCGTCGACGGCCGTCCCGTTGACCGTGAGCCGCCCGTCCCGGCCGCAGCAGGCGACGGTGTCACCGCCGACGCCGACCACCCGTTTGATCATCGGTGCGTCGCCCCAGGCGGCCTCCCGGAACACCACGATGTCCCCGCGCCGTACCTCGTCCCCGTCGATGCGCTCGGCGAGCACCCGGTCGCCGACGCGCACGGCCGGGGTCATCGAGTCCGTGGGCACCAGATACGGCTGGTAGAGCAGGGCACCCCAGGCGAAGCCGCCGAGGAAGAGCACACAGCCGACGGCCACGGCCAGCCCCGACAGTCTGCTGCCGAGCCGGCCGTGGCCGTCGTCCGTACGTCCTGTTGCCATCCCGGCACTCCCCCGGCTCGCGAGGGCGACCGCGCGCCCTGCCCCGGGACGGCACCCTACCGGGCGGTATCGCGGGCCGCGTCCCCCTTACGGGGCTTCCTGCGTCCTTCCCGCGGTGATCTGCGCCGGGGTCTCGCGGGCGATCAGCCGGCGCCTGCGCCACAGCACCAGCGGTACGGCGCCGAGCGCGCCCATGACCAGCGGTGCGGAGGAGGCCGTCAGGGCGGCGGCCTGCTCGTTGATGCCCTTCTGGTCGTACGTCGAGGGGATCGGCAGGGTCGCCCAGCGGTTCAGCGGCCAGGCGATCACCACGGCGCGTCCGACGACCTTGTCGACCGGGACGAAACCGCCGTTGATGTCCTCGGTGTGGTAGCGGGAGTCCCGGGAGTTGGAGCGGTGGTCGCCCATCACCCAGATCTTGTCCTTGGGGACCGTCAGCGGACCGAAGGGCTGGTCGTCGCAGGGGGTGTCGCCGGGGAAGATGTACGGTTCGTCGAGCGCGACGCCGTTGACCTTGACCGGTCCGCCCTTCTTGCACTCCACGGTGTCGCCGCCGATGGCGATCGTCCGCTTGATCAGGTCCTTCTCCTCGGCCGACGGCATCAGGCCGATGAAGCTGAGGAATTTCTGCATCACATTGGGCTCGGGCGTGGGCTCGCCCTCCAGCCAGCCGCCCGGGTCGTGGAAGACGACGACTTCGCCGCGCTCCGGTTCGGAGCCGAACCACGGGGTCAGCTTGTCCACCAGCACCCGGTCACCGCGCTGGAGGGTGTTCTGCATGGAGTCCGAGGGGATGGAGAACGCCTGGACCAGGAAGGTCTTGATCAGCAGGGCCAGCACCAGGGCGATACCGATCAGGATCGGCAGTTCCTTCCAGAACGACCGCTGGGCGCGGGGGCGGGCCTCGCCCTCGTCGTCGCCGCCTTCACCCGTACCGGAGGAGCCTCCCGACGAGGAGCCGTCCGACGACGGGGGTAGCGGGGCGCCGCCGCCGGAACCGCCCGCGCCGCCGTCACGCGGCGCGCCGGGGCCCAGCGGGCCGCCGGGGCCGCTCGCACCGCCTGCCGTGTGCTCTCCGTCGTCGCTCTTCAGCGAAGCGGCCACGGAGGACGTGGCCACCGGAGGCGCGGCGGACGCCGACGCTGCCGGGGCCCCGGCAGCTCCCGGGGCCCCGGGGGGCCCGTCGGGGCCCTCGGGCCTGTCCTCCGGCTGCTCGTGTCCGGACCGCGCGCCGACCGCCACGTCCCCCACATCAACTCCTCAGTCTGTGTGAACCGTCCACCCGCAGGCCCCGGAAGTCTCCGCAGGACGAGCAGACCCGTCACTCCCATAACGAGCGAGAGTTCCGCAGGGCTCGGGAGGACGGCCATTCCTTTGTGGTCCTGGGACGACAGGGTATGCGACGGATCTGTGGCCGCCCCCTCGTCCGCATGCGCGTTCGGTACGGAGGAGTAGACCTCCTGCCCGTCGAGCCGGGTCCAGTGGCGTACGGGCCAGGCGATCACCACGGCCCTGCCGACGACCTCGTCGACCGCGACCGTACCCTGCCCCTCCTCGTCGAGATGGGCCCGGGAGTCCGCGGAATCCGCCCGGTGGTCGCCCATCACGAACAGCCGTCCCTTCGGCACCTTCACCTCGAAGGCCCGAGCCGAAGGAACGTTTCCCGGATTGATGTACGACTCGATGAGCGGGACGCCGTTGACGGTGACGCGCCCGTCCCTGTCGCAGCAGGCCACGGTGTCGCCACCGATCGCGACGACCCTTTTGATCAGATCCTGCTCGCCCTCCGACGGCAGCAGCCCGATAAAGGTGAGCCCCTGTTTGATCTGTTTGACGACGACCGGGTCGTCCTTCTTCGCGGGCAGCGCCTGATCGCCCGCGAGCCAGCCGCCGGGGTCCTTGAAGACGACCACGTCCCCGCGCTCCGGTTCGGAGCCGAACCACGGGGTCAGCTTGTCCACCAGCACCCGGTCGTCGATCCGGATCGTCTGCTCCATCGACCCGGAAGGGATCACAAAGGCCTGGACGAGGAAGGTCTTGAGCACCAGCGCGATCAGCAGGGCCACGCCGACCAGCAGCGGGATCTCCTTCAGCGCCGACCGGCGCCGTCTCCGCCGTACCCGGCGGGCGAGCCGGCGCCGCTCGGCCCGGCCGGGCAGGGCGGGTGAGCCGGGCAGGCCGGGCGAACCGTCGGCGGGGCGGGTTCCGGTGGGCAGCGGGGCATCCGTACGGCGGCCGGGGGGCCGCCCCCGCCTACCCATGGGGCCGTCCGCCGACCGCTCCCCCGCCGGGTGGCGGCGCACCGGGCGTCTCCGGTGCGCCCGGAGCGCCGGGTCCGCCCCCGCTCCAGCTGCCCGGCGCGTCCGGCGCGGACCCCTCGGGCGCGTCCGGGACCCGGGCGAAGGCATCCGTAACTCCCGGGGAGCCCCAGCGCCCGGCGGGCCATACGATCCAGTCGGCCCGCCCGATCACGTTCTCCACCGGCACCATGCCGCCGCCGGGGTCGCCCAGATGGTCGCGGGAGTCGCGGGAGTCGCTCCGGTGGTCGCCCATGACCCACAGGGTGCCGGGCCGGACGACGATGTCGAAGGCCACATCGGAAGGCGCGTCGCCGGGGTGCAGATACCGCTCGTCGAGCGGGGTGCCGTTCACCGTGATCCGGCCCTCCTGATCGCAGCAGACCACCCGGTCGCCCCCCACGCCGATCACCCGCTTCACGAAGTCGGTCTCGTCGGGCTCGGCGAGCCCCACGGCCGCGAAGGCGCCGCGGACCGCTTCCCGGACCGGATGGGCCGCCGCTCCCTCCCGTACGAAGGAGCCCGTACCGTCGAAGACGATCAGATCGCCGCGCTCCGGTTCCGCGTCCGCTCCGTACGCCAGCTTGTTCACCAGCACCCGGTCCCCGGTCCGCAGCGTCGGCTCCATCGAACCGCTGGGGATATGGAACGGCTGCGCCACAAACCGGCTGACCAGCAGGACGGTCCCCAGACAGACGACCGCCAGCAGCGCCGACCGGCGCCAGGTGCCGCCCAGCAGACCCGCCACCCGGGCCGGGCCCGGAAAACGCCCGGAGCGCGACCCCTCTTCCACGGTCCCGGCGGCAGTGCCGGGCTCCGCCGCCGGGACGGGGTCCGGGCGGTCGGTTGCGGAAGAGCGGTCGCGCTCCGTGCGTGTGTTCTCGGTGTCCATCGCGGACGAGCCTATCCGGCCGCGCTGTGGACCCCTGCGAGGCGTGAGCCCCGGCCCGCCGGTCCCTCGGGGACCGCCGGGCCGACGGTTCAGCGGTCGCGCTTCTCCTTGATCTTCGCGGCCTTGCCGCGCAGCTCACGGAGGAAGTACAGCTTGGCGCGGCGGACGTCACCACGGGTGACCAGCTCGATCTTCTCGAAGATCGGGCTGTGGACCGGGAAGGTCCGCTCGACACCGACGGAGAAGGAGACCTTGCGGACCGTGAAGGTCTCGCTGACGCCGGCGCCCTGGCGGCGGATGACGACACCCTTGAACTGCTGGATGCGGGAGCGGTTGCCCTCGATGACGCGAACGTGGACGTTCACGGTGTCACCGGGGCGGAAGGCGGGGAGGTCGGTCCGCAGGGAGGCGGAGTTGACCGCGTCGAGCACGTGCGACATGTTCGTCTGCTTTCTTCACCGATGCCACAGGTCATCGGCGGGAGAGGGATGAGTTCAGGGGCCGTCCCGTCGGAGCGGGCGTCGTGTCCCCCTGTGGCAGGGGCGCACGCCGGACGTACGGCAGCGGCCTATTCTTCCACGGCCTCCGGCCCGCGCCAAAATCGGCCGTCGGGCTCGGGCGCCCAGCCCAGCAGGGAGAGGATCTCGCGGTCCTTGCGGTCGAACTCCGCGGGGTCGCAGCGTTCCAGCAGATCGGGCCGGTGGGCGGCGGTACGGCGCAGCGCCTCGTCCCGGCGCCAGCGGGCGACCTTGCCGTGGTGGCCGCCGGTCAGCACCTCGGGGACGGCCCGGCCCCGCCAGACCGGGGGCTTGGTGTAGACGGGCCCTTCCAGCAGGTTGGCCATGGCGCCGGGCGCGAAGGAGTCGTCGCGGTGGGATTCGGCGTTGCCGAGGACGCCGGGGAGCAGCCGGGCCACCGCCTCGGTGATCACCAGGACGGCTGCCTCGCCGCCCGCGAGGACGTAGTCGCCGATGGAGACCTCGTGGACCGGCATCCGGGTGGCGTATTCGTCCGTGACCCGGCGGTCGATGCCCTCGTAGCGGGCCGGGGTGAAGATCAGCCAGGGCTGCCGGGCGAGGGCGACGGCGGTCTGCTGGGTGAAGGGGCGGCCGCTGGGGGTGGGGACGACGAGGACGGGGTCGTGGGCCCCGGACTCGTAGCCGTCGGCGAGCGCGGAGTCGAGGGCTTCGCCCCAGGGCTCGGTCTTCATGACCATGCCGGGGCCGCCGCCGTAGGGGGTGTCGTCGACCGTGTTGTGCCGGTCGTAGGTCCAGTGGCGCAGATCGTGGACGTGGACGTCGAGCCGGCCGCGGGCGCGGGCCTTGCCGACGAGGGAGACGTCCAGCGGTTCCAGGTACTCGGGGAAGATCGTGACGACGTCGAGGCGCATCAGGCGCCGTCCTTCGCGGGCCCCTGACCGTGACCGCCGGGGCCGTCGGCCGGGTCGGTCCCGGCGTCGCGGGCCGAGGCGATCTCCGCGCGGTCGTCGAGGAGCCCGGGCGGCGGGTCGACGACGATCCGCTGTTCGCCGAGGTCGATGGTGGTCACGATCTCCTCGACGAAGGGGATCATCACCTCGTCGCCGTCGGGCCGCTCCACGATGAACAGATCCTGCGAGGGCAGATGGCTGATCTCGGTGATCCGGCCGACGGGGGTGCCGTCGGCGAGGACGACGTCGAGGTCGACGAGCTGGTGGTCGTAGTACTCGTCGGGGTCCTCGGGGGTCTCTTCCGGGTCCACGTCCGCGATGAGCAGGGTGTTGCGGAGGGCCTCGGCGGCGTTGCGGTCGTTCACTCCCGTGAAGCGCAGCAGCAGCCTGCCGCTGTGCACCCGTCCGGTCTCGATGGTCAGCGGGCCCGTGCTCGCCGGATCGGTGGCCAGTACGGCTCCGGGGCCGAGCCGCAGCTCCGGCTCGTCCGTCCGCACCTCGACGGTGACCTCGCCCCGGATGCCGTGGGCACGGCCGATCCGGGCGACTACCAGATGCACTTCGTTGCCTCTCCTGTGGTTGAGCCCCGGGCCGGGGCCGGGGGTCCGCCCGGGCACGGCCGGGCGGGCGCCGGAGCACCGCGGTATCGGCGGTACGGCACTGAATCCGACACTACGGCCGCTGCGGCCGGTCCGCCGGTACGGCCTGCGGTACGGCCCCGGACAGCGAGACGGCTCGGGCCGGGGGAGGTGGTGGTCCTCCCCCGGCCCGAGCCGGTACTGCTCTTGTTCAGCGGACCTGGTCCACGTCGACGAGGTCGACGCGGATACCACGGCCGCCGATGGCGCCCACGACGGTGCGCAGAGCGCGCGCGGTGCGGCCGTTGCGGCCGATCACCTTACCGAGGTCGTCGGGGTGGACCCGGACTTCGAGAACGCGCCCGCGACGCAGGTTGCGCGAGGCGACCTGGACATCGTCGGGGTTGTCGACGATGCCCTTGACGAGGTGCTCAAGAGCCTCCTCGAGCATGCTCAGGCCTCGGTCGACTCGGCAGCGTCAGCCGCCTCGTCCGCCTTCTTGTCGGACTTCTTGGCCTTCTGGGTGATGGCCTCGCCCTTGGGCTCGCCGTCCTCCAGAGTCTTGGCGAACTCGTCGAACGCGGCGCGCTTGTCGGCCTTCGGCTCGGCCACCAGCAGCGGCGCCGGGGCCGGCAGGCCCTTGTGCTTCTGCCAGTCGCCGGTGAGCTTCAGGATCGCGAGGACCGGCTCGGTCGGCTGGGCGCCGACGGACAGCCAGTACTGGGCGCGGTCCGAGTCGACCTCGATGCGCGAGGGGTTCTGCACCGGGTGGTACAGGCCGATCTCCTCGATGGCCCGGCCGTCACGGCGGGTACGGGAGTCGGCGACGACGATGCGGTAGTGAGGCGAACGGATCTTACCGAGACGCTTCAGCTTGATCTTGACTGCCACGGAAGTGGTGTCTCCTGGTCTTGACGTGGTTGGGCACAACGGGATGCCACGTGGGGTTGCGGTACTCGGGGTGCCCGATGGACGCGTCAGCCGGAGGAGAGAGGGGTCCTGTGCGGCCGTCGAGTACAGCTTGCCATTGTGCCACACGCCGATGACGCGCTGCCCCCCGGACCTGCGCCGCCCCCGTCAGGCGGCCGGCCGGGGTCAGCTCGCCGCGGCGACCGGTTCGGGGATACGGAAGGGTTTGCCGCAGCCGCCGCAGACGATCGGCGCCTGGGCGAGGACCGAGGGGACGACCCGGACGTTGCGGCCGCAGTCGCAGACGGCCTTCACCCGGACGCCGCCGCCCGAGGAGCCGTGCCGGGCGGCCGGTCCGCGGAAGGAGCGTTTGGTGTCGGACGCCGTGGCGACGGTGTGCGCCTTGAGGGCGCGCTGCAGCCGTTCGATCGTGGGGCGGTACCGCCTCTTGGCCTCCGGGCTGAGCACGACCAGCGAGAAGCCGCTGCTGGGATGCGGCTCGTCGGCGTGGTCGAGGCCCATCTCCTCGGCGATCGCCAGGAATCTGCGGTTGTGGTAGCGGCCGGCGCGGGAGGTGTCGCGGACACCTCGTGCGGCGGCGATGCCGTGGACTGCCTCGTGGAGCAGTCGCTCGAAGGACAGCTCGCCGCCGCAGGCGGACGACGACTCTCCGATCAGGGACTCTGGCGCGGCGAGATCCGGCAGCTCGGCGTGGTGCCGTTGAATGTCGGCCCATGCCTGTGCCAGCTCTGCGGCGAGAACAGGTGGTGTCGTGCTCACGTCGTGATAACGAGCCTGGGCGGCCCACGGTTCCATTACGGGGCATCCCAAATATTTTGCACGTACCCGTCAGTTGGCATTGATGCGTCCCGACGAGGGCGGGTACGCCGATCTGCGGAGAAGGCTCCCAGTGGGCACCAAGGTGGTACGTAGCACCTCGTACGGCGGTACATGCCGAACTGGTGCGAAACATTGCCCCACGGGCTTACGCCCCGGGCTCCCCGGACGTCCGGGCCCGGCACGGGCCCTCGCCGGTCCGGGTCGGCCGCCGGCGGGCTTCCCGGCCGGGCCGCAGGTCCGACCGCGTCTCCGGCTCCATGGCGGGCTGTGTGTCCGACTGCGGGTCCGGCTTTGCGTCCGGACTGCGGACACCGTACCGAAACGGCCCGCCCGAAAAGGCCCTTTCTCCGTTTCTCCCCCGTGTCCCGGCTGTTTCCGTGCCGTGTACGGCCTGTATACGGGCCGTACACGGCCTGTGTACGGGCCGTACACGGCCTGTGTACGGCAGGTGTCCTGCCGTGAACGGCGCGTCCAAGGCCCCGGCGCGGTCCGCGCCGCCGGGGGCGGGTGCGGTATCGCTCAGGTGTCGCCCTTGGCGAGCCGGGGGATCCCCGCGGCCTGGTAGGCCGCTTCCTCCTCCAGCGTCTCGTGCTCCAGCAGAGCCTGGGCCAGCGCGTCCAGCCGGTGGCGGTTCTCCCGCAGCAGCCGGCAGGCCTCCTCGTAGCACTCGTCCACGATCCGCCGCATCTCGTGGTCGACCGAGTCCAGGGTGGCGGGCGCGGCGGAGAGTCCGTACGGCACCTGGGGATCGCCCGGGACCGCGGTCAGCCGCCCCACCCGTTCGCTCATCCCCCAGCGGCCGACCATGCCTCTCGCCAGCCCCGTGACCTGCTCCAGGTCGCTCTCGGCGCCGGTGGTCACCACCCCGTAGACGATCTGTTCGGCCGCCATTCCGCCGAGGGCTCCGATGATGCGGCCGCGCAGATACTCCTCGGTGTACGCGTACTTGTCGGCCTCCGGGGTCGAGAGCGTGACGCCCAGGGCCCGGCCGCGGGGCACGATCGTCACCTTGCGGACCGGGTCGGCCCCGGGCTGGAGCATCCCGAGGAGGGCGTGGCCGCTCTCGTGGTACGCCGTGCGCCGCCGGTCCTCGGCGCTCAGCACCAGGGGCCGTTCGGCGCCGAGCTGGACCTTCTCCAGCGCCGTGGTGAGATCGGACTGGGTGACGGCGTCCTCGCGCCGCTTCACCGCGAGGAGGGCCGCCTCGTTGGCGAGATTGGCGAGATCGGCCCCGGTCATTCCGGGGGTGGCGGCGGCGATCCGGGCGAGGTCGACATCGGGGGCGAGCGGGATCTCGCGGGTGTGGATGGTGAGGATGGCTTCCCGGCCGGGGCGGTCGGGCGGGGAGACCTGGACAATCCGGTCGAAGCGGCCGGGCCGGGTGAGCGCCGGGTCGAGGACGTCGGCGCGGTTGGTGGCGGCCAGCACGACCACCCCCTCCGATCCGGTGAAGCCGTCCATCTCGGTGAGGATCTGGTTGAGGGTCTGTTCGCGTTCGTCGTGGCCGCCGAGTCCGGCACCGCCGCCGCGCACCCGGCCGAT
Organism: Streptomyces sp. NPDC094448; assembly: GCF_044763775.1. Taxonomy (NCBI): domain Bacteria; kingdom Bacillati; phylum Actinomycetota; class Actinomycetes; order Kitasatosporales; family Streptomycetaceae; genus Streptomyces; species Streptomyces sp. NPDC094448. Next base: position 60,486 of record NZ_JBIWGU010000017.1, on the reverse strand, counting down.
GGTGTCGATCTCGTCGATGAAGACGATCGCGGGGGCGACCTTGCGGGCCTCGGAGAACAGCTCCCGGACCCGGCCGGCGCCCACTCCGACGATCATCTCGATGAACTCGGAGGCGGAGGCGGAGAAGAAGGGCACCCCGGCTTCCCCGGCGACGGCTCTGGCGAGCAGGGTCTTGCCGGTGCCGGGCGGTCCCGCCAGCAGGACACCGCCGGGCATCCGGGCGCCCATCCGGCGGTAGGCCCCGGGGTTCTTGAGGAAGTCGACGACATCGTTCAGCTCGCCCTCCACCTCGTCGATACCGGCCACATCGGCGAAGGTGGTGCGTTTCTTGCCGGGGAGCAGTTCGACGGGTTTGGGCGGCTCCTTGCGGCCGAGGAGCCCGCCACCGCCGCCGAGGGCCGCGCCCATCCGGCGGGCCGCGAACACCCAGACGGCGATGAGGAGGAGGATCGGGAGGAAGGCGAAGAGCAGGGAGGACCAGATGCTGGTCTTCTGGACGACCGGCTCGGCGGTGACCGTGACGCCCCGCCGGGTCAGCTCGCCCCAGAGGTCGTCGGTGGCGAAGGCGGGCCGCTGGGTCCTGAACTTGGTGTAGTCGCCGTCGCCGCCGGGGACCGGGGCCTTCTTCTTCAGCTCTCCTTCGATCGCCTCGTCCTTGGAGTAGATCTTGGAGATATTGTCCGCGGTGACCTGTCTGCTGAATTCCGTGTACGAGACGGTGGGCTCTTCGCCGCTCTTGCGGAACTGGGAGAGCACCAGGCTCGCGATGAGATAGACCACCGCCGCCGTCACGAGCAGCCCCCACCAGCCGCCGGGCATTTTCCGCCGCGGCGGCGGGGTCGGCGGGGTGCCTTCGGAGCGCCAGGGGTCGTCGGGCGCCCGGCGCGGCGGCGCGGGGTTGCTCATACGGGGACGTTAAGACAGAAGGACGTCGTCGGCATCCCCTGTGGAAAACCACCTGTGGACAACCCCGCGGGGCTGCCGGCCGTCACCGGCCGGGATGCGGACGCCGTCCTTCCGTCCGGGCGGTGCCCGGACGGACCGGTCGGCCGCCGCGGGCACGGGCCCTGGGCCCGGCCGACGGGGCGCGGGCCCGGCCCACCCGGGGGGTGGTCAGCGCATGAACTTCTTGAACTCGTCCGGCAGCTCGAAGGACTGGTCCGTGTCCCCGGCCGGAAGGCCGAAGGCCCCGCCCTGGGTCGCCTGCTCGCGGCGCTCGGCGGCGGCCTGCTCGTCCGCCTTGCGCTTCATCGGGTTGCCGCTGCGGCGCTTGCCCTTGGCCTGCTTCTGCTGCTTCTTCTGCCGGCCGGGCCCGCCACCCATGCCCGGCATCCCCGGCATGCCGGGCATTCCGCCGCCCTGGGCCATCCGGGACATCATCTTGCGGGCCTCGAAGAACCGCTCGACGAGGCTCTTGACGGCGCTGACCTCGACACCGGAACCGCGGGCGATCCGGGCCCGGCGGGAGCCGTTGATGATGGTCGGCTCGGCCCGCTCGGCGGGGGTCATCGACTTGATGATCGCGGCGGTGCGGTCGACGTCGCGTTCGTCGATGCTGTTGATCTGGTCCTTCATCTGGCCCATACCGGGCAGCATGCCGAGCAGCTTGGAGATGGAGCCCATCTTCCGGACCTGCTCCATCTGGGCCAGGAAGTCGTCGAGGGTGAAGTCCTTGCCCTTGCTGCTCGCCAGCTTGGAGGCCATCTTGGCGGCCTCTTCCTGGCTGAAGGTCTGCTCGGCCTTCTCGATCAGCGAGAGCACATCGCCCATACCGAGGATGCGGGACGCCATACGGTCCGGGTGGAACGCGTCGAAGTCGTCCAGCTTCTCGCCGTTGGAGGCGAACATGATCTGGCGGCCGGTGACGTGCGCGATGGAGAGCGCGGCACCGCCGCGGGCGTCGCCGTCGAGCTTGGAGAGCACGACGCCGTCGAAGCCGACGCCGTCGCGGAAGGCCTCGGCGGTGTTGACCGCGTCCTGGCCGATCATGGCGTCGACGACGAAGAGGATCTCGTCGGGCGATACGGCGTCGCGGATGTCCGCGGCCTGCTGCATCAGCTCCTGGTCGATGCCGAGGCGGCCGGCGGTGTCGACGACGACCACGTCGTACTGCTTGGCGCGGGCGTGTTCGACGGAGTCCTTGGCGACCTGGACCGGATCGCCCACGCCGTTGCCGGGCTGCGGCGCGTACACGGCGACACCGGCGCGCTCGGCGACGACGGAGAGCTGGTTGACCGCGTTGGGGCGCTGGAGGTCGCAGGCGACCAGCAGCGGGGAGTGGCCCTGGGCCTTGAGCCAGCGGCCGAGCTTTCCGGCCAGCGTGGTCTTACCGGCGCCCTGGAGACCGGCGAGCATGATCACGGTCGGGGGCTGCTTGGCGAACCGGAGCCGGCGGGTCTCGCCGCCGAGGATGCCGATCAGCTCCTCGTTGACGATCTTGATGACCTGCTGGGAGGGGTTCAGCGCCTTGGAGACCTCGGCGCCGCGCGCCCGCTCCTTGATGTTGGCGATGAACGCCCGGACCACGGGGAGGGCGACATCCGCCTCCAGCAGCGCGATCCGGATCTCGCGGGCCGCGCCGTCGATGTCCTCCTCGCTGAGACGACCCTTGCCCCGCAAGGTTTTGAAGGTGTTCGCCAAGCGGTCGGAGAGAGTATCGAACACGGCGCTCGTCGGTCCTCAAGGTCGGGGGCAACAGGGAATCGCCCTCCAGGGTATCCGGCCCCGGCGGGTGCCCGCCCGCTCCGGTGCCCCCGGCCCCGGTCCGCCCGGGACCGGGACCGTCCGCAGAGGGGCCGGAGCCGGTCCCGCGGGGCTCAGCGCAGGGCTCGCGCGAGGGTCCGCGCGAGGTCTTCCGCGGCGTCGGCGGAGAGCGGGCCGCCGCCGTCCGCGGTGAGGTAGAAGGCGTCGACCGCGTTGGCGCCGAGCGTGCTGACGTGGGCGCTGCGGACCCGTACACCCGCGTCCTCCAGGGCGAGCCCGATGCGGTGCAGCAGTCCGGGGGCGTCCGGGGCGCGGACTTCGAGCACGGTGGCGCGGCGGGAGGCGTCGGCGGCGACGGTCACCCGGGGCGGGGGCGGCTCGGCGCCGCGGCGGCGGGGCCGGGCTGCGTCGCGTTCGGCGAGCCTGGCCCGGAGGCCGAGGGAGCCGTCGAGGGCGCGGACGAGGTCGGCGCGGAGCCGGGCCGGCTGCGGCAGGGCGCCGTAGGCCGCGGCCACCCGCCAGTTGAGGACGAGGACGGCGTCCGTTCCGGCGGCGGGCAGGGCGAGTTCGCGCAGGTCGGCGGAGCGGACGGTGAGCCGGTGCAGGGCGAGCACCCCGGCGACGGCGGGCAGGACACCGGGCCGGTCGGGGAGGGCGATCAGCAGTTCGGCGCCGACGGGTTCGGGTGCTCCGCCGTCCTCGGCTGCCCGGCTGCCGCTGTCGTCGCCGTCGCCGTGGCTGCGGAGGGCGAGCACGGGCCCGCCGGTGCGCAGGGCCTCGACGGCGAGCCGCTCCTCCTCGGCGCCGGGTGCGGAGGCGGCGGCCGGGGCGGCGCCGTCGAGGACGGCGCCGGTGCGTTCGGCGAGGTCGTCGACGAGAAGGGCCCGCCAGCCGGACCAGGCCGCGGGCCCGGTGGCCAGCGCGTCGGCCTCGGTGAGGGCGACCAGGAGCTGGAGCGTCCCCATGGTCCCGACGGCATCGGCCACGGTCCGTACCGTGGCCGGATCCTCCGGATCGCGCCGGGTCGCGGTCTGTACGAGCAGCAGATGGTGGCGTACGAGGGCGGCGACGACGGCCGCGTCGGCGGCGTCGAAGCCCATCCGGGCGGCGGTGTCCCGGGCGATGGTCTCCCCGGCCTCCGCGTGGTCGCCGGGCCAGCCCTTGCCGATGTCGTGCAGCAGGGCCGCGACGAGGAGCAGATCGGGGCGGTCGACGCGGCGGGTGAGTTCGGCGGCCCGGACGGCGGTCTCCACCAGGTGTCGGCCGACGGTCCAGAGGTGGACGGCGTTGCGCTGCGGGCGGTGGCGTACGCGTTCCCAGTCGGGCAGCAGCCGGGTGATCAGGCCTTCGGCGTCGAGGGCCTCCCAGACGGCGACGGTGGGCTCTCCGGCGCCGAGGAGGGTGACGAACTCCTCGCGGGCTTCGGCGGGCCAGGGTACGGGCAGCGGCGGGGCGGTGGCGGCGAGCCTCCGGACGGCGTGCGGGGAGAGCGGCAGCCCGGCCTGGGCGGCCGCGGCGGCGGCCCGCAGCAGCAGCACCGGGTCGCGTTCGGGCCTGGCGGTACGGGCGAGGGCGACCTCCCCGTCGTGTTCGACGACGCCGTCGGCGAGGGGGGTGCGTTCGGGTTCGGCGCGCCGGGCGCCGCCGGTGAGGACGGTCCGGATCCGGCGGCGGGCGCTGCGGGCGCGCAGGACCCGGTGGACCTCGCGCCAGGTGACGTCGCCCGCGTAGGCGATGGTCCCGGCGGCCTCGTACACGCGGCGGAGCAGGGCGTCGGCGTCGAGGACGCCGAGCCGGGCGGCGGTCTGGTCCTGGTCCTCCAGGGCGAGCCGGTCGCCGGCGCGGCCGGTGGTGAGGTGGAGGGCGTCGCGGGTGTCGAGGAGGGTGCGGCGGGCGTCGGCGAGTCCGTCGCGCGGGGCGTCGGCCAGCCAGGAGGCGGCGACGGCGCGCAGTGCGGTGGCGTCCCGGAGTCCGCCGCGGGCCTCTTTGAGGTCGGGTTCGAGGAGGTGGTGGAGGTCGCCGTGGCGTTCGGCGCGTTCCCGGCAGAGTTCGGCGAGTTCGGGGAGGCGTCCGGGGGCGCGGTTGCGCCAGTCGGCGAGGACGGTGGCGCGCAGGGAGGCGACGAGTCCGGGGTCTCCGGCGACGGGCCGGGCGTCGAGGAGTCCGAGGTGGACCTTGAGGTCGGCGCCGGCGGTGGTACGGACCTCGGCGGGGGTGCGTACGGAGTGGTCGAGGGCGAGGCCGAGGTCCCAGACCGGGTACCAGATGCGGTCGGCGAGCGCGGCGACGGCACGGGGGTCGGCGGTGCCGTCGTGGAGGAGGAGCAGGTCGAGGTCGCTGCGGGGGGAGAGTTCGCCCCGGCCGTAGCCGCCGACGGCGACCAGTGCGGAGCCGGGTACCCGGGTGTCCCGCTGTGCGACGCGCATCAGATGGCCGAGCCACCGGTCGGTGAGTGCGGCGAGTGCGGCGCGGCGGGGCGCTCCGGGCGTCCGGGGGTCGTTGAGCAGGTGCAGCCGGGCTGCGGCGTATCCGGCGGCGGGCTCGGCGGCCCCGGGCGCCGGGCGGGCCGGGTCCGGCGCCCGTACAGGAGTCGCGGGGGTGGCGGGTGAACCGGCCGGCCCGGTTCCGGGCGCCGGGGGCGGGTCCGTCCGCGCTGTCGGTGGTTCGTGGCTCCGCACCATGGGTTTCTCCTCCGTTGGGTTCCCGCCGCCGTCCGGAACGCCCGGTCCCGGGTGCCGTGCACGGGCGCACGGCCCCGGGGCCCCGGGCGGTTCAGAGGGCGTCGGGCCCGCGTTCGCCGGTGCGGACGCGGACGGCCGTGTCGACGGGGACGCTCCACACCTTCCCGTCCCCGATCTTGCCGGTGCGGGCGGCCTTCACGACGACCTCGATGAGCTGTTCGGCGTCGTCGTCCTCGGCGAGGACTTCGATCCGGATCTTGGGGACGAGGTCGACGGTGTACTCGGCGCCGCGGTAGACCTCGGTGTGCCCGCGCTGGCGTCCGTAGCCGCTGGCCTCGGTGACGGTCAGGCCGTGGACCCCGAAGGCCTGGAGCGCCTCTTTGATCTCGTCGAGCCGGTGCGGTTTGACGACGGCGGTGATGAGCTTCATGCGTCCACCTTCCTGGTGCTGTCCACGGTCACGAGCAGATCGCCGGATTCACCGGGGTCACCGGAGGCTTCGGAGTCCGGGGCGGGGGCTGCCGCCGTCCGGGTGCCGGTGCCGCCGCCCGCGCCGCTGAAGTCGTACGCGGTCTCCGCGTGCTCGTGCCGGTCGATGCCGGAGATCTCGACCTCTTCGTCGACCCGCATGCCGATGGTCCGGTGGAGGACGAACGCCAGGGCGGCCGAGACCACCAGGGAGTAGGCGAGGACGGCCGCGACGCCGATGGCCTGCTTGCCGAGCTGTTCGAGACCGCCGCCGTAGAAGAGGCCCTTGGCGTCGGACTGTACGCCTCCGGTGGCGAAGAAGCCGACGAGGAGGGAGCCCGCGATACCGCCGACCAGGTGAACGCCGACGACGTCGAGGGAGTCGTCGTACCCGAGCTTGAACTTCAGTCCGACGGCCCAGGCGCAGAGCACACCGGAGATCGCGCCGACGGCGATGGCGCCGAGCGGGGAGACGGCGCCGCCCGCGGGGGTGATCGCGACCAGTCCGGCGACGGCGCCGGAAGCGGCGCCCAGGGTGGTGCAGGCGCCGTGCCGGAGCTTCTCGTACGCCAGCCAGGCGAGCATCGCCGCGGCGGTCGCGACCTGCGTGTTGACGAACATGACCGCCCCGACGCCGTCGTCGTTGCCGAGCCACGATCCGGCGTTGAAGCCGAACCAGCCGAACCACAGGAGGGCGGCGCCGAGCATCACCAGCGGCAGGCTGTGGGGCCGCATCGGGTCCTTCTTGAAGCCGACCCGTTTGCCGATGACGAGGATGACGCCGAGGGCGGCGGCCCCGGCGTTGATGTGGACGGCGGTGCCGCCCGCGAAGTCGATGACGCCCATCTCGAACAGCCAGCCGCCCGCGCCCCATACCCAGTGGGCGACGGGGAAGTAGACGACGGTGGCCCACAGGGTGATGAACAGGGCCCAGGCGCCGAATTTGACCCGGTCCGCGAGGGCGCCGCTGATCAGGGCGGGGGTGATGACGGCGAACATCAGCTGGAAGACGGCGAAGACGTAGACGGGGACGGTGTAGCCGTCCCAGAGTTCGGTGACGCCGATACCGCTCAGCCCGGCGTAGTCGGACGACCAGCCGATGACACCGCCGTGGTCGGTGCCGAAGGCGAGGCCGAAGCCGTAGAAGACCCACAGGAGGGTCACGATGCCGAGGCTGATGAAGCTCATCATCAGCATGTTGAGGGTGGATTTCACCCGGACCATGCCTCCGTAGAAGAAGGCGAGTCCGGGTGTCATCAGCATCACCAGGGCGGAGCAGATGAGCAGGAAGCCGGTGTTGGCGGCGGACAGTGCCGGGGCTTCCGCGGCTAGCGTCGGGATGCCTTCGGGCATCGGCGTCTCCTCGTCGTCGGTGCGGCCGCGTGCGGTGGGACCTGCGGGCGGGGCCGGGGACGGGCCCGCCCGGGGGACGTGGGGGGCATGGACGACGAGAGTGGCGTGGCGGGGTTTCGGGTGATGGGGCCGCTTGTTTCGCGCCGGTGACGAAGGGGGCGGCCGTGTTACGCGGCCATGAACGCCGCCGGCGGGCCGCAGGGGCACGGGGCGGGTACCGAGCCGGGTACGGGGTTCCGTACGGAGCGGATACGGGCCGGTACGGGCGGTGGCGGAGCCAGGACGGCACCGCGGGGCGGCCCGGGGCGGGTGTGCTCCGCCGGCGGGAACGGCATACGGGCCTTCGGGGCCGCCGGGGAGGCGGCGGGGCATCCGCCGGGGGCCGGGGGTGGACGCTCCCCCGGCCGGCCGGTCGTCAGACGGCCCGCGCGGTCTCCGGCAACTGCGCGGTCAGCTTGTCCGTCAGGTCGAGAACCTCGGCGACGTCACCGAAGTCCCGGGCCGCGGTGTCGACGGTCTTGCGGAGCCGGTTGTTGACGCGTTCGGAGCGGACCCGGCGGGCGACGGTCAGCGCCTGCCCGGCCAGTTCGGTGGCCTGTTCGGGCTCCCGCTTCAGCAGATGGACGGTGGCCATGCCGATCAGGTTCAGTGCGTAGGACCGCTGGTGGACCGGATCGTCGTGGAAGAGCCGGACCGCGCGGTCCATCAGGGGTTCGGCGAGGGAGGCGTAGGTCGGGCTGCGCCCGGCGACATAGGCGAGATCGCGGTAGGAGTGGGCGTTCTCGCCGTTCAGTTCGGCCTCGTTGAAGAAGCGGATCCAGTCCGGTTCGCGTTCGCCGTCGAGACCGGCGTCCGCGAAGGTGTCCTCGGCCATCCGGACGGCCCGTTTGCATTTGCTGGGCTGGCCCATATTGGCGTAGGCGCGGGCCTCCATCGCGTAGAGCATGGCCTGGGTACGGGCGGTGGCGCAGTCGCGGCTGCCGTACTGGGCGAGGTGGACGAGTTCGAGGGCGTCGTCGGGCCGGCCGAGGTGGATCATCTGGCGGCTCATGGAGGAGAGGATGTACGAGCCGAGCGGTTTGTCCCCGGCTTCCTTGGCGGCGTGCAGCGCGAGGACGAAGTACTTCTGGGCGGTGGGCTGGAGGCCGACGTCGTAGCTCATCCAGCCGGCCAGCTCGGCCAGCTCGGCGGCGCAGGTGAAGAGGCGGGCCGCGGAACGCTCCGGATGGGCTTCCTGGAGGAGGTCGGTGACCTCGTGGAGCTGGCCCACGACCGCCTTGCGGCGCAGCCCCCCGCCGCACTGGGCGTCCCACTGGCGGAACATGACCGTCGTGGACTCCAGCAGCTCCAGTTCGGGGCCGGAGAGCCGGGGCGGGCGGTGGCCGGACTGCGGTCCGGGGGCCGGGGTGCCGGGGGCGCCCGGTTCGCCGCCGGGGGTCGGCACCAGCCAGCGCTGCATCGGTTCGACGAGGGCGGGCCCGGCGGCCAGCGCCAGCGACGTACCGAGGAAGCCGCGCCGGGCCAGCATCAGGTCGCTGCGGGAGAACTCGCTGAGCAGGGAGACGGTCTGCGGCCCCGCCCACGGCAGGTCGACCCCGGAGGACGAGGGGGTCTGGTGTGCCGTGCGCAGCCCGAGGCTCTCGACGGCGACGACCGTGCCGAAGCGTTCGGAGAACAGTTCGGAGAGGATGCGGGGAATCGGTTCGCGCGGCTGTTCGCCGTCCAGCCAGCGGCGCACCCGGGAGGTGTCGGTGCTGATGTGGTGGGCGCCCATCTCCCGGGCCCGGCGGTTGACCTGCCGCGCCAGTTCTCCTTTGGACCAGCCGCTGCGTACGAACCACGAACCGAGCAACTCGTTCGGGCGCTTGCCGGTTCCGGTGTTCGCACCGGTTCCGCTGCCGTCCACTGGTACGCCCCCATTCATGAAGTTCATGAGGCCCGGGACGGAAACCCGGGGCCTGAAATCCGAAGCCGTCGGCCGGAATCCCCCACCGGCCGCTGCCAGGATGCCGCGGCCGGGAGCCTTATGTACGGAACTTGCAGAAAGGTCGACCGAATCCACACAGGTGAGCGGGGCGACTCCGGCAGGTCCGACGGCAGACACTGTCCCAGAGTTCGGGCACCGAAAGTAATCCTACGATCACCGCTCGATGCATCGGAATCCAGAAACGCCACCATTCGCCACCCCTTCGAATGAACTCCCCGGCCGCCGGGCGCGATTCACTTGACAGTGGGCGGGCCGAAGTCGGCGGATCGGTGCACCCGTCGGCGTGTGGCGCGAAGTTCACTCCCCCTCGCACCTCGGTGCGCCCTCACACCTTCACCGGTTGCGACGCTGTGCCACGAGGACACTTCGGGTCGTAACCACCGGCGAGCAGATGACGTTGGAGGGGGCATGGGCTTCACGATCGGCGGCAGCCGGGGGATCCGGGACATCCGGTCCGCCCGGCCCGGCTCTCGGCGTCGCGGACGCGCGGCGGAGCGTGCGGTGACGGCGGTGGCGGAGTACACCGGGCTGTGGGGCTGGGCCGTGGTGCCGGGCGCCGGGGCGGTGGCGGACGGCGGGGCCGGGCCGGGGGGCGGGTGCCCGTGCGGTGCCGCCGAGTGCCGCTCCCCCGGGGTGCATCCGCTGCCGTTCGCCGCGGAGATCCCGGCGGGTGCCACGCTCGACGAGGTGGGCGAGGCCTGGGCCGCGGTGGCCGGAGCGGCCGTGCTGCTACCGGTGGGGCGCTCCTTCGACGTACTCGATGTGGCGGCGGACGCCGGGCGGCGGGCGCTGGTGCGGATGGAGCGGATGGGGCTGCCGCTGGGGCCGGTCACGGCGGGCCCGGACGGGCGCTGCCGGTTCTTCGTGGCGCCGGGTGCCGCTGCCGCGCTGCCGGAGCTGCTGTACCGGATGGGCTGGGACGACGCCGATCTGGATCTGCACTGTCCGGGTCCGGACGAGTACATCGCCGCTCCGCCGTCGGAGTTCGCAGGGCCGGGCCCGGTCGACTGGCTGCGGCCGCCTTCGCTGGACACGGCCGCGGCGCCGCCGGAGGCCCGGCTGCTGCTGGGGACGTTGGCGTACAGCTGTCACCGCTCGGCGGTGCAGGGCTGCGCGGGGGACCGTACGTCCTGAGCGGCCCCGCCCCCGGCCCGGCCGCCGCGCCGCTGCGGGACGGCGGGCCCGGGGGCGCCGGCGGGTTCAGTCGCCGATGAGGGCGTCGACGAACGCCTCCGGCTCGAAGGGCGCGAGATCGTCCGGGCCCTCGCCCAGTCCGACGAGCTTCACGGGTACGCCCAGCTCGCGCTGGACGGCGACGACGATGCCGCCCTTGGCGGTGCCGTCGAGCTTGGTCAGGACGATGCCGGTGATGTCGACGACCTCGGCGAAGACCCGGGCCTGGACGAGCCCGTTCTGCCCGGTGGTGGCGTCGAGGACGAGGAGGATCTCGTCGAGCGGACCGTGCTTCTCGACGACGCGCTTCACCTTGCCCAGCTCGTCCATCAGGCCGGTCTTGGTGTGCAGCCGTCCGGCGGTGTCGATGAGGACGACGTCGGCGCCCTCGGCGATGCCCTCCTTGACGGCGTCGAAGGCGATGGACGCGGGGTCGCCGCCCTCGGGGCCGCGTACGGTACGGGCGCCGACCCGCTCGCCCCAGGTCTGGAGCTGGTCGGCGGCGGCGGCGCGGAAGGTGTCCGCGGCGCCGAGGACGACCGAGCGGCCGTCGGCGACCAGGACCCGGGCGAGCTTGCCGGTGGTCGTGGTCTTGCCGGTGCCGTTGACGCCGACGACCATTACGACGCCGGGGGTGTCGACGCCGCTCTCGGTCTTCACCGTGCGGTCGAAGCCGGTGCCGATGAGGGTGAGCAGTTCCTCGCGGAGCAGGGCGCGCAGTTCGTCGGGGGTACGGGTGCCGAGGACGCGCACCCGTTCGCGCAGCCGCTCCACCAGTTCCTGGGTGGGGGCGACGCCGACGTCGGCGATGAGGAGGGTCTCCTCGATCTCCTCCCAGGTGTCCTCGTCGAGGTGCTCACGGGACAGCAGGGTGAGCAGGCCCTTGCCGAGGGAGTTCTGGGAGCGGGCGAGGCGGGCGCGCAGCCGGATCAGCCGGCCCGCGGTGGGTTCGGGGACCTCGATTTCGGGGGCGGTCCCGGCGGGCGCCGGTGCGGCGGCCTCGCCGGGTGCCTCGGCGGGGGCTCCGGCCTCCGGGAGGCCGACCTCCTCGATGGTGCGGCGCGGTTCTTCCCGGGGTGTCTCCGCCTCGTCGCCGACATGCGGCTCGGCGGGCGGAGCGGTGATGGTCGGAGTGCTCTGCGGGGCCGACGGCGGCAACTGCTTCTTACGGCGGCCGCTGATCACGAGCCCGCTGATGGCGCCGACCGCGACCAGGGCGATGACTACAGCAAGGATGACGATTTCCATAACCCACCCAGTATCGGGCACACCCCCTCCGGGTCCGCCGGGCGCGCCCGGAACCGGAAGCGGCGGCTCCGGCCGGGGGCGGCGCGGGGGCCGGGTTCCGGCCGTCCTGTGCCCCTGGCAGGACCGGGCCGGGCGGGGGCGGTACGGGGTACGGCCCGGCGTTCCCGGGAGGGGCCGGTACGGGACCGGGTCCGATGGGGAGAAAACCGGATGACCCGCCCGGGACGGCCGGGTTAACGTCCCCGGCATGACCGTTGTGGACCATCGGACCATTCCGGACGCGCATCTGGACCGCGCTCTGGACCTGCACTATCTGGTGTTTTTGGAGAAGGACGCCGAGGGGGAGACCCGCAAGCTGCACCGGGAGATCCTGGAGCGCTGCGACGTCGTCGGCGCTTACGAGGGTGAGCAGCTGGTGGGGCTGCTGGCGGCGCGTCCGCTGTCGCTGTCGGTACCGGGCGGGGAGCTGGAGTGCGCGGGTGTGACCTTCGTCTCGGTGGCTCCGACGCACCGCAGACGGGGGGTGCTCCGGGGGATGATCGCGGAGCTGATGCGGCGGTGCGCCGGGCGGGGGGTCCCGCTGGCCGCGCTCTGGGAGTCGGATACGGCGATCTACGGGCGCTTCGGCTTCGAGCCGGCGACCCGTGCGTACACCGTGGAGATCGACACGGAGCATCCGCTGGCGCTGCGGATCGACCCGGACGAGCGGCCCCTGCGGCTGGTGTCTCCGGACGAGGCGCCGGGGGTCGTGGGCGCGGCGCATGCGGCGGCCCGCTCCGGGCGGGCGGGCCGGGTCGCGCGGGACGACTTCTGGTGGCGGCAGCACATCCTCCGGCCGGAGGACGTGGACGACGACGACTTCAGCCCGCCGCGGGTGGTGGTGCTGGGCGAGGCGGACGAGCCGCCCGCCGGTTACGTCATTTACCGGACCGCGTCCGACCGCGAGGGCCGGGGCAAGCTGCACATCGGTGAGCTGGAGGCCGAGTCGCCCGCGGTGGCGGCGGCGCTGTGGCGCTATGTGACCTCGGTCGACCTGGTCGACCAGGTGCGGGCGTGGGGGCGGCCGCTGGACGATCCGCTGCTGCGGTTCACCGCCGACCGGGACCAGATCAGTGTCGTCAAGGAGTTTCCCGCGCTCTGGCTGCGGCTGGTGGACGTGCCGGGGGCGCTGGCCGGCCGTACCTGGTCGGCGCCGGTCGACGTGGTGCTGGAGGTGACCGACGCGGCGGTGGCCGAGAACGCGGGCCGCTATCGGCTCGCCGTCGGCCCGGACGCCTCGCCGGGCGGTACGGGGCTGACGGCCCGGGTGGCGCGGACGGACGCGGCGCCCGATCTGACGCTCGACGTCCGTGAGCTGGCGGCCTGCTACCTGGGCGATCTCGACCCGGCCGAGCTGGTGCGGGCCGGTCTGGTCATCGAGCACACGGCGGGCGCCGCGGCGGCGCTGGGCGCGGCTTCCCGTACGGAGCTGCTGCCGCATACGACGGACGAGTTCTGACGGACGCCGGGCCCTCGGCGGGCGGCTCCGGACGATGCCGGGCCGAACGCTCCCGGCGAACGGGAAACGCTCCGCTCCGGTCCGGTCCGGTCCGGTCCGGTCCGGTCCGGTCCGGCGAACGGGAACGCTCCGGTCCGGCGAACGGTTCCCCGATCCCCTCCGGTGTCGGCCGGGACCCGAGGCGGAGTCCGGCAGCGGGCCGGGCCCGGGGCCGTACCGGGGGGGCATCGGCTCCGGGAAGCATCCGTCGCAGCACGCCGTCCGCCCGGAGGGCGGGGCCTGCGGCCGGGTGCGGGTATCCCCCGGGGCGCAGCGGGAAGGCGCTCGGGGTACCACCCGGCACACCTCACGAGTGCCCGTGCCGGGCGCCGAGGGCCGACCCGAGCGGGGAGCCGTAGCACCGGGAGGAACGGGCCGTCACACGCGGACCACGGCCCCCGGGGGCACATCCGGTATGCGGCAGCGGGGCGGATCCGTGAGCCGCGGCGACCCGCCCCGGCCGGGCACTCCGGAACCCCGGGGCCGCAGGCCGCGGGGTTCCGGAGCGTACAGCTCCGCACCCGAGCCGGAGGTACGGGCCGGCCCCCCTGCTACCCGGGAGGCACGCCGCCCGGCGGCAGGGCCGCTCCCCCGCCGCGCTGCCCGGCGGCCCAGTTCTGCAGCTCCGTCGTGGTCGCGCCCTCGACCTCCGCCAGCAGTCGGCGCCGCGCCTCCTCGTCCCGCTCCTCCTCGGGTACGAGACGGTGGCGCCGGATCGCCAGATGCAGCCGTGACCAGGCCTCCGCCGCCAGTACATACCGCTCGTTGTGATGGAAGACCTGGCGGAAGCCGCCGATGAAGACGGCGGCTCCGGCCAGGGTCGCGGTGATCGCCGCGGGTGCCTGGATGCCCGCCGCCACCACCGTGGCCGCCCCGGTGAGCAGGGCGGTCACTTCGGTGAACTGGTGTTTGCGGCGGCTGCGGTCGCGGATCCGCGCATACCAGGCGAGCTGTTCGCCGGCGTAGGCCAGTACGGCCTCGTCGGCCCCGGTGCCCGCGCCTTCGGGCTGCGACGGCGCCGCCGGCGGCGCCGGATCCGGTGTGCCGGGCTGTGCGGGCAACGGCTCCGGCCCGGAGGGTTCTCGGGGAATCGTCGGCATGAGCCCATGCTGCCCCACCGGCCTCCCGGCGTCGCCGCCCTTCACATCTGACGGTCCGTCAATTACGGTGCGCGCGCCGGACCCGCGACCGGCGGAGCGGAGGCAGCGCGCCATGACCTTCACCATCGTCCGCGTCAATCTCGTCGCCCCCGGGGCGTCCCCCGACGCGCTCGCGGCCCGCTACCGCACCGCGGTGGACATGGCGGTCTACGCCGACGGGCACGGAATCGCCACCGTCCAGACCGAGGAACACCACGGCGCCGAGAACAACTGGCTGCCCTCGCCGTTCGTCTTCGCCGGGGCGGTCCTGGGCGCCACCCGCCGGATCACGGTCACCGTCTCCGCCGCCGTCGGCCCGCTCTACGATCCGCTGCGGCTCGCCGAGGACATCGCCGTCCTCGACCTGCTGGGCTCCGGACGGCTGATCACGGTCCTGGGCATCGGCTACCGGCGCGAGGAGTACGAACGCTCCGGTGTGCCCTGGACCCACCGCGGCCCGCTCCAGGACGAAATCCTGGAGACGCTGCTCGCCGCCTGGTCCGGGGAGCCGTTCCCGTACCGCGGCCGTACGGTACGGGTCACGCCGCGTCCGTACACCCGCCCCCGTCCGCCGCTGCTGGTCGGCGGCTCGTCACGGGCGGCCGCCCGCCGCGCGGCCCGCCTCGGGCTGCCGTTCTTCCCCAGCGCCCATCTGCCGGACCTGGTGGCGTACTACGAGGAACAGCGGGCCCGGTACGGCACCAAGGGCTGGACCACCATGCCGGAACCGGTGACTCCGCTGCTGCACCTCTCCGACGACCCGGACCGCACCTGGGCCGTCCACGGCGCACACTTCCTGCACGAGGCCAGAACCTACGCCTCCTGGTCGGCACCGGGCGTCCGCTCCGCCGTCCGGTCGGGTGCGACGACGGTCGCGGAGCTGCGCGCCGAGGGCGTGTACCGGATCGTGACACCCGACGAGTGCGTGGCGCTGGCCGCCGGGGCGCCGTCGCTGATCCTGCACCCGCTCTGCGGCGGCATGCCGGAGGAGGAGGGCTGGCGGTCGCTCCGGCTGCTGTGCCGGGAGGTGGTTCCCCGCCTCGGGCGGCCGGCGCAGGCGGCGGGCGTTCAGCCCATCTCCTCCAGCGGCTTGCCCTTGGTCTCCCTGACGAAGAGCAGCACGAAGGGGATGGAGAGCGCGGCGAAGCAGGCGTAGATGATGTACGTGGCAGAGAGGTTCCAGTCCGCCAGGCTCGGGAAGCTGGCGGTGATCGCCCAGTTGGCGATCCACTGCGCGGACGCGGCGACACCGAGTGCCGCGGCCCTGATCTTGTTGGGGAACATCTCGCCGAGCAGCACCCAGACGACCACACCCCACGACAGGGCGAAGAACAGGACGAACACATGGGCGGCGACCAGGGCCACCGCCCCCTCCGTACCGGGCAGCTTGCCGTTGACCAGGGGCGCCGAGAAGGCCCAGGCCTCGAAGGCCAGGGCGATCGCCATTCCGGCGGAGCCGATCAGCGCCAGCGGCCTGCGGCCGATCCGGTCGACGAACACCATCGCGATCACGGTACCGACGATGTTCACGATGGAGGTGGTGAAGGAGTAGAAGAAGGAGCCGGAGGGGTCGATACCGACCGACTGCCAGAGCGTCGTCGAGTAGTAGAACACCACATTGATGCCGACGAGCTGCTGGAAGACGGAGAGCCCGATACCGACCCAGACGATCGGCAGGAATCCGAACCGGCTGCCGAGCAGGTCCCGGAACGTCGACTTGTGCTCGCGGCGCATCGCCTGTTCGATCTCGGCGACTCTGCGGTCCAGGTCGATGTGCTCGCCCTCGACCTCCGTCAGGACCTTCCTCGCCCGTTCGGTCTTGCCCGCGGACAGCAGATAGCGGGGCGATTCGGGGATGGCGAAGGAGAGCAGTCCGTACAGTACGGCGGGCACCACCATCACGCCGAGCATCCACTGCCAGGCCTCCAGACCGCCGATCTCGCCGCGCTGCTCGCCGTCGGCGAGCTGGAGGATGCCGAAGTTCACCAACTGGGAGACGGCGATGCCGATGACGATCGCCGCCTGCTGGAACGAGGCCAGCCGGCCCCGGTAGGCGGGCGGGGAGACCTCGGCGATGTACGCGGGCCCGATCACGGACGCCATACCGATCGCGAAACCGCCGATGATGCGCCACATCGCCAGATCCCACAGGGCGAACGGCAGGGCCGAGCCGATCGCGCTCGCGGTGAAGAGGACGGAGGCGATCCGCATACAGGCGATCCGGCCGATACGGTCGGCGATCCGGCCCGCGGTGGCGGCCCCGATCGCACAGCCGATCAGGGCGATCGCGATGACCTGGGCGAGTTCGGCGGAGCCGATGGCGTAGCGGTCGCGGATGGCCTCGACGGCGCCGTTGATGACCGAGCTGTCGTAGCCGAAGAGAAAGCCGCCCATCGCGGCCGCGGCGGTGATGAAGACGACATGGCCGAGATGCTCGGGATGGTCGGAAGCGGACCCCGGCGGGGTGGGTGGCTGCGCGGTGCTGGACACATCTACTCCTGGGGCCGACTCCGGTGGGAGCCCTTCAAGTGGCGCACACCTCGTGCCCGCCCACCACTTGAGCTGCTGCTTCAGTGTTCACGGCAGACACCGGCGGATGGGCCGATTCATGCGGGCCCGTCGGCCGCGAAGGCGGGCGTACGCCGGTTCGGAAGGCACCGCGGTACGGCGCGGCCCGCCGCCCCTGAACGCCGAGGGCGCTCCCCGCGGAGACCCGCCGCCGGGGCCCGCGCCCCCCCTCCGGGGCAATACACCTAGCGCAGGCGCTGGCTGACGACCTTGGAGACCCCGTCGCCCTGCATCGACACCCCGTACAGCGCGTCCGCGACCTCCATCGTGCGCTTCTGGTGGGTGATCACGATGAGCTGTGAGGACTCCTGGAGCTCCTGCATGATCCGGATCAGCCGCTGGAGGTTGGTGTCGTCGAGTGCCGCCTCCACCTCGTCCATCACATAGAAGGGGCTGGGCCGGGCCTTGAAGATGGAGACCAGCATCGCCACCGCCGTCAGCGAGCGCTCACCGCCGGAGAGCAGGGAGAGCCGCTTCACCTTCTTCCCCGGCGGCCGGGCCTCGACGTCCACACCGGTGGTGAGCATGTTCTCGGGGTCGGTGAGCACGAGCCGTCCCTCCCCGCCGGGGAAGAGCCGCGAGAACACCCCCTCGAACTCCCGCGCCGTGTCCCGGTACGCCTCGGTGAACACCTGCTCGACCCGTTCGTCGACCTCCTTGACGACCGTCAGCAGATCGGTCCGGGTCTTCTTCAGGTCCGCGAGCTGCTCGGAGAGGAACTGGTGGCGTTCCTCCAGCGCCGCGAACTCCTCCAGTGCCAGCGGGTTCACCTTGCCGAGCTGCTGGTACGCCCGCTCCGCGGCCTTCAGCCGCTTCTCCTGTCCGGCCCGGTCGAAGGGCCGGGGCAGGTTGCGGGGGTGCCCGGGGTCGTCCGGCAGCTCTTCGCCGTCGGCGGGCGGGGACGGCGGTACGGGCTGGTCGGGGCCGTACTCCGCGACCAGACCCGCGGGCTCGACGCCCAGCTCCTCCAGCGCCCGGGTTTCGAGCTGTTCGATCCGGAGGCGCTTCTCGGCGCCGAGGACCTCGCCCCGGTGCACCGAGTCCGTCAGCCGGTCCAGCGCACTCTTGAGTTCGCGGCCCCGGGCCCGGAACCGGCCGAGACCGGCTTCCCGTTCGGCCCGTGCGCCTTCGGCGGCGGTACGTTCCTCCGCGGCCCGGGCCAGGGACACCTCGACATGGGCCAGCAGACATCCGGCCCCGGCGCCGACGGCCGTGGCGACCGCGGCCTCGTGGCGCAGCCGGTCGCGGAGCCGTTCGGCACGGACCCGCGCTTCGCGCTCGGCGCGCGCCCCCCGGTCCAGGGCGTCCGCCCGGCCCACGAGGCCCTTGGCCCGCTCCTCGTGGGTGCGGACCTGGAGACGGGCCTCCATCTCGGTCTGGCGCGCGTTGGCCCCGTCGGCCGCGAGCCGGTCCCGTACCTGGGTGTCGGGCTCCTCCGTCTCCGTACCCCCGGGGACGTCCTCCTGCGCGGCGGCCAGCTTCGCGGCGAGTTCCCCGGCGTCGGTACGGGCCCGCTCCAGCGCCTCCCGGGCCCTGGCGACGGCCGCTTCGGTGCGCTCGGCCTCGCCGGTAGCGGCCCTGGCCTGGCCGGCGAGCCCCCCGAGGCGGCCGGAGAAGGCGGACTTCTCCCGTTCGGCGGTACGGCGCCGCTCGCCCAGTTCCTCGACGAGCGCGGCACAGGCGGTACGGTCCCCGGCGGCGCGCTCGCGGGCCTCGGCCAGTTCGGCGCAGCGGACGTCGAGTCCGGCGAGGGCGGCCGTGGCCTCGTCGACGGAGGCCTGGACCTCCAGCAGGCTGGGCGCCGCGGCCGAACCCCCCTGGGCGAAGTGCGCGCCCAGGACATCGCCGTCGGCGGTGACGGCGGTCAGCCCGGGGCGGGCGTAGACCAACTCCTCCGCCTCCTCCAGGGTGCCGACGACGACCGTGTCCCGGACGAGCCTGCGGACGGCGGGCATCAGTTCGGCGGGGCCGCGCACCAGATCGGCGACGCGCGGCGGCCCGCCGATGGTCCGGCCGGGTCCCGGCGCGGGGTCGACGGGGGCATCGGGGGCGTCGCCGAGCAGTATCGCGGCCCGGCCCGCCTCGGACTTCCGCAGCAGCCGCAGGGCTTCGGCGGCGGCCGAAGGGCCCGCCACGGCGACGGCGTCGGCGGCGGCGCCGAGGGCGGCGGCGACCGGGATCTCGTACCCCTGGGTGACGGAGAGCAGATCGGACGCCGGTCCCAGCAGCCCGGTGAGCTGCTCGCGGGCGGCCAGCAGCGCCCCGGTGCCGTCCTTGCGGCGCAGCCCGAGCGCGAGGGCGTCGCGGCGGGCGGCGACGGCGGCCCGTTCCCGTTCGGCGGCGGCCTGGGCGTCCCGGGCGGCGGTGAGCGCGTCCTCGGCCCCGGCCAGTTCGCGGCGGGCGGTGTCGTGGCGTTCGCCGAGTTCGGTGCCGCCCGCGTCGAGCCCGTCGGCCTCGGCCCGCAGCTCCTCGTACGCCTCCTGCGCGGTGACCGCCCGCTCCCGCGCCTCGTCCCGGGCGGCGGCCAGCCGTTCGATCTCGGCCTGGGCGGCGGCGGCCCGGCCCTGTGCCGCGGTGGCCTGGGCGCCGAGCCGGGCGAGCTGCTCGCGACGGTCCGCGATCGCACGGGCGACATCCTTGAGGCGGCGCTCCTCGGCGGCCCACTGCCGTTCCAGTTCGGCCCGGTGTTCGACGGTGTCCTCCAGGGCGCGTTCGGCCGCCTCCAGAGCGGCCGACAGTTCGGCCTCCTGTTCGCGGATCCGGGCGGCCTCGCGCTCCATGTCCTCGGGGTCCCGGCCGCGCCGCTCCTCCGTGGGCCGGTCGGTGGCGCTGCGGACCCGGGCGTCGGCGAGGGAGACCGTGCCGCGGACGCGTTCGGCGAGCCGGGAGAGTTCGTTCCAGGTCTGCTGGGCCCGCTCCAGCCGGGGCGCGAGCCTGCGTACCTCGTCCTCCAGTGCCGCCTCCCGGGCCAGCGCCTCCTTCAGCTCCCGCTCGGTGCCCTCCTTGCGCTCCTTCAGCGCGGCCTCGTCGGCGATCTCGGACCGCAGGGCCTCCCGGAGCCGGACCAGATCGTCGGCGAGGAGCCGCAGCCGGGCGTCCCGGAGATCGGCCTGGATGACGGCGGCCCGGCGGGCGACCGCGGCCTGCCGGCCCAGCGGTTTGAGCTGCCGCCGGAGTTCGTCGGTCAGATCCTGGACCCGGGCGAGGTTCGCCTGCATCGCGTCCAGCTTCCGCAGCGCCTTCTCCTTGCGCTTGCGGTGCTTCAGTACGCCCGCGGCCTCTTCGATAAAGGCCCGGCGGCCCATCGGATCGGCGTGGAGTACGGAGTCGAGCTGCCCCTGCCCGACGATGACATGCATCTCCCGGCCGATACCGGAGTCGGAGAGCAGTTCCTGGATATCGAGCAGTCGGCAGGTGTCCCCGTTGAGCTGGTACTCGCTGCCGCCGTTGCGGAACATGATCCGCGTAATGGTGACCTCGGCGTACTCGATGGGGAGGGCGCCGTCGGAGTTGTCGATGGTCAGGGAGACCTCGGCGCGGCCGAGCGGGGGGCGTCCGGTGGTGCCGGCGAAGATGACGTCTTCCATCTTTCCGCCGCGCAGCGATTTCGCCCCCTGTTCGCCCATGACCCAGGAGAGGGCGTCCACCACATTGGACTTGCCCGAACCATTGGGGCCCACGACACAGGTGATGCCCGGCTCGAACCGCAGAGTGGTGGCCGAGGCGAAGGATTTGAACCCGCGCAGGGTCATGGCCTTGAGGTGCACGCAGCCGGACTCTACCTTCCGCACCGCTCGGGAGACCGGTGGCCACCCGTGGTTCTCCTGCGGTTTCACCGTAGGAGGCGCAGGGCACACAGTGGGTAAGGAGCAGTCGTCGGCGCGGGGGCGCGGGCCAGGGGCCCGCATATGCGGCCGGCAGGGTCGGACAGCGGGGGAAGGACAGCGGAAAGACCTCGGTGAAAGCACCGGGCCGGACAGCGGAAAAGACGCGGCGGTAACACCGCGGCGGAAAGTACAGAGCGCAAGAAAGAAGGGACGCCGAGGCGTCCCTTGCATATCTTTGCGCGGTGTATCTCCGGCGGATCTCCTCCGCGCTCAGGTGAGCGCGGGCTCCGCCTGCGGTACGTCGATGTCGATGCTGTCGAGCAGCGAATCGCCGGGGTGCTGAGCAACGGCAGCACTCAGCGCGTCGTTCTCGGACTGGATCCGTACGAGTTCGGATTCGAGGTCCTGGACGCGCTGCTGAAGCCGTCGCATCTCGGCGAGGAGTCGCGGGTCGGAACCGCCGACGTAACCGAGAAGCGCCTTTGCCATGATGGATGGTCCTCCACAATGAGTGACCGACCGATGCGGTGTGGGTCGTGGGATTCGCACCCGCTGGTGCTCGGCAGTGGCGGTGACTGCTCTGGTCTCGCTGCGGTTCCTACTGCCGGACAGTCGGGGTGCGCGGGGCTTCCAGAGTCTCACCAAAAAGTTTGACGGTCAACACGATCACGCCCCTCTGGCGCGGCCGAACCGGTGCGCGTCCGGCCGCTCACAGGGCGGCACCGACGGCCTTCCGGGGCCCGGGGGCATGGAGATCATCCGTACTGGGGCGCAGCCTCGCACGTACCGCCGATATTGGCAACCACCAGGGGCTTTCTGCCCGGAGCGGGGGTCGGGGGGTGCCGGAACGCATCCGCCGTGCGGGTGGCCGGAGGGGCTGTCGGCGGGGTGCCCGTCAGCGGATCGCGAATCCGTCGTAACCACCGCGCGGAGTGTCCCAGATCTCAGTCACACCGTCGACGCGTCCGGGTGTGTCGCCGGAGCGAAGCCACTCCAGCAAACGGTGGCAATTCTCACGCGGCCCCTCGGCCACGATCTGCACCCTGCCGTCGTCGAGATTGAGGGCGAATCCCGTGAGCCCCCCGATCTCCAGAGCGTTTGCCCTGGTGAACCAGCGGAAGCCCACGCCTTGTACGCGCCCGCGTACCCAGGCGGTCAGTCGTGCGGCATCGTTCATGGCGTCACCGTAGCCTCCGAGTTGCTCACGGGACACTTCCGTCCCAGGGCTCATGGCGTACAGTCCCCTCGCAACGAACGTCACCCGTTCGGGCGAGCCTGTTTCCGGTTTTGCCCGGATGGGGTCCGGTAAGCGATGTGTTCGGCTTACTCCGGGCTCCACGGCAACTCCACGGCAAAAGGAAGGCACAGCCAGATGGGACGTCATCGAAGCGCCGGCAAGCGCAGGGGCGCGCCGCTGCGGACGGGGCTGCTGGGGGCCTCCGCCGCCGTGGCCATGGGTGCCGTGGCCGTCGCGTCCGGGCTGCTGCCGGGCGGCGACACCTTCGTCTCCGGCGGGGACGCATCCCCCGGCGGCGAGGTCCGCGCCGAGGGCCGGGCGACGCTGAACACCCAGGGCGACACCGGTGCCGGGCCGACCCCTCCGGCGTCCGGCGCCCCCACGGGCCCCACCGCCCCGCATCTGCCGTCGGCCTCCCCGACCGGCACCCCTGGCAAGGCGCCGTCCACCGCACCGCCCGGGAAGAAGACCGACCCGGCGGCCGGCCGGACCACCGAGTCCCGGACCCCGTCCGTCCCCGCGCAGAGGTCGCAGGAGCCGCGGACCGCCACCCCCGAGCGGGCCGTGCGCCCCTCCCCCACCCGCACCGCGGAGCCCCAGCGGAAAGCCGCCTCCACCACGGAGACGGCGATGGAGGCGGAGGTGCTGGAGCTGGTGAACCAGGAGCGTGCCAAGGTCGGCTGCAGCCCGCTGCGGTACGACGCCGCTCTCGCCCGCCTCGCCGGGAACTTCAGCGACGATATGGCGGTGCGCGGTTTCTTCGACCACACCGACCCGGACGGCGACTCGCCCTGGGACCGGGCGAAGCAGGCGGGTGTGAAGAACCTGGCCGCCGAGAACATCGCCCGCGGCCAGGCGGACGCGGAGGCCGTGATGGACGCCTGGATGAAGAGCGACGGACACCGCGCGAACATCCTCAACTGCGACTACAAGACCCTCGGCGTCGGCGTCCGGCTGGGCGGCGGCGGCCCCTGGTGGACGCAGAACTTCGGCTACTGACTCCGCCGGGCGCCTCGCCGGGCCGCCCTGCCCGGAGCTGCGGCCGGAGCCGTCAGGGCCGCGGCGGGCGCTGGCAGCGCGGGCAGTAGTAGCTGGACCGGTTCATCCACGGATTGCGGCGCATCGGTGAACCGCAGCGCCGGCACGGTTCGCCCTCCCGGCCGTAGGCGTCGAGCGACCGGTCGAAGTAGCCCGATTCGCCGTTGACGTTGACGTACAGGCTGTCGAAGCTGGTGCCGCCCTCCGCGAGGGCCGCCGTCATCACATCCCTTACATGGCCGAGCAGCTCGGTCGCCCGCGGCCGGGTCAGGGTCGCCGTGGGGCGGTCGTAGTGGAGCCTCGTCCGCCAGAGGGCCTCGTCCGCGTAGATATTGCCCACTCCGCTGATCAGCGACTGGTCCAGCAGCGCCCGTTTGACCGTGGTGCGCCGCAGTTTCAGCGCGTTCAGGAACGCCGGATCGTCGAAGGCCGGGTCCAGGGGGTCGCGGGCGATATGCGCGATGGCGTCCGGCAGCCCGTCGGGGGTGTTCTCGTGGACCGAGAGCCCGCCGAAGGTGCGCTGGTCGACGAAGCGCAGCTCGGTGCCGATGGAGTCGTCGAAACGGATCCGGATCCGCAGATGCCGTTCGTCGGGTGTGCCTTCGGGCTGGACCAGGAGCTGTCCGCTCATCCCGAGATGGCCGAGGAGTGAGCTGCCGGTCCGGCCCAGCGAGAACCACAGATACTTGCCGCGGCGGCAGGCGAGGCCGAGGCTCTGCCCGGTCAGCTGTGCGGTGAAGTCGACGGGCCCGGCCGGATGGCGGCGGACGGCGCGCGGATGGAGGACCTGTGCCTCGGCGATCGTCCGCCCGGTGACCCAGCGCAGGAGTCCCCTGCGTACGACCTCGACCTCGGGCAGTTCGGGCACGGAGTCCTCCGGATACGCTCTTGCCGACGTCCGCAGGGTACCTCCGAACGGGTGGTGCACAGCATCGAGCCCCCGTCCGGCCCGGACGGGGGCTCGACCTGCCGTGCGTCGCTACGGGAGCGACCGGGAATCAGGCGCGGGCCGACTCCTGGCCGTCGTTCGCCCCGCTCGCACCGGCCGCGGAGTTCCCGGCAGTGCCGTCGGCGGCTTCCGCTTCCGGGGCGTTGCCGGATACGGCGGCCGCCCGTGCGTCGGCGGCGGCGCGGATCTCCCGCCAGGCCGACTCGGCGGCCTGCTGCTCCGCTTCCTTCTTGCTGCGGCCGGTACCGGTGCCGTACGAGACACCACCGACGCGGGCAGCAGCGGTGAAGGTCTTCTCGTGGTCCGGACCCGTCTCGGTGACGAGGTACTCCGGGACTCCGAGGCCCTCGGCGGCGGTCAGCTCCTGGAGACTGGTCTTCCAGTCGAGTCCCGCGCCCAGGTTGGACGATTTCTCGATCAGCGGGTCGAAGAGCCGGTGCACCAGCTCGGACGCCGCGTCGAGTCCCCGGTCCAGATAGACCGCGCCGATCACCGCTTCGAGGGTGTCGGCGAGGATGGACGCCTTGTCCCGGCCGCCCGTGCCCTCTTCGCCCCGGCCGAGCCGGATGAAGGAGCCCAGGTCGAGCCCGCGGCCCACCCCGGCGAGTGCCCGGGAGTTGACGACCGCGGCCCGCAGCTTCGCGAGCTGCCCCTCGGGCAGATCGGGGTGGCTGCGGTAAAGGGTGTCGGTGACCACCAGGCCGAGGACGGAGTCCCCGAGGAACTCCAGCCGCTCGTTGGTGGGCAGCCCGCCGTTCTCGTACGCGTACGAGCGGTGGGTCAGCGCACGCACCAGAAGGGCGGACTCGACCTGGTAGCCGAGCCGCCCTTCCAGAAGCGTGTGGGACGAGGCTGCGTTGACTGCGTCGGCGTTGTCCGCCGGCTTTCCGTCACCGGCGTTGGACAGCTCTGACATCAGGCCTCTCACCAGCCGCTCAGACCTCGAGGACCTGGCGCTTGTTGTAGGTGCCGCAGCTCGGGCACGCGATGTGCTGCTGCTTGGGCTCCTGGCAACGCTCACACGAAACCAGGGTGGGGACCGCAGCCTTCCACTGCGACCGGCGGTGGCGCGTGTTGCTGCGCGACATCTTCCGCTTCGGAACAGCCACGGCTACTTCTCCTGCTTCTCGTCGACGCCGGCGTCGGCGCCGCCCATGTTGTCCTTCTCGCCGTCCCTCATGGTGCCGGCGAGTCCTTGCAGTGCCGCCCAACGAATGTCGGTGGCATCGTGGTGGTGGTCCGGGTCGTCGTCGAGCCGGATTCCGCACTGAGGGCAGAGTCCGGCACAGTCCTCCCGGCACACCGGCTGCATCGGCAGTGCGAGCACCACCGCGTCACGCAGCACGGGCTCAAGGTCGAACAGGCCGTCCTTGAGGAACACGACGTTCTCGTCCTCGGCATCGTCGCCGGGCGCCGCGGCGGCGCCGCGGATCCGGTCATCGGTGTCGGGGTACGTGAACATCTCCTGGAAGTCCGCGGCGACATCGAGGCGCAGCGGCTCCAGACACCTTACGCACTCCCCCTCGGCCGAGGCACGGGCGGTGCCTGTGACAAGCACCCCTTCCATGACCGACTCCAGCCGGAGCTCCAGCTCGACGGAGTCGCCCTCGGGAACTCCGACGACCTCCTCGATGCCGAGGTCCTTCGGCGCCGACACGCTGCGGGAGAGCCGCTGGAGCGCACCGGGACGCCGGCCCAGCTCGTGCGTGTCGAACACGAGGGGGTTGCGGTGGTCGAGGCGGGCGTTCAGGGCTGTTCCTGCTTTCACGTCGTGCCGATGCACCGGGCTGATGCTTCGGGGGATGGGCTGACGTCCCCAGCGACGGGGGAAGCGGGCAGCCGGGATCGCGAACGAGGCGCGACCGAAGAACCAGGATACTGGACCGGGCGCCGTCGGCCCAATCCGGCCCCCGGGGGCCGGGCCGTTCCACCGGGGCGACCGCCCTCAGCGACCCCCCGGGCCATAGGATTCGCCCGTTTCATGAATTTTATACGTTTCTTCCGGCCGGAGCCGGTGCGCGGGCTCGTACGGGGCCGGGACCCGGACCGGGTCCAGGGGGCGGGCGGGCGTCCCGTACGGGTCCGGCTGCTGTGCCGGGATCGAGGGCGCCGCCCCGTACCCCGGTCCGAAGGACTCCGGTACGGCGGCTCCCGCCGGCGGTCCGGCCGGTTCCGCCAGACCGGCCAGATACTCGGCGTCACTGGTGGCCCGCTCGGGGGCCGGGTCCGCCGGATCCGCCCAGGCCGCCGGAGCATCGAGCGGGAACCGCTCCTCCGGCGACTCCGTTGCCGTCCGGCCCTGGAGGGTGGTCCGGCCGCGTCCCACCGCGTCGAGGGTGCGGGTGAGCACCTCCTCGAAGGCGCCGAGGGTGGCGTCGGCGTAGGCCCCCGCGCCGCCGGGCGGCAGCGGGCCACCGTCCTGCGGACCGTCCGGGGCTCCGGCGGCCAGCCGTTCCCGGCCGAGGCCGACGGAGCCGATGGTGCGGGTGAGGACGACCTCGAAGTTGGCCAGCTTGGCGTCGACGTAGTCGTCGGCCTCGGCACGGATCTCCTCGGCGGCCCGGCGCGCCTCGTCGAGGATGCGGTCGGCCTCGGCCCGCGAGTCGAGGGCCACCCGGCTGCCGGAGAGCAGTTCGCCGCGTTCGGTGTGGGCGTCCCGGAGGATCCGCCGGGCCTCCTCACGGGCCCGGGTGACCGTCCGCTCCTGCTCTCCGATCAGCTCCCGGGCCCGGTCGAGGGAGCCCGGCAGCGCGGCCCTCGCCTCGTCGAGCAGGGTCAGCAGCTCGGCCCGGTTGACCACGCACGACGCCGACATGGGCAGGGCCCGGGCGCCGGTCACGACCGCCGTGATCTCGTCGAGCTTCTTCTGCACGTCCACCGTGGTCCGCCGCTTTCCGCACGCGTCGTCGCGCGCTGTCGGGACTGGCGCAGCCGACTGACTGGCGCAGCCGACTGTACGGGCCGCGGGCCGCGGCGCGCCGTCACTTCCCGGCGAGGCGGCGGCGGAGGGCTTCGTGGACCGGCGGGGGCAGCAGATGGGAGACGTCGCCGCCCCAGGCCGCGACCTCCTTGACCAGGCTGGAGGAGAGGAAGCTGTAGGTCGGGTTGGTGGGGACGAAGAGGGTTTCGACACCCGACAGGCCGTTGTTCATCTGGGCCATCTGCAGTTCGTAGTCGAAGTCGCTGACGGCCCGCAGGCCCTTCACGATGGCGGGGATGTCCCGCTCCTTGCAGAAGTCGACGAGGAGGCCGTGGTGGGACTCGACGACGACGTTCCCGTACTCGCCGGTCACCTGGCGGATCAGGTCCATCCGCTCCTCGACGGTGAACAGGCCCTTCTTGGAATTGTTGATCATCACCGCGACGTGGACGACGTCGTACAGCTTGGAGGCTCGGGCGATGATGTCGAGGTGGCCGTTGGTGATGGGGTCGAACGACCCCGGACAGACTGCGCGGCGCACTGGAAGTCCCTCGCTCTCCGGTCCGGTCATGAAGCGTCTTCGCACGTGGATGCCTCGTCGCAGACAGAGGCGGCGCGACCGTACCAAAACGTTCCCTCGCCGTAGCGACGGGATCGCAGCGGCTCGAATCCGGCGGGCCAGCGGAAGGTTCCGCCCCTGGTGCTCCGTTCCACGGTGACGAGCGCCTCCTCCGTCAGCCACCCCTGGGCGGCGAGTGTGAGGAGGATCTCCCGTAGATCATCGTCGGCGACGGCGTACGGAGGGTCGAGGAAGACGGCGTCGTAGGGCCCGGCCGGGGCCGGTCCTGCGACGATCTGCTCGGCCCTGCCGGTACGGACCTCCGCTCCCGGGAGCCCGAGGGCCCGGACGTTCTCCCGGATCACCCGGGCGGCGCGGGCGTCGGCCTCCACCAGCAGTGCGTGCGCGGCGCCCCGGGAGAGCGCCTCCAGGCCGACCGCCCCGGAGCCCGCGTACAGATCGGCGACCCGGATGCCCTCCACCGTGCCCAGCAGGGCCTGCCAGGTGGAGAAGAGTCCTTCGCGAGCCCGGTCGGACGTGGGGCGGGTGCCGGTGCCGGGGGGTACGGCGAGGCGGCGTCCGCCGGCGGTGCCGGCGATCACGCGGGTCATCTCGGTCCTCGGAGTCGGTGGGGAACGGCGGTGGCGGTCGGGTCGGGTCCCGCGGTGTGCGGGAACCGGCCGCCGTGATCAGTCTCTCAGCCGGACACGGGGATGCGCGCGGCCGGGCCGCGGTCCCGGCCGGGACCGTGCCCGAGCCCAGCGCGCCGTCCGCCCGACGGGCGGCGCCCACGGCCTTGCGCAGGGAGGGCGGGAGGGGCACCCGGGAATCCTGCGACACCGCCCGGGTCTCCCCCTCTCTGCCCGCGGCGTCCGGCTGGATCCGGTCGGGGAGCTACGACGGATGCAACGGACAAGGCCCCCTCGGCGTCGGCACTGCCACCTTCGCGGCCGAAGCCGGCAGTGCCGGGCACCCCCCTGGGCTGCTGCCCGGCGGGAGTGACCCCGGCCCCCCACCCGGGCCGCCGGGCGCGGGGGAAGCTCGGTGGCCGGGGCAACCCCGGCGGTAGCGGGGACGCGGTACGCGGGCCCGGCGCGATCCGGGAGGGACGGCTCAGCCCTTCTCCAGATACTGCTCGCGCTCCTCGTCCAGCAGGGCGTCGAGGGCGATCCGCAGTTCGGGGAGGCCGTCCAGACCGGGGTCCGCGGCGACGACGGCGGCGGCCTCCTCGCGGGCGGCCGCGATGATCTCCTCGTCGTCGATGACGGCGAGCATCCGCAGGGAGGAGCGGACACCCGACTGCGCCTGGCCGAGGACATCGCCCTCGCGGCGCTGTTCGAGGTCGATACGGGACAGCTCGAAGCCGTCGAGGGTGGCGGCGACGGCGGCGAGCCGGGACCGGGCCGGGCTCGCCTCGGGTGCCTCGGTGACCAGCAGACAGAGCCCGGGGGCCGAGCCCCGGCCGACCCGGCCGCGCAGCTGGTGCAGCTGGGAGACGCCGAACCGGTCCGCGTCCATGATCACCATCGCGGTGGCGTTGGGGACGTTCACCCCGACTTCGATCACGGTCGTCGCGACCAGGACGTCGACCTCGCCCGCGGCGAAACGGCGCATGACGCCGTCCTTGTCGTCCGGGGGCATCCTGCCGTGCAGCACCTCCACACGGAGCCCGGCCAGCGGGCCCGCGGCAAGGTCGGCGGCGACGTCGAGGACGGCCAGCGGGGGCCGTTTGCCGTCGGCGCCCTCGGCGGGCCCCGCGTCCGGGCCCGACTGCTTCTTCGACGGCTTCTCGTCGGCCTCGTCACCGATCCGCGGGCACACCACATACGCCTGGTGTCCCTTGCCGGCCTCCTCCCGGACCCGCTCCCAGGCCCGGGCGAGGAAATGCGGTTTGTCCTGGGCGGGCACCACATGGCTGGCGATCGGGGAGCGCCCGGCCGGGAGCTGGTCGAGGACGGAGGTCTCCAGATCGCCGAAGACCGTCATGGCGACCGTCCGCGGGATGGGGGTGGCCGTCATCACCAGCAGATGCGGCGGCTGCTGCCCCTTGGAGCGCAGCGCGTCCCGCTGCTCCACCCCGAAGCGGTGCTGTTCGTCGACGACGACCAGACCGAGGTCGTGGAACCGGACCTTGTCCTCGATCAGGGCGTGGGTGCCGATGACGATGCCCGCCTCGCCGGTGACCAGGTCCAGCAGGGCCTGGCGCCGGGCCGGGACGCCCATCGAGCCGGTGAGGAGCACGATTTTGGTGGCGTGTTCGACGCCGCCCAGCATGCCGCCTTCGGCCAGGTCGCCCATCATCTCCACGATGGAACGGTGGTGCTGCTGGGCCAGCACCTCGGTGGGGGCGAGCATCGCGGCCTGGCCGCCCGCGTCGACGACGGCGAGCATCGCCCGCAGGGCGACCAGGGTCTTGCCGGAGCCGACCTCGCCCTGGAGCAGCCGGTGCATGGGGTGTTCGGTGGCCAGATCGCCGAAGATCTCGGCGGTGACCTTCCGCTGGCCCTCGGTGAGGGTGAACGGGAGCCGGGCGTCGAAGGCGGTGAGGAGTCCGTCCGGCGCGGGTCGGCGGGCGACCGCGGGGAGCTGGGCGTCGGCGTACCGCCGTCTGGCGAGGGCGACCTGGAGGACGAAGGCCTCGTCCCATTTGAGCCGGGCGCGGGCGTCCTCGATATCGGCCTTCGTCCGGGGCCGGTGGACCTTGAGCAGGGCCTCCGGCAGCGGTACGAAGCCGCGGCCCTCGCGGAGCGCCTCCGGCAGCGGGTCGACGGCCTCCCCGGCCCGCGGCAGCACCGCGTCCACCGCCTTGGCGATCTTCCAGGACTCCATGCCCTTGCAGGCGGGGTAGATCGGGATGAGGGCGCCCGCCCAGGACTCGACGGCGGAGGAGTCGGCCCCCCCGGCCCCCTCTGCCGCCTCGGTGCCGTCCGCGCCCAGTTTTGCGTAGGTGGGATGGGCCAGTTGCAGCTTGCGGTTGAAGACCGACACCTTCCCGGCGAACATGGCGCGGCTGCCGGGCGGCAGTTCCGACTGGGGTTTGTGCACGCCGCGGCCGAAGAACACGAGCTGGAGCCGGCCGCTGCCGTCGGTGATCGTCAGCTCCAGGCGTTTGCCGCGGCCGCCGTTGAAGGTGTGGACCCGGGCGTCCGCGACCTGGGCGACCACCGTGACGTCCTCGTCGAGCGGCAGCTCGGAGAGCCGGGTCAGCTGGCCCCGCTCCTCGTACCGCCGCGGATAGTGGTGCAGCAGATCCCCGACGGTGTGCAGACCGAGCTGCTCGCCGAGCACCTTCGCGGTGGCGGGGCCGAGCGTCTTCTTGAGGGGTTCACTCAGGACGGACACGGCATCCATTGCACACCACGCCACCGACAATCGGGGCCGCCGCCCCTCCCGGAGGGTGTCACTCCACCCCGATGAGCAGCGGGCTCGCGCCGTGGCCGCTCTCGTACACGACCGTGTCCACCGCCAGGTGCGCGTCACGTACGTGCCGCTCCAGCCGTGCGGCGGTGCCGGGGCCGTCGGGCAGATCGGCGGAGAGGACCAGGGTCACCAGTTCGCCGCCCGCGGCCAGCATCCGGTCCAGGACCGCGACGGCGGTGGCGGTGAGGTCCGTACCGATGACGGCGACGTCGCCGTCGATCAGTCCGAGGACGTCACCGGCCTGGCAGACGCCCGCGGTGGTCCACGAGCGGTGTTCGGCGACCGCCAGTTCGGCGTAGCGGGTGGCCCCGGCCGCCGCGGTCATGGCGACGACGTCCTCGTCGAAGCGGCGCGCCGGCTCGTGGACGGCGAGGGCGGCGATGCCCTGGACGGCGGCGCGGGTGGGGATCAGGGCGACCCGGACGCCTTCGGTACGGGCCTGTTCGGCGGCGGCCGCGGCGGTGTGCCGCAGTTCGGCGGAGTTCGGCAGGAGGACCACCTCGCGGGCGTGGGCGCGGCGGATCGCGTCCACCAGCTCGCCGCTGGCGGGCGGTTCCCCGGGGCGGGCCAGGACGGTGACCGCGCCCGCCTGCGCGCACAGCCCGGCGAGCCCCTCCCCGGGGACGACCACCACGACCGCCCGCTGGACCTGCTCGGGGACGGGCGCGGTGGCCCCGGCGAGATGGGTGATCCGGATCCGGTGCGGGCGGCCCGCCTCCACACCGGCCTCCACGGCGGCGCCCGCGTCGTCGACATGGACGTGGACGTTCCACAGGCCGTCGCCGCCGACGACCACCAGGGACTCCCCCAGGGCGTCGAGCCGGGCCCGCAGGGCGGCGACCGCCGGATCGTCGGCCTCCAGGAGATAGATCACCTCGAAGGCGGGGCCGTCGCCGCCGCAGGCTCCGACGGCCGACCCGGCATCGGCGGAGGCGGACGCGGACACGGAGGCGGACGCGGTCACCGGCCCGTGACCGGCAACGGGGCCGCGGGCGGGCGCGGCGGGCGTCTCGCCGGTGACCGCGGCGACCAGGGCCCGCAGCACCGCCAGGAGCCCCATGCCCCCGGCGTCCACGACCCCGGCGCGGGCCAGCACGTCGAGCCGGTCCGGGGTCTCCGCCAGGGCCTCGCGGGCGGCCTCGTAGGCGGCGCGGGCGGCGGCCGCGTCACCGGGTCCGGCCGCCCGGGCTCCGGCGGCGGCCGCGTCCGCGACGGTCAGGACCGTGCCCTCCACGGGATGCGCCACGGCCTCCCGGGCCAGGACGGCCGCCCGGTCCAGGGCATCGGCGATGCCGCCGCCGTCCGCGACGCGCTCCGCGATACCGCGCAGCAGCTGGGCGAGGATGGTGCCGGAGTTCCCGCGGGCGCCCAGCAGGGCCCCGTGCGCCATGGCCCGGATCACCGCGGACGTCTCGGGCTCTCCGGCGGCGCCGAACAGGCCTGGTCCTGCCTCGTGGGCCGCGAACACCGCCTCCACGGCCGTGGCCGCGGATTCGGCGGTCAGATACAGATTGGTGCCGGTGTCACCGTCCGCGACCGGGTAGACGTTGATCGCGTCGATCTCCTCGCGCTCCCGGCCCAGCGCCTCCAGCGCCCCCGCGCACCAGACCCGTACCGCTGCGGCGTCGAGTTTCTGCGGCACCTGGGGATCCTCCTCGGTACGGGCGTGGGCGCGGTCGCACCGCAGGGTAGCCGCCGGACCGGCCGTCCCCTCCGGGACCCGGTCCGGCGGCGAGGGGGAGGCATGGTAGTTTCGTTGAAAGGGCGGAGCCGTTGTATGCTGCTCCGGTTGCCTGATGAACATCAGGCACCCATCCCCCGGCAAAGCCACCGAGTCAGCTTCTGATTTCCGGCCTCGCCGGAATTCACTGTACGTGCATCTGAAGTCTTTGGAGTGACCCGTGGCTGCCAACTGCGACGTCTGCGGCAAGGGGCCGGGCTTCGGCAACAACATCTCCCACTCGCACCGCCGTACGTCCCGTCGCTGGAACCCGAACATCCAGCGCGTGCGTGCCGTGGTCGGTCGGACGCCGAAGCGGCTCAACGTCTGCACCTCGTGCATCAAGGCCGGCAAGGTCTCGCGCTAACAGCGGACGCCCCGTCGCTAGCGCAGCCCCCCGGTTGCCTGACCAGGCGGCCCACCTTTCGAGGTGGGCCGCCTGGTCTTTTTGCCGTGGTGCCGGTGCCACTCCGGGACGGTGCCGGGGGTACGGGACCCCTCGGGCCCCGTACCGGCCGGTCCTCAGTGCGGCCCGGTCCCGCGCCAGCCGTGGTGCACCGGCCCTATCCCGGCGCCCAGCGGAAAGCCCGCCGCGATCGCGCCCGTGACGTACTCCTTGGCCGCCGCCACCGCCTCCGGCACCGGCAGGCCCTTGGCCAGGCCCGCGGCGATCGCGGACGCCAGGGTGCAGCCCGTGCCGTGGGTGTGCCGGTTGTCGAAGCGGGGGGCGCGGAACCAGTGTTCCTCGGTGCCGTCGGTCAGCAGGTCCACCGCGTCGCCCGCGAGGTGCCCGCCCTTGATGAGGGCCCAGCGCGGCCCGAAGCCGAGGACGGCGTCGGCGGCCCGCCTCAGCCCCGTCTCGTCCCCGGCGACGACCCCGGTGAGCTGGGCGACCTCGTCGAGATTGGGCGTGGCGACGGTGGCGAGGGGCAGCAGGGTCCGGCGTACGGAGTCCAGCGCGGAGTCCGCGAGCAGGGCGTCCCCGTGCTTGGAGACCCCGACCGGATCGACGACGACGGGCGCGTCGGTGGTCGCGAGGAGGGCGGCGACGGTCTCCACCAGCCCGGCGGAGGCCAGCATGCCGGTCTTGACGGCCTGTACGCCGATATCGTCGACGACGCTGCGGTACTGGGCGCGTACCGCTTCGGCGGGCAGCTCCCAGAAGCCCTGGACGCCGACGGAGTTCTGCGCGGTCACCGCGGCTATGACGCTCATGCCGTGGGTTCCGAGGGCGAGCATGGTCTTCAGGTCGGCCTGGATGCCGGCGCCGCCGCCGGAGTCGGATCCGGCGACGGTCAGCACCCGGGGCGGCACGGAAGGCGCGCGGGACGCGGTAGGCGCGGTGGGCGGAGTGGGTGCGGTGGGCGGGGTCACGATCCGTCTCCGAAGTGGTCCCAGCCGCTGCCGCCGTGCCAGGGAATGCCGTCGACGGTGACCCGGGGTGCGGCCGAGGGCTTGAGGACCTCCCCGATGGTCTTCCAGCGGGCGGGGAGTTTGGCGTCCGGCGGGAAGGTGGCGACGATCGCGTGGTCCTCTCCCCCGGTGAGCACCCACTGGACCGGATCGACGCCGACCGCCTGCCCGATGTCGTGCATCTGGCTGGGGATGTCGATGGCGCCGGAGCGCAGGTCGATCCGGACCTTGCTGGCCTCCGCGATATGGCCGAGATCGGCGATCAGACCGTCACTGACGTCGCACATCGCGGTGGCGCCGAGTCCGGCGGCGGCCGGGCCCGCGTGGTAGGGCGGCTCGGGCCGCCGGTGCGCCTCGACGAAGGCGCGGGGGGAGCGGAAGCCGCGGGAGAGCACCGCATGGCCCGCGGCGGACCAGCCGAGCCAGCCGGTGTAGGCGACGACGTCACCGGGTCTGGCCCCGCCGCGGGTGACGGGCTCATGGCCGCGGAGATCGCCGAGCGCGGTGATGGCGAGGGTGATCACCTCTCCGCGTACGACATCTCCGCCGACCACCGCGGCCCCGGCGACCTGGCATTCGTCGCGGATGCCGTCCATCAGCTCGGTCGCCCAGGTGACGGGGAGATCGGCGGGGACGACCAGACCGAGGAGGAGGGAGGTGGGGACGGCGCCCATGGCGGCGATGTCGGCCAGATTCTGCGCGGCGGCCTTGCGGCCCACGTCGTACGCGGTCGACCAGTCGCGGCGGAAGTGCCGGCCCTCCAGCAGGATGTCGGTACTCGCCACCACCCTGCGGTCGGGCGCGGCGACCACGGCCGCGTCGTCACCGGGTCCGATCCGGACCGCGGGGGTCGAGGTGAGCCGGGAAGTGAGCTCTTTGATCAGGCCGAACTCTCCCAACTCGCCCACAGTGCCCTTCACCCGAGTCTCACCTCTCCGTCGTCCCGCCGGACCACCCGGCCGGGCTGTCGTGCTGTGGTGCCGTTCGCCGCGAGCCGCCGCGGGACGCGCCGTTCCGCGGCCGGACCGGCCCGGTCGCGGGGCGCCGGGGGGCTCGGTACCGTCAAGGGACGCGTCAACGTGCGCTCGACGCACGCCACACTACGGACGCCTCCCGGCGCGCGGGTCTCCCCGTCGCCCGTGGCGACGCGATACCGTGGCGTCTCTCTCTCCCCCCTGGGGTTTCCCCACCCGAGTCGCCGGCGGCGCCGAGGGCACCGTTGACCGGGGAAGCACACCCAGGGCCGCCCTGGAGGTTCCGTGGTACAGGCGTACATCCTGATTCAGACCGAGGTCGGCAAGGCGTCGGCCGTCGCCGAGACCATCGGCAAGATCCCGGGAGTGATGCAGGCCGAGGACGTCACCGGCCCCTATGACGTGATCGTGCGGGCCCAGGCGGACACGGTGGACGAGCTGGGCCGTCTGGTCGTCGCCAAGGTCCAGCAGGTGGAAGGCATCACCCGCACACTCACCTGCCCGGTCGTCCACCTGTAGCCCCCGTCTACGCTTGGCCGGTGACTTCCGCCCGCCGGTCCCGCTCCCGCTCCCACGGCCGTCCCCGCTTCCGCTCCGCGGCGCCGTCCCTGCGTCTCGCCCTGTCCGCGGCCGTGCTCCTCGCCGTCACCGCATGCTCCGCGGACCGGGCCGAGGTCGCCGTCCCCCGCCCTCCGGAGGGGGAGTCGGCGCTCTGCGAGGCGCTGGACGGGCAGCTTCCGGAGACGGTCGGCGGACAGGACCGCTCCGACCCCGAGCCCGCGTCGAAGCTGACCGCGGGCTGGGGCGACGCCGCGATCGTACTGCGCTGCGGCATTCCCCGGCCCGCGGGGATCAGTGATCCCGCGGCGCAGGCGGTGGAGGCGGACGGGGTGAACTGGATGCTGGAGCGGACCGGGGAGGGTACCCGCTTCACGACGACGTACCGCGAGACGTACGTCGAGGTGTCGATGGACGAGCGGTACGCGAACGACGCGACCCCGCTGGCCCAGTTGGCCGACGCGGTGAAGGAGACCGTGCCGGCCACGCTGGAACTGCCGTGACGGCCGCCCGCGCGGGGCGGGCGGCCCGGGTCAGCGCAGGCCGGTGGTGCGGCGCAGCGCGGCCCCGATGAGCCGGTCGACCAGTTCCGGGTAGGCGACCCCGGTCTCCTGCCACATCCGCGGGTACATCGAGATCGGGGTGAACCCGGGCATGGTGTTGATCTCGTTGATGACGAACCGGCCGTCGGTGGTCAGGAAGAAGTCGGCGCGGACCAGGCCCTCGCAGCTCGTCGCCTCGAAGGCCTCGACGGCGAGCCGGCGGACCTCGGCGGTCTCCTCCTCGGTGAGCGGGGCGGGGACGACACCGTCGGCCGAGTCGATGTACTTGGCGTCGAAATCGTAGAACTGCCCGTCCTGGTCGACCAGGATCTCGGCGGGGACGCTGGCCCGCGGCCCGTCCTCGAACTCCAGCACCCCGCACTCGATCTCACGGCCGCGGACCATCGCCTCGACGATGATCTTCGGGTCGTGGCGGCGGGCGGATTCGATCGCGGCGTCAAGTCCTTCGGCGGACTCGACCTTGGTGATACCGATGGACGAACCGGCCCGGGCGGGCTTCACGAACAGCGGCCAGCCGTGCTCGTCGGCGAAGCCCAGGAGCAGCTTGCGGGCGGCGCCGGGGTCGCGCTCCCAGTCGCGGGGGCGGATGACCTCGTACGGTCCGACGGGCAGCCCGTAGGAGACGAGGATCCGCTTCATGTACTCCTTGTCCTGGCCGACGGCCGAGGCGAGGACGCCGGAGCCGACGTACGGCACTCCGGCCAGCTCCAGCAGGCCCTGGAGGGTGCCGTCCTCGCCGTAGGCGCCGTGCAGCACCGGGAAGACGACGTCGACCTCGCCGAGGGTCTTGGGGACGGCGCCGGGCTCGCTGTAGACGAGTTCGCGGTTGCCGGGTTCGGCGGAGAGCACCACGGCCCCGGAGGCCCCGTCGGCCAGTTCGGCCACGTTCGGGGTGCGCCGTTCGGTGATGGCCATCCGGTCGGGGTCGTCCGCGGTCAGCACCCAGCGTCCGTCGAGCGTGATGCCGACGGGGATGACGTCGTACTTCGTCCGGTCGATGGCGCGGAGCACGGCGCCGGCGGTGACCGTGGAGATCCCGTGCTCGGAGCTGCGCCCGCCGAAGACGACGGCGACCCGCGGCTTACGGCCCTGCGGATCGGGGGTCTGGGGGAGGTTCTCGGTGCTCATATCGCCCTGAGACTACCGTGCGAACCGTCATCCGACAGGGCGGCTCCGCCGGGGTGGGTGGAAGGTGCGGGGGCGCCGCGGCCGCCGTACCGGCTGCGCGGTGGTGGCCGGACGGTTCGGCTCCGTGTCCGCCGCCGCCCCGGCCCGCCGTCCGTCCGGCCCCGGTGCCGGCGGGGATTTCACCCCGCCGGCCGCCGGACAGCCTCCGGCGGAAGCCGGTCCGGCGGGCGTACCGGAGCCGGAACCGCGGCCCGCGAACCGGGCCGGGCCGGTGGCGCAGCGCGGGGAGCGGCCCGGCGGGCCGGGCGGCCCCGCCGGGGTCCCGTCCCGGCTGGAAGGCCCGGCACCGCACCGGCGGGCAGCACCGGCAACACGCCCCGGCCCGGCCGGAGAACCGCACCGGATGCACGGCCTCCGGGTACGGAAGACGGTCACCGCGCCGCGGGTACGGGGTTCGGGCCCGGGGGCGCCGCCCCGGGACACTCGACCGCACCGGAGACGGGTCAGCGGCGTTCGGGTTTGGCGCTGCGCGACATCAGTTCCTTCAGGGCCACCGCCGGGGGCTTGCCGTCGTGGACGATGCCGACGACGGTCTCGGTGATGGGCATGTCGACACCATGGCTGCGGGCCAGGTCCAGCACCGATTCGCAGGACTTGACGCCCTCCGCGGTCTGCTTGGTGACCGCGATGGTCTGCTCCAGCGTCATGCCCTTGCCGAGGTTGAGCCCGAAGGTGTGGTTGCGCGAGAGCGGTGACGAGCAGGTGGCCACCAGATCGCCCAGTCCGGCGAGTCCGGAGAACGTCAGCGGGTCGGCGCCCATCGCGAGCCCGAGGCGGGTGGTTTCGGCGAGGCCGCGGGTGATGAGGGAGCCCTTGGCGTTGTCGCCGAGGCCCATACCGTCGGCGATACCGACCGCGAGGCCGATCACGTTCTTCACCGCGCCGCCGAGTTCGCAGCCGACGACGTCGGTGTTGGTGTACGGGCGGAAGTACTGGGTGTGGCAGGCGGACTGGAGGCGCCGCGCCACCGCCTCGTCCCGGCAGGCGACGACCGCGGCGGCGGGCAGCCGCTGGGCGATCTCCCGGGCGAGGTTGGGGCCGGTGACCACGGCGACCCGCTCCGCGGGCACCCCGGCGACCTCCTCGACCACCTGGCTCATCCGTTTGGTGGTGCCGAGTTCGACGCCCTTCATCAGGGAGACCAGCACCGTGTCGGCGGGCAGCAGGGGCGTCCAGGCGGCGAGATTGGCGCGCAGGGTCTGCGAGGGCACGGCGAGCACCGTGAAGTCGGCGCCGTCCAGTGCCTCGGCGGGGTCGGTGGTGGCCCGCAGCCCGGCGGGGAGTTCGATTCCGGGCAGATAGTCGGGGTTGGTACGGGTGGTGTTGACGGCCTCGGCCAGTTCGGGGCGCCGCCCCCAGAGGGTCACCTGGCAGCCCGCGTCCGCGAGGACCGTGCCGAAGGCGGTGCCCCAGGAGCCGGTTCCGAAGACGGCTGCCTTGACGGGCCGGTCGGCGTGGTGGGCCGAGTCTGTCACTGCTTTCCTTCCCCTGCGGCCTTGCGCCGCTGTTCTTCCCGGGCCTTGCCGTGGTCCCACGGCCGGTCCGGTGCCTTCTCGCCGCGGACCTCCTCCAGAAGGCCGGTGATGGCGCTCATGATGGCCTCCGTGGCCTCGCGCAGCACCTCGGGCGTCGGTTCCCGATCGTAGAACCTGCTCAGGTCGACGGGCGGCCCGGCCTGCACGATCAGGGTTTTCCGGGGGAAGAGCCGGACCTTGTTCTCCCGGGCGTACGGCGGCATCGCCAGGTTCGCGCCCCACTGGGCGACCGGGATGACGGGCACCCTGGTCTCCAGGGCGATCCGGGCCGCACCGGTCTTTCCCGCCATGGGCCAGGTACCGGGGTCGCGGGTGATGGTGCCCTCGGGGTAGAAGGCGACGCAGTCGCCCCGTTCGATGGCGTCCACGGCGGACCGGTAGGCGTCGAGGGCGTTGGTGCTCTCGCGGTAGACGGGGATCTGTCCGGTGCCGCGGAGCATCATGCCGACGAACGGCGTGGAGAACAGCGGGGCCTTTGCGAGAAAGCGCGGGACGCGTCCGGTGTTGTACTGGAAGTGGGCATACGAAAGGGGGTCGAGATATGAGTTGTGATTGACCGCGGTGATGAATCCGCCGTCGGCCGGAATGTGTTCCGCGCCGCGCCAGTCCCGCTTGAAGAGAACCAGTAGCGGCGGTTTGGCGATGACCGCCGCCAGGCGGTACCAGAAGCCGATTTTTCGGCGGGACACGCGGACACCCTTTCTTCTGCGGACGCGTACGAGCCCCGGACGGACTCACCGGTCACCGGGCTGCCGCCCGGTGGCGGGGATCAAGTCTCGCCCCGGCCCTCCGGTCTGTCGAGCACACCGTACGCCCCGGTCACCGGGGCGCGCCCCGCCGTGCGCCGGGGCCGGGCGACAATGGGGTCCGATGACACACGGACGGAGCGCCGCACTGGACAGCGATGCACGGGCCCACTGGTCCCTGGTGATCCCCCTCAAACCCCTTGCGGTGGCCAAGAGCCGGCTCGCCGGTGCCGTCGCCGCGGCCGTCCGGCCCGAGGTGGTGCTCGCCTTCGCCCAGGACACGGTGTCCGCGGCGCTGGACTGTCCGGCCGTACGGGATGTGGTCGTTGTCACGGACGATCAGCTCGCGGGGGCGGAGCTGGCGGCGCTGGGGGCCCGCATCCTGGCCGATCCGCCGGGGGCGGGCCTCAATGCGGCGCTGGCGCACGGGGCGCATTCGGTGCGGCTGCGGCGCCCGGACGCGGCGGTGGCCACGCTGAACGCGGATCTGCCGGCGCTGCGGCCCGGCGAACTGGCCCGGGTGCTGGACCGTGCGGCCCGGTTCCCGCGGTCCTTCCTGCCGGATGCCGCGGATATCGGGACAACCCTGCTGACGGCCGCGCCGGGCGCCGGGCTGCGGCCCGCGTTCGGGGGTGCGTCGCGGCGCCGGCACACCGCGTCGGGGGCGGTGGAGCTGCGCCTGCGGGAGGTGGATTCGGTCCGCCGCGACGTCGATACGCCCGAGGACCTGGCGGCCGTGCTGCGCCTGGGCGTCGGGCCGCATACGGCGGCCGGACTGGCCCGGGTCCGGCTGCGGGTGGACGCCGAGGGCTGAGGGCCGTCCCTTAGGCTGCGGGTATGCAGGCGACCTCGTACACATACGACCCCGAGACCCGCCGCGGCAGTGTGCTGCTGGACGACGGCACGCCGGTGGATTTCGACGCCGCCGCCTTCGACGCGGGCGGGCTGCGGCTGCTCCGGCCCGGTCAGCGGGTCCGCATCGAGACCGAGGGCCGGGGCGCCGGGCTGCGGATCACCCTGGTGACGCTCCAGACCTTGTAGGCCCCGTCCGGAAGGCGGCCGGGCCGGGCCGGGTGGATCTCGTCCCTGCCGGAACGCCCGTACGGGGGACCCCGGACACGCCGCGGGCCGGGCTCCCCCAGAGGAGCCCGGCCCGGCGCGTGAGTGGCCTTTGCGGCGGGTGCCGCTTACCGGTGGCGGCCTTGGCCGGCCGACCTACCGCTTGCGCGCGGTGGTCTTCTTCGCGGCGGTCGTACGCGCCGTCGTCTTCTTGGCCGGGGCCTTCTTGGCGGTCGCCTTCTTCGCCGGGGCGGTCTTCTTGGCGGTCGCCTTCTTGGCGGGGGCGGCCTTCTTGGCCGTGGTCTTCTTCGCCGCGGCCTTCTTGGTGGTCGTCGCCTTCTTGGCCGCGGTCTTCTTCACCGCCGCCTTCTTGGCGGGTGCCGCCTTCTTCGCCACGGTCTTCTTCGCGGCGGCCTTCTTGGCGGTGGCCTTCTTGGCCGCGGCCTTGGCCGTCGTCCGGGTGGAAGCGCCGCCCGAGAGGCTGCCCTTGGGGGCCTTCTTGACGGAGACCTCGCCGCCGCGCGGCAGCTTCTTCGCCCCGCTGACCAGGTCCTTGAAGCCCTGGCCTGCGCGGAAGCGCGGGACGGAGGTCTTCTTGACCCTGACCCGCTCACCCGTCTGAGGGTTGCGGGCATAGCGGGCGGGGCGTTCGACCTTCTCGAACGAACCGAAGCCGGTGACCGAGACCCGGTCTCCGCCGACGACCGCGCGGACGATCGCGTCCAGCACCGCGTCGACCGCGTCGGCGGCCTGCTGGCGGCCGCCGAGCTTGTCGGCAATCGCTTCTACGAGCTGCGCCTTGTTCACGTCTTCCCCTTCGGAGACATTGCCGGACCGAATCTGTCCAGGCTTTTTCGCACGTTAGGCAGATATATACCGCAAATCAAACACGAAACGGGCTAATCACCCTAGTGCCGCAATGAAGTCGACCGCTCTTGTCTCCGCATGCCGCTCCTTCGCGAGCCGGGATGTCAGTCGCCGCCGGGGATTCGACCCTCGTCGATGTCCCGCATCAAGCGGTCCAGACGCCGTGCCGCGTCCGGGAGATCGTGCTTTGCCGCGGCCGTGATGACCAGCAGCTTCCGGGAGAGCGCCGTCCTTGCGCCCTCCGGGACTTGCAGTGTGCGCACTACGGTGTGCGCTTCCTTCAACCGGGCCGCGACGACCCCGTACAGGTCGAGTTGATTGTCGCGTTCCATGCACCGATTGTGCCATCTGAGGCGAGTTGTCGCCCGGCGGGCCCTCAACAGACGACTGCGCCCCCCACCGGACGGTGGGGGGCGCAGTCGGGGATAAGCCCTGATCAGACCCGATCAGACCTGAACAGTGCTGGGTTTGTAGGCGGGCCTGGAGGCCTCGTAGGCCGCGATGTCCGCTTCGTTCTGAAGGGTGAGGCTGATGTCGTCCAGCCCGTTCAGCAGCCGCCAGCGGGCGTTCTCGTCCAGTTCGAACGGGGCGGTCAGCCCGGCGGCCCGGACCTCGCGCGCTTCCAGGTCCACGGTGACCTCGGCGGTCGGGTCGTCCTCCGTCAGCTGCCACAGGGCGTCGACGGCCTCCTGGGGCAGGACCACGGTCAGCAGACCGTTCTTCAGCGAGTTCCCGCGGAAGATATCGGCGAAGCGGGCCGAGATGACGGCCTTGAAGCCGTAGTTCTGGAGCGCCCAGACGGCATGCTCACGGGAGGAGCCGGTACCGAAGTCGGGGCCCGCGACCAGGACGGTCGCCCCCTGCCGCTCCGGGCGGTTGAGCACGAACTCGGAGTCCTTGCGCCAGGCCTCGAAGAGCCCGTCCTCGAAGCCGTCGCGGGTGACCTTCTTCAGCCAGTGGGCCGGGATGATCTGGTCGGTGTCGACATTGCTGCGGCGCAGCGGGACGGCCCGGCCGGTGTGGGTGGTGAAAGCTTCCATGGTGATCAGACTCCAGCGGGCGTACGGGCGGCGTCGATATCGGACAGGTCGGCCGGGGAGGCCAGTGTGCCCACCACCGCGGTGGCGGCGGCGACCTGCGGCGACACCAGATGGGTGCGGCCGCCCTTGCCCTGCCTGCCCTCGAAGTTGCGGTTGGAGGTGGATGCGGAACGCTCGCCCGGCGCCAGTTGGTCGGGGTTCATACCGAGGCACATCGAACAGCCCGCGTGCCGCCATTCGGCGCCCGCGGCGGTGAAGACCTTGTCCAGGCCCTCCGCGACGGCCTGGAGGGCGACCCGGACCGAGCCGGGGACGACCAGCATCCGGACCCCGTCGGCGACCTTGCGGCCGTCGAGGACGGCGGCGGCGGAGCGCAGGTCCTCGATCCGCCCGTTGGTGCAGGAGCCTACGAAGACGGTGTCCACATGGATGTCGCGCAGCGCCTGTCCGGCGCTCAACCCCATGTACTCCAGGGCCTTTTCGGCGGCCAGCCGCTCCGAAGCGTCCTCGTACGAAGCCGGGTCGGGGACCGCGGCGGAGAGCGGGGCGCCCTGGCCGGGGTTGGTGCCCCAGGTGACGAACGGGGAGAGCGCGGCGGCGTCGATGACGACCTCGGCGTCGAAGACCGCGTCGTCGTCGGTGCGCAGGGTCTCCCAGTAGGCGACCGCCGCGTCCCAGTCGGCGCCCTCGGGGGCGTGCGGGCGGCCCTGGAGATAGTCGAAGGTGGTGCGGTCGGGGGCGATCATGCCGGCCCGGGCGCCCGCCTCGATGGACATATTGCAGATGGTCATCCGGGCTTCCATCGAGAGCTTCTCGATGGCGGAGCCGCGGTACTCCAGGACATAGCCCTGGCCGCCGCCGGTACCGATCCTGGCGATGATCGCCAGGATCAGGTCCTTGGCGGTGACGCCGTCGGGCAGCTCGCCCTCGACGGTGATCGCCATGGTCTTGGGGCGGGCCAGCGGCAGGGTCTGGGTGGCCAGCACATGCTCCACCTGGGAGGTGCCGATACCGAAGGCCAGCGCGCCGAAGGCGCCGTGGGTGGAGGTGTGCGAGTCACCGCAGACCACCGTGGTGCCGGGCTGGGTCAGTCCGAGCTGCGGTCCGACGACATGGACGACGCCCTGCTCGATATCGCCGAGCGGGTGGAGCCGTACCCCGAATTCGGCGCAGTTGCGGCGCAGCGTCTCCAGCTG
Organism: Streptomyces sp. NPDC094448; assembly: GCF_044763775.1. NCBI lineage: Bacteria > Bacillati > Actinomycetota > Actinomycetes > Kitasatosporales > Streptomycetaceae > Streptomyces > Streptomyces sp. NPDC094448. Next base: position 16,820 of record NZ_JBIWGU010000017.1, on the reverse strand, counting down.
GGCGCGCGAGACCGGGTCGGCGATCGGCTTGTCGATGTCGACGGTGGGGGTGTTGTGGTCCTCGGTGGCGATGGTGAGGTCCAGCCTGCGCACGGTGCGGCCGCTCATCCGGAGACCGTCGAAGGCCTGGGGGCTGGTCACCTCGTGCAGCAGGTGCAAATCAATGTAGAGCAGGTCGGGCTCACCTTCGGCGCGCCGGACGACATGGTCGTCCCAGACCTTCTCCGCCAGTGTCCTACCCATCGCTTTACCTCCGCCCGGCCACGGTGCCGGCCTACCTGGATATTCGGGTGCGGGCCCGGTGCTCGCCGGCCCGCCCCTACAGACTGGCGGGTTCTCCGGAAAATTGAACTTGCGTTTCACAGTGTGAGACGCGAATATCGTTTCATGGACAACTCTAGCGGCGTCGGCGTTCTCGACAAGGCGGCTCTGGTACTGAGCGCACTGGAGTCCGGTCCGGCCACCCTCGCCGGGCTGGTCGCGGCCACCGGGCTCGCCCGGCCCACGGCTCACCGACTGGCTGTGGCACTGGAACACCACCGGATGGTGGCGAGGGACATGCAGGGCCGGTTCATCCTCGGTCCGCGGCTGTCCGAGCTGTCCGCCGCGGCGGGCGAGGACCGGCTGCTGGCGACGGCGGGGCCGGTGCTCACGCATCTGCGGGACGTGACCGGCGAAAGCGCCCAGCTCTACCGGCGCCAAGGCGATATGCGGATCTGTGTGGCGGCCGCGGAACGGCTGTCCGGACTGCGGGACACCGTGCCGGTCGGCTCCACGCTCACCATGAAAGCGGGATCGTCGGCGCAGATCCTGATGGCCTGGGAGGAGCCCGAGCGGCTGCACCGGGGTCTCCAGGGCGCCCGTTTCACCGCGACCGCCCTCTCGGGCGTCCGGCGCCGGGGCTGGGCCCAGTCCATCGGCGAGCGGGAGCCGGGAGTGGCCTCGGTCTCCGCGCCCGTGCGCGGCCCGTCCAACCGCGTGGTCGCCGCCGTCTCGGTCTCCGGACCGATCGAACGGCTCACCAGGCACCCGGGGCGGATGCACGCCCAGGCCGTGATCGACGCGGCGGCCCGGCTGAGCGAGGCCCTGCGCCGCAACGGCTGAGCCGGCCCTTCCCCGACCACCCTTTCCCGTTTCCGCCTCCCCGTCCCGCACCCGGTCGCCCGCCGTCGCGATCCGGTGGCCGGGGCGGGGAGTTGCTCCCTCTCCGGCCGGCGCCGCGCGCGGGGACGGAAAAGGAGCAGGCCCTCCGCGCTGACGCGGAGGGCCTGCTCCCCTCTGTACCCCCGACCGGATTCGAACCGGCGCTACCGCCTTGAGAGGGCGGCGTGCTAGGCCGCTACACAACGGGGGCAAATCTGAGATCCACGGGACCGTGCTGGGCTACCAGGACTCGAACCTAGACTAAATGAACCAGAATCACTCGTGCTGCCAATTACACCATAGCCCATGGTGGTTTAGACCAGTACCCCCGACCGGATTCGAACCGGCGCTACCGCCTTGAGAGGGCGGCGTGCTAGGCCGCTACACAACGGGGGCCCTAGCGATCCTGCATCGTGCGCACCGGGAGCTACCCGATGATGCGTACGCGGGAAGGATCTGTACCCCCGACCGGATTCGAACCGGCGCTACTGCCTTGAGAGGGCAGCGTGCTAGGCCGCTACACAACGGGGGCTTTGCAGATAAGCTCTGCGAGCTGGCCTACCAGGACTCGAACCTAGACTAACTGAACCAGAATCAGTCGTGCTGCCAATTACACCATAGGCCACCGGAGCGCAACCCCTCGACGGGGATTTGCTCGGCTTGCGCCTTCCTGCCGGGCCTTTCGGCCCTCTCGGGCGGCGCAGGAAGAACATTACCCGAAGGTGGACGGCGCTCCAAAACGGGTATCCCCCGCCAACAGGCCGGGCAACTGGCCGAGACCGGTGATCGTGACCAGGTCCGGCCGTCCGCCGCGGCCGGTGCGGTCCAGCCAGATTCCCCGCAGGCCGGCCTCGACGGCCCCGCGGGCGTCGATATCGGGTTCGTCCCCCACGTACGCCACCTCGTGCGGCGGCAGCCCCACGGCCTCGCAGGCGGCGTGGAAGGCCTCGGCGGCGGGTTTGGAGATGCCCAGGTCGGCCGCGCAGACCAGGGCCTCGAAGCGGTCCCGTACCCCCAGGGTCCGCAGTTTGTGCTCCTGCACCTCGGAGGCGGAGTTCGACAGGACCGCGTGCCGGTAGCCGGCCAGGTTGTCGAGGGCGGGCACGGTGTCCGGGAAGAGCGACCAGGCGGCCTCGTAGTGGGTGATGTACCGGCCGAACCAGGCGTCGGCCTCGGCGTCGTCCAGCGCCAGACCGGTGAAGGTACGGACCCGGTCGCGGCGCTGGCCGGGGAAGTCGACCTCGCCCGCCGCGAAACGTGCCCAGTGCCGGGCGGTGGCCCGCTGCCAACGGCCGAGGGCCTGCTCGACGGAGGTTTCTCCGTCGAGCAGGCCCTCGGCGTGCAGATGCTCGCGCATTCCGGCGATATCGGCGCCGCGGTAGTCGAAGATCGTGTCGTCGATGTCCCAGAGGATCGCGCGAATCGTCATGCCGGAAGACTATGCGGCCGGCTGGGCCGCCAGCCGGGCCAGGGCCGCGTCGATCCGGGCCAGGGTCCGGTCGGCGCCCAGGATCTGGAGGGATTCGAAGAGCGGCAGTCCGACCGTGCGGCCGGTGACCGCGACCCGGACCGGGGCCTGGGCCTTGCCGAGCTTGAGGCCATGGGCCTCGCCGGCGGCTAGGACGGCCTCCTTGAGCGCTTCGGGGCTGCTCCAGTCGGCCGCGGCGAGCTTCTCGCGCGCGGTGACCAGCAGCTCGGCCGCGCCCGGCTTCATCGCCTTCGCCCACGAGGCCTCGTCGTCGACGGGCTCGTCGCGGAAGAGGAAGTCGACGTTGGCGGTGATGTCCGAGAGGACGGTGAGCCGGGTCTGGGCGTACGGGGCGATCGCCTCCCAGGCGGCCCGGTCGAACCGCTCCGGCTCCCAGTCGGCGTACGGGGCGGTCAGCCAGGGCTCGCAGGCCTCGGCGAAGGCCTTCACGTCCAGACGGCGGATGTGGTCGGCGTTGATGGCCTCGGCCTTCTTCAGGTCGAAGCGGGCCGGGTTGGCGTTGACGTCCGCGATGTCGAACTTCTCCACCAGCTCGGCGACGGAGAACACGTCCTGGTCGGCGGAGAAGGACCAGCCGAGCAGCGACAGATAGTTCAGCAGGCCCTCGGGGAGGAAGCCGCGCTCGCGGTAGAGGTTGAGGGAGGCCTGGGGGTCGCGCTTGGAGAGCTTCTTGTTGCCCTCGCCCATGACGTACGGCAGATGCCCGAAGGCGGGGATCTCCTTGGCCGTGCCCAGTTCGATCAGCGCCTTGTAGAGCGCGATCTGCCGCGGGGTGGAGGAGAGCAGATCCTCGCCGCGCAGTACGTGGGTGATCTCCATCAGGGCGTCGTCGACCGGGTTGACCAGGGTGTACAGCGGGGCGCCGTTGGCCCGGACGATGCCGTAGTCGGGCACGTTCTCCGGGGTGAAGGTCAGCTCGCCGCGGACCAGGTCGGTGAAGGTGATCGGCTCGTCGGGCATCCGGAAGCGGACGATGGCGGCCCGGCCCTCGGCCTCGTAGGCGGCCTTCTGCTCGGCGGTCAGGTCGCGGCAGTGGCCGTCGTAGCCGGAGGGGCGGCCCTCGGCGCGGGCGGCCTCGCGGCGGGCGTCCAGCTCCTCGGTGGTGCAGTAGCAGTGGTAGGCGTGTCCGGCCTCCAGCAGCCTGCGGGCGACGTCCGCGTAGAGGTCCATCCGCTGCGACTGGCGGTACGGAGCGTGGGGGCCGCCGATCTCGGGGCCCTCGTCCCAGTCCAGGCCCAGCCAGCGCATCGAGTCGAGCAGCTGCTGGTACGACTCCTCCGAGTCCCGGGCCGCGTCGGTGTCCTCGATGCGGAAGACCATGGTGCCGCCGTGATGGCGGGCGAAGGCCCAGTTGAAGAGGGCGGTGCGGACCAGGCCCACATGGGGGTTGCCGGTCGGAGAGGGACAGAAACGTACGCGGACGTTCGCGTTAGCCACGCTTGATCACCTTGTTGGTGAGAGTGCCGATGCCTTGGATGGTGACGGCGACCTCGTCGCCGACGTTGAGCGGTCCGACTCCGGCCGGGGTGCCCGTGAGGATCACATCGCCGGGCAGCAGCGTCATGGCCTCGGAGATGTTGACGATCAGATCCTCGATCGGGTGGATCATCTCGCTGGTGGAGCCGAGCTGGCGCTGTTCGCCGTTGACCGTGCACTGGATGGTCAGGTCGCCCGCGGCGGCGGGGTCGATGTCCGTCTCCACCCAGGGGCCGAGGGGGCAGGCGCCGTCGAAGCCCTTGGCCCGCGCCCACTGCTTCTCCCGGAGCTGGATATCACGCGCGGTGACGTCATTGGCGCAGGTGAAGCCGAGGACGACGTCCTTGACCCGGTCGCGCGGCACGTCCCGGCACATCCGGCCGATCACCACGGCCAGCTCGGCCTCGTAGTGGACTTCCGCCGAGAAGGAGGGGTAGGCGATCGCGTCGCCGGGGCCGATGACCGAGGTGGACGGCTTGATGAAGGCGAAAGGCTCGGCGGGGGGCTCGTGGCCCAGCTCCGCCGCGTGCGCCGCATAGTTGCGCCCGAACGCCACCACCTTGCTGGGGAGCACCGGCGGCAGCAGCCGGACCTTGTCCAGGGGGACCTTGGTGCCGGAAAGCTCGAAGTCCGCGAACGGAACGCCCTTGATGATGTCGAGGACGAGCCCGTCGGGGGCCTCGCCCTCGACCGCGCCGAAGGCAACATGGCCGTCGATGGAGAACCTGGCGATGCGCACGGGATGCCGCTGCCCCTCTGTTGCTGATGATGTCGCTGATGACACTGCCGGAGTCCGACGCTCCAGGCTAACGCGGCGGCGGGCCCGGCCGCCCGGCGCACGGCCGAGCCCCGGGGGCAGCCGGGGGACGGCCCCCGGGGCTCGGGGAGGTGCTGCGGCGGTGCCCGCCGGGCTCCGGGAACGGCAGGGCCTCCCCGGACCCGGCCTTCAGGAGGCCGGGGCCTCCATCAGGACCGTGCGGCGCGGGTTGGCCGTGCTCGTCGGGAGGTCCAGGGAGTGCTCCTGCCGCTCCGGAGCCGACAGCTCACCGGCGTCCTTGAGGTGCATCAGGGTGGTGCGGCGGGGGTTGGCTATCGTGCGGAGCAGCATGGTCGTCTTCATCGGCTGTCTTCAGACCCATCGGCGTAGGGCCGCCCGTGCGGGGCGGCGCTTTACAACAGAGGCGCTCTTGTCTAACGCGACAGGTTAAACATCCGAATCCCGGCAAAGCCGTGGAGGACATGTGTGACTGGTGTGAGTTTCCTCACCAACGTCCGGTCAAAGTCGCTGTTTTTGGACATTACATACCGTCAAATTCAACCAGCGAAACGGACATTGCCTACCTGAAGCGGCGATTCCGCTGCCGATCACAACGACCTGGGCATGGGCCACTCGCTCCCCGCACCCCGGTGACTCATCCGTGAAAGTCCGATTCACACCGTAAGTCTTTCAACGATTCGTGACTCGACACTCACACCGTGTCACCCAGGTCACAGCACGGTACGCGGCCCTTGTTGGAGATCCGGCACTGTGCTGGAATTCCACGCACCGCCGCAGACACATTCCGGCGCGCAAGCGGCGCAACGCAGCGCCGAGCGGCGGCGGGAAAGGGGGAGAGCGCCGGTACTCACACCACCAGAGGCGCGGATCCGCGCCTCGCCAGACACCGACACCGTTCTGCCGCCGTACGAGTCGTAGGGCAGCGGAACGCCTGGTTCAGAGGTTGCGACGCTAGTGCAGGGACGTTTCAAGAGGGACCCCCAGGGCCGAGGGGAAGCCGCGGCGGGACAGGAACCGCGCGGCGGGGCCGAACACGGCTCCTCGCCCCAGCACATCCAGCACGCCCAGAATCCGGCGCAGACCCCGGCCCAGGGCCCCACGGCTCCCGGTGGTGACCGGAGCCCCGGCCGTCCCGGCTCCCGTCCCGGCCCCCCCTCCGGCCCCGGCGGCTCCCCCGCCCAGGGCGGCGGCAGGCCCGGCGCCCCCTCCGGCGGTCCGGGCGGACCGGCCGGCCCGCAGGGACCCCAGGGCCCCGCGGGCGGCGGCCCCTCCGCCGTCCCCGGCCCGGCGTCCGGCGACGGAGAGTCCGAGGGTTCCCCGGGCCGGGTGGACACCGGCTCCCGGATGGCCCTGCGCAACTGGCGCATCAGCACCCGTCTGGTCTCCCTGCTGACCCTTCCCGTGGTCGCCGCGACGGCGCTGGGCGGGCTGCGGATCAACGAGTCCCTGGACCGTATGGACCAGCTCGAACACATGCAGCTGCTCACCGATATGTCCCAGGAGGCGAGCAAGCTCGCCATCGCGCTCCAGTACGAGCGGGACACCACGGCCGGCCCGCTGTCGAACAACCCGAACGCCGGTGATTTCAAGGTCACCGAGCCCCGCGAGGCCACCGACCGAGCGGCGAAGATGTTCATCGACGGGGCCGTGGGCGTCGACATCGTCGACGGCGACGACACGATCAATGCCTTCCGCACCACGCTGGCCCAGATCTACGGCCAGCTCAGAGGCCTCAAGGACATCCGGGAAAAGGCGTACGTCAACAAGAACTCCCACGCCCTGACCATCGAGGCCTACCACCAGCTGATCAACTCGCTGCTCGACCTCTCCCTGGAAATGGCCCAGGCGACCAACAACCAGGACATGATCAAGCGCGCCCGCACGCTGGCCGCCTTCGGCGCCGCCAAGGAGTACGCCTCCATCCAGCAGGCGGTGATCGCGGCCGCGCTGCCCGGCGGCGGCGGGCAGAAGAACTCCAATCTCTCCGAGGCCGACCGGCTCTACGGCCTGGGCGCCCTCCAGGGCATGGAGAACTCCCTCAAGAAGTTCAGCAACGCCTACGAGTCCCTGAACGGCGACGCCGCCGAAGTCCTGAGCACCATGGACAGCCGCCCCGGCGTCACGACCGTCGCCGAACTCACCAGGCGCGTTCTCAACAATCCCAACGTGCTGCGGAACGAGCGGGCGCAGTCGCATCTGGACTGGACCGACGCCTACGGCCAGCGCATCAACGCGATGAAGCTCATCGAGACCTCCCTCCTCGACGATCTGGAGGCGAAGGCCCGCGAGCTGCGCGAGGAGTCGAAGCGCGACGCGATCATCAACGGTGCGCTGATCGCCCTCGTCCTCGGGGTCTCGCTGGTGGGCGCCTTCATCGTGGCGCGCTCCATGATCCGGTCGCTGCGCCGGCTCCAGGACACCGCCACCAAGGTCGCCCAGGAGCGGCTGCCCGAGCTGGTCAAGCAGCTCTCCGAGTCGGACCCGGAGGACGTCGACACCTCGGTGGAGTCCGTCGGTGTCCACTCCCGCGACGAGATCGGCAAGGTGGCCGCGGCCTTCGACGAGGTGCACCGCGAGGCGGTCCGGCTCGCCGCCGAGCAGGCCCTGCTGCGGGGCAACGTCAACGCGATGTTCACCAACCTCTCGCGCCGCTCCCAGGGTCTGATTCAGCGTCAGCTGTCGCTGATCTCCGAGCTGGAGTCCCGCGAGGCCGACCCGGACCAGCTGTCCTCCCTCTTCAAGCTGGACCACCTCGCGACCCGTATGCGCCGGAACGGCGAGAACCTCCTCGTCCTCGCGGGCGAGGAGCCCGGCCGCCGCTGGACCCGTCCGGTGCCGCTGGTCGACGTGCTGCGCGCCGCGGCGTCCGAGGTGGAGCAGTACGAGCGCATCGAGCTGGCGGCGGTCCCCGCGACCGAGGTCGCCGGCCGGGTCGTCAACGACCTCGTGCACCTGCTCGCCGAGCTGCTGGAGAACGCCACCTCGTTCTCCTCCCCGCAGACCAAGGTCCGGGTCACCGGTCATGCCCTGCCCGACGGGCGGGTGCTGGTCGAGATCCACGACACCGGTATCGGCCTCTCCCCCGAGGATCTGGCCGCGATCAACGAGCGGCTGGCCTCGCCGCCGACCGTGGACGTCTCGGTCTCCCGCCGCATGGGTCTGTTCGTGGTCGGCCGGCTGTCCCTGCGGCACGGCATCCGCATCCAGCTCCGCCCCTCGGAGTCCGGTGGTACGACCGCGCTGGTCATGCTGCCCGTGGACGTCGCCCAGGGCGGGCGCAAGCCCCCGGTCGCGCCGGGCGCGCCCGGCGGTGCCGGTGCCCCCGGCCGGACGCCTCCGCCGAACGGTGGCGCGCCCCTCGGCTCCGGCCCCGGAGGCGCCGCGAACGGCGGGCGTCCCGGCGGCCCCGGCGCCCCGTCCGGCGGACCGCTCGGCGCGGGTGCGCCGCGCGGCCAGGTCGGTGCGGGCGCGGGTTCCCGGGCGGCGCTGCCGTCCCGTGACGGCGGCCCCGGCAACGGACGCCCGCAGGGCGGCGGTCTCGCCGGAGCCTTCGGCAACCGCGGTGCCCAGCGCGGCGGATCCGGCCCGGCCCCCGGTGACACCGCGGCGCTGCCGCGGCTCGGCGCCGACGGCCGTCCGGTCCCGGCGCGCAACGAACTTCCGGACGGGGGCCGCGGCCGTCCCGCGGGCCCGAGCTGGGGCAGTGACCAGCGCCCCGGCGGCTCCCCCGGCCAGAACGGCCAGAACGGCCGGCCCGGTCAGAACAGCGGCTCGGACGGCCGGCCCGGTCAGCCCGGTCAGCCTGGTCAGCCCGGTCAGAACAACGCCGACGGCGGCCAGAACGGTCCCGGCGGTCTGCCCGGCCGCGGTGCCGACGCGGTGCGCGGTCACGACGACCCGGGGACCCCTCAGGGCCCCGGCGGGTCGGCGGAGTTCCCGCGCCAGGAGTACGGCGCTCCCCCGGTCCGGCAGTCCCCCGCGGGCCTCGCCCCGGGCGGTTTCGAGGCCCCGGCCTCCCCGCAGCCGGCGCCGGGCACCCCGCCCGGCCAGTACGTCCGCAACGATGTGTTCGGACCGCCCGCCCAGGGCGGCGGGCCCACCCGGCCCGCCCCGGCCGCGGACCTGTTCGCTCCGCCGCAGGGCATCCGTAACACCACGGACGGTGCGGACAGCGCGGACCGCGGCCCCCGTTTCGGCGATCCGGCCGGTCCGCCGTCCGCAGGGCAGTTCGCCCGCCCGCGGACCGGTGCGCCGCAGCCGCCCGAGCCGGGCCGGGCGCCCGCGCCCCGCGGCTACGAGGAGCAGTCGGGTGTCGCCCGTAACGCGCTGCCTCCGCAGCCGCGTCACGAGGCGCTGCCGCCCGCCCCCGGTGACGGCGGTACGCCGCTGTACGACACCTTGGAGACGGACTGGTTCCGCGCCCAGCACTCGGGTGCCCAGAACCCGGCTCCGCAGCACCCGGCCCCGCTGCAGCCGCAGGACCAGGGCGGCCGGCACTCTGCCGACCCGAGCGGGACGCAGGACCGGCCGGGCGCCGGGCAGCAGTCCCACGAGGCCGTCGTCCAGCAGACCCAGCCGATCCCGCAGATCGGCCGGGACGGGCAGGGCGCTCGGGGCCCCCAGGGGTTCCAGGACAGCCGTCCGCTCCCGTACGACCGGGGCGTGCCGCAGTCCGGCCACCCCGGCGGGTTCGACCAGACGGGCCAGGCGGGCCGGTTCGGCACGGCCGGTGCCGCGGCGCCGGCGCCGCAGCCCCCGGTGCCCCCGGCGGGCGGCCCCGAGGCGGGTCCGGGCGACGCGGGCTGGCGGTCCTCCCCCAACGACGAGCTGGTGCGCCAGGCCGAGCGGGTCAGGAAGCCCGCATCGGGCGGTGTCACCACGTCCGGTCTGCCCCGCCGTGTCCCGCGCGCCAATCTCGTCGCGGGTACGGCACAGCAGTACGGCAGCCAAGGCGGTCCTTCCGTCTCGCGCGCACCGGACGACGTCCGCGGCCGGCTCACCAACCTCCGGCGCGGCATCCAACAGGGGCGCGAGCAGAACAGCTCGTCGACCGGCAGCTTCGACCTCGGCCCCACACACCAGCAGGAGCGTTAGTTGAGCCCGATGAGCCAGGCGGCGCAGAATCTGAACTGGTTGATCACGAACTTCGTGGACAACACCCCCGGGGTGTCCCACACGGTGGTGGTCTCCGCCGACGGTCTTCTGCTGGCCATGTCCGAAGGATTTCCGCGTGACCGTGCCGATCAGCTGGCGGCGGTCGCTTCCGGACTGACCTCGCTGACCGCGGGCGCCTCCCGCATCTTCGAGGGCGGTGCCGTGAGTCAGACGGTCGTCGAGATGGAGCGGGGTTTCCTCTTCCTGATGTCCGTCTCCGACGGTTCGTCGCTGGCCGTACTGGCGCACCCGGAGTGCGATATCGGTCTGGTGGGCTACGAGATGGCCCTGCTGGTGGACCGGGCGGGCAATGTGCTCACCCCGGATCTCCGTGCCGAGCTTCAGGGAAGCCTCTTGCACTGAGCCACCGGGTTCCCGGTTCCCCAGCCCGCGCCATCGCGCCCGTCAGCCCTCGCCCCGGTCGCCACCGCCCCCACCGGCCGCACCGACGGCACGCCATCCACTTGCTGTCCCGCCCGGAGGACTTCATGACCCCGCCACCCGCCTCACATGATCCGTACGGTGTCCAAACCGACTACGGCGTGGACGGCGACCAGCCGCTGGTGCGGCCGTACGCCATGACGGGCGGCCGGACCCGGCCGCGCTACCAGCTCGCCATCGAGGCCCTGGTCAGTACCACCGCCGATCCGTCGTTGCTGGGCGGGCTGCTCCCCGAGCACCAGCGGATCTGCCATCTGTGCCGTGAGGTGAAGTCGGTCGCGGAGGTGTCGGCGCTGCTGTCGATGCCGCTGGGCGTGGCCCGGATCCTGGTGGCGGACCTGGCGGAGGCCGGCATGGTGGCGATCCACCAGCCGGGCAACGGCGACGCCGGCGGTACGCCGGACGTGACACTGCTCGAAAGGGTGCTCAGTGGACTTCGCAAGCTCTAGCGGCGGTACGGCTCCGAGATCGACCACCAGCGCGAAGATCGTGGTGGCGGGTGGTTTCGGCGTGGGTAAGACCACGTTCGTCGGCGCCGTCTCGGAGATCAACCCGCTGCGTACCGAAGCCGTCATGACCAGCGCATCCGCCGGTATCGACGACCTCACCCACACCGGCGACAAAACCACCACCACCGTCGCCATGGACTTCGGCCGCATCACCCTCGACCAAGACCTCATCCTCTACCTGTTCGGCACCCCCGGACAGGACCGCTTCTGGTTCATGTGGGACGACCTCGTCCGCGGCGCCATCGGCGCCGTCGTCCTCGTCGACACCCGCCGCCTCGCCGACTGCTTCCCCGCCGTCGACTACTTCGAAAACAGCGGCCTCCCCTTCGTCATCGCCCTCAACGGCTTCGACGGACACCAGCCCTACACCCCCGAAGAAGTCCGCGAAGCCCTCCAGATCGGACCCGACACCCCCATCATCACCACCGACGCCCGGCACCGCGGCGACGCGAAGAGCGCCCTCATCACCCTCGTCGAACACGCCCTCATGGCACGGCTCAAGTAGACGCCGGGATACGGTAGTTGTCGTAACCAAGCAGGTAGGCAAGCAGGTGCGGACTGTGTCCTTTGACACGGTCCGCCCGCATGTTCATAACGTTTCGACATGGAATTGTGGTCCTGCGGACACCCGATGCGGTCACCCGGTGTCCCTGCGCTCACGAAACGCACGACTTTTGAAGGGGCTCGCTCTTTATGCCCGTTTTATCGCGCGCTCCGACGACCCGGAATGGCTGATTCCAACTGTTTGGAACGGACCCCGTCCGCGTGCTGAAATTCGACGAACTTCCGAGTAGTACGGCTCAGAACGAAACACGGCACAGCATGGGTGTCGGCGCCGAGAGGTTGTTGGTCGAGTGAGGCGAAGCAGCACAGGCTCCGCAGAGCAGCAGGCGCGGGGCAATTTCACCCCGCCGTCGCGTGCGGAGGCGTCGCCCGGTGAGGAGCCGGAGCCCGCTTCCCCCGCCCAGAGCGGCGGGAGCACCAGCCGGTTCTCCCCGCGCAACTGGTCCGTACCGACCCGGCTGAACGCGATCCTGCTGCTGCCCGTGCTGGTCGGTCTGTTCATGGGCGGCTTCCAGGTCAGCGGGTCGATCGACACCTGGGACGAAGCCAAGGACGCCGAGCAGACGGCGAAGATCGTGCGGGCCGCGTCGGAGTACGGCGCGGCCCTCCTCAACGAGCGGGACCTGACCGCCGAACCGCTGCTGAAGTCGCCCACGCCCAACGAGGCCGTACAGAAGGTGCGGGCCACCACGGACGCGGCGAAGGCGGCGTTCGACCGCGCCACCCGGGATGTGCCGCCGGGGCACGGTCTGGAGCGGCGTCTCGAAATCTTCCGGGGCGAGGAGAAGGAGCTGGCCGATCTGCGCGCCAACGCCTATCGCCCCGCCACCGACCCGGTCGGCACCGAAGAGGGCTATGTCCAGGTGCAGCACTCGCTGATGGCGTTCGCCAATGAGCTGGGTCTCGGCACCGGCAATGTCACCAGTTACGGCAGGACCGTTTACGCGGTTCAGCTCGCCAAGGCCGCGGAGTCGCTCCAGCGGTCCATCGGCATCCATCTTCTGGTGCGCCCCAACAGCCGTGAGAACGTCCGGGACAAGCAGGTCACGGCGTTCAACTCGTACAACTATCTGGAACAGATCGCGGTCGCGGAATTCCAGTCCGGCGGTACGCCGGCGGATGTGGAGCTGCTGAAGGGCCTGATGCGCAAGGCCGCCGAGCAGGGCGCCCAGCGGCTCCAGGAGTCCGGCACCACCAGCGCGGCGGGCCCCGACGGCACCGTCTTCAGCGGAATGGCCCAGCGGATCGGCAGCGGGGCCTCGCCCCGGGATCTGGCGGCCGCGGGCATCACGGCCCAGACCTGGACCGCCGTCGCCACCGCCAAGTTCGAGGGCTATCTCCAGGTCGAGACCGAGCTGGTGGACCGGGCGGTGGCCGAGGCCTCGTCGATCTCCGCCGACGCCCGCCGGGACGCGATCCTCAACGGGGCGATCGTCGTGATCGCCCTGCTCGCCTCCTTCGTCCTGGCCGGTGCCGTGGCCCGGCAGATGAGCCGGTCGATGCGGGAACTGCGCTCCGCCGCCTTCGCCATCGCGGAGCAGCGGCTGCCGCTCCTGGTCGACCAGCTCTCCCGGACCGAGCCCGGACGGGTCGACACCCGGGTCGAGCCGATCCCGATCGACACCCGCGACGAGATCGGCGAGGTGGCCCGCGCCTTCGACCAGATCCACCGCGAGGCGGTCCGGCTCGCCGCCGAGCAGGCCATGCTGCGGGGCAACGTCAACGCGATCTTCACCAATCTCTCCCGCCGCAACCAGTCGCTCATCGAGGGCCAGCTCACGCTGATCACCGAGCTGGAGAACAACGAGGCCGACCCGGAGCAGCTGGACAATCTGTTCCGCCTCGACCATCTGGCCACCCGGATGCGCCGCAACGGCGAGAACCTCCTGGTCCTCGCGGGCGAGGAGCCCGGCCGCCGCTGGAACCAGCCGGTACCGCTGGTCGATGTGCTGCGGGCGGCCTCGTCCGAGGTGGAGTCGTACGAGCGGATCGAGCTGTCCGGCGTACCGGAGACGGATATCCACGGCCAGTCGGTCACCGACCTGGTGCATCTGCTGGCGGAGCTGCTGGAGAACGCCACCACCTTCTCCTCCCCCCAGACCAAGGTGCGGGTCACCGCGACCCGGCTGCCCGACGGCCGGATCATGGTCGAGATCCACGACAAGGGCATCGGGCTGACCGCTGAGGACTTCGCGGACATCAACCACAAACTGGCGAACCCGCCGATCGTGGACGCCGCCGTCTCCCAGCGCATGGGCCTGTTCGTGGTCGGCCGCCTCGCGGACCGGCACGGTATCCGGGTCCAGCTCCGCCCCTCGGGCGAGCAGGCGGGCACCACGTCCCTGGTGATGCTCCCGGACGCGATCACCCACGGCGGTGGCGGCGAGCCGGTGCCCCAGGGCGATTTCACGGTCTCGGGGATCATCCCGGAGCAGGAGGGCGGCCGGGGTCCGGCCCAGGTCCCGTCCGCGCCGGTGCGGACCGCCGCCGAACTCGGTTTCGACGACTCCCGGTACGAGCAGCCGCAGTCCGGCGGACGCGGTCTCGATCCGGTGGGCCGCTCCCTGGCCCGCGGCGGGCGGCGGGCGGCGCTGGAACCCCGGAACCCGCAGCAGCCGGCCGCCGAACCGGCGGAGGGCTATCAGCAGCCCGCGGCGGCGCAGCCGTACGACGGCTACGGCCAGAACGCGTTCCCGGGCCAGGCACAGGGAACGGCGCAGGGGCAGAACCAGGGACAGAACCAGGGACAGGGGGCCGACGCCTTCCCGGCGACCGGTCCCGCGGCCGGCTTCCCCGTCCAGGGCGGGGTCGCGGATCCGTACGCGGCCCCGGGCTCCGCTGCCGCCTTCCCCGCACCGGATCAGAGCGGCACCACCGCTCCGTACGGATCCGGACAGCAGGCGTACGACGGCTACCCGTCCGGCGGTTACCCCGGCGGCGAGGCGCACCACACCCAGCCGATGCCGGTCTACCAGGATCCGTACCCCTCCCAGGGGCAGGCCGCCCTGCCCGGAGCCGGAACGGCGCCGGACTCCCCGGCCACCCATGCGGCCCAAGGCTCCCAGCACCAGGCGGGCAGCTATCCGGAATCCGGCTTCCCGGATTCGGCGACGGGTGAGCAGCCGTATGGAAACGCCTGGAACACCCGGCGCCAGCAGGACGACTGGCCGGATCCGAACACGGTTTCCGGCGGGTACGAACAGGAGTACCGCGGGGAATCGGAATCCGGCCACGGCGCCACCACCACGGGCCGGGAGAGCGTAGGCTTCGAGCGTCCGGGACCTTCTCCGAGCAGCGGTCACGAGCTGACCGACGCCGGTCTGCCCCGTCGCGGCGCACTGCGTCCGCGGCCCGAGCAGGACGTGCAGCGGCAGCAGCAGTGGCAGCCGTCCGGGGAGCAGGTTCCGCAGGCGCCGCAGGGTGCTCGGCCCGAGGCGGTCACCGACAGCGGCAACGGGGCCGCGGACGACGGTGCGCAGGACTGGCGGTCGGCCAACGACGAACGCTGGCAGCGGGCGGAGAAGCTGCGGGAGCCGAAGGCGGGCGGGGTCACCTCGTCCGGGCTGCCGCGCCGGGTGCCCAAGGCCAACCTCGTCGAGGGCACCGCGGAGGAGACACCTCAGCACGGGCTTCCGCAGATCTCGCGCGCCCCGGAGGACGTTCGTGGCAGGCTGAGCAATCTGCGCCGCGGCGTCCAGCGGGGGCGCAGCGCGGGAACGGACACGAACGGACCGGGCACCTACGATCATCAGGGTGGTCCGGGCAGTACCTACAACCAGGAGCGTTAGTGTGAGCCCGATGAGCCAGGCGGCGCAGAATCTGAACTGGTTGATCACCAACTTCGTGGACAACACCCCCGGGGTGTCCCACACGGTGGTGGTCTCCGCCGACGGACTCCTGCTGGCGATGTCCGACGGCTTTCCCCGTGACCGTGCCGATCAACTGGCCGCGGTGGCTTCCGGACTGACCTCGCTGACCGCGGGTGCCTCCCGCATCTTCGAGGGCGGTGCCGTCAACCAGACGGTCGTCGAGATGGAGCGGGGTTTCCTCTTCATCATGTCCATCTCCGACGGTTCGTCGCTGGCCGTACTGGCCCACCCGGAGGCCGATATCGGTCTGGTGGGCTATGAGATGGCCCTTCTGGTGGACCGGGCGGGCAATGTGCTCACCCCCGACCTGCGGGCGGAACTCCAGGGCAGTCTGCTCAACTGACCGGTCAACCCACCGGCGGACAGGGCCCCTTGTGCCACCGCACCATTAGGGTGCGGTGGCAGTGGCGGCTTCACAGGGACAGCGAACGGCACGCGCAGTCGGAGGAGGACACGTGGCAACACCACCGGGCGAACGCCCTTATGACGGCGGTGCACAGCAGCCGGAAGGCGAGCAATCCCACCACGGCTACCCCTTTCCCCCGGCCCCGGGCAGAGCGGACGGCCGTCCTTCGTGGTCCGCGCCGGAGCCGGCGCAGGAGCCGTACCGGCAGCCGTACGAGCCTTCGTACGGTGCTTCGTACGATCCCCGGTACGGGGCGCAGCAGGCGGGCGGTCCCGGGCCGTACGATCCGGGGACGCCCCAGCCACCGCACCAGCCCCATCAGCCCTACCAACCGCACCAACCGCACCAACCGCACGATCAGTACGACCGGCACGGCGGCTACGGTCAGCCGGGCGGACGGCACGGGGTGCCGGGTCCGGCCCAGCAGCCCGGCCAGCCCCGGCCCTACCAGCAGCGGCCCCCGGGGCGCCGCAG
This sequence comes from Streptomyces sp. NPDC094448, assembly GCF_044763775.1. Classification (NCBI taxonomy): domain Bacteria; kingdom Bacillati; phylum Actinomycetota; class Actinomycetes; order Kitasatosporales; family Streptomycetaceae; genus Streptomyces; species Streptomyces sp. NPDC094448. Next base: position 517 of record NZ_JBIWGU010000017.1, on the reverse strand, counting down.
GCCGGAGCCCGCGCCCGGACAGGGCGGGCCCAGTCCGCTGGTGCGGCCGTACGCCATGACGGGCGGCCGGACCCGGCCGCGCTACCAGCTCGCCATCGAGGCCCTGGTCAGTACCACCGCCGATCCGTCGAGGCTCCAGGGCCAGTTGCCCGAGCACCAGCGGATCTGCCGGCTGTGTTTCGAGATCAAGTCGGTCGCCGAGATCTCGGCACTGCTCTCCCTTCCCCTCGGCGTTGCCCGGATCCTCGTCGCCGACCTGGCAGAGGCCGGACTCGTCGCCATCCACCAGCCCGGCGGGGACGACACCGCCGGCGGTCAGCCAGACGTGACACTGCTCGAAAGGGTGCTCAGTGGACTTCGCAAGCTCTAGCGGCGGCGCGCCTCGCTCAACCACCAGCGCGAAGATCGTGGTGGCGGGCGGCTTCGGCGTGGGTAAGACCACGTTCGTCGGCGCCGTCTCGGAGATCAACCCGCTGCGTACCGAAGCCGTCATGACCAGCGCATCCGCCGGTATCGA
>NZ_JBIWGU010000016.1:166068-194890 GCF_044763775.1 Streptomyces sp. NPDC094448 | reverse complement strand
CCCCGCCGCCGCGTCCACCACATGCTCGCAGTTGTCCACGATCAACAGCATCCGCCGGTACCGGCAATGCTCCACAAGCCGCTCCAGAGGATCGGGAGCCTGGCCCGGGGCCCGTACCGCCAGGGGAGGTTCGCGGACCCCGAGCGCCGCGAGGACGGCATCGGGGACGGCCGTACCGCCGTCGCGCACCGGGGCGAGTTCGGCGATCCACACGCCGTCCGGGTACGCGGCGCCGGTCGCGCCCGTCGTACCGGTCGTGCCGGTTGTGCCGGTCGTGCTTGCGGTATCGGCGGCTTCCAGGGCCAGCCGGGTCTTGCCCGCGCCGCCCGCACCGACGAGGGTGACCAGCCGCTGAACCGAGAGGGCCGCCGTCACATCGGCGAGATCGTCGCCGCGGCCCACGAACGACGTCAGACGCGCGGGAAGGTTTCCCGGTACGGGCGGAGCGTCCCCGCCTCCGGGCGGGCCGGCGAGGAGTTCGGCGTGGAGCGCACGCAGCCCGGCCCCGGGATCGGCGCCGAGCCGCTCCGCGAGGCGCACCCGGACCTCCTCGTAGGCGGCCAGTGCCGCGGCTTGGCGGCCGCTCGCGGCGAGCGCCCTGATCCACAGCGTCTGGAGCGGCTCGTCGAGGGGCGCGGCGGCGGCCAGCGCGGCCGCCTCGGGGAGGGCGGCATCGGCCCGGCCGAGCGCGAGCGCGGCGGCGACCGCGCCCCGGCGGGCTTCGGCGTGGCACTGCCGGGCGCGTACGGCGAGAGGGTCGCGCTCCCCGTCCGGGAGGTCCGCGAGCGGCGGTCCCTGCCAGAGCGCGAGGGCCTCCCCGAAGAGCCGGGCGGCTTCGGCCGGGGGCCCTGCGTCCAGCACGGCGAGGCCGTCCGCGGTGAGCCGCTCGAACCGGAAGAGGTCCACCTCGTCCCGGGCGGCGACCAGCCGGTAGCCGCCGGGGGTCAGCTCCACGGCTTCCCGGCCGATCGCCTTGCGCAGCCGTCCGACGAGCGCCTGGAGGGCGGCGGCCGGGTCCCGGGGCGGCTCCCCGGTCCACACCTGGGCGGCCAGCGCGGCCGGGGGCACGGGGCGGCCCCCGGCGGCGGCGAGCGCGGTGAGCAGGGCGCGCACGCGGAGTCCGCCGGGCACGACGGGGCCGGCGGCTGCGCCGGGCGGGACGGCGCGGGCCGGCCCGAGTACCCGGTAGCGAATGATCACGCGCTCATTCTCCCCTGCGGGGGCGCCTCCGGCTTCGGGGTGCGCGGTGCCGGGTGGGCGGGGTGTGCCGACTGCGGGCCGCCGGTGGCTCGTCGCGCCGTTCCCCGCGCCCCTCGCGGTGCCCGCGGGAAGCGCCCTGCGAGGCGGGCGCAGTATGCCGACCCCGGGCCGCCGGGAGCTGATCGCGCCGTTCCCCGCGCCCCCATGCCCGGGCCCTACACCCACCGCGGCCGCCGGTGGCCGGGCGCTCCGTTTCCCCGCGCCCCTCGCGGTGCCCGCGGGAAGCGCCCTGCGAGGCGGGCGCAGTATGCCGACCCCGGGCCACCGGTGGCTGATCGCGCAGTTCCCCGCGCCCCCAAGCTGCCTCCGAGGCGGGCGCAGTATGCCGACCGCGCACCGTCGGAGGCCGGTCGCGCAGCTCCCCGCACCCCCTCCCGGGCTCCCCTCCTTGCCCGGTGAAGCATCATCCCCGCGGCTTCAGGCGCCTGCGCGCGTGCCTGCCCCGAACCGGAGGCGAGACACGAGGCGCCCCACACCTGTAGATTGGTCTACACCATTGCGCCGACCGACTGCCACCCAGCGTGCGCACACACAGACAGGGACTTCCGTGGAAGTTGTCATCGTTCCGGATGCCGCCGCAGGCGGCGAACTCATCGCCGAAGCCATGGCCGCCCTGCTGCGGCGCAAGCCCGACGCCCTTCTCGGGGTCGCCACCGGGTCGACGCCGCTGCCCGTCTACCAGGCGCTGTCCGGCAAGGTCCGGGCCGGTGAGGTGGATGTGTCCGGGGCCCGGATATGCCAGCTCGACGAGTACGTGGGGCTGCCCGCCGGGCACCCCGAGTCCTACCGGTCCGTGGTGCTGCGGGAGGTCGTGGAGCCCCTCGGGCTCTCCGAAGCCTCCTTCATGGGGCCCGACGGCGGCGCCGAGGACGTGCCCGCCGCCTGTGCCGCCTACGACAGCGCGCTGACCGAGGCGGGCGGGGTGGACCTCCAGCTGCTCGGCATCGGCACGGACGGGCACATCGGGTTCAACGAGCCCTGCTCTTCGCTGGCGTCCCGCACCCGCATCAAGACGCTCACCGAGCAGACCCGCAAGGACAACGCGCGCTTCTTCGACAGCATCGACCAGGTCCCGCACCATGTGATCACGCAGGGGATCGGGACCATCCTGGAGGCCCGGCACCTGGTGCTGCTGGCCACCGGCGAGGCCAAGGCGGACGCCGTGGCGCTGGCCGTCGAGGGGCCGCTGTCCGCACTGGTCCCGGCTTCGGCGCTGCAGCTCCACCCGCACGCCACGATCGTCGCCGACGAGGCCGCCGCCTCCCGGCTCAAGCTGGGCGACTACTTCCGTGCCACCTACGCGGCCAAGCCCGCGTGGCAGGGCATCTGAGCCGTCGCTCCGCGACCGGTCGCGCCCCGTCCGGTTCCCGTGGGACACCCGCGGAAACCGGACGGCTTCGGCGAGTAACCGTCTTGACCCGCCGGAGGGCCGCAGGATGTAAGGATTCTGTCCCGGCCGGAACAAATGCAGCGCGCAACCACCCTTCGGGGCCCCGGGGTTGATACGGTGCGCTGGCCCGGCGCCGCCCGCGCGCGCCGGGCGGCGTGCGGATGTGCGGCCCCGGGGGGAACCACATGGACGACGACAGCGCCGCTTTCGGCGGCCCGCCCCGTGCCGCGGCGGACGACGGGCCGGGCGGCGGGGAGCCCCCCGACGACGCCGAGGTGGTCCGGGCGAGCCTCGAACGCGTCAGACGCCGGGCCGGACACGTGGTCCGGTACTTCTTCGCCCATCTCTTCCGCCACCACCCCCATCTGCGTCCGCTGTTCCCGGCGGTGATGGACGATCAGTACGAGCGGCTGTTCGCCGCCCTCACCCAGGTCGTGGAGCAGTTAGGCCGCCCCGGACTCCCGGCCCGGCTGGAACGGCTCGGCCGGGACCACCTCAAATTCGGGGTCGCCGACGCGGACTACCCGGCCGTCGGAGCGAGTCTGGTGGCCGCCCTGCGCCGGCACTCCCCGGCCACCTGGGACGAGCCCACGGAGGCGGCCTGGCAGCGGACGTACCGGAGCATCGCCGCGCATATGACCGCGGGTGCCCGCCGCGCCGTCGCGGCCGGTGAGCCCGGCTGCTGGGAAGCCACCGTCGTCTCGCACCGGCTGCACGGCGGCCACACAGCCGTGATCCGGGCCGCCGTCCGCAGACCGTACCCCTGGCTTCCGGGGCAGTACGCGACCGTCGAGCACCAGGATCTGCCCGGAGTGTGGCGGCCCTATTCGCTGGCGGGCGTCTCGGCGGCGGACGAACGGGAACGGGTACTGGAGTTCCATGTGGCCCGGGTGCCCGGCGGGCTGCTCAGCGGGGTGCTGTGCGATAGGACCCGGCCCGGCCGGCGGCTCCGGCTCGGCCCGGCGTCGGGCTCCGCGCTCGCCCCGCCGCACGGCACCCCGGGCGTCACCCTGATCGCCGGGGGCACGGGCTGGGCCCCGGTCAAACCCGTCCTCGACGAACTGCTGCGCCGCCGTCCGGCCCCCCGGATCCGGGTGGACGCGGTGGCCCGGGGCGAGGCCCACTTCTACGACGGGGCCTTCCTGGACGGGCTGTTGCGGGACCGGCCCTGGCTGAGCGCCTACTGGTGGTACCAGGAACAGGGCGAGGGCCTGATCGGGGCCGCCGAACGGCTCCACGAGCAGCTGCGCAGACGCCGGGACTGGGCCGGGGAGACCGTCTACCTCTGCGGCCCCGGGGGCTTTGTCCAGGAGACCGCCGAGCTGCTGTTCTCGTGCGGGCTGCCGCCGGAGGCGCTGATCCGGGATCCGCAGCCGGCGTCCGCGGCGCGCCGTGGGCACGTCTCGCCCGCGGAGGCCTTCCTCGACCCGCAGCCGGTGCACTGGATCGACCCGGACGCCCGGATCGGGCCGGATGCCCGGATCGGCCCGCCCGTGGATCCGGGGGCCGCCCCTCCGGCACCGGCCACCGCGGCGGGGCCCTCGTGCCTGCCGCGCCGGGCTGAGGTCAGGGGCCGTACCAGAGCGTCGTGACCTCGCAGAACTCCCGGATGCCGTGGCCGGACAGCTCCCGGCCGTATCCGGAGCGTTTGACGCCGCCGAAGGGGAAGGCGGGGTGGGACGCGGTCATCCCGTTGAAGAAGACCCCGCCCGCTTCGATCTCGCGGGCGCAGCGGGCCGTCTCGCGCTCGTCCCGGGTCCAGACGCTCGAACTCAGCCCGAACGGAGTGTCGTTGGCCAGGGCGATGGCCTGGTCGAGATCAAGGGCCCGGTAGACGGTGGCGACGGGGCCGAAGGCCTCCTCCCGGTGGATGCGCATGTCCGGGCCGACGTCGGTGAGGACGGTGGGTTCGTAGAACCAGCCGTGGTCCCGGCCGGGCGGGCGGGCCGCGCCGCACAGCGCGCGGGCCCCGAGGGACAGGGCGTCGGCGACGAGGGCTTCGAGATCGGCCCGGCCCTGTTCGGTGGCGACCGGCCCGACGTCGGTGCTCTCTTCCAGGGGGTTGCCCACGATCAGCTCCCGCATCCGGGCGGTGAACCGTTCGCAGAAGGCGTCGTGGACGTCGGTGTGCACGATGAACCGTTTGGCGGCGATGCAGGACTGGCCGTTGTTCTGGATCCGGGCGGTGACGGCGGTGTCGGCGGCACGGGCGATATCGGCGCTGGGCAGCACCACGAAGGGGTCGCTGCCGCCCAGCTCCAGGACGGTCTTCTTGACCTCGTCGCCCGCGACGGCGGCGACGGCCCGCCCGGCGGCCTCACTGCCGGTGAGGGTGGCGGCGGCCACCCGGGGGTCGCGCAGGACGGCTTCGACGGCGCCCGCCCCGATCAGCAGGGTCTGGAAGCAGCCCGCGGGCCAGCCGGCCCGCCGGAACAGCTCCTCCAGGTACAGGGCCGTCCGGGGCACGTTGGAGGCGTGTTTCAGCAGGGCGGTGTTCCCCGCCATCAGGGCGGGCGCGGCGAACCGTACGACCTGCCAGAGGGGGAAGTTCCACGGCATGACGGCGAGGACCACACCGACGGGCCGGTAGCGCACCACGACCCGGGCGGCGCCCGAGTCGGCGACGTCCGTGGGGGCCGGGTGCTCGTCGGCGAGGAGTTCCTCGGCCCGAGCGGCGTACCAGCGCATGGTCCGCGCGCATTTGGCCGCCTCGGCCCGTGCCTGGGCTAGAGGTTTGCCCATCTCGGTGGTCATGGTGCGGGCGATGTGCTCGGCGTCCTCGTCGAGGAGTTCGGCGGCGCGGAGCATCAGCCGGGCCCGGTCGGCGAAACCGGTGACCCGCTGTCCGGTGAACGCCTCCCTGGCGAGGGCGATCCGCTGCTCGACCTCGCCGGGCTCCATCGGGTCGAAGGTGCCGAGAGTCTCCCCGGTGGCGGGGTTGACCGTGGCGATGGGCATGGGGCTCTCCTTCAGGATCTCCCGGGCACGGCTGCGCGCGTACCGCCGCGACCGGGCCGCGGGGCCCTTCGACCCTCGCGCGGTCCGGCCCCGCCCGCAACGCGGCACGGGCCGCCCGGGGCCGGGCCCCGGGGCGGTGCCGGAGTGCGGCCGATCAGCCGGTACGGCTCAGCAGCCGCAGCTGGACGTCCTTCTCCTGGTCACCCGCGGCGGTGCCCCGCCGCTCCACCTCGAACGCGGCGGCCAGGGTCTCGGTCATCCGGTCGACGGCCCAGTAGCCGCCCTGCATCTCGGCCTCCACCGGCTCCGTGAGCCGTACCGGGGCGGCCGGGGCGAGTGCGGTGGCGACGTCGAAGGTCGCCGTCCAGACCGTGGCGTGGCCCTCGGACACGTACTCGGGCCGGTCACCGGCCTCACGGTCGCAGGCATAGGCGCGGCGGAGTACCTCGAAGACGGCGTGGGCGTCCTCCTTGGCGGAGTTGCTGATCGTCACCACGACGGGTTCGGCGTGCTGGTCGGCGGTGTTCACAGCGGTCCCTTCTGCTGTCGGATTCTGTCGGGGCTGTCGAATCGGTAATCAGTCCGGAGCTGTCGGTACTGTCGGAGCTGTCGAATCGGTAATCAGTCCGGAGCTGTCGGATTCTGTCGGGGCCGGTGGGGGCCGGTGGGAGTGGGCCGGGGGACTGTGCGGGCCGGGTCGGGTCAGCTCGGGCCCGGTCCGGATCCGTCAGGGCAGGCCGAAGCGGGTCGGGGCCGGTCAGGGCTCCGGAGCGGCCCCGTGAGAACTCTCGTCTCCAGCCTTGCGCGCCCCGGGCCCCGAGGCCAATCGGGCTCCGGGCCGGGGACCGCGGCCGACCCACCGCAGGATCAGCAGGGAGGCGACCGCCGCCAGCGCGCACCAGGTGGAGACGAACGCGGTACGCCACAGCAGGGCGCAGACCACGGCACCGGCGCCGGTGACGCCGCCCAGCAGCCTCAGGGTCCGGTCGCCGCTCAGCAGCAGGGCGCCGACGGTCGCGAGCAGATAGCCCGCGAGGACGGCTGCCGGGGCGGGCAGGCCCACGGCGTAGCCCACGGTCCGCCCGTGGATCTCGGCGGTGACCGTGGCCTCGGTGAGCCGGCGGGCGAGGACCGCGGCGGTGACGGCGCCCGCGGCCAAGGGCACGGCGAGCCGCAGGACGCCGACCCGCCCGCGCGGGGGCCAGGTGCCGGAAGCAACCGCCAGAGGCACGTACAGCGGCAGCACCGGCAGGGCGATCACCGCCCAGACGAGGGTGGCGGGTCCGCTGCCGCCCCCGCCGTGCCAGAGCACCGCCTCGGTGATCTGGTGGGCGCCGAGCAGCAGCGGAAGCGCGGCGAGCGGCAGATCGCGGACGCGGCGCGCCCGGACGACGCAGACGGCGCCGACGGCACCGATCACGGTGCCGGCGACGAGGTCGGCGGTAGCGCTCCAGCACACGGCGCCCGGCTCCCGGCCCGGTCCCTTAGGTGAGCCTGCGGTTCGCGAGGACGGGTACGGCCCGGCGGACGGCGGCGACCTCGTCCGGGTCGATATCGGCGATCAGCAGCCCGGGGGCGGCGGGCAGGCGTTCCCGTACGGTTCCGTCGGGGCCGACGACGGCGCTGTGGCCGATGCCCGTGGGCGCCCCCGCGGCGGCCGGGGCTCCCGTGGCGGCCGGGTCGGCCTGGTCGACGGCCGCGACCCAGAGGGTGGCGTCGAGGGCCCGGGCCCGTACCAGCAGCTCCCACTGGTCCCGCTTGCCCTCCCCCGCGCCCCAGGACGCGGGCAGCAGGGACAGTACGGCTCCGGCGTCGGCATGGGCCCGGAACAGTTCGGGGAAGCGGACGTCGTAGCAGGTGGCGAGGCCGATCCGGACGCCTTCGAGGTCGAAGGTGACGATCCGCGATCCGGGGGCGACGGTGGCGGACTCGGTGAAGCCGAAGGCGTCGTACAGATGGATCTTGTCGTAGGCGGTCTCGACACCGGGTCCGGTCGCCAGCAGGGTGTTGGTGACCCTGCCGTCGGCCGCGGGGGTGAACATGCCCGCGACGATCACCGCGCCGGTCTCCTTGGCAATCTGCCGGACCTCGGTGGCCCAGGGGCCGTCGAGGGGTTCGGCGACGGGTGCCAGCCGGGTGCCGAAGCAGGCCATGGTGGCTTCGGGGAAGGCCACGAGCCGGGCTCCGGCGTCGGCGGCGAGCCGGGTCTGCTCCCGGACGAGACCGAGGTTGCGGGCGGGGTCGGGGCCGGTGGTGAGCTGGCTCAGGGCGATGCGCATGTACGTCCCCCAGAAGGTCGCGGTGCGGTGTGCCCGGTCCGGTCGGCCCGGGTCTCGACCCCAGCATGCTCCCGCCGCTCCCCCGTCCCGAAGGGGGCCCCGCGAACGGGCGCGCGGTATCGCCCGGTGATCACCGGTCGGCGGCGCTCCCGCCGGGGTGGACCCGCCATCGTCCGGCCCGCCTTCCGCACCGGGTCACAGCCGCCCGGATCCTTCCACCGTAGGGGCGGCCGGCACCCGCCGCACTCCCTGGAGTGCGCCTCGGGCGCCCCTGGAGCGGGAGGGGGTTCCTGACCCCCGGCGGCACCGGGGGAGGGTTGCGAGTGGCCGCCGCCGGACAGCCTTCCACCCAGTGGCGTACGGCCCCGTACGCAAGGCCGTCCCGTCGGCGCGGAGTCGCGGCGCCGGGCCGTCGTCCCGATTCCGTTCGTCGTCGATCAGGCAGGGTGACCCCTTGTTCGATTCCCCCGGGTCCGGGGTGCCGGGCACACCGTCCGGCACGGTGCTGTGGTACGTCTCCGGCGCCGCCACCCCTTGTGCCCGTACGCCCCGTCAGACCCCCTTATACCGGTGCAAGGGTGACCGATTGAGGGAGGGCAAGCTCACACTCTGTACATCTGCTGTACGTGTACGCGGATGTCCTAGCATCCCGGCATGACCGTGCTCCCCGACCGCCCCCCCGAGGGGTTCTCCCTGGCCGCAGACTTCCCCGAGGCCGATGCCGGCGCATGGCGTCGCCTGGTCGCCGGTGTGCTGCGCAAGACGGGCAAGGACGTGCCCGAGGACGCGGTGGAGGACGCGCTCGCCACCCTCGTCGAAGAGGGTCTGAGCGTCCGTCCGCTGTCCACCGCGGAGAACAGCCCCGACACTGCGGGCTTCCCCGGCTTCGCCCCCTTCACCCGCGGCGGCCGGCCCGAGGGCGGCGCGGTCGCCGGATGGGACGTACGGCAGCGTCACGACCGTCCGGACCCGGCCGCAGCCAACGAGGCGGTGCTCGCCGATCTGGAGCACGGGGTCACGTCCTTGTGGCTGTCCGTCGGCGCGTCCGGTATCCCGGTCTCCGGGCTCGCCCGCGCCCTGGACGGCGTACTGCTCGATCTGGCGCCCCTCGTCCTCGACGCCGGTGACGACGTCGAGGCGGCCGCCGCCGTCCTCTTCGGTCTGTACGAGCGGACGGGCACCGGCCCGGCCCCCGGGGGCAATCTGGGCGCCGACCCCTTCGGGTATGCGGCGCGCACCGGCACGTACGACGGTGTCGCGGACCGCCTGGGGGCCGCGGTGGGGCTCGCCCGGCGCTGCCACGAGACCGTGCCGGGGCTGCGCGCGCTGACCGTGGACGCGCTGCCGTACCACGAGGCCGGCGCGTCGGCCGCCCAGGAACTCGGCTGTTCGCTGGCGACCGGGGTGGCGCTGCTGCGTGCCCTCACGGACGCCGGGTTCGGCATCGAAACGGCCCTGGGCCAGCTGGAGTTCCGGTACGCGGCGGGCGCCGACCAGTTTCTGACGATCGCGAAGCTGCGGGCGGCCCGGCGCCTCTGGGCCCGGGTGGCCGAGGCGTGCGGCGCCGACAGTACGGCGGGCGCCCAGCGCCAGCACGCGGTCACCTCAGCGGTGATGATGACCCGTCGGGACCCCTGGGTGAACATGCTGCGCACCACGGTCGCCGCACTCGGCGCGGGCGTCGGCGGCGCGGACGCGGTGACGGTGCTGCCGTTCGACCATGCGATCGGTCTGCCGGACGCCTTCGCCCGCCGGATCGCCCGCAACACCTCCGTGGTCCTGCTGGAGGAATCGCATATCGGCCGGGTGATCGACCCGGCGGGCGGCTCCTGGTACGTGGAGCGGCTGACGGAGGATCTGGCGCAACGGGCCTGGGAGTGGTTCCAGGAGGTGGAGCGGGCCGGCGGCCAGCTCGCCGCGCTCCGCTCCGGTCTGGTGGAGACACGGATCGGCGCCGTCTGGGAGCACCGCCGCGGAAGGCTGGCCACCCGCCGGGAGCCGATCACCGGAGTCAGCGAGTTCCCCCTGCTGTCCGAGGCGCCGGTGGAGCGCGATCCCGCACCGGAGCCGCTGTCGGGCGGGCTGCCCCGGGTCCGGCGCGACGAGGCGTTCGAGGCGCTGCGCACCCGCTCCGACGCGGCCCGGACGGCCGGCGGCGACCGGCCGCGGATCTTCCTCGCGGCCCTCGGCCCGGCGTCGGCGCACACCGCGCGCGCCTCGTTCACGGCCAATCTGTTCGCCGCGGGCGGTATCGAGCCGGTGCACGATCCGGTGACGGTGGACGCCGGTTCGGTGGCGGCGGCGTTCACGGCCGCCGGGGCGGAACTGGCCTGCATCTGCTCCAGTGACGCGCTCTACGCCGAGCAGGCGGCGGCGGTCGCCGAGGCGCTGAAGGCCGCGGGCGCGCGCCGCGTCTACCTCGCCGGGCGCCCGGGGGAACTGCGCGAGATGTACGAACGGGCCGGGGTGGACGAGTTCGTGGCCGCGGGCGGCGACGCCGTGGCCGTGCTCACCCGGGCCCTCGATCTGATCGGAGTGGCTCCGTGACCATCCCCGACTTCACCGGCATCGAGCTGGGGCCCGGCGGGCGGGCGGCCGGTGACGACGACCGCTGGCGGGCCGCTGTCAAGGAGTCCTGTGGACGGGACACGGACGACCTGGTGTGGGAGACCCCGGAGGGGATCCCCGTGAAGCCGCTGTACACGGGGGCCGATCTGGCCCCGCTGGACTTCCTGGGCACCTATCCCGGCATCGCGCCGTATCTGCGCGGCCCGTACCCGACGATGTACGTCAACCAGCCGTGGACGATCCGGCAGTACGCCGGGTTCTCCACCGCCGAGGAGTCCAACGCCTTCTACCGGCGGAATCTGGCGGCCGGCCAGAAGGGCCTGTCGGTGGCCTTCGACCTGCCGACGCACCGGGGGTACGACTCCGATCACCCCCGGGTCACCGGCGATGTCGGCATGGCCGGGGTGGCGATCGACTCCATCTACGACATGCGGCAGCTCTTCGCCGGTATCCCGCTGGACCGGATGAGTGTGTCGATGACCATGAACGGCGCGGTGCTGCCGGTCCTGGCGCTGTACATCGTGGCCGCCGAGGAGCAGGGGGTGGCGCCGGAGCGGCTCGCCGGGACCATCCAGAACGACATCCTCAAGGAGTTCATGGTCCGCAATACGTATATCTATCCGCCGAAACCGTCGATGCGGATCATCTCCGACATCTTCGCCTTCACCTCGCGGCGGATGCCCCGCTACAACTCCATCTCCATCTCGGGGTACCACATCCAGGAGGCGGGGGCGACGGCCGATCTGGAGCTGGCGTACACGCTGGCGGACGGCATGGAGTATCTGCGGGCCGGTATCGGCACGGGTCTCGACGTGGACGCGTTCGCGCCGCGGCTGTCGTTCTTCTGGGCGATCGGCATGAACTTCTTCATGGAGATCGCCAAGCTGAGAGCGGCCCGGCTGCTGTGGGCGAAGCTGGTGCGCACCTTCGAGCCGAAGAACGCGAAGTCGCTCTCGCTGCGCACCCATTCCCAGACCTCCGGCTGGTCGCTGACGGCGCAGGACGTGTTCAACAATGTGACGCGGACCTGTGTGGAGGCGATGGCCGCCACCCAGGGCCACACCCAGTCGCTGCACACCAACGCGCTGGACGAGGCGCTGGCACTGCCGACGGACTTCTCGGCGCGGATCGCCCGCAACACCCAGATCCTGCTCCAGCAGGAGTCGGGGACCACCCGGGCGATCGACCCGTGGGGCGGCAGCGCCTATGTGGAGCGGCTGACGTACGACCTGGCGCGCCGGGCCTGGCAGCACATCGAGGAGGTGGAGGCCGCGGGCGGGATGGCGCAGGCCATCGACGCGGGCATCCCCAAACTGCGGGTGGAGGAGGCGGCGGCCCGGACCCAGGCCCGGATCGACTCGGGGCGGCAGCCGGTGATCGGCGTCAACAAGTACCGGGTGGAGTCCGACGAGCAGATCGACGTGCTGAAGGTCGACAACTCGGCGGTGCGGGCGCAGCAGATCGACAAGCTGCGGCGGCTCCGGGAGGAGCGCGACGAGGCGGTCTGCCGGGACGCGCTGCGGGCGCTGACCGCGGCCGCGGGCTCGGCGCCCGGCCCCGGCCTGGAGGGCAATCTGCTGGCGCTGGCGGTGGACGCGGCGCGCGCGAAGGCGACCGTGGGCGAGATCTCGGACGCCTTGGAGGCCGTGTACGGGCGGCATTCGGGCCAGATCCGTACCATCTCCGGTGTGTACCGAGGTGAGGCAGGACAGTCCCCGTCCGTGGCACGGACCCGGGCGCTGGTCGAGCGGTTCGAGGAGGCGGAGGGCCGCCGGCCGCGGATCCTGGTGGCGAAGATGGGCCAGGACGGGCACGACCGCGGCCAGAAGGTGATCGCCACGGCCTTCGCCGACCTGGGCTTCGATGTGGATGTGGGCCCGCTGTTCCAGACGCCCGAGGAGGTGGCGCGGCAGGCGGTCGAGGCCGATGTGCATATCGTCGGGGTGTCGTCGCTGGCGGCGGGGCATCTGACGCTGGTGCCCGCGCTGCGGGAGGAGCTGGCGGCGCAGGACCGGGAGGACATCATGATCGTGGTGGGCGGGGTGATTCCGCCGCAGGATGTGGAGACGCTCCACGAGTCGGGTGCGGCGGCCGTGTTCCCGCCCGGGACGGTGATCCCGGACGCGGCGTACGACCTGGTCACAACGTTGTCCGCGGCGCTGGGCCACCCCTCGTGAGGCCGGGCGCAGTGGCGGTCGGCCCGTGGGGCAGCGGGCCGGAGCGGGCGGGCCGGTGAGCATCGACCTCGCCGCCTATGTGAAGGGCGTACGGGAGGGTTCCCGGGCGTACATCGCGCGGGCCGTCACCCTGGTGGAGTCCCGCCGCCCCGACCACCGGGTGCTCGCCCAAGAGCTGCTGTCGGAGCTGCTGCCGCATGCGGGTGCCGCCCGGCGGGTGGGCATCAGCGGGGTGCCGGGGGTCGGCAAGTCGACCTTCATCGACGCGCTGGGCACGATGCTGACGGGGCTCGGCCACCGGGTCGCGGTGCTCGCGGTCGACCCCTCGTCCCGGCGTACCGGCGGTTCCATCCTGGGCGACAAGACCCGGATGGAGCGGCTGTCGACGGATCCGGCGGCCTTCGTCCGGCCGTCGCCTTCGGCGGGCACGCTCGGCGGGGTCGCGAAGGCCACCCGGGAGACGATGGTGGTGATGGAGGCCGCGGGCTACGACGTGGTGCTCGTCGAGACCGTGGGTGTGGGCCAGTCGGAGACCGCGGTCGCCCAGATGGTCGACACGTTCCTGCTGCTGACGCTGGCCCGGACCGGGGACCAGCTCCAGGGCATCAAGAAGGGCGTCCTGGAGCTGGCGGACGTGATCGCGGTCAACAAGGCCGACGGACCCCATGAGCGCGAGGCGCGCTCGGCCGCCCGCGAACTCGCCGGGGCACTGCGCCTGATGCACCCGGCGGATGCCGCCTGGACCCCGCCGGTGCTGTCGTGCAGCGCGCGCGAGCAGGCCGGTCTGGACGCGGTGTGGGAGCGGGTGGAGCAGCACCGCGAACTGCTGTCGTCGACGGGGAGGCTCGCCGCGAAGCGCCGTGAGCAGCAGATCGACTGGGTGTGGTCGATGGTCAGGGACGAGCTGACGGAGCGGCTGCGCACCCATCCGGCGGTGCGGGACCTGGTGCCGGAGGTGGAGCGTGCGGTACGGGGCGGGGAGCTGACGGCGACGCTGGCGGCGCGGCGGATCCTGGAGGCTTTCGAGAGCCCGCGCTGATCGGGGCCGGATGTTTGCGGCGGGCCGAGGGGTGTAGTAATTATGAGGAGGGCCCCCGCCCGGGACCAGGAATCCAACGGGCGGGAACCCAGTGCAAGAAGGTGGTTGATCTGAGCCCCGGTATTGGGGGCTCAGCTCAGCCCTTCAGCCACCTCCCCAGCTCCCACGCGATCCGGACCAGCAGGTCCTCGGTGCGCTGCCGCAGTGATGGCTTCTGCTTCCTGCGACGCCCCATGGGCGCCTCCCCTCAGAACCGGCCGCCGAGATTCCCGGTCGGCGGCCCTCTTTCGGATTCGGGCCGGGCCCCGAGGGGAGGGGGCCCGGACGTGTCCGTGAGGGGAGGCGCACCGCAGTGCGCTCCGAGCACACTACCCCCGCTCCCCCGTTCGGCCCGACACTCCGTCAACTCGCATCCGGCGCCGTCACCCGCGCGAGCGAAGGGCCGGGGTCCCGCGTTAGCCTGGGGTTATGCGCACCTCCCCCGTATCGCACGTGCTGACCTGGGAAATCGTCGAGAACCAGGGGTACGAGACCGCCTGGGTACGGCTCGGGGACGGGGTGCTGGAGGCCCGGGGGCGGGCCGTCGGTATCGCCCCGGAGCCGTACTGGATCGGCTACGAGCTGCGGACCGGGCCGGAGTGGACGACCCGCGAGCTGCGGGTGACCGCCGAATCCGCGGACGGGGTACGCAAGACGGTCCTCGCCCACGACGGCTCCGGGCACTGGACCGTCGACGGGCAGCCGCGGCCCGATCTCGACGGGGCCCTCGACTGCGATCTCGGGCTCTGCCCGCTCACCAACACCATGCCGGTGCTCCGGCACGGACTGCACCGGGCCGGTCCCGCCGGTGCGGCGCGGACGTTCACCATGGCGTGGGTGTCGGTGCCCGATCTGACGGTCCGTGCGTCGGAGCAGACGTACACCCCGCTGGAGGAGACGGACGACGGCGGGGCGCTCGTCCGCTACGAGGCGGGCGATTTCCGCCGGGACATCGAGATCGGTGCGGACGGCTTCGTCGTCGACTACCCGGACCTGGCGTATCTGATCGGCCACGGCACCCACGCCTGACCGCACGGCCGGGCGGCCGTGGCAACGGCGGAACGCGCCGGGTAGCGTGCGCGGTGTGGTGAGTGAGCGACGACCCGACCGGCAGGCCCCTGGTCATCGCCGTGCCCCGCGCGCGGCCCGGGTCCCGGGGGTGGTGGTATGAGGCTCGCCCTGCTGGGCGGCGGCGGTTTCCGGGTGCCTCTCGTGTACGGGGCCCTGCTGGGCGACCGCGGCGAGGGCCGGATCACCGAACTGGTGCTGTACGACGTCGACGCCGGGCGGCTCGCCGCCGTCGCCCGGGTCCTCGCCGAGCAGGCCGAAGGGGTGCCGGACGCCCCGGCCGTGACGGTGACCACCGATCTCGACGAGGCGCTCCGCGGGGCCGGCTTCGTGTTCTCGGCGATCCGTGTCGGCGGTCTCGAAGGGCGCGCGGCCGACGAGCGGATCGCGCTGGCGGAGGGCGTGCTGGGCCAGGAGACCGTGGGCGCGGGCGGTATCGCGTACGGGCTGCGCACGGTGCCGGTCGCGGTGGAGATCGCCCGCCGGGTGGCCCGTCTGGCACCGGATGCGCTGGTCATCAACTTCACCAATCCGGCGGGCCTGGTCACCGAGGCGATGGCCGGAGTGCTGGGCGACCGGGTGGTGGGGATCTGCGATTCGCCGGTGGGCCTCGGGCGGCGGGTCGCCCGGCTGCTGGGCGCCGATCCGGCGACGGCGTGGATCGACTACGCGGGCCTCAACCATCTGGGCTGGCTGCGCGGTCTGCGGGTCGGCGGCCGGGATCTGCTGCCGGGGCTGCTGGCCGATCCGCTGCTGCTGGGGTCCTTCGAGGAGGGCCGGCTGTTCGGGGCCGAGTGGCTGCGGACCCTGGGCGCCGTCCCCAACGAGTATCTGCACTACTACTACTTCAACCGGGAGACGGTGGCCGCCTACCGGGGCGCGGAGCGGACCCGGGGCGCGTTCCTGCACGAGCAGCAGGACGGGTTCTACGCGGCGATGCGGCGGCCGGGCGGCGGCTCGGCGCTGGCGGCCTGGGACCGTACCCGTGCCGAGCGGGAGGCGACGTACATGGCGCACAACCGGCAGGCGGCGGGCGCGGGCGAGCGGGAGGCCGCCGATCTGGAGTCCGGGGGCTACGAGCAGGTCGCCCTGGCGCTGATGCGGGCCGTCGCCCGGGACGAGCGGACCACCCTGATCCTCAACGTCCGCAACCGGGGCGCCCTGGCACCCCTGGACACGGACGCGGTCGTCGAGGTGCCCTGCCTGGTCGACGGCAACGGCGCGCATCCGGTGGCCGTCGCCCCGCTGACCGGCCATGCGGCGGGTCTGGTGACCGCGGTGAAGGCGGTGGAGCGGGAGGTGCTGGCGGCGGCCGGGTCCGGATCGCGCGAGCGGGCGGTGGCGGCCTTCGCGCTGCACCCGCTGGTCGACTCGGTGACGGTGGCCCGCCGACTGGTGGCGGCCTATACGGCGGCCCATCCGGGGCTCGCCTATCTGCGGTAGGGGCCGACGGGCACAGGGGGGCGGGCACAGGGCAGGCTCCGGCGCGCGCCGATAATATGGTGATATGGCTGAGCGCCGTGCCGCGCCGACCGCCCCCGATCTGGTCATCGAGACGGACGACGGCTCCACCGTGATGCATCCGGGCCGGGCATACCAGGTCGGGCGGGACCCGCTGTGCGACATCGTGTTCGACGACGACCGCGTGTCCTGGCACCACGCCGTACTGCGGGCGGACGCCGACCACTGGACGGTGGAGGACGAGCACAGCACCAACGGTACCTACGCGGACGGGCTGCGGGTCCGCTCCTGGGACGTCGGCGCGGGCAGCGAGCTGCGGTTCGGCAGTGCCACGGACGGGCCCAGGGCGGTCCTCGTGGACCGGACCTCCCCCGCTCGCGCCGCTCCCGGTTCCGCCGCCCGTGAGCATCCCGGCCCTCATGTGTCCGTACCGGCCGCCACCGGCACGTTCCGGCATCCGGCGTCGGTACGGCCGCGTCCCGCCCGTACCGTCCGGATCGGCCGGGCCTCCGACAACGACCTCGTCGTCGACGATCTGACGGTCTCCCGCCACCACGCCGAACTCCGTTCCCGCCCCGACGGAACCTACGAGATCGCCGATATCGGCTCCCACAACGGCACCTTCCTCAACGGTGTCGCGGTGACCGTCGCCGCCGTCGCCGAGGGCGATGTCGTCGGCATCGGGCACTCGGACTTCTGTCTCATCGGCGACGAACTCCAGGAGTACGTCGACACCGGCGAGGTCACGCTCGACGTCCAGGAGCTGACGGTGACCGTGGACCGCGGCCGCCGTACCCTCCTCGACCGGGTCACGTTCCCGGTACCGGAGCGCTGTCTGCTCGCCGTGGTCGGCCCCAGCGGCGCGGGAAAATCGACCCTGCTCAACGCGCTCACCGGACTGCGGCCCGCCGACGGCGGCGCCGTGCTGTACGACGGCCGTGACCTGTACCGGGACTACGCGGAGCTGCGGCAGCGTATCGGACTCGTACCGCAGGACGACATCCTGCACACACAGCTGACCGTGCGAGCGGCCCTCGGGTACGCCGCCGAACTGCGGTTCCCGCAGGACACCGGCAAGGAGGAGCGGCGCGGCCGGGTCTCCGAGGTGATCCGGGAACTGGGTCTCGGACACCGTGCCCAGCAGCCCGTGCACCGGCTCTCCGGCGGGCAGCGCAAACGGGTCAGCGTGGCGCTGGAACTGCTGACGAAGCCGTCGCTGCTCTTCCTCGACGAGCCGACGTCCGGACTCGACCCGGGCATGGACCGCTCGGTGATGCAGATGCTGCGGACCCTGGCCGACGACGGACGGACCGTGGTCGTGGTGACGCACAGCGTTCTCAGTCTGGATGTGTGCGACCGGCTGCTGGTCCTGGCGCCGGGCGGCAGGACCGCCTACTACGGGCCGCCGGACGAGGCCCTGGGGTTCTTCGGCCACGAGCGGTGGCCGGAGGCCTTCGCCGCGTTCGAGAACGAGCCCGACCGGGACTGGGCGGGCGACTACGCCGCGTCGGAGCACCACCGGCGCTATGTCACCGAAGCCTCCGCTCAGCCGCCCCCCGAGTCCACGAGGGGTCCCGTGCGCCCGGCGCCGCCGCCCGCGAAGCCGCGGAGCCGGAGCGCCCAGCTGTGGACCCTGGTACGGCGGTACACGGCGGCGCTCAGCGCCGACCGGACGTTCCTCGTGGTGATGATCGCCCTGCCGTTTGTGATGGGCGCGATGGCCCGCGCCCTGGCGGGCAGTGCGCTGACCCGCGACACGGCGATGAACGCCCTGCTGATCCTCTGTGTCGGCGGGGTGCTGACGGGTTCCGCGAACGCGGTGCGCGAGCTGGTGAAGGAGCGGGCGATCTACCGGCGGGAACGGGCCGTGGGGCTGTCCCGGGGGGCGTATCTGCTGTCGAAGGTGGTGGTCCTGGGCACGGTGACGGTGCTCCAGGCCGTGGTCCTCACCCTGATCGGGCTGGCCGGGGTACGGCTCAACACTCCGGGCGGCAACGGGGTGCTGCTGCCACCACTCGTCGAACTGACCCTGGCCGTGGCACTGCTGTCGTTCACCGCGATGATGCTGGGTCTGCTGATCTCCGCCCTGGTCTCCAAGGAGGAGGTGACCATGCCGCTGCTGGTGCTCCTCGCGATCGTGCAGGTCGTGTTCTGCGGGGCACTGCTGGAACTCCACGGACTCCCCGTCGCGGAACAGCTCTCCTGGCTGGTGCCGTCCCGGTGGGCGCTGGCGGCGATGGCGGCCACGGTGGGGCTGGGAAATCTGGTGCCGGGCGCCCTGACCTCGGATCCGCTGTTCACGCACTCCGCGGCGGTATGGCTGACCGATATGGGCATGATGGTGGTGCTGTCCGTGCTGTACGGCTGGCTGGTCGCCCTGCTCCTGCGCCGCCAGGAACCCTCCGTGATGCGGAAGTAGGCGCCATGCGATGACCGAGGAGACCGAGGACTTCGCCCCGACGCATGTGGTGCCGCCGGGTGGGCTGCCGGCCTGGGAGACCCCGGGCACCTCGCGGCCCGCCGCGTCCCTGGACCCGCTGCTCCCGGTGCTGCTGGCCGACCGGCACGGCGACTGGGGGCGCATCGTCTGTGCGAACGGATGGTCGGCCTGGGTCGACGGCCGGCTGCTGGTCGCGGTCCCGCAGCCGCCGCCCGCGACCGGGCGGCCGCTGACCCGGACGGCCGACCAGCGGCCGCAGCTGGCGAAGACGGGCGAGGCGCTGAGCCGCTATCGCAGCGCGGCCGACGAACTCGCGGCCGGCCGGATCGACGGCGGGACGTTCCGCAGCCGGACCCGGGGGCTGCGGGCCGGAGTCGTCATCGACGGCGAGTCCGTATGGCTGTACGAGGCGGAGCACGAGCGGTGGGTGTACGGGGACGGGGTGCGGCTGGGTACGTACGCGGTGTCCCGGGCGGCGCGGGACGGCGCCCCGCCCGGGGCCGCCACCGGAGCCGGGCGGGAATCCGGGACCGAGACCGAGGATGTCACCGGCCCCCGGCCGGAGGAACCGCCCGGAGCGGCCGGAATGCCTGAGGCGCCCGGGACGGGACCACCGCCTGATGCGCCGCCGCCCACCAGAGTGGCCGGCCCCGGCCACGGCAGGGCGGCACCCCGGCCGACGCGACCCGGCGGCGAAGGCTGATGGGACCGCGCGATACCGGCGCGTCCGGCGGACCGGACCGGAGCACGCCGAAGGACTCCGCCCCGGATCCGGTACCCCCGTCCGGACGGCCGACCGATCTCGCCGGGAAGCGGATCGCGGACTACCGGATCGAACAGGAGATCGGCCGGGGTGGGATGGCAGTCGTCTACCGGGCCCATGACCTGCGGCTGGACCGTACGGTCGCACTGAAGCTGCTGGCACCCGAACTGGCCCGCAACGACACCTTCCGCCGCCGGTTCACCCATGAATCACGGGTGGCCGCCGCCATCGACCACCCCCATATCGTGCCGGTGTTCGAGGCCGGGGAGGCGGACGGGCTGCTGTACATCGCCATGCGGTACGTGCCCGGCCGGGACCTGCGGGCCCTGCTGCGCCGCGCGGGCCCGCTGCCCGTGGCCACGGCCGGCCGGATCGCCGCGCAGACCGCCTCCGCCCTGGACGCGGCGCACCGCCACGATCTGGTGCACCGCGATGTGAAACCGGGAAACATCCTGGTCGACGAGGGCACCGACAGCGACCATCCGGAGCATGTGTATCTCACCGACTTCGGACTGACGAAGAAGTCGCTGTCGCTCACCGGGTTCACAACGGTCGGCCAGTTCGTGGGCACCCTCGACTATGTGGCGCCCGAACAGATCTCGGGCCGGCCGGTGGACGGCCGCTGCGACGTCTACGGACTGGCGTGTGTGGTGTACGAGATGCTGGGCGGCGCGCCGCCGTTCCAGCGGGACGACGATATGGCCCTGCTCTGGGCCCACCAGTTCGACCCGCCGCCGCATCTGACGGGGCGCCGCCCGGATCTCCCCGCGGCGGTGGACGAGGTGCTGATCCGGGCCCTGGCCAAGGTGCCCGACGACCGCTATGGCTCGTGCGGGGCGCTGGTGACGGCGCTGCGGGCGGCCGCGACCGGCCAGGGCCGGGCAGCGGCCCGTACGGCAGCGGTGGCCGCGACCGGCTCACCGGGTCCGGCGCCACCGCCCGCCCCGCCGTGGTGGGCCCTGCCGGTCTTCCCCGGGCTGCCGGCCGGTCCGGGAACGTCCCGCTGACGGGCCCTCGAACACGCGCCCGGCCCGGATCGGGCGCCGGGGTCAGTCCCTGGGCTCTATCCGGGCTCTGTTGCTGAGCATCATCACTCCCGGTGCCACGACGACGGCCGCCGCCTCGCCTTCGGCGGTCCGCCCCAGCCAGCTGACCATGGTGCCGTCGTCCACGGCCAACGTCACCAGATCGGCTCCGGCCCTGTCGTCCCGGACCAGTTCATTGCCGTCGGGCAGGGCTTCGACGGCCCGTTGCTCCGATTCCCCCGGACGGCCGGCGGTCTCCCCGCGCGCCTTCCGGAAGAGGCGGGTCAGGGTCCCCCAGTGGGCGGCGTCGGCGAAACAGCCCAGGCCTGTTTCCAGGTAGACACCCGGTTCAAGGCCCTCGGGGACGTCCTCTACCCGCTCCCCCGCACCGAGGGCCATCTCCCAGCCCACCACCGGTTCGTCACGGATGACCAGCCTGGTCCCGCAGCAGTCCCGCATGTCCGTGGTCCTGCCCTGGTACTCGAAGGGGGCGCTGGTCCAGGCCGTCTCCACCCGGTAGGCGCCCGGCGGTATCCGCTCGGCCAGCTCCCACCAGTCGCCGTCCGGCCGCTCCTCCGCATGCCACGGTGAGAACGAGTCGTCCGGCCAGGGCGTGCCGACCCCGAGGCGTCCGCTGGGGATGCGGATCGTGGCCGCGTGGATCAGCTCGACCACCGTGACATCCCCGGACAGATCGTAGACCGGGCCCAGTCGGGTGCCCGGAACGAAGACGGAGTGCAGATACTCCGTCATTCTCGGCCCCGCCGTCAGCCGGGGATCCCCCGTCCACACCATGCCGTGCCCCCTTCACCGGATGCGCGCCCTGGGAGTCCGCGCTCGTGGCGCCAGAATAGAGAACCCCACCGACAAGGCCGCCGACGCCGGTGACGCCCGGCTCAGTGCACGGCGGGGCCGGGCCGGCGCCGGGGGACGAGGCCCGCGAGGAAGCCGGTCACCAGACCCCACAGGGCGGCTGCGAGGAGCGCCGTCCACCAGCGGGGCAGCAGCTCCACCCGGCCGGAGAGCGCACCGCCGACATCTCCGAGGCCGAGCAGGGAGAGGCCGTAGTGGGCGTCGACCCGGCAGAGCAGACAGACCGTCAGCACGGTGACGACGAGGGCCGCGGCCGTCCGCACGGCGTGCTGCCAGGGCCGGGTGCCGGGCGGGGAGCGCAGCGCGCCGAGAACCGCCGCCGCAAGGACCCCGACGGCGGCGGCGACCAGCAGCCACCAGGCGTCGCCGCTCTCGGCGGTGAGGGACTTCAGGTCGAGTGTGGTGCCGCCGGGCGTCCGGAGCACCGTGTCCAGGGCCTTCGGCACCGGCAGTCCGAACGGGCCTTCGGCCAGCCCGTCCCAGACCGTGCCGAGGCCGAGGGTGAGCGCGAGCCAGGCGAGGTTGGGGAGCCCGAGGAGGATGACGGCGAGGGTTTCGGACGCCCGGCCGCGGGTCGCGGCGGTCACCAGCCCGGCGACCAGCGCCGCGGCGACGTAGGCGAGCAGCAGTACGGCCATGGCGTGCGCGGCCGGGCGGGCCGGGGCCACGGCCCGGAGCAGCCGGGCGGGGAGTCCCGCGCCGCGCGAGACGAGCAGCGCCGCCGCGAACAGGGCGGCCAGCCAGAGGAGCCCGTACAGCAGGGTGAGCGGTACGTCGGCGGCGAATCCGGCCTCTGCCGAGAGGCCGAACAGGCTGCCGATATCGGCGATCGTGCCCTCGGGGGTGACGTCGAAGGTGTGCCGGGCGATCGCCGCCAGGGCAACGAGGACGACGGCCCACAGCAGGCCGAGGCGGGCCGCCCAGCCCGCGAGGTCGCGGGTCCGGACCACGGCGTGGTGGCGCAGGGGGCGCAGAAAGCCGTGGGCCAGGACGAGTGCGGCCACCAGGGTGACCGAGAGCGGGACGACCGAGAGGTCGCCGCCCCCTGCCGCGAGGCCCCCGGCGCCGCCGGAGAGTTCGACCGTGCCGCCCGCCGCGAGGACCGCGGTGGCGGCGACGACCTGCGGGAAGGCTCCGCCGGGCAGATCCTGGGCGC
Source organism: Streptomyces sp. NPDC094448 (assembly GCF_044763775.1). Lineage (NCBI taxonomy): Bacteria > Bacillati > Actinomycetota > Actinomycetes > Kitasatosporales > Streptomycetaceae > Streptomyces > Streptomyces sp. NPDC094448. The sequence goes on along the minus strand of NZ_JBIWGU010000016.1, from coordinate 172,394 downwards.
CCGCCGCCCACAGTCCCAGGGCCGCGGTCACAACCAGCGCGACGAGCCCGGCGGCCACGGTGAGGAAGGCCCGGATCCAGCCGTAGGAGGTCCGGCCGGCGGGTGGGGGGCCCGGGGTGCGCCGCCCGGGCACTGGCTGTTGGCTCACGCGGTCACGCTAAGCAGCGGCGGGGCGGGCCGCCTTCCGGAGGGGGCCGACCGCGTCGCGCCGACGGCCCGTCCCGGCTTGCGGTGGGTCCGCGGCGGGCGCACACAATGGGCTGCGGGCGTCCCGGGTGCGGTCCCGGACCGTACCCGCGCTCCGAACTCCCCGTACCGTCCGGTGCGGGGATCCCGGCGGCGTGCGCACCGCGCGGACCGGCCCGCCGGGCCCGTCCGTGGCAGAGCCCGTCGATCTCCTCCGAGCAGGGGAAGAGCCCGTGAGCGCCGAACCTCCGTCGTCCGAACCTCCCGCAGGTCCGCCGTCCGGCCCGCTCGCCGGGTCGTCGGGCCGGGGCTCCGCTCCCCCGCCGCCCGCTCCGGAGCCCGCGCCTCCGCCCACCCGGGTGTCCGGGCAGGGACCGGGGGACGGCGGCGGCACGGGCGGCGGTACCGGTGGTGGCGGTTCGGGCGGTTCGGGCGGATCGGGAGGCGGGCCGAAGGAGCCGGGCGGCGGGCCCGGCCGGCCCTGGTGGCGTTCGATTCCGAAGGCGGCTCTGATCGGTATCGGCGCCGCCGTGGTGATCGCGGTGGTCCTGCTGCTCACCCTCCCGGGCTCCGGCGGCTCGGGTTCCGGCGCCTCCCGTGAGGTCTTCCTCCAGGCCGCGGGCTCCACCGGACCGGACCCGTACACCGCGTCGACGGCTCAGGAGAGCACACCGCCGGACCTGACGGCCCAGCCGACCGGCCCCCCGCCCGCGAAGAACACGGTCCGCGCGGTGTCCGGGGCGACGCCCGGCCTGTACGGCGGTACGCAGCAGCAGTCGAGCTGCGACGTAGGGAAACTGATCGGCTACCTCTCGGCCGATCAGGCGAAGAACTCGGCCTTCGCGGGCGTTCTGGGCATCGCGTCCGGGGACGTACCGGGCTATCTGAAGTCCCTGACGCCGGTTCAGCTGCGGATCGACACCCGGGTCACCAACCACGGCTGGCGCAACGGTGCGTCGACCGCGTACCAGGCGGTCCTCCAGGCGGGTACGGCGGTACTCGTCGACGCCCGGGGGGTGCCGCGGGTGCGGTGTGCCTGCGGCAATCCGCTGACGCCGCCGCAGGCCGTCCAGGGCACACCGCAGACGACCGGCAGCTCCTGGCCCGGCTACCAGGCCGAACGGGTGGTGGTCGTGGACCCGGCGCCGGGCGATCTGGCGGAGCTGACCGTCTTTGACCCCGCGGGCGGTACCTGGTTCACCCGGCCGACCGGTACCGCGGGCGGCGCCGACCGGCCGACGGCGCCTCCGGCGGGAAAGCTGCCGTCGGCCCCGCCGTCGGCCACCGCGGAACCGTCGGCGTCGAAGCCGGCCGCGTCCTCGCCCGGTGCCTCGGAGCCCGCGTCGGCGCCGCCGTCCGCCCCCGCGTCCCAGCCGCCCCCGGCCACTCCCGGCAACTCCGCGCCCGCGGAGCAGTCGCCCGCACCGGCCTCCCCGTAGCAGGAGCCACAGCCGGTCAGGGTCGGTCAGCCCAGTTCGAGGGTGGTGACGCCGAACACCCGCTCGGTGCGCACCTCGGGCGCGGGCCCGGTGTACATACGGGTGGTCGGGAACTGGGCCGTCAGCCCCCGGACGGCCGCCAGTGCCGCGGCCTCCGCATGGGTTTCAGGTACGTCGACGGCGACCTGGTCATCGGTGCCCAGCCCCGCGGTGAGGCTGTCGAAGAGCGCCTCCGCGTCGGCCGCGGTGTCGGCGAACAGGGGGCCGATGCGGTGGGCGTCGCGGCCGGGGCGGATTGCGCCGAAGCCGGTGATCCGCCCGTCGTCCGCGAGCCGGGCGTACGCGGTGTGCCCGGGGGCCGTGAGCCAGCGGGCGACGAAGGCGGCGCGGTCGGCGGGGAAGCAGGAGCGGTCGTACGCGCTGATGGCGGGGAGCAGATCGGGCGTGACGGGAACGGTTCCGGGTGCGACGCTGCCACTGCGCAGCGGGCTGCCGCCGTACCGGACGGTGTGGTACGCGGCGGAGAAGCCGGACCGCTCGTAGTTGCCCTGCTGGGCGGGGACGGCGTCCAGGCCGATCAGCCGGGCCCCGGCATGCGGCAGGGCGGCCCGCCAGGTGGCCAGTCCGATGCCGCGGCCGCGGAGATCGGGGCGGACCAGATAGTGGCCGAGGAAGGCGTAGTCGTCGCCGTAGCGGACGAGGGAGACGGCGGAGGCGATCCGGCCGTCGATCCGGCCGACGAAGAAGCCCTCGGGGTCGGTGGGATGGAAGCAGGCGGCGTCGCCGTTGCCGGGGTTCCAGCCTTCGGCGGCCACCCATTCGGCGATCTGGTGCCACTCCTCCAGGGTGGCGCTGGTGACCGTGAGGCCGGTGGTGTCCTGGGTGCTGGTCATGACGGATGCGTTCCTTCCGGGTCCGGGTGTGCGGGGTCGGTACGGGACAGGGGTACGGGTCGCGGGTACGGCGCCGGGGTGCGGGTCGCGGGTGCGGGTCGCGGGTACGGGACAGGGGTGCGGTGCCGGGCCCGGCCGCGGGTCAGATCAGGTCCATCGCGGCCACCTCGTCGGGGCTGCCGTAGCTGACCGGCCCCGAGAAGCGTCTGCGGGCCGTGGCGAACCACCAGACGGTGGCGACCAGGACCACGGCCACCAGCGCGATCGGGGCGTAGTTGAAGGTCGTCGGTGTGAGGGGGGTGGCGTGCGGAAGGACGAACAGCACACTGCTCAGCCCTATCCACATCACGGCGATACGCGCCACGGGCACACCCCAGCGGCCGAGGTTCCAGGGGCCCGGCCGGAAATCGTCCTTGAGGCGCAGCCGCAGGAAGATCGGGATGCCGTAGGCGAGGTACATGCCGACGACGTTGACGCTGACGATGGCAGCGAAGGCGGTATGCGACCAGAGGCCGGGCACGGTCAGCGTGAAGGAGCACCCCGCGGCCAGCCAGACGGCGTTGACGGGGGTCCTGGTCCGCATGCTGACGGTGTGCCAGCGCCGGGAGCCGGGCATCGCGCCGTCCCGGGCGAAGGCGAAGATCTGCCGGGCGTTGCTGGTCATATTGGCGAGTCCGCAGAACAGCATGGAGCCGATCACCACGAGCAGCAGCAGTCCGGCGACCCCGGTGCCGAGGGCGTTGGTGAGGATGTGCACGGAGGGTACGGCGGCGCTCGCCGTTGTGGCGTAGTCGCCGATGGAGTGCACCAGCGCGAGCATCAGGGCGAGTCCGGCGAGCGCGGACCAGCCGATGGCCCCGACGATGCCGCGCGGAGTGCTGACCGTCGAGCGTACGGTCTCCTCCGACATATGGAAGCTGCCGTCGAAGCCGGTGTAGGTCCAGCTCGTCACGAGCAGGCCCAGCAGGGCGGCGTACACCCCGCTGGTGAAGCCCGTGTCGTTGACGAAATGGGCGGAGAACGCCAGCGGGCGGTGGGTCTCGGGCAGCAGCAGCAGGGAGCCGACGATCAGGGTGACACCACCGGCCAGCCACCACACCGAGAAGCGGATGAGCAGGGCGACCAGATCCACCGTGTAGGTGTTGGCCAGTGCCTGCAGGAGCAGGATCACCGCGGTGATGGCGACCGTGCTGGCCCCGGTCGCCCGGTAGGCGGGGTGGTAGAGGGTGACGAAGGCCTGGAGGAAGGCGGCGGCCGCATAGGCGGTGGCGGCGGTACCACCCACCTGGCCCACGAAGTTCAGCCAGCCGGTGAACCAGGACCAGGCGCCTCGGTGGCGGCGGGCGAGTTTTCCGGCGGCGAAGTAGAGGGCACCGCTGGTGGGGTAGGCGGACGCGATCTCCGCCATCGCGGCGCCGACGAACAGCACCATCACGGAAACCGCGATCCACCCCGCGACCAGGATCAGCGGGCCGCCCGCGGCCATTCCGTAGCCGAAGGCGGAGAATATTCCGGAGATGACGTTGATGATGGTGAAGGAAATCGCGAAATTGTCGAAGGCCCGGAATCTGCGGGTGAGTTTGCGGGGATATCCCATGGCGTGCAGGGTCGTGTCGTCGTCGAGGGCGACGGTCCCGTCGCCGCGGTGACGATTCCTGCGCCCAACGGCGGTCTGTTCCGGCACCGTCGGCCCCTTTCCCGAGCTTCCGAAAGTTGCTGGTCTCATGCGGCGGGCACCGGGAGGCCGAGGGTGCGCCGGGCCCTGGTCAGCTGGTCGCCGGGGTCGCCGAAGGCACTCCAGGGCATCCGGGCGGCGTACGGCCCCATCGCGGTGAGCACCTCCCGGGCCTCCGGCTGCTGCCGGCCCATGTAGAGGGCGTGCGCCAGATAGGACAGGTCCAGTACCGGTGTGTAGCGGTAGCGGGGGACCTCGGGCAGCCAGTTGCGGTAGCCGCGCAGCGCGGTGGCCACCCACTGGGGCTGCCGCCAGGTGCGGTGGGCGAGGAGGGACGAGGGGTCGTACTCCTCGGCGAGGGCCACCAGCGGCAGCAGCCTCAGCACGGAGCCGACGGGCGCCCGGTGGCTGAGAAAGGAGGCCACGTCCCAGCGGGCGCTGGCGGTCCCGCCGTAGCGGGCGAAGTAGAAAGCGAGAAAGCGGTGGTGGGCCTCGCGGTTCCAGGGGTCGAGCCGTAACGCCCGGGCCAGCAGCGGCCAGGGGCCGGGGGGTGCGGTCAGCAGTCCCGGGGGCGCGGGGTCGCGCGGGCGGCGGATCCTGGCCAGGGCGAGCCGGGCCGCCCACGGGGTGGGGTCGCGGGGGTCGAACAGGGCGGCGCGTTCGCAGGCGGTCTCGGCGATACCGAGCAGGGTGCCGGTGTGCCGGGCGCCGCTGTCCTCGGCCCGCAGCGCCCGGAGCATCGCCACCCGGGCCCACAGCAGCGCCGATTCGGGTCCGGGGGCCTCGGCGAGCCACCGCTCCGCGAGGTCGGAGTCCGCGGCCTCGGAGGCCAGGACGAGGGACCGGTGCGCCCGGGTGCCGAAATCTCCGCGGGTTTCGCGCAGGGCGCGTTCGGCGCCGAGATACCGGCCGGCCTTGACGTCGATGCAGGCGCGCGCGAGCCGGCGGTCGTCGGCCGCCGGATGCCAGACGTACTGTCCCCCGAAAGACCCGGCAGGCACGTGCCCCTCCCCCGTCGCCCCTGACGCCGCCTGCTGCCCGCATTCCGGCTCGGGCCCGGTCGCGGCCGTGGGAATGCGGACCGGATCCGTGTCGATCACCGGCGGCGGGATCACACCCTACTCACCAACAAGTGATGGGGAAAACACTCGCCCGGGTAACGGATGCGTTCTTCACCCCGGCGGGGCAGCAACTCCTGGCTTGTTTCTGGCATATGCCTGAACGGCTGCGCCGGGACTCATTACCACGCCCCGCTGGGATTACCCCGAGTTTACTCCGCGAACTCACCCGAAGGAGAACGCCCGTCCGGCTTTCCCGTGGGGCCGAAACGGACCGTTGCGGGCCTGTCCGGAACCATGGCCGTGACACCGAGCCCACCCACCGAACCCCGCCGCACCGCACGGAAACCGTCAGACCTGCCGCAGCCACCGAACCCGCGACCGCGGCCACCGGCCGGAACCGGGGTGGGGACCACCGGTACGGAGCAAGGGACCACCGGTACGGAGCAAACGATGCGTCCACCTGTGTGGAGCGTCGGCACCGCAGGGCACTGCACTCGTTATGCGGGCATGATCAACGCACGCCGCGCCGCGGTTCTCCCGTCCCTCGCCCTCGCCGCCGTCCTCTCGGCCGTTCTGCTGCCCGGCACCGCCCGGGCCCAGTTCGCCCCCGATCCCGTCACCGTCGACGCCACCGGCCGGATCGCCGCCGACGGTTCGGTGACGCTCACCGGCACCTACTTCTGCACCCCGGGCTCCGGCCCGGTCCTCCTCGATGCCGAGGCCTTCCAGGGCGGCTCCCGCGCCGATCTGGAGGGATCCCTCGCGGTGTGCGACGGCAGACAGCACACCTGGGAGGCCACCGGCCGCCCGGCCGCGGCCTTCACCCCCGGCGCGGCGGACGCCAAGGTCACCGTGGTGGAACTGTCGAAGGGCCTGCCGTTCCCGGTCGACGCGCACTCCGTCGAGACCGGTGTGACCCTGGTCCGCTGACTCCCCGCGCCGCGGCGGGCGGCACCGCCCGCCGCGGCGCCCCGCGGGGTACTCCCCGCGGGTCGCCAGCAGCAGCGCGGTATCGGCGGGCCGGTCCGCGGCCCGGCGGGCCGCCCGGGTGAGCCGGTTCGGGGGCTCCGCC